>PBMF01000033.1 GCA_002721995.1 Chloroflexota bacterium
CTGCGCAAGCACGGCGACGACGAGCTGGCCCACTACGCCAAGGACTGCTACGACATCGAGTACCGCTTCCCCTGGGGCTGGGCCGAGCTTGAGGGCATCGCCGACCGCACCGACTACGACCTGCGCCAGCACATGGAGTCCAGCGGTGAGGACCTGACCTACTTCGACGACACGGTGAAAGAGGGCGATGAACAGCGTTACCTGCCCTACGTCATTGAACCCTCGGGCGGCGTTGACAGGGCCACCCTGGCCTTCTGGCTGGACGCCTACGACGAGGAACCCGACGGCGATGCGGTACGTGTGGTGTCCCACCTCCACCGGGGCCTGGCCCCGGTGACGGTTGCCGCCCTGCCGCTGAGCCGCAACGAGAAGCTGACTCCAACGGCCCGCCGGGTCTACGACCTGCTGCGGAAAAACTTCCGCACCCAGTACGACGACGCCCAGAGCATCGGCCGCCGCTACCGCCGCCAGGACGAGATCGGCACACCCTATTGCGTGACCATCGATTTCGATACCATCGACGACAACCAGGTGACCATCCGCGACCGGGACACCATGAACCAGTCCCGGGTGCCCGTCTCCCAATTGGTGGATATCCTCAAGGACAAACTGGAACACGCCTGGTAGGCGGGCAATGGACCTGTCCGCGCTATAGAACCGGTCTGCATGCAGAACTAGAATACGTTTTGAGCAGTACCCAACCCACAACCGTTCGTGGTGAGCCCCGTCGAACCATGGACGCGCCGAATCCAAGGCCCTTCGACAGGCTCAGGACGAACGGATGATTCGGGCCCTTATAGCCATACACTCCTACCGGAAACGAACGAGAAATGCCCCCTAATCTTGTAGCGGCCACCGTGCGTCAGGGGTTGTTCACCCGCATCGTAGGGCGGCGGCTGCTCTACTACCCCGAGCTGTCCTCCACCATGGACGAAGCCGCCAAGCTGGGCGAGGGTGACACCGAGGAAGGCGCGGTGGTGGTGGCCGAGGTGCAGAACCAGGGCCGGGGACGCCAGGGCCGCCATTGGGTATCACAGCCGGGGAACCTGCTGGTATCGGTGTTGTTCCGGCCGACACTGGAGCAACTCCCCTTCATCAGCATCATCGGCGGGATAGCCGCCACCAGGGCCGTGCGCAAGACCACCGGACTGGACCCCAAGATCAAATGGCCCAATGATCTGATGATCGGCGGGCGTAAGGCCGCCGGCATCCTGGCTGAGAGCGCCATAGCCGGGGATACCGTATGGTATGCTGTGCTCGGCGTAGGCATGAACGTGAGCCTGGACACCAGCCAGGACGATGCGATCTCATCCTTCGCCACCAGCGTCAATGCCGCCGCCGGCCGCGAAGTCCCCAGGGAAGACCTGCTCCGTCAGTTTCTGATGGACCTGGACGCCCTGTACCTGGCCCTGGGTCAAAACAAGTCACCCATCGCCGAGTGGCAGGGACTGCTGGAGAACATGGGCCAATGGCTGACTGTCACCTGGGGTGAAGACACCCACACCGGCCTGGCCGAGGGTACCGATGAGTTGGGTAACCTGTTGCTGCGCCAGGACGACGGCTCTCTATTGACACTAACTGCCGGGGACGTAACCTTGGGCAGCCAATAGCCCCGCACGAGCAACTACGAGGGATGAATGCTGGAATCATTTAGCCTGGAAGGAAAATCGGTGGTCATCACCGGCGGAGGCACCGGCCTGGGCCGGGCGATGGTCCGTGACATGGCCCGCGCCGGGGCCGACCTGGTCATCGCCGGGCGCCGCACCGGACCCATCGAAGAAGCCGCCGCCGAGGCAGTGAGTCTGGGCGTGAAAGCCACATCTGTGGCCACCGACGTCACAGACTCCAGCCAGGTGGCCACCTTGATGCAGACTTGCCTGGACCAGTTCGGCAAGATAGACGTGCTACTGAACAACGCGGGCGCCGTCTCCGATAACGTGCGCAAACCCATCTGGGACCACACGGACGAGGAATGGGACCGCATCATGCGGGTCAACCTCACCGGGGCCTTCTACTGTGCCCGGGAAGTCTCCCAGACCATGGTCAACCAGGGCCACGGCAAGATCATCAACGTGGCCTCGGGCTTCGGACTGCGCGGCGGCCGCGAGATATACATGTACTGCTGCAGCAAGGGCGGCATGATCCAACTCTCCAGGGTGCTGTCCTTCAACCTGGCCCGCTACGGCATCACCGCCAACACCATCGTGCCCGGCTTCGTACCCACCGGCGCCACCGACACCATGGCTGCCAGCCTACCCAGGGGCGGCGAGTTCCTGCCCAACGGCAAGCTGGGCAAGCCCGAAGACTTCGGCCCCCTTGCCGTCTATCTGGCCTCGGCAGCCTCAGACTACATGACCGGCGAGATGTTCATCGCCGACGGCGGCGGTCTGACCGCGGGAATCACCCCCACGGGCCACGCGCCGATAATCGCCCTCGAACCCTAGATAACATAAAGGCCCCGGCTTGAGTCCGGGCTCCAGGAGTACCCACAGATGCCGGTCCTACCCGAGTACGACCTCTCCGGCAAGACAGCCATACTTTCGACCTCCGGCGGCAAGGAAGCGCCCTTCCTGGCACAGGCTCTGGCCGAGGCTGGAGCCGCGGTGTTCGCCGTCGGCCGCACCCAGGCCCTTTTGGATGCCGTGCTGCCATCCCTGCCCGCAGGCTCAACCGGGGCGGTGATGGACGCCAACCAGCCCGACAGCGCCAAGAACGTCATGGCCCAGTTCGACCAGTCCCACGACAAAGTGGACATCCTGGTCAACGACGCCCGGAGCGCCTACGCCCAGCCTCTGGAGGACATATCGGCAAGCGATTGGGACGCCGTCCAAACCCGCAACGCCAAGGCGCCCTTCCTGCTCTCCCAGCAGGTCCTGCCCCGCATGGCCCATGCCGAGTACGGCCGGGTGGTCAACATGATCTCCGAGCTAGCAGAAAGGGGCATGATCAACGGTTCCGCCTTCGCCGCCAGCCAAGCCGCCGTGCTGTCCCTAACCAGGTCCCTGGCGGTGGAATGGAGCCGGTTCAACATCCGCATCAACGCCATCGGCACGGGCCTCATCGACACCGAGGGCCAGTCCCTGGAGTCCCAGCAGGAAGAGCTGCTGGTACGCTACACGCCCCTGCGGCGTAAGGGAAACCCCAACGACATCGGGCCGCTGCTGGTCTACCTCTGCTCGGAGTACTGCGACTACTCCACAGGCCAGCCGGTGTACGTGGACGGCGGACTGAACGCCCACCCTTAGTAACGAATCTCTCCCTTCCCCAACGTGTTTGGACGCCCGCCGTTCTTGGAAGTAGCAGTGGGGCTGATGTACAATATCCAGAGTCCCACGACGTCTCGATTTGACGGCCAAATCTCTCGTCTAACTATCATCGGGGCGTCATTATTTTTGTCTGGATCTCGGCACCATAGATGAACCGGCAACCTACCCAGTCCACCGAAACAGTCTCCCGCCTACAGGGTATGACCGACCTTTCCGAGGAGTCCTGGCGCAGCAAACAGGAACTCCAGGAACGGCTGCGCCAGCTGCTGGGCGAGTACGGCTATAGGCTGCTGGAGACCCCGGTGCTGGAATCCACCGAACTATTCCTGCGCAAGTCCGGCGGGGAACTGGCCTCCCAGTTGTACAGCTTCATCGACTCGGGCAGTAACGCAGTGAGCCTACGCCCCGAGTTCACCTCGCCCATCATGCGGCATTATCTGGAGAACGCTTCCGGCATCGATCTGCCGGCGCGGTGGCAGTACTGCGGGCCGGTATTCCGCTACGACTCCTCCCACCCAGAGGCCAGCGGCCAATTCACCCAGGTGGGCGGCGAACTCATCGGCTCATCCGATGTTACTGCCGACGTGGAACTGCTCAAGCTGGCCGTGGCGGTGCCCAACAAACTGGGCTTGGACGGTTGGAGCCTGCGTCTGGCCGATCTGGACATCCTGAACAGACTCCTGGACTCGGTGGGCGTTTCCGACCGGGCCCGGTCCTTCATCATCCAGAGCATGCCCCTCCTGCGGGAGGGACGCACCGCCGTGCCCAAGTTCCTGGAAGAGGACAGGCACCTGCACGTTGTGGGCGGCAACGGGTCCAATAATGGGGGCTCGGGTGACTCTGAGGACGCGGCGCTGCGTCAGGCGGTGAAGGGCCTGGACGACGACCAGGCAAGGTCCGTGCTGCTGGGACTGCTGCAATGGAACTCGGCCGACCAACTGGGCCAGCGCACCCCCGAAGAGGTGGTGGAGCGGCTGCTCCACAAGATTCGCGGCACAGACAGCGAAGATAAATTCCGCCAGGGACTGGAACTTGCCAGCGACCTGGCCGCCATCAACGGGCAACCTCCCCAGGCCTTAGACGCCGTGAAAAAGGTCCTGGCCTCCGCTGGATCCGACCAGAGTGCCGCCGACCGTTTGACCGAGGTCATAGGCCTCATGTCCAACGGCGGGGAATCCAAGGGCCGGCTGGTGCTGGACTTTGGTCTGGTGCGCGGACTGGCCTACTACAACGGCGTGATATTCGAAGTGAGTCACCCTGGCTGGCCCGGCGCTCTGGGCGGCGGCGGCCGGTACGACACTCTCTCCCGGGCTCTGGGCGGCGAAAACGCCGTACCGGCCCTGGGATTTGCCTACAACCTGGACGCATTGATCTCTTTGGGCGCAAGCTAGAAGACAGTGGCTGAACAAGACCAAAATAACGGACAGGGCCCGCTGCGGATCGTCCTCCCCAGCGACGGCGAACTGTACGACTCGACCCTGAGCTTCATGCGGGCCTGCGGCATGCCGGCCTCCCGGCCCAACGCGCGCCGCTACACCGGCTCGGTCCCATCCATTCCCGGCGTCGAGGTACTGTTCCAGCGCTCCGGCGACGTGACCCAGAAGGTGGAAGAGGGCAGCGCCGAACTGGGCGTAACGGGCCTGGACAGGGTGCTGGAATACCGCAACGACGAGTCCAGGGCTGCGGTCCTCATAGAAGACCTGAGGTTTGGCCGCTGCGAGTTCGTCATGGCCGTCCCCAACTCATGGATGGACGTGACATCCCTCTCCGACCTGGCCGACCTGGCCCTGGAGTTCCGCCAAGAAGGGAAACAACTCCGCATCGCCACCAAATACCCCCGTCTCCTGCGCAGTTACCTGTTCGAGCGGGGCATCAACTACTTCACCCTAGTGCCAGCCAGCGGAGCAATGGAAGCGGCCCCTGCGGCAGGCTACGCCGACCTCATCGCCGACCTAACCGCCAGCGGCGTGACCCTGCGTGAGAACCAGCTAAAGACCCTGGACGAAGGCACGATCCTCGCCTCCCAAGCCTGCCTCATCGCCAACCCGGAACTGCTGTCAGCCTCGAAGAAAGCATTGGGCCTGGCCCGCTCCATCGTCGAGTTGATGGAGGGCCACCTGAGGGCCGAGCCCTTCTACCGGGTCACCGCCAACGTGCGCGGGACATCGCCCGAGGAAGTAAGTTCCACCGTGCTGGCCCGTCCCGATCTGGCGGGACTGCGCGGACCCACCGTGGCCCGGGTCTACAACGTGGAAGAGCAGGACTGGTTCAACGTGAGTCTGCTGGTGCAGAAGGACCAGCTTTTGGAGGCCGTCGACCACCTCCGCGACTGCGGGGCCGTTGATGTTGCCGCCTCCCAGTTGAGCTACCTGTTCGACGGGCACTCCGAGGCCTACAAGACACTTTTCGGCGAAGGCGCGTAAGTATGCCCAACCTGCCGATGCACATACACCTGGCCAACCAAGTGGCCGAACAACTGGACCGCAGCTACGTCTTTGACCATATGGGCGCCTACTACCTGGGCTCGACCGCTCCGGATATCCGCGCCATGACCCGGTGGCCCAGGGAGCAGACCCACTTCGCACCCCTCTCGGTGGAGGAAGTGGGCACCGGCACCAGCACCATGTTCCGGATGCACCCGGAACTGCGCGAGGATATGTCGCCGGCGTCTCGGGCCTTCCTGGCGGGCTACGTCTGCCATCTGGCCGCCGATGAGGTCTGGATCACCAGCGTCTTCCGGCCCCATTTCGATACGGCCGAAGAAAGCCGGTTGACGGACGACCAGATCGAAGCCAACATTTGGGACCGAGCCATGCAATTGGACATGGACCGCCAGGCCTTGCCCCAGATCAACGGCGACGCCCACCCGGAAAAGTGGCTGGCCTGCTCCGACCACAATGTGTCCATGCCCTTCTTCGAAGACGGCCTACTGGCCGAATGGCGAGACCGCGTCGGCCGGTTCCAGGTCTGGGAATTCACCTGGGAGCGGTTGAAAGGCGCACTCAACCGGTTGTATCGTGATGACGAAGATGTGCAAAAGACGGTGGGCCGCTTCCTGGAAGGGATGCCCCGCAGCCTGGAACAGGTCTACGAAAAAGTACCCGAGGGGGACGTGACGGCCTACCAAGAACGGGCATTGGCCGCCACTATAACCCAGGTCCGGGGATTCGTGCCGGACTAACAGCGTAGGATTGGAGAAACCTTTTGGCCCTTAACGTGATACATGGAGTCCAGAACGCACAAAACGTCCTGGTCCGCATAGACCCCCTGGACATGGACTCGCTGCCCGAGACGGTCCTGGCCCGCACCGAGGAAGCCTTCGGCAAGGGCGTGACCGCCGAGCAGTCGGTCCTGCAGATGCTGGGCGACGTGCGCCGGGAAGGCGATGCCGCAGTTTTGCGCTACGCCAAGCTCCTGGACGGGTCCGACCTGGAGGAGTTCCGCGTTACCGAGAAGCAGATGGCCCAGGCCAGGGATTCCATCAGCAAAGACTTGCACGAGTCCCTGGAACTTGCCGCCCAACGGGTACGGGACTTCCACCAGGCCACCATGCCCGGCGAGTGGGTGGACCGGGAGCAGGGCTTGGGTGAACTGGTACGCCCCCTGGACCGGGTGGGCCTCTACGCCCCCGGCGGCAGCGCCGCCTACCCCTCAACCGTGCTGATGACCGCCGTCCCCGCCAGGGTCGCCGGTGTGAATGAAGTCATCCTCTGCACTCCGCCGCTGCGCGGTGAAGCGCTCAACCCCGCCGTGATGGTCGCCGCCGAGATAGCGGGCGTTGACGCCTTGTACCAGGTGGGCGGCGTGCCCGCCATTGCGGCCATGGCCTACGGCACCGAGTCTGTGCCCAAGGTGGACAAGATCTGCGGGCCGGGCAACATCTTCGTGGCCTACGCCAAGAAGCTGGTCCAAGGCCAGGTGGACATCGACGGCGTCTTTGGCCCCACTGAGACCATCGTCCTGGCCGACAAGACGGCCAACGCCAGTTTCTGCGCCGCCGACCTGATCGCCCAGGCCGAACACGACCCGCTGGCCACTGCCATCCTGATCACCGACAACCAGGACCTCATCGACCGGGTGGAAGCCGAGGTCGACCGTATGATAGCAACCCAACCCCGGGGCGACGTCGCCAAGGCGGCGCTGGACCGGCAGGGACGGGTGGTCTTGGTGGACTCCCTGGCCGAAGCCGTGGACCTGGTCAACAACATCGCCCCCGAGCACCTCTGCCTGCTGCTGGACGACCCCTGGTCCTGGGCCGGCAAGATCAAGCACGCCGGCGGACTGTTCCTGGGTGAGTTCTCCCCGGAGGTAATGGGCGACTACATCGCCGGCCCCAGCCACGTGATGCCCACCGGAGGCACGGCCCGGTTCGGGTCGGCCCTCAGCGTGCACCATTTCCTACGGACCATGCCGGTGGTTGGCCTCAGCCCCGCTGAGTTCCAGAAACTGGGCAAAGCCGCCGTGCACATCGCCGACGCCGAAGGACTGACCGGACACGCCAGCGCCATCCAAGTCAGGCTGGATTCCATCGCCAAGAGCGCCTAGATATGACCCAGAACAACGGACAGGATATGCCCGCGATGCTGCCCCACATCCAGGCCCTGAACACCTACGAGGGCGTGGACCCCATGGAGGTTATGGCCGAGCGGGCCGGCATCGCCCCGGACAAGATCATCCGGTTGAACGGCAACGAGAACCCCTACGGGCCGTCTCCCAGGGTGTCTGACGCCCTAGCCAACTTCCAGAATTTCAACCACTATCCCGACCCCGACCAGCGCAACCTGCGCCGGGTGCTGTCGGGCTACATGAATGTGCCCCCGGAAATGCTGGTGGCGGGCAACGGCAGCGACGAGATGATCGACCTGCTGCTCCGCATGTACGTGGGCATCGGCGACAATGTCATCGCTCCCACACCCACTTTCGGCATGTATTCCTTCTCCACCGGCATCTGCGGCGGTGAGACCATCTCCGTGGAGCGGGACGAGAATTTCGAGATTGACCTGGAGGCCATGAAGGCCGCCATCACCTCCAAGAGCAAGATCATCTTCCTGACCTCACCCAACAACCCGACGGGCAACATCGTGCCCGAAGCCCAGACCAGGGCCCTGTTGGACACCGGCCTGCTGGTGGTCATGGACGAGGCCTACTTCGAGTTCTGCGGCGAGACCGCCACGCCCCTCCTGTCCGAATACAAGAACCTGGTGGTGCTGCGGACGTTCAGCAAATGGGCCGGCCTGGCCGGTCTGCGCATCGGCGTGGGCGCCATGGACCCCAGTCTGGCCGCCACCATGATGGCGATGAAACCGCCCTATAACGTGAACCTGGCGGCCGAGGTGGCCCTGACCACATCCCTGGAAGACACGCCGGGATTGCTGGAAAGGGTGCAGCAGATCGTCACCGAGCGGGATCGGATGATGGTTGAGTTGGACAAGATACCCAACCTGACTCCCTGGCCGTCCCGGGCCAACTTCATCCTGTGCCAGGTGCCCGAGGGACGGGGCAAAGAGATATTCGACGGCCTGTGCAGCCGGGGGATCTTCCTCCGTTACTGGAGTTCGGGCCGGTTGAAGGACTATATCCGCACCAGCATCGGCTTGCCCCACGAGACCGATGCCGTGGTGCAGGCTTTCGCGGAGTTGTGTGGAGGAAGTGATGCCGCCTAGAAGACCGGCAGCAGCCAAGGGGCGAACGGCGACCATAGAGCGCAAGACGGGCGAGACCGACATCAAATTGACCATGGACCTGGACGGCCAGGGCGTCTATGACGTGGACACCGGCAACGGGTTCCTAGACCACATGGTCAGCCAGATATCCCGCCATGGGTTGATCGACATAACACTCAAGGCCAAGGGCGACGTCCACGTTGGCTGGCACCACCTGGTGGAGGATGTGGCCATCACCCTGGGGCGGGCTTTTAACGAGGCGCTCGGCGAAGCCAGGGGCATCCGCCGCATGGGCCACGCCATAGTCCCCCTGGACGAGACACTGGCCATGGTGGCCCTGGACTGCAGCGGCCGCGGCTACGCAGTGATCGACACCACCTTGGACGACATCATGGTTGAGACGCTACCCGGTGCACTGGTGAAGCACTTCTTGGAGTCCTTCGCCCTGGAGGGCAAGATCAACCTGCACGCCCAGATAATGACCGGCGTCAGCCCCCATCACAAGGCGGAGGCCCTGTGCAAGGCCCTGGCCCGCTCCCTGCGCGACGCGCTGGAGCCGGACCCCCGGGCGCCTTCCGCCATCCCCAGCACCAAGGGGACGCTCAGCGGGTAACTAACGGCCCTTTCTGGAGAGGAACTCGGGGAAGGCCTCTTCGACGCCGAAGCCCTTCTGGACGTTGGTGGTGAAGTCCCGTTCGTTCTCCCACATGCCCTTGAGGTCCAGCGTCATGTCTCGCAGCAAGAGCCCTTTGATGCCGATCACCGACGGCTGGTGGTTCTTGGCGATGAGGGTCGCCATCTCCATGGTCTTGGCGCGCAGTTCAGAAGCAGGCACCAGGTCGTTCAGCAGCCCGATGCGGTAGGCCTCTTCAGCCTCCACGACGCGGGCGGTGAAGAGAAGTTCCTTGGCCTTGGGCCAGCCCACCTGGTTGGTCAGGGTCCAGGTGCAGTTGATGCGCCCGTAGGCCGCCGCCAGGAAGCGGAACTTGGTGTTCTCGCAGCCCACCCGGATATCCAGACACGACGCCAGCACCGCACCGCCACCGTAGGCCAGACCGTTCATCATGCCGATTACAGGCTTGGGCGAAGAAGATATCTCGTACATCCACAGAGAATGTTCTGCAGAGCGGATATCCCTTTCATCTTCGGTGCGCTCCCGGGCGTCCACCCGCTGCTCGTGGATATCACCGCCGGCGGAAAAGGCCTTCTCCCCCGAGCCCGTGATCACGATGCAGCCGATGTTTTCGTCGGCGTTGGCGTCCATGACAGCCTGGTGCAGCTCCATGTCCAGCTGGTGGTTCATGGCATTCAGCACCTCGGGCCGGGACATGGTGATCACCGCGACCCCTTCCTCGTTCTCCACCAAGATGTGTTCGTTGGCCATTTTCCCCCGTCCTAACCTTCCCCTGGAACAGGGAAGGGGTTTGATCAGATTCAGATAGCACACCGATTTTAGTGTCGCACTTGGGGTGCGTCAATTTGGGCGTGGCTGGCCTCCGGTTATGGTAAACTTCCAAGCGATCAATTCCCGCTGGAAACGGGGACACCCAGGAGTGCCTAAAACTACGAACATCCACCCCGGTGCTTTGGAGGTAACTGGATTGGCTCAGAAAATGAAGGCAGGAGACGCCGTAATCGAGATGCTGCGGCAGGAGGGAGTCTCCCACATGTTCGGGATAGTCGGTTCGTCCTTCCTTGACATCCTCGACCCCCTCTACGACCGTGACGACATCCAGTTCATCGGCGTGCGCCACGAACAGGGCGCGGCCCTGATGGCCGACGGCTACAGCCGCATCTCCGGCAAGCCCAGCGTATGCCTGGTCACCAACGGCCCCGGCGTCCTGAACCTGACCTACGGCATCGGCTCGGCCTACGTGGCCCACTCGCCGGTGGTCGTGCTGGCGCCTTCCGCTTCCCGCAGCCACCAGCACCGCGACTCCACCCAGGAATTCGACCAGGTCGCGCTGTTCAAGCCCATCACCAAGGCATCCTTCGCCATCAACAAGATCGAACGCCTGCCCGACGCCCTGCGCCACGCCTTCCGCGTCGCCACCTCGGGCAAGATGGGCCCGGTGATGATCGACATCCCCAGGGACCTGTTGCCCGGCGCCGAGGTGGAGCTGGACCTGCTGACTCCCGACGCCTACCGCCCGGGACAGACCCGCTCCCGGGGCGACCAGGGACTCATCGACAAGGCCGCATACGTACTGTCCGCCGCCCAGCGCCCCGTGATTCTGGCTGGCGGCGGCGTGCAGTGGAGCGCGGCCGGTGAAGAGGTCTGCCGTATGGCTGAACTGACCGGCGCGGCCATCGTGACCTCCTACGGGCGCGCCGACGCCGTCCCCAACGACCACCCCAACTACCTGGGCCACCTGGGCCGGTTGGGTTCTGCCGAAGGAATCGAAGCCATCCGTCAGGCCGACACCATCCTGGCCGTGGGCACCCGCCTCAGTCAGTCGACGACTTTCTATGACAACCGGTTCATCCCGGCGGACGCCAAGATCGTCCAGATCGAGATCGACCCCGAGGAGATTGGCCGCAACTACCCCGTGACCGTGGGTATCGAAGGCGACGCCAAGGCGGTCATGGAAGGCCTTCTGGAAAAGGTCCGGGAGCAGGAGCCCAAGCCCAACCAACAATGGGTGACGGAGATCGGCGACTGGGCAGCCCGCCGCACCGCCAGGCTGGACGACGAGGGCAAGGACAACAGCAATCCCATCAAGCCCCAGCGGGCCTACGCCGAACTGCGGAAGGTCATGCCCAGGGACGCCATCATCGCCCTGGACGCCGGACTGGCCCCCAACTATGGCCAGGACCGTCTCAATTACTACGAGCCCCGCAGCCTGATCACATCCCTGGACCTGGGCGGTCTGGGCTTCAGCTTTCCCGCCGCCATCGGGGCCAAGTTCGCCGCGCCGGACCGGCCGGTGATCAACTTCAACGGCGATGGCGGTTTCCTGTTCAACGCCCAGGAGTTCTCCACGGCGGTCCACTACAACCTGCCCCTGGTGACGGTGGTGATGAACAACGGCATCTGGGGCTCGGAGAAGGCCTACCAGCGTTACGCCTTCGACGAACGCTACGTGGGCGCCGACGTGACCAACCCCCGCTACGACAAGTACGCGGAGATTTTCGGCGGCGCCGGGTTCTACGTGGAGGGGCCCGAGGACATCGGCAATGCCCTGACCGAGGCCCTGAACTGCGGCAAGCCCAGCATCATCGAGATTCCCACGGACCCCGATGAGATGCCCCGGCCGGCCCGGTTGGCAGAGGTCCAAGCCCCGCCCCAATCCTAAATACCAGGCGGACCTGCCGCTTTTAAGATAAATAGATGGAACAAGTAGTCAAGCCAGACAACATAAACCTGGAAGACGACGCGGTGGTGATTCTCTGGGAGGACGCCCACCGCAGTCCCTTCCCCCACAGGTACCTGCGGCTTCGCTGTCCCTGTGCCAATTGCGTGGACGAGATGAGCGGCAAGCGCACCTTGGACCCGGACACGGTGCCCAAGGACGTGAAGGCCATCGACCAGATGCCGGTGGGAAATTACGGGGTGCAGTTCCTGTGGAGCGACACTCATTACACGGGCATCTACACCTACCAGGTGTTGCGGGCCGCCTGCCCTTGCATCATTTGCGGCGAGGCCAGGGCCCAGGCGGAAAAAGCGGCCGGGAACTAACCGGCCGAAGGCCCAGTGTCTCCGGAACGCCTGGGCTTTTTCTTAGTCTGCGGAAGGTTCCGTGTCCCTGGCACGCATGGGCTTCTCAAGAGAAGCCTTGAACTTGGGGGCGGTGAAGGTGTTGGACTTGAAGGCAAAATTGGAGAGCTGACGCTCACCAGGTTTGCCGCAGTTGGTGCAGTTGGCCGGTTCATCCATCTGGGAGACCGAACGGATAATTTCAAAGTCCTGGCCGCAGGCGGCGCAGTAGTACTCGTAAATGGGCATGGAGACCTCCTGAATCTCCATCTATTTTAGACCCCAAGGCAACCGGATGCCACGGGCGGAGTGAACATGGCTGAAACCACGGATGTTGCGATCATCGGCGGGGGCGCGGCGGGCTGCGCCGTGGCCTACTACCTGGCCCAATCGGGCGTGAAATCCACCATCATCGAGCGGGAGGGTCTGGGCAACCAGGCCTCGGGATACGCCGCCGGCGGGCTGAACCCGCTGACGGGCGTCGGCATACCCGGACCCCTGGGCGACTTTGCCTGGGAGTGCTACGAGCTGCACGCCGGACTCTACGACGGACTCAAAGACGCGTCGGGCATCGATTACCAGCACCGCACCGTGGCCAAGATCGACGTGGCCCTGGAAGAGTCGGAGATCGATGGGCTCAAGGAGACCGCCGAGCGGCTGAACGCCGCTCCCGGTTTTGAGGCCCGCTGGATGGACACGGACGAGATCCTCAAGCTGGAGCCCCGCATCGCTCCCGGTATATTGGGCGGCCTCTACGACTACGGTAACACCGCTGCGGACAGCCACAAATTGACCAACGCCTACGCTACAGCCTCCGGGGCCACCATCCACGAAGGGAACGTCACGGGGCTGGAAAGCTCCGGCGGAAAGGTGGACCGGGTGATGCTGGCCGACGGCGAGATCTCCTGCGGTCAGGTGGTCATGGCCATGGGCCCATGGTCGCGCAAGGCCGAGGCGTGGCTGGGCGTCTATATCCCAGTGGACCCGCTCAAAGGCGAGATACTGCGCCTGGAGTTGAACAGCGGCCCCATCAATTACGACATCTCCGGCGGCGGCGCGTCCATCTACCCCAAACTGGACGGCCTGAACTGGTGCGGCACCACCGAGGACTGGAAGGGCTTCGACCGTAGTCTGTCGGAAGAGGTGGCCAAGGAGATACGCCGGCGCCTGGACCGGGTCTTCCCCGAACTGGCCAACGCCAAACTGGCCAAGCACACCGCCTGCCTGCGGCCCGTAACCCCCGACTGGCTGCCGGTCTTGGGCCAGGCGCCCGGCTGGGAGAACGTCTACTTCGCCACCGGCGCCGGCAAGAAGGGCATCCTGCTGTCCCCGGGCATCGGCAAGTCCGTGGCTGACCTGATGACCACCGGCGAGACCACCCTGTCCATAAAGGGTTATTCGCCAGAACGCTTCGCGACCCAGATAGACTGATATGACGAGAGCGATACGCATCACCGCCGGGGCCGTGACGGTCAACGCGGAGTTGAACGACACCGAGACCGCGGACACCGTCTGGGACGCCCTGCCCATTCAGGCCAATGGCAGTACCTGGGGCGACGAGATCTACTTTAAGATTCCCGTGTACGCCGGCCTGGAAGATGGTCAGGAAGTGGTGGAACTGGGGGACCTGGGCTACTGGCCGCCAGGGCAAGCATTCTGCCTGTTCTTCGGGCTGACTCCCGCCAGTCAGGGTGACGAGATCAGGCCAGCCAGCGCTGTCACCATCATCGGCAAGATCCTGGACGACACCGAGCCTCTGAAGTCCGTGGCGTCAGGCAGCGCCGTCCTAATCGAACCGATCTAGCTCCCGAACTGGGCCACCAGATCGTTGTTGCCCGAGGCCACTATCTTGCCCGCCGCCGTGGCCTCTTCCAGCGTCATCCTGCCGTAGACCAGCAGCACAAAGGTCTGGGTGTCGCAGCCCAATATGACGTCTGGACGCAGGTGGCTGGCCGTCTCCATGCGCGCCTTCTCTCCGCCGCCGGCCACGATGTCGTAACTGCCCGCCGCACCGCCTGTGGTCTCGAACCGGAACCGTGATGATGCAGGCATACCGTTGCCGGGGTCGAAAAGCCGCCCCACCACGAAGACCGGGAACATCTCTACTATCGAAGGCAGGCTCTCGGAGGAAAGTACCGGTTCCGCCTCCAGGACCGAGCGGATGTCCCATTCGTGGACGATCAGCTCCGTGAGCCGCAGGTTGAGATACGTCTCCACCGATATTGTCCCGGCGGGGTGATAACAGGGCTTGTCCTTGTCACCGTCGGACAGTCCAGCCAACACCTCATCGAACTGTACCCGGCGCTCGTTGTAGGCCGCCAGGAGTCCCTCACCCAGTTCCTCTCTCAGCGTAACGGCCCGTTGGGCGTTGGCCGCCAGACGGGCCGCCTGGTCTCCCTCCCCGGCCAGGGACGAACCATCGGGCGGGGCAGCGTCGCCCGCCGCGCCCCTGGCGATGCATGCGCCGAACATGTCCATTGAGAGGGTGAAGTGGGCCAGAACGTCCCTCACCTGCCAGGCATCGCAGGCGCTCTGGGTCTCCCATGCCGCAGGTGTCAGTTTCCTCAGGTATTCGGCGATGCGGGCCGATTCTTCCTTGACCAGCTGGACCTTATCTGTAACGGCGCCCATCTCTTCACCTTTCCATCGATTGGCTTCGCCCTGTAATCCCGTTGTTGTTGGCGGTATTATAGATGCCCATCAAAATCAGACAATCCCGGCCGGGGGATATACCCCAGGCGGACTCGGGAGGCACACAGTGGCGGTAGGTTGGGCGATCATCGGCGCGGGCATGCACCCGCAACAGAAACTGGCGCCGGCCATCGTACTGACACCCGACGCCGAACTCATCGGAGTACTCAGCCGCGACCAGGGCCGCGCCGACGCCTTTGCCGAGGCCCACGGCGCCAAGGCCGGGTATTCGGACCTGGACGCCCTGCTGGCAGACTCGCGAATAGACGCAGTGTTCGTTTCCTCGCCCAACGCCGCCCACGTGGGCCACACCCTGGCCGCCGCCAAGGCCGGGAAGCACGTGCTCTCCGAGAAGCCCATGGCCACATCGGTGGAAGATGCCGCGGCCATGGTTGAAGCGTGCAAGTCCAACGGCGTGAAGCTGGGACTGGGCTTTGAGCTGCGGTTCCACCCCGCCCATCGGGTCGCCAGGGACCTGGTGTCCCAGGACAAGCTTGGCCGGGTGCGGCTACTCCAGGGCCACTGGGGCCGGGGCGAACGGAAAGAGCCCGAGCACCTGCCCCGCACAGGCCTACGCGACTGGTGGGAAGACCCGGAGCAGATGGGCGGCGGCTCGGTGATCATGGGACTGGGTGTTCACGTCTTCGACCTGGTCCGGTTCGTAATGCAGCAGGAGGTGACCGAGGTCTCGGCCATGACCGACGGCCAGACCGACGCCCAGCCCCTGGAGCACATCGCCACGATGGGCCTGCGGCTGGAGGATGGCACCATCGCCAACATCAGCTGTGGCCGGATGCTGCCCGACACCCTCAACGACTTCACGGTCTACGGCACCGACGGGCGGTTCACCGGCCACGCCACCGTCTGGGAGGCCCGCATGGGCGACATGGAGGTGGTCAGTGAGACGGTGAACAAGACCGAGGCCTGGGAGTACAACTACCTGGCCAATTTCATCGACGAGATAACCGACTTCCAAGACGCCATCAAAGGAGACCGGGAGCCAGCCGCCTCCGGCATCGACGGCCTCAGGTCAACGGAGATCAACTCCGCAGTCATCGAGTCGGCCAAGACGGGCCGCTCGGTGAAGATTGAGCACAAGAAGGCCTAGTCGCAGAATTGGTTGACGGCCCAAGCACCCGTTGCTAGGATTTCCCCAATCCCCGGGTGGAGGCGGTCTCCACCAAATCCCAAACAACAAGGACTATTTGCCATGACTACCACAGAGCGGACAGAGGCCCAAGGCGCACTGCGCGGAATGCAGGTGCTGGAATTCGGCCAGTACATCCCCGGCCCCATGCTGGGCATGCTGCTCTCCGACCAGGGGGCGGACGTGATCAAGGTGGAGCGTCCCGGAGGCGACCCCGCCCGCAGTGAACCGGCCTTCGCCACCTGGAACCGGGGCAAACGCTCGGTGGTCCTAGACCTGAAGACTCCGGAAGGGCAGGCCTCCGCCCAAGCGCTGGCCAAGAAGGCCGACATCGTCATCGAGAACTACCGGCCCGGCGTGGCCGACCGCCTGGGCATCGGCTACGACGCTCTGTCCAAAGAGAACCCCGGCCTGCTCTACTGCTCCATACCCGGCTTCGGCGAGGACAGTTCCCACCGGAACGAGCGGGGCTGGGAGAGCATCGTCGCCGCATCCACAGGCGTCTATCAGCATGTAGACGGGGCCGATGAACCCCTGTTCCTGCCCCTGCCCGCAGCCAGCACCTTCGCCGCCCTGGTGTCCGCTGTATCGGTGACCATGGCCGCAGTGGCCCGGGACCGCACCGGCAAGGGACAGCGCATCGAAGTGCCCATGCACAGCGCCATGTTCTCGGCCATCGGCAGGCACCTGGTCAAGCTATACGACATCAACCCGCCGGACCTTTTCAACCTGCCCAGAAACGTCATGTCCCACCAGTACCAGTGCGCCGACGGCCGGTATTTCCAGTCCCACGGTATGTACCAGCGGTTCGTAAGCCAGTTTATGACCGCCGCCAACCGTCCCGAGTGGGTCGACGAGCTGCAGGCCCTCTACGGCGAGGACGTCCCCGACGAGACCATCGCCATGTGGAAGGACCGGTTCGAGAAGATGTACGCCGAGCGCACTGCCCTGGAATGGGAGGACGCCATCGCCGAGGCCAAGGGCGTGGGCACCATCTGCAAGACCATCGAGGAATGGCTGGTCCATGAGCACGCCATCGCCGGCAAGATGGTCCGTGAGATTGACGACGCCCAGTACGGAAAGATGAAGCAGCCCGGCGTCCAGGTACGCCTGCGGGGCACCCCCGGCGAGATCCAGGGACGCGCTCCCAAACTGGGTGAGCACACCGACGAGATACTGGCGGAGATCAAGAACGGCTCCGCACCCCTGGCCGCGTCCAAGGCCGGCGGCGAAAGCATCATGCACGCCCTGGAGGGCCTCAAGGTCATCGACCTCTGCATCGTGCTGGCCGGTCCCACCTGCGGCCGGACCCTGGGCGAATTCGGCGCCGAGGTCATCAAGATCGACGACCCGGCCCGCCCCTACGACGTCGCCGGCAACACCGACGTGAACCGGGGCAAGCGCAGCATCCAGATCAACCTGAAGACCAAAGAGGGACTCGAAGTCTTCTACAAGCTGCTGGAGACCGCCGACGTGGTGGTGGAGAACAACCGCAAAAGCAGCCTGGCCCGCCTGGGCATCAGCTACGAGGAGATGAGCAAGCGCAAGCCCGACATCATCCACGCTTCGCTGAACGCCTTCGGTTACGACGGCCCCTGGAGTGAGCGGCCCGGCTGGGAACAATTGGCCCAGGCGACCAGCGGCATCCAGGTGCGGCGCGGCGGCCGGGATTCGGCCCCCCAGTTACTGCCCTACCCCATGAATGACTACGGCACCGGCCTCATGGGCGCCTACGCGGTGGCCCTGGCCGTCCACGAGCGCAACCGCACCGGCAAAGGGCAGCGGGTGGACAGCGGTCTGGCCCTCACCGCCGGCCTGCTGCAGTCGCCCTACTTCCTGGACTACGAGGGCTACGTCCGGGACGAGCCCGAGGGCCTGGGCGTCCGTGGTTTCTCAGCCAAGTCCCGGCTCTACAAGGCCGCCGACGGCTGGATGTTCCTCCACTGTCCGGACGATGAATCCTGGGCCAACCTGGCTAAGCTTTCAGAGTTCTCCAGCGTCGCCGCCAATGGCAATGACGAGGCCCTGACGGAATCTCTGACCGAGATTCTGGCCGGCAAGGGCCGGGATGAATGGGCCAACTTAATCAATCCCACGGGCGTCAGCGTCATCGCCAACCGCGAGGTCCATCATTTCCGAGACGACCCCGATATCCGCAAGGCGGGACTCATAGTGGAGCGGGACCATCCCGGCATGGGCAGAGCCGACCATCTGGGCTCGGTCGCCCGTCTGTCCGAGACTCCCATGCGGGTGGGCCGGCCGACGCCCCTCCTTGGCGCCGAGACCGATGAGATCCTCACCGAGCACGGCTACACCGGGGAGCAGATCGAAGCCATGAAACTGTCCGGGGCTGTGGTCCAGCACCAGTCCTAACGTCGTAACACTTGGAAGATATCTTCCCGTTAACGGCCAGTGACGAGATTGAGATTGCCGTCCGGCTGCTGCTGGCGGCCCTCTTCGGCGCGGCCATCGGCTACGAACGGCGCAGTGCCGAAAAACCGGCGGGCCTGCGAACCCTATCCCTGGTGGCCGTGGGCGCAGCCCTGTTCACCGTCGTCTCGGCCTTTGGGTTCGACACCGCCGACCAATCGCGGGTAGCCGCCCAGATCGTCACCGGTGTGGGCTTCCTGGGCGCAGGGACCATCCTCAGAAGCGGCGTCACCATCTCCGGGTTGACCACCGCCGCCACCATCTGGGCCACGGCCGCCATCGGCATGGCAGTGGGTTCCGGCATGTACATCGCCTCGACGGCGGGCACGGTCCTGGTGCTGGTAATCCTCTACCTGTTCGCGCCAGCCAGGGAACACTCGGAATAACCAAGCTAAGACCCAAAAGGCCTGGTCCAGGTTGGGCTTTTCTCGAACACCGGTCCGCCGTTCCTGTCCGGTTAGCCGCCCAGGCCCCTTTTCCTTATGGCAGCCACGTCTGGAACGTGCTAAACTGCCCCAACGCCTGCGGGCGTAACCTCAGGTAGAAGAGGTCCCTTTGCTCCGCATCTACAACACCCTGGCAAAACGGGTTGAAGAGATTCACCCAACCACGCCGGGGCTCATCCAAATGTACACCTGCGGCCCCACCGTGTACCGCGACGCCCACATCGGCAACATGCGAACCTATCTCATGGCCGATTGGGTACGCCGCTCTTTGGTGCACAGCGGGCTGGAAGTAAAACACATAAAGAACATCACCGACGTGGGCCACATGCGCCAGGAACTGGTGGAGGCCGGCGGCGACAAGATGATCATGGCGGCCCTGGCCGAAGGCAAGACGATTCAGGAAATCGCGTCCATGTATTCGGAGCGGTTCCACAGGGACGAGGCCCGTCTCAACATCCTTGAGGCCCACGAATTCCCCTGGGCCAGCCACCACATCCCAGAGATGCTGACCATGGTGGAGACGTTGGTTAAGAACGGCCACGCCTATGAGAAGGGCGGCAACCTCTATTTCGACGTTCCCTCCTTCCAGGACTACGGCAAGCTCTCCCGCAACACCGGCGCCGACCTGCTGGAAGGCGTGCGATCCGAAGCCGACCCCCTGAAACGCGACCCCAGGGATTTCACGCTGTGGAAGGCCGCCGAAGAGGGCCGGGACGTTAAGTGGGACAGCCCGTGGGGCCCCGGGTTCCCCGGCTGGCACATCGAGTGCTCGGCCATGGCGTCCAAGTACCTGGGAGAGAGTTTCGACATCCACACCGGGGGCATCGACAACGTATTCCCCCACCATGAAGATGAGATTGCCCAAAGCGAGGCCGCCTTTGGGCATCCCCACGTGAACTACTGGGTCCACGGGCAGCATCTGCTGGCCGACGGCGCCAAGATGGCCAAATCGGCGGGTAACGTCTTCCTCATCGAAGAACTCATCGAAAGGGGTTTCTCGCCCCTTTCCTTCCGCTACCTGTGCATGACCATCATGTACCGGCACCGGATGAATTTCACTTTCACCTCGCTGAAAGCCGCGGAGAAAGCCTTGACCGGGCTGCGCCAGAGGATATGGCTCTGGAGCCAGGAGCCGGAGGTGAACAACCACGGGACAGAGGTCGAAGAGTACCGGCAACGGTTCTGGAACACGGTGGAAGACGATCTGGACCTGCCCGGCGCTGTGGCCCTGACCTGGGAGATGGTGCGCTCTGAACTGCCTGGACGCGCTAAGATGGACCTGCTTCTGGAGTTTGATCAGATGTTCGGGCTGGACCTCGACAGGGCTCCGGCGGAACTATCCCCGGCGGCAGAAGTTTCCGCCGCCCTGAAGACCAGGGCCGGCCACCGGGAAAAGTCAGACTACGCCACCGCCGATTCACTGAGAGGCCAACTCGCCTCGGATGGATATCTGGTGGAAGACACCCTCAACGGGACCCGCGCCCGCCCCAAGACTCCGTTGGAACTGAAGCATGAGAAGTGGGCCTCGGTGTCTTCAGCGCGCGAGGTCGAGTCCTATCTGGACCGGCCTGCCGATCTGGACTTCACCTTCATCCTCAACGCCTATGGGTACCCCAGCGACGTGAAACGGTGTATCGAAGGCATGCTGAACCACACCGGAGACCATTCGGTGGAAGCCATAGTTATTGACAACGGCTCAACCGACGGCACCGGGGAACTGCTGGAGGAGATGCAGGAGCAGCACCCAGCCCTCCGGGTCATCCACTGCGACCACGTCATCGGCGACGCCGCCAGCAAGAACATCGGCCTGATGCAAAGCCGGGGCCGTAACATAGTGGTATTGGATGGGTCCGCTGAGATCACCGGCAACATCCTGGACCCGGTCTCGCGCACCCTTGAAGACCCCACGGTGGGGATCTTCGGACCCTGGGGCCTCAGCACCCCCGACATGCAGCACTTCCACGAAGAAGTTGACGAGGGCGATGCCGACGCCATGCAGGCCTACTGTATGGCCTTCCGCCGCGAAACGGTGAACACCGTGGGTCTGATGCGGGAATGCTTCCGGTTCTACCGCAATCTGGATATCGACTACTGTTTCCAGTTCAAAGACAAGGGGTTCCGGGTGGTCGCCGACTCCTCTCTGCCCCTGGTCCGGCATGAACACCGCCAGTGGACGGAATTGGACGATAATCAGCGGGATGAGCTGAGCCGAAAGAACTTTGGCCGGTTCTTGAAGCGCTGGGGTAACCGTCCTGACCTGCTCCTGGCGGCCGACGCTGTGGGATTCGAGAACCAGGCCCGCTATCATCACTAGACCGGTACCGGGTGCGATGATGCCCGATTTGGGAAACAGGGAGGTGTCGTGGGACTCGGCGGGAAGTTACCCATTTCCTCCGCACCACCAAGGCAGAAGTACCCCTTTCGCCGGTGCTGCGGCCAGCGTTACGATTCCTTTATTCTACTTCCGAAATCGGCTGCCTTCGGTATTCGGCACACCGTAGAACACTTCCCAAGGTTCCTGTCCAAATCAGCAATGACATCCCGAAATCGCGAGTGCCCGCCCGTCTTGGAGACACGATATTTGCCGAGCATTACTATCAGCAACTCAGTCTTGACCATGTGCCTGACTGATGCTAGATTCCGCTCAGGTTCACAGATGAATTTCCCGTTCCCCCGCGGCGCCGGTTGGAGCGCCTGACAATGTCTGATATTGCTAAAAGATTATTGGCAGGCGAGCAAAGGGCGCTTTCTAGGCTAATCACAATGTTAGAGCGGGGAGACCCTGAAGCAGCCGCGACAATGAAGGCGGTGGACGGATATACCGGCAGGGCGTATACGGTGGGAATCACCGGCCCTCCGGGCGCGGGAAAGAGCACCATTGTAGACCAACTAACGCAGCTGGTGCGAAAGACAGGCCAAACGATTGGCATAATAGCTGTCGATCCGACCAGCCCCTTCAGCGGCGGCGCCATATTGGGCGACCGCATTCGGATGCAGCGCCACTATCTGGATTCCGGGGTATTCATTCGAAGCGTGGCCACGCGGGGCCAAGCGGGAGGACTGCCTCGGGTCGTCAAAAGCATGGTCCGGGCTCTTGACGCCGCCGGAATCGACCTAATCCTGGTCGAGACGGTGGGAGTCGGACAGACCGAACTAGGCATCATTAGTGTGGCGGACACAGTGCTGGTAGCGCTGAACCCGGAATCGGGGGATGCCATCCAAACACTGAAAGCGGGAGTGATGGAGATCGCCGACGTTTACGTCGTGAACAAGGCGGACCGGGACGGGGCAGACCAAATGGCGACGGCCATTACGGGGATGCTCCAAATGTCCACCATCAGTCCTCAGTGGAGCCCGCCGGTATTATTGACGACCGCTCATGACGGTCAGGGAATCGAGGACCTGTGGTCACGGATCCAAGACCACCGGAATTTCCTCACCACCAGCGGCAGTCTGGATGACCGCCGCGGAACGAAGCGCAAAAGGGAGTTCTTGGAGGCGGTGGAAGAAGTGTTGTCCCAGCGGCTTCGCGATCGGGTGGAAAGCGACCCTGGCCTAATAGCCACTCTGGAAGAAGTGTCGGGAAAAGAGACAGACCCGTACTCCGCAGCTTTGGAGTATCTGGACTCTCATCCCTTGTCGTCAAACAAACCGGACGCCCACGGAACATGAGTAGCACGGCTGTGTAGCTCCACTGGAATCCCTCAGGCCGTGCGGACGCACCCTAGCGCAAACGGGGGGATACCTATTCCGATTCACGGAGGTGGAGAACATAATGTCAGTCTTGGGAGTCGATTTACGGGCATCCAATAAAAAGCCCTCTGCGGCAGCAATATTAGATTCAGATTCGCGATTGACCTGGCTTGGCTCATTTCACGAGGATATAGAACTGGCCAAGATGGTGAAACAGGAACGGCCTGACCTGGTCGCCATCGGCGCACCGCTCAACCTGCCATCCGGGTTTTGCTGTCTGGACCCTTCATGTGATTGCCGGTTCTCGGTGCCGGAAAGAAAGGGCCGGTTGTTGGAACTGGAACTGGCCAAGATGGGGATCAGCTGTTTCTACACAAATAAAGGTTCCATCATCAGGGACCTGATCTACCGGGGGATGCGTCTTAGCCACGGCCTCATGTCCGCCGGCTATAACGTAATCGAGGTCTATCCCCACGCCACCAAGACGGTGCTTTTTGGCGACAAGGTTCCGCCAAAGAATAGCTCCGCCAGCGTGAGCTATATGATCGGTCATCTGGCGCCCTTGGTCTCAGGAACGGAGCACTACGCCGACGACCTGGACCGGAATGCCTGCGATGCAATAATCAACGCGTACACCGGCCAGTTACACTCAACCTCCAACACCGATGTCCTGGGAGACCCGGACGAAGGAATACTGGTACTACCAAAACTACCCAACTAACAACCCTAAAACGGAAATCAAAATGCCCATGACAGGACGTTACGCCCGGCCATGGGGATATCTTTTACCCCGGCATTTGGAGCTGACTCGCCCAGACCAACGTGGCCCGGTGCATCGGATTAGGGGCCGGATGTCCCATTACTTGGGGGCACATTGAGGCTTGTCCCACCTCTGGCAGGAACCTATGGTGGGATGGGAAGAGGCTGGGTGGATGCATCCCATATCCAGCCGGCCATCTTTCTCTAGGCCATTCAGAGGAGGTGTGAAAATTGGACCTGCATGTACACGGACGCAACATGGATATCTCCGACAGGACACGGGAGCACATCGCTACCAAGTTGGAGCCAATCAACCGCCACCTGCCTGGAATCTCAGACGCCACCGTAGAACTGGCCCACGAAGCCACCCAATCGGCCAATGACCGGATCATGGCCCAAGTAACCCTCAATGTCGCCGGTGCGGTGTTGCGGGCCCAGCGAAGGGTAGCCAATACCAAGGCGGCGGTGAACTCGGTGGCGAAGGCGCTGGACCAACAGATCAAACGGTACAAAAGCCACGCCTACCGCAGCGAACGCAACCGCCACGGCGCCCGCGCCATAGACCAATCGCTGGAGGAGATTTCGCCCGGTGACGCCGGACCCCGCGAGGACCCCTCCGGCGGGCTGGAAACGGTCTCAGGCCTTTTCCCGGACGGGCAGATTGTGCGCGTCAAGGAATTCGAGATGGAACCGATGAGTGTGGAATAAGCGGCACCCGGATGGAATTCCTCGGCCATTCCTTCTACATGTTCTTAGACTCTGAGTCGGACCGGCACGGCGTCCTATACGTGCGGGGAGACGGAAACTACGGACTGATTCAACCCAAAACCGTCTAGCTGTGTAAAACAAAAGACCGGGCCTTCCATTGACTGGAAGACCCGGTCTTTTTATTTTTTCCCATCGGCGGTGGTCAATCAGACTTGCCGTCGCCATTGCCCCGGGAGCCTCCCATCCCCAGGAAATTCCCCAGCATGGAGGTGAACTCCATGGGAAATATCCATTTGGTGGAAGGGCTGTCACCCAGACCCTTTAACGTCTCAAAATACTGCAGGCTCATGGTGCGCCCGTCGGCCGAACTGGCCACGGCGTTGATGCGCTCCAGGGCCTCGCTGAATCCCTGGGCCCGGAGCACCGCCGCCTGCTGCTCGCCCTCTGCCCGCAGAATCTCCGATTGGCGTTCACCTTCCGCAGTGAGGATGTTGGACTGCTTCTCACCCTCGGCCCGGTTGATCTGGGACTGGCGGGCGCCCTCTGACTCGGTGATCTCTGCAGTCTTGATGGCCTCCGCCGACTTCTCCCGTTCCATGGCAGCCTTCACACCGGGAGGCGGGTCGATCTCATTGATCTCAACCTGGGATATCTTAACTCCCCAGCGCTCGGTGACCTCGTCCATCCTCACCTGGAGGGCATCTCTGATCCGCTCCCGCTCGGCCAGAGCGTCGGAAAGGGTGGTGGAGCCGATCACCGCCCTCAGTGTGGCGAAGGCCAGATTCACCACGGCCAGCTCAAAGTTCTGGACCTCCAGCACGGCCCGTTCGGCCATGTCCTCGATCACCCGGTAGTAGATGACGAAGTCCATATCCACCACCACGTTGTCGGCGGTGATGTACTTCTGGGTCGGCACCCTCTGCACCCGCTCTCTAAGGTCTACCTTGGTGCCGTGGTAAACGATGGGCATCAGAAAGTGCAACCCCGACCGGCGAGTGCCGGTGAAGGTGCCAAATTTCTGCACAACCAAACGTTGGTATTGCTGTACGAGTATCAGACCGAATGCCATATCGTCCTCCCCACTGTATCTAGATCTTATTTCGCATGCCCGAATTACCGTGGTCCGGGAATCCCATCCCGTTCAGGTCTATTACGAGTTGACTTGAGTATTTGGATCATTTCGTCGAAAAACAGTCGCAACTAGGCCGTCCATACTCCTTACTTCGACCTGTTCGCCGACGGCTATCACACTACCATCTCCACTTATGGCTGTCCACGTCTCGTTGCCCACCATGACGACGCCCTGGGGGGCCAGTTCCCCGGTAACCATGGCCACGGCCCCGCTCAGGACCGACTCCCTTTCCGGCGGCACCTGGCGGCGGGACAAATAGGCCTCGCGGACCACGTACACCAACGATAGGCCGACCACGGCCCCGGTGCCCGCCAATAGCCATCTGTTAACCGACACGTCCGGCAGCGTCGGAGAGGCGTCACCGAACTGGGAAAACAGCAACAGTCCGCCCACCATCAGGCTCACTATGGCGCCGGCGCCAAGGATACCGAATCCGGCGACAACCACCTCCAGTCCAATGAGCACCATAGCCAGAAGGACGAACACCACGCCGGCCCAGTTCACCGGTAGATTGCCCAGTGCCAAGAAGGCCAGGAGCAGGCAGATGACCCCCACCACGGCGGGGGCGACCAGCCCAGGGTTGAACAACTCAACCATGATGCCCAGTCCGCCCACAGTCAGCAGGATGAACGAGACGTTGGGGTCGGATATGAACTCCAAGAAGTGCTCTAGAATGCTCTTCCCAAAGGAGCGTTGTACCAAGTCACGGGTGTCCAATACCTGGGGGCCGAGAGACGTCTCCGCGGTGAGCCCGTTCAACTTGGCCAGAAGGTCATCCAGGTCGTCGGCGATGAAGTCGATCACGTTGTCGGCCAAAGCCTCTTGGGCCGAGTACGAGGCAGCCGAACGGACCGTCTCCTCCAGTTTGTCCTGGTTCCTGCCCCGCTCCTGGGCGATGCTTCTGATCAGAGCGGCGGCATCGTTTTCGATCTTGGTCGCCAGGGTGTCCTCCAGGTCCTCTCCAGTGCCGGAAATCGGTGTGGCCGCACCGATGTTGGTGCCGGGGGCCATCACCGCGAAGTTGCCTGCCGCTGTGATGAAGGTCCCAGCGGAACCGGCCCGCGCTCCCCTGGGAGAGACGAACACCGCGACAGGGACAGGGGACTCCAAGATCAGCTCAACGATCTCCCTGGTGGAACCCAGCAGGCCGCCGGGGGTATCCAGTTGGATGACCAACAGCTCCGCTTCTTCGTACCGGGCCTGTTCTATCGCCCTTGAAATGAACCTTTCTTTGACGGAGTTGATGATGCCGTCCACGGTCATAACAAGGACATGGGGCGATGGGGGAGGTTCCTGGGCGCTGGCCAGGGCCGGCCCTAGTAGTCCGGCGAAAAACAGACTCATGAAGAGGCCCGCGAAAACTAGACGGACAACCCGGAGCCGCTGAGTCATTCGGTCCACCGCCTTGGTTGGAGGGTCAAGACTTGTGAGCGTCTACGTTTAATTGTAGACGGTTGGAGGCCCGATGATAGGGACGAAGGCTAGACCCGGGACATGGACTCTGCCATTACCTCTTCCGAGACAGCAATCTCCGTTGCCTCCGGGGCCTTGGCCATCCGAGCCAGCAGCGGATTGACCAGTTTCAGCACTCCGCCCAGGGTGGGGTGGCCCATGATCTTACCAATCATGGAACTGTGCCAGTCGAAGGATACCTCCGGGGAGTTGGCCAGCTCAGCGACGAAACCGTTCTTGCTGGCCTGCTGCACCAGAGAGCTGATGTGGCTGTCGCCCAAATACTCAAAGAGCCGTCGGGCCGAATAACCCACCTCCAGTTCTTTGGACAGCAGGGCCTTCCATTGTTTCTGGTAGGCGCTCAGTTGGGTGGCGGAGAGCCGGTTTCCTTGCATGGCCTCGTCCAGGGCGCCGGCGGCGAACTCGCTGGCCATCAGCGAGTAGAATATGCCGCCCCCAGTGGTGGGTTTCACCTGGCCGGCCGCATCACCAACAACTAGGACGCGGTCCATGTAGGTCTTGCGCAGGGGCCGGAGGGGGATGCCCCAGCAGGTAGCCTTGGAAGCCGTGCCCTTGACGGTGCCCTCTGCCATACGGGCCGCTATGAATTTGTCAAAACGCTCCAAGGCGTTCTTTCGCACCAGAAGTCCGGCCAGGGCAAAACCGGGCTGGGTCGGCACCAACCAGGCGAAGAATCCCGGCGCAACATCACGGCCAACGTAGACTTCCACTTCTTCCAGACCTTCGGTTTCAACCAACGCCTGCACACCCACTACGTAGTCCGACGCCTCTCCCAGACCCAGTTGCCGGTTCAGTTGGGAGCCGAAACCCGCCGCCAGGACCAGGGCCCTTGCTTCCAGGGTCTCATCGTTGGTTACGACTGTGACACGGTCTTTACGCTGTTCCACCTGGGCTACCCGCTGCCCCAGCAGATATTGGGCGCCGGCTTCCCTCGCACGGTCGGCGAAGGATGAAACATAGGCCACGCGGTTGACCACGCGGGCGACGGGACGGGGAGTCTCGAACCTGATGCCCTCTAACGAAGGGGCAACCACCCGGGCCGAATTGATCTCACGGTAGACCAGGGAGGGGTCTATGGGGTAGCGGCGGAAACACTCCTCGCCGACCAGTCCGGTACAGAGCTTATCGCCGATATTTTCACGGGAGTCGATGACGGTAACGCCGTAGCCCTTCTTCGCCAGGGTTAGGGCGGCGTTATTGCCGGCAGGGCCGGCCCCCACCACGATCACATCATCCAAATTGAGCGCACCTCGGTAGCCCCGCTGCTCGGGGCTGGGGTTTCACGCCGAGATTATATACCCCGCAGAGGGCCTCAGCTAGGTGGTTAGTCCAACCAATTGGACCGTTATTGTCCACTTAACGTCCCTTCGGACGGCTTGCGGGTTGCCATAACACCGGCAGAATACCGGCCGGCCCGCCACGCCTTGACAACGCCTGGCTGGGGTGTATAATCCTGCCGAACCCGAGATTGGTCAGACCAATTTCGTTCCCAATTATGTTCAACGATGATTCAGTCCGAATTACATAACCTCCAGGGGCAAAGACTCCACGAGTCCATCGTCCAGAGGTTCCACGACCTGATCCAGAACGGGACCCTGGAGCACGGCTCCAAGCTGCCGCCGGAACGGGTATTGGCCGAACAGTTAAAGGTCGGCCGCAGTTCGGTGCGGGAAGCCATCCGGACGCTGGAACTGCAGGGCCTGGCGGTGAGCAAACAGGGCTCCGGGACGTTCATCAACACCCAGAGCCTGGATGCCGTCACGTCCCTTATGACTTCCGGACTGGGAGCGGGCGAGGCACAGCTCAGAGACATATTCGAGGTCCGTCACCTGCTGGAGCCCCAGTTGGCCGCTCTGGCCGCACAGAAAGCCACGCCAGAAGACGTGGAGCGTTTGGCGGCCATCTTGGAAGAGCAGCAGCGCCAGATCATGGAGGGCGAGACCGGAGTGGACGCCGACACCAAATTCCACTTCGCCCTGGCCACCGCCACCCACAACGCGGCTCTGGTCAAGGTGGTCAGCGCCGTGGAAGACGTGCTGCGTCAGTCCTGCGACCAGTCGCTGCAGCAGCCCGGCAGGCCCGAAAGGTCCCTGGAGTCCCACCATCAGATCTTGGAGATGGTGCGGGCTGGAGACCACCGGGGCGCCCGGGAAGCCATGGAGCATCACCTGACCGCGGTTGAGCCGTCGGCGGTCTTTCCGTCCACGGCCGTTGGCGAATAACCGAACAGGGTATCGAAACGTCCCGGCCCCAGGGCCAGACGTCAAAGCGATAGAGCAGTAGATAAATCTCACCGGAACTAAAAGCTGAGGAGGAGACCTATGGCCACCCGAGCTGTTGAGGTGGTGTACCGGGGCATATTCCAGCGGACTCTGGCCCGGAACATCGTCCGAAACATAGTTTTCGCCGCACGTAAAGACGGCAAGATCGGCACCGCCTTTGGCCGGTACAGCGACTCTCCCGAGAGGAACGGAATCCCGGCCAAGCAATTCGCCGTGGTCGCCGACACCGCCCTGGAACTGGAAGAGAGCCTGGCCGTCTACGAAGCCACTTCCGTGGACGTCACCATCAACCTGGACGACACCATGTGCAAGGGCCTGGAGTCCTGGGCCTGGTACGGATTGCAGCCCATCAACGAGCTGACCAAGCCCGGCGGCACGCTGATCGTGACCTCCCGCCAGGACGCCGATTCTCTGATAGAGGATATCCATCAGAAGGACACCCCCTACGACCTGGCCATCATCCCCAGCACCGTGAGCTTCTCCGGTCTATGGGTCTACAAGGATGACCATACCGACATGCGGGTGCTGGGCACTCTATGCAAGGTCTGTCCAGATCTGGTGAGCATGGAAGCCATGATGGAGACCATCCAGGAGCAGACGGCCAACGACACCAAGGCCGCCTCCGCCCAGCGGGCCTTCGACCGGACCACCACCCGCCTCGTGGAGCCCGGTGAGGGCAACACCGAGACCCCCTTCGGTTTCGACATGCCCGGCTGGAAGAACATGGAAGAGGGCCTGGTCATCCGTGCCGTGCCGGAAGGCAGCGGTTTCCGCGGCGGAGACGAGGGTTACACCCCCGGCCGCAGCGATGTGTTCAAGAAGTGGAGCACCCGGTCCATGCGTCCGGTCATCAACTTCGACACCTGCATCAAGTGCACCCTCTGCTGGCTCCAGTGCCCGGACACCTGCTTCGACGTGACCCCCGATGGTCTCTATGACGCCAACATGGAAGCGTGCTGCGGCTGCGGTGTGTGCGAATCGGTCTGCCCGGTCCCCGACTGCGTGACCATGGTGGGCGAGCCGGAGTTCAACGACAACGCCAGCCAGTACGACATGTGGATGGCCGACAAAGAGGGCTACAACAAGTGGATGACCGAACTGGTCGATAAGACTAAAGCCGAGACCAGGAGCCACGGTTTCCACCATGTCGGCGGCTACGCTGAAGAGATCAATGCCACGGAGGACGCCTAATGGCCACCGCACAGTCAGGGCTCTTTCAGGAGTCCAAAGAGGAATTAATCAGCGGCAGTGAGGCCGTGGGCATCGCCTGCGCCCTGGCCGACGTTGACGTCATCACCGCCTATCCCATCCGACCCTACGACACGGTGATGCAGTACGTGTCCCGTCTCAAGGCCGACGGCGCCTTCGATTGCGACTTCATTGTGGCCGAGAGCGAACACTCCCAGTTTGAGATTGTGAAGCACGCCTCCGCCGTGGGCGCCCGGACCTTCTCCGGCTCCAGTGGTGTGGGCTGGTTCTACGCCTTTGAGGCCATCACCGTCACCGCCGGGCTGCGCATGCCCGTTGTCGCCATGGTGGGCAACCGGGCTCTCGACGACCCCGGCGCCTTCGGTGTTGAACACAACGACGCAATGGCCGTCCGCGACCTGGGCTGGCACCTGTACTGGGTCGCCACCGCCCAGGAAGCCCTGGATACGGCCCTGCTGGCCTGGAAGGTGGCCGAAGACCCCCGGGTCCTGCTGCCCTTCGCCCTCAGCTGCGACGGGTCTTTCCTGACCCACTCCCAGGCCATCGTGCAGGTGCCCTCCCAGGAGCAGGTCAGCAAGTTCCTGCCCAACTACACCCGGGGCGACCTGCAACTGCATCCGGACAACCCCATCACCATCGCCCCCCAGGTGAACGAGGACTGGCTGATGGAGATCCGGCGCCAGACTGACGAGGCCATGCGCCGGACCCACGATGTCATAGTCGAGGCCTACGACGAGTTCAAAGAGGTGTTCGGCCGGGGCGACCCCAGCCCGTTCATCGAAGAGTACATGACCGAGGACGCCGAGATCCTGCTGGTGGGAATGGGCACCCTGGCCATGCCGACCAGGGTCGCCGTCCGCCGTATGCGTGAGGCCGGCAAGAAGGTCGGGTTCGTGAGGATTAAGTTCTTCCGGCCCTTCGCCACCGAGGAGATACAGAACGCTCTGAAGGGCGCCAAGGCCGTGGCGGTCGTCGACCGTGACTACTCCTACGGCTCCCCCCAATTCGGCGGCGTGCTCTTCCAGGAGTTGCGTTCGGCCCTCTATCCCCTGCCGGAGCGGCCCTTGATGTTGAACTTCATCGCCGGGCTGGGCGGCCGGGAAGTCAAAGTTACCGACGTAGATGAGATGGTTGAGACCACTCAAAAAGCCATCGACACTGGTAAAATCGAACAGACCACCACCTGGGTCTCCGTAAGGGAGGAGTAAACATGGCAACCGTGCAAGACCTTCCCCCCATCAGGGGAGTCAAAGATATACCCCTGGAAGAGTTCTATACCTCGGGTCACCGGACCTGTCAGGGCTGCGAGTCGGCCCTGGTCATGCGGCTGATGATCAAAGCCGCCGGCCAGCGCACCATCGTGCTGGGCAGCACTGGCTGCATGTACGTGGCCAACACCACCTACTACAGCACTCCGTGGGTAGTGCCGTGGATGCACACCCAGCTGGGTTCGGCCGGTTCCGGCGCCATCGGCACCGCAGCGGGCCTGTCTTCCATGATGCGCAAGGGCAAGATGCAGAGCGAGCCCATCAATGTCATCGCCTTCTGCGGCGACGGCGGCGGTGTGGACATGGGTCTCTCCGCCATATCGGCGGCTTTGCAGCACGAGGAGTACAACCTGCTCATCGTCTGCTATGACAATGAGTCCTACGCCAACACCGACATCCAGTCTTCGGGCAGCACGCCCTGGGGCGCCCACACCACGTTCAGCCCTCCGGGTAAAGAGACCCGGATCATGAACACCAAGTGGAAGAAGAACATGGCCCCCATGATGGCGGTGGGCCACCCGGATATGAAGTACGTAGCCACGGCCTGCGCGTCCTACGGTCTGGACTTCAACAACAAGGTGCGCCGCGCCCTGACCGTGGGCGGACCCACCTTCCTCCACTGCTTCGACCCCTGCCCCAAGGGCTGGGACTACGATCCCAAGTACTCCCACGAGTTGGGGATGCTGGCCATCGAGACCGGTGTGTGGATCCAGTATGAGGTCACCGAAGGTGAACTGATGCTGAACGGTCCCAGCCGGGCCATCGCCAAGGGCATCCGCAAGCGGAAGCCCGTGGAAGAGTACCTGATGCGCCAGGGCCGGTTCGCCCACTTCACCCCGGAAGACATCAAGCACTTCCAGGACAAGGTGGACGAGCAATGGGAGACGTGGTGGATACCGGGCCTGGTGCCCATCACCCCCGGCCAAGACGACGACTGAGCTTGCCGCTCGCCGCGTGGCAATTACCTTCGGCCGCGAAGCTAGTCACAAAAAGAGGCCCCGACCTGGTCGGGGCCGTTTTTTGTTCGCTTACTGTTGTTTGGAGAGTTGTTTTACTTCTTTTTCCAGTCTGTCGCCCAGGCGGTCTTTCTCCACTTCAAGGTCGTACCTGGTTTGCAGGTTGAGCCAGAAGCGCTCGGACGTCCCGAAATAACGGGACAGTCTGAGCGACGTGTCCGCTGTGATGGCTCGATCACAGTGGACTATCTGGTTGATACGCCGTGGGTGTACGCCGATATCCTTGGCCAGACGGTATTGGCTTATCGACCATGGTGCCATGAACTCTTCCAGTAATACTTCGCCGGGGTGTACTGGTGGCAGTTTTTCAGTCTTCATGGTCGGCCCCTAATGGTAGTCGGTAATCTCTACGTCGTCAGCATTGCCATCGGACCAATTAAAACAGATACGACATTGGTCGTTGATCCTGATGCTATATTGCCCTGCCCTGTCTCCAGATAGGCGCTCAAGCCGGTTACCCGGAGGGGCCCGTAGGTCATCTAGAGCTTCTNCCGCGTCCAAGACCGCTAACTTTCGCTGGGCAGTCCGCTGCATTTCCGGGGGTANGCGCCTCGANCTCCGCCTGTTGAAAAGGCGCTCTGCTTCCCCGTNGCGGAACGTTCTAATCATCGCCTAAACATATTAGCATCGTNCGCTATTAGCGGNAAGCGTTACTAGCTCAGGGTCGAATCCCCAGGACTTTTAGACGAACACTTGCCACCACGCCCGCTTCGGGGTAGAGTAATTCCGATTTTGGCCTCATTGGGGTATTTCCTTTTGTGATGTGACGGGTTGGGCCGGCGGCTGCGCCGGATGAGGACTTCATAACCAATCACACCTACCAGGAGGACCCGATGGCTAACGACCCCATCAATCTCTACGACTACGAAGCACGGGCCAAGCTCGCTCTGCCCCACGACAACTGGGATTTCATCGACGCTGGCGCCATGGATGAGATCACCACCAAGCGCAACCGCAGCGCCTTTGACCAACTCTCCATCCGCCCCCGCTTCATGCGCAGCGTGGAAGAACGCAAGATTGCCACCACCATGCTGGGACAGGACATCAGCTTCCCGGTGTTCGTCTGCCCCGCCGGCAGCCACGGCCTGGCCCATCCCGAAGCCGAAGTTGCCACCGCCAGGGCCGCTGGCCGTTCCAATACTCTGATGATGCTGAGCACCTCCTCCAACTGCAGTCTGGAAGAGGTGGCCGAGGCCGCCACCGGCCCCCTGTGGTTCCAACTCTATCACCGGGGCAAGGCCCTCACCGAGATGCTGGTCCGCCGCGCCGAGGACGCCGGCTTCAAAGCCATCGTCCTGACCATCGACACTCCGGTGCCCAGCCCCAAGGAACGGGACCTGCGCAACAGATTCGAGCGCTCCCTGGAATTGGGTAACTTCCGCGACCTGAATCTGCCCCGCAATGAGATCTCCGGCACCGACGAGACTCCCGGCTGGGACGTCTCCCGTGCCGACCCCATCACCTGGAACGACCTGGAGTGGCTCCGCAGCCTGTCGTCCCTGCCCCTGGTGCTCAAGGGAGTCCGGGTGGGCGAGGATGCCAGAATCGCCGCCGAGATGGGCGTGGAAGGAATCCTGGTCTCCACCCACGGCGGCCGCCAACTGGACCAGACACTCAGTTCCATCGAGACGGTCCCCGAGATCGTAGACGCAGTGAAAGGGAACTGTGAGGTCTATCTGGACTCGGGCGTGCGCCGTGGCAGTGACGTGCTGAAGGCACTGTCCCTGGGCGTCAAGGCCGTCGGCATCGGCCGCCCCCTCTACTGGGGTCTGGCCACCGAAGGTGAGGACGGGGTCCACAACGTCCTGGAACTGCTCCGCGAGGAAGTCGGCCGGGTCATGGACTTCTGCGGCCAGAGCGATGTGACCAACCTGGAGAGCAACCTGATCAACATCCCCAACAACTGGGGCCCCGGCACCATGGCGCCGTAATCCGCCATCAAATAACCAGGCAACAAAAAAGGCCGCTCCCGGTATTCGGGAGCGGCCTTTTTTGATTTCAGACAGTTTATCTAGTCAGCCGCCGCGCCGGCTGCACTGCCGTTGAGGACCGAGCCGAACAATTCGGCCAGATAGCCGTTGAATATCTCTGCCTTCTCGAAGTGGGCCGAGTGGGCCGAGCCGGGAATCACTTCCATCCGGGAGCCGGGTATCACCTTCTGTACCTCGGCGATGACCTCGGGCGGAAAGATGACGTCTTCTTTGCCAACTATGAGAAGAGTGGGTATCTGCCAACCCGCGAAGGACTCCACATTGGGGCCGTCTTTGAGCCTGAACCCGGAGATAACGCCGTCCTCGCCCCGGGGCGGGTTGAGCCCGTTTATCTGCTGATACAGGAAGGTGAGTGCCGGGTTCTCTTCGATGAAGCTGGCCGCCAGGGAGCGGGCCGGGCCGTCGGGCGGCGGGTTGGTGTTCTGCAGCGCGGCCAGCGTCCCCTCGGTTGCCACGCCGCCGGTGGTATCCCCCAGCACCAGTCCCAGCGTCCGCTCGGGATGGGCCAGGGCGAACCCCAGGCAGCAGAACCCGCCCATGGACTGGGCGACCAGGAAGGTCTTATCTATCTTCAGGTAGTCCAGGAGGGCCGTCAGGTCGGCAACGAAGTTCTCCCGCAGAGGCGAGCCGTGCTCGGCGATGGAGGCGCCCCATCCCCGGTGGTCAAAGGTGATGCACCGGTATTCACCGGAGAAGGCGGCGACCTGCTGCCACCAGCTCATGTGGTTACCGCCGCGGCCGTGGGCGAACACAATGGCGGGGGCTGAGTCGTCGCCGTGGGACTCGTAATAGAGGTCTATTCCGTTTATCGGCGCTTTGGGCACTATGGGCCTCCAATCATCCGGATTTATGGGTCTGGCCCAGTATAACCCATGACATAACTTGGGTCCTTTGGCCTGATTTAATGGGCCGGTTGGCCCTGATGGCGCTTGCGGACCAAGGGGAAAATGGTAGTGACTTGGAGTGCCCGGGCGGCGGACTGGTCCGAACTCCACAAACGGTCCGCTGCCGTTGGGAAGGAGGAGGCGGCGGTATGGCAACCACCACTCTACCGGTTAGGGTCGAAGAATCGGAAACCGCGATTCAGCGCATCCCGAAGAACCTCCTGAAAGAACTTGAGGAGATCGTCAAGCACGCGGAGACTGAGCCGGAAACCGTCCACTGGTACCACTTTGTCCCCTGCGCCGGAGTCCGTCACTACCCCTGCCACAGGTCTCCATCCCCGGTTGACCCCCTGGTGCGCAGGAAGGGTTAAATCCCTTCCTGGGGTTCCGGGGACCGTGAGCCAATCGACCAGCCCAGCCGCCATCGATGCGGCTGGGCTTTGGCGCTTATCGGGAAAACCCACAGGCACGAACGGAGGTGTTCCATGGGACTGGAAAAGACGATGATGAAGCGCTGGATGGAGATAAAAAGCCCCGATGCCATGGCCGCCATGATGAAAGAGATGATGCCCTTGATGATGGAGAAGATGGGGCCGGAAGGCATTGCGAAGATGATGCCCGAGATGATGCCTCTCATGATGGACACGATGGGGCCGGAAGGCATGACCAAGTTGATGCCCGAAATCATGGAGGGCATGTTCGACGTGATGAAACCCGAGCGCATGATGGGAATGATGCACGAGGCCATGCCCAAGATGATGGACCACTGCTTCTCCCAGATGGACGAGACCCAGCAACGGAACATGCTGGCCATGTGCCGAGCGTCCCTGGACGAGGTCGAGGCCAAACACTTGTCTGGCCCTGTGTCGGGAGAAAAACTGGCCGCCTAATCGTCCGTTAGCCGGCCGACCGGTCCAATTCCTGCTGCCTTAGCTCCACGCGTCGGATCTTGCCGCTGACGGTCTTGGGCAGTTCTGTCACGAACTCCACCGCCCTGGGATACTTGTAGGGCGCGGTGGTAGTTCTGACGTGGTCCTGCAAGCTGACCACCAACTCGTCCGAGGCAACGTAGTCAGGGGCCAGGATGACAAAGGCCTTTACTATTTCCCCCCGCACCGGGTCCGGGCTGGCCACCACCGCAGACTCGGCCACGGCCGGGTGCTCTATGAGGGCGCTTTCGACCTCGAAGGGGCCGATGCGGTAGCCGGCGGAGATGATAACGTCGTCGGCCCGGCCCACGAACCACAGATAGCCGTCCTCATCCCGATACGCCTTGTCGCCGGTCAGGTACCACTCATCCAGGAAAGACCGCTCCATGGCTTCGGCGTCCCGCCAATACTCCTGGAACAGCCCAACGGGCCGCTCCGGTTTTATCTTGACCGCGATCTGGCCCTCTTCTCCGGTGGGCACCTCGTTGCCCTGCTCGTCCACCACCCCGATGGTAACGCCGGGCGCGGGTTTACCCATGGAGCCCGGCCGCACCTCGTTGCAGCGGAAATTCCCGGCCAACAGCACCGTCTCCGTTTGCCCGTAGCCGTCATATATGACCTGGCCCGTGCTGTCCTCCCACTGTTTCATCACCTCTGGGTTCAGGGGTTCTCCGGCCCCGGTGCAGTGGCGCAGGCCGTCCAGGTCATACCTGCTCAGGTCCTCCAAGACCATCATGCGGTAGGCCGTGGGCGGCGCGCAGAATACGGTGACACCATACTGCTCCAGCAACCGCAGGGTTAGGGGAGCGTCGAACCTCCCGTGGGCGTCGTGCTGCATCACCGCCGCGCCCAGGGTCCACTGGCCGAACAATTTGCCATAGGCGGCCTTGGCCCAGCCGGTATCGGACAGCGTCCAGATGAGGTCGGTGTCCTTCAGGTCGTGCCAATATTTGGCGGAGATGATGTGGCCGATGGCGCAGGACGCCTGGGTGTGGAGCACCATCTTGGGATAGCCCACGGTCCCGGACGTGAAATAGATCAGCAGCGGGTCGTCGCTCCGGGTGGGCTCCACGTCTTCCAAGACCGGCGAGGCGCCGGACATCTCCTGATTGTACGACACCCAGCCCCGTTTTTCGCCGGACATCATGAGAAGATGTTCCAGTGAGGGGCAGGCGCCGGCGGCCTCCTCGACCTTGGCCGCGTTCTCGTCGTCGGTGATGGCCATCACGGCCTCACCCGTCTGGATGCGGTATTCAATGTCCTTGGGCGTGAGCAGTGCGGTGCCCGGCATGGGCAGCGCCCCCAGCTTCATCAGTCCCAGCATGGCCACGTACCACTCCGCTACCTGGGGCAGCATGATGAAGACCCGGTCGCCCTTCTTGATGCCCCGGCCGCGCAGGACATTGGCGAACTTATTGGAGAGGATTTTCAGATCCCAGAAGGTATGGTGCTGGGCGTTTTCCCCGCTGTGGTCAACCGACAACAGGGCCAGTTTGGTGCGGTCATCGGCCCATTTGTCCACGATGTCAAATCCGAAGTTGAAAAATTCGGGGACATCCAGATAGTGGTCTTGGAGACCCTTTTCGTAGTCCGGCATGTTGGGAGTAACGTCTGGCATAAGCACCTTCCCATGATTGGGGGATTGAAGGGGCTATATTACACGTTCCAAATGACTCAGAAAAGTTGCCAATCTGTGGGGCGTGGGTATAATCCCGTCAACTCGATCGAACGCCGGGAGAAAAACATGGCCGGACAACTGGACGGCAAGACAGCATTGGTGACCGGAGCCGGCTCCGGCATCGGACGCGCGGCGTCATTGGCCTACGCCAGGGAGGGCGCCAGAGTGGTGGTCGCCGACGTGAACGTGGAAGGCGGCGAAGAGACGGTCCAGCAGATCAAAGAGGCCGGCGGGGAGGCCGTCCTGGTCCACGCGGACGTTTCCCAGGCCGATGACACCCAGGCCATGGTGGCCCAGGCAGTGGAGGCCTTTGGGAGCCTGGACTGCGCCTTCAACAACGCCGGCATCTCGGGCGGGACCGACCGGCACCTGACCGCCGATTACCTGGAGGAGGACTGGGACCGGGTGATGGGCATCAACCTGAAGGGAGTCTGGCTCTGCATGAAGGCCGAGATCCCCCAGATGATAAAGCAGGGCGGCGGGGCCATCGTGAACACGGCGTCCATCGCGGGGCTGGTGGGCATCCGGGGCACGGCCGCCTACGTTGCCGCCAAGCACGGTGTGGCGGGCCTGACCAGGGCGACGGCCCTGGAGTACGCCTCCCAAGGGATACGGATCAACGCCGTCTGCCCCGGCTACATCCAGACTCCGCTGGTGCAGGGGATCTTCGACAGGGTGGACGGCTACCAGGAAGAGGTAGCCGCGCGGCACCCCCTGGGACGCCTGGGACAGCCCACCGAGATTGCCGAGGCTGTGCTGTGGTTATCCTCGGACGCCGCATCGTTCATGACTGGACATAACATGGCCGTGGACGGCGGCTACACGGCCCAATAATCATGTACCAAGCCGCAGTGGTCATCCACGTTATATCGGCCATTACCTGGTTGGGCGGAATGTTGTTCCTGGTGATGGTCATGCTGCCCCTGGCGCGGCGGGACATGGCGTCGGGCCAACCGGGACCGGGGCTGGAGATGCTCCGGGACGCGGCCAACCGGTTCCTGCCGGTGGCCTGGGCGTCCATGATCCTGCTGGCGGTGACCGGTGCCTATCGGGCCTGATACCCCAGTGGTCCCAGGCCCGATGTTTTCTTCACCAACGACAGCCGTTTCATGCACATTCTCCAGGCCAAGAGCGGGCTGTTCCTGTTCGTGCTGGTGCTGAGCTTCGTCCACGATTTCTGGTTGGGCCCGCGCATGCTGGAACGCCTGCGGCAGGCCCGCTTGGCGGGCGAACCGCCGCCCCAGAGCCTGGCCCGCAAGTTGGTGTTGATGACCGCCCGGATAAACCTGCTGGTTGTGCTGACGATCGTGGTGCTGGCGCTGCTGCTGATCCGGCCGTAGGTCAACGCGGAGCAGGGCGGGTTTCCACCCCGCCCCTACGGGTGAGAATGCCGCGTGGGTGGTGGCGGTACAGCGTGAACCTACAGCTCCATCAGGCGGCTGGTGTCCATGAACTTGGTGATTATCTCCGGGCCGTCTTCACGGATGACCACCAGGTCTTCGATGTGGAATCCCTGGACGCCGGGCCACCTGACCCTGGTCTCCACCGCGAAGACCATGTTGGGGGCCAGGGGTGTGTCGTCCATGGCGGCCAGCATGGGCATCTCGTGGATGTAGAGGCCCAGACCGTGCCCGGCAAAGGGCAGATTGAACTCAATGTCCGCCTCTTTGTAGAAATCCACGTTCTGCCGGTAGACCTCGGAGGCCGGCACGCCGGGCGTCATGGTGGCGATGGTCTTTCGGTGCACCTCGGCCAGCCGGTTGTAGATGGAGTGCTGCTCTTCCGTCGCCTTGCCCACCACCACCGTCCGGCCGATGTCCGAGAAATAGCCCGAGTACCAGCCGCCGCAGTCGGCCTTCAACACGTCGTTGGGCTGGAGCTCGATGTCGGTGGGGTCGGGGTGGGCGTAGCCGGTGTTGGGCCCAACTGTGAAGAACAGGAAGGACGGCAGCTCGGCCCCCGACTGTAGGATGTTGGCCCCCAACCGGGCGACCAGGTCCCGTTCCTTCTCGCCGGGGCGGGCGGTGGAGTAAGTGGCCATGAGGGCCCGCTCGGTGGAGGTGGCGGCCCGGCTCAGCAGCTCAATCTCGGCGTCGGTCTTGATCATCCGTACCTGCTGGAGCATGGGCTCGCAGGAGCCGAACTTGGCCTCGGGCATGGTCTCCAGCAGCTCTAGGTAGTAGTCGGCGGTCAGATAGGCAGGTTCAATGCCGATTCGGCCCGCGCCCATACCCTTCTCATGTAACACGTCGGAGAGCATCTTTATGGGCGAATCCTGGTGCTGGGAATAGGCCCGGACGTCGGTGATCCAGGACTTCTCCCGGACATAGCCTTCCTCATTGGTGGCCACTATCAGGGTGGGCTCGCCCTCCCTGGGCCAGACCACCAGGGCCAGGCGGTCGCGTATCACCTTCTGCGACCAGATACCGACGCCCGAGGTATACGGAACGTTCTCCGGGGACATGGCGATGATGGCGTCGAATTCGCCGTTGTCCATGGCCGTGCGCAGGCTGTCCAGGTTGCCCAGTATCTCGTTCATGTTTCTAACTCACACCCAGGGTTAGCTGACAAACGTCGCCCATTGGGCGGGGAAACGGCTCAGGGCCTCGGCCGGCAGTGGCCCCTTGGCGGCGTACTGTACCGATTTTTCCAGGTGGTCCATGTCCGAATAGCCCACCAGCACCGTGGAAACACCGGGATTGCTCAGAGCGAACCGGATGGCGGCCTCGGGCATCTCGTCAGCGATGCCCCCCTCCACCAGGAAGGAGAACTGGCGTCCGCGGGCCATGTCCTGGTCGTAGTCGCGGCCCGAGCCGATGGGCGCCACGGTGGGCACGGCCACCGGATGGCGCTCCGGTGTTCCGGTGAGGGCGCCCGCCGCTAAGACCCGGATCACCAACACGCCAACCTCTTTTTCAGCGGCCAGGTCGATGAGTCCGGCGTAGTCGGGCATATCGAATCCCGGCGGGGCTTCGGCCCCGGCGCTGGGGTTCACCAGGTTGTAGACCGTCTGCACCGAGTTGACGGTGCCCGAAGCGACAACTTCCTGGATATCCATGGGGTCGCCCACTCCGGTCAGCCCGCAGGACCGCACCTTGCCCTGGGACTTGAGGACGTCTATGGCCTGGTTCACCTCGCCCAGAACGTCGGACACGGTGATGGCCCGGGACTTCACATCGGTCTGGGAGGCGATGCGGTCGTGGAGTTGGATCAGGTCCACGGACTCCCGGCCCAGCCGCTTCAGACTAGCGTCCACCGACGCGACCACCCCGCCCTTCAGGTCCGAGGGGTCGGCCTCGCCCAGGCTGTATTTGGTGCCGACGTAGACGTCCGCCGACAGCTCTTTAAGCACCCGGCCCAGGTTTATCTCTGACTGGCCCGCGCCGTAACGGGAGGCGGTGTCGAAGTAGTTGATGCCCAGTTCCATGGCCCTGGCCACCGCCCGCACCTGGTCGGCGGGCTCGCCCCGCACCATGATGCCACCGACGTCTCCGCAGCCGAAGCCAATCTCGGAAATCTGGATGCCGGTGTTGCCGAATTTTCTGTACTGCATCTGAATCCCTGGCCGCGCCTATTGGGCAGAGGGGAATTTGGGATCGCGCTTTTCCCGCACCGAGTCCAGGCCCTCGCGGACATCCTCGCCGAAGAACCCCAGCATCTCCAGGGCCAGGGAGTAGTCGAAGGCGGTGTGCTCGGCCTGCCTGAGCCACTGGTTCAGGGAGCGTTTGGTGTAGCGCAGGGCCGGCTGGGACCCACTGGCCAAACGCCTGGCCACGTCCATGGCCTTGTCCATCAGCTCATCGTGGGGCACCACCTGGCTGACCAGGCCGATGCGTTCCGCCTCGGTGCCGTCCAGGAAATCGCAGGTCATCAGGTAGTACTTGGCCTTGGCCATGCCGATGAGCAGGGGCCAGATCACCGCCGCGTGGTCGCCCGCCGCCACGCCCAGGCGCACGTGGCCGTCGGTGAAACGGGCCCGGTCCGAGGCGATGGAGATGTCGGCCAAAAGGGCCACGGCCAGGCCGGCGCCCACGGCCACGCCGTTGATGGCGGAGATGACGGGCTTGTCCAGGTTGATCAAGTTGTGGACGATATCACGGGCCTCTTCCATGGTGCCGGCGATGACCTTGGCGTTGCCGATGGACTCCTCGATCAGGTCGAAGTCGCCGCCGGCGGAGAAGGCTGGGCCGGCCCCGGTGATGACCACCACCCGCACATCGTCATCCTGACCCAAGTCCAGCCAGACCTTGCTCAGTTCGTTGTGGAGCTTGAAGTCGGTGGCGTTGTAGACGTCAGGACGGTTGATGGTTACTAGGGCGACGCCGTCTTTGATGTCGAATAGCAGGTGTTCGTATTTGCTGTAATCGGCCATTTTTCCTCACGGGTTAAGCTGTCAGCCAACAGCCGTCAGCTTTCAGCATTAATAGAGAGACTGGTTTTCGGTCAGGCGGGTTATCTCGGCATCGGACATGCCCAGGACCTCTTTAAAGACGTATTGGTTGTCCTCGCCGATGTTGCTGTAGTAGCCGAAGTCCATGGGTGACTCAGAGAGCTTGGGCGGGTTGGCCGCGGCCAGGCCGGTCCCCCCTTCCCACTCGTATGCGGGCCGGGAGCGGTCGGCCAGATAGAAGGGCGTCTCCCGGTAGAACTCCCTGGCCTTGAGGTGTTCGCTCTGGTGCAGGTCCTGTCCCTGGGAGACGACGCTTGCCGGAACGCCCGCGGCCTGGAGTTGGGCCATGGCATCCTCGGCAGTAAGGCAGGCGGTCCATTGGCCCACCAATTCGTCCAGCCGGTCCTGGTTTGCCAGGCGCGATTCCAGGGATGCGAATCCCGATTCTTGGCACCAGCTTGGGTCTCCAATGCAGCGCCGGAAGGCTGTCCACTCTTCCTCGGTCCGTACGGCGATGGCGCACCACCGGTCCTCGCCCTGGCATTGGTAGACGCCGTGGGGCGCGGCGGATTGGTCGCGGTTGCCGATGCGCTGGGGCGTCCGGCCGTTGGACTGATAGTCCAGCAGCGGCGGGCCGGCAGTGACGGCGCCCGACTTGAAGATGGACGACTCCATGGTGGCGGGCTGTCCCGTCAACCGGCGGCGCAACAACGCGCCCATGATGGCCACGGGCTGGAAGACGCCGGTGTGGTAGTCGGAATAGGACGTGTTGATGGTGGCAGGAGGCTCCCCTTCCTCACCGGACATGAGAGACACGCCGCCCATGTGCTGCACCAGAATCCCGTAGGACTTGTAGGTGTAATAGGGGCCGATGCCGCCCAGGCCGGTCTGCCACATGAGGATGATATCGGGCCTGAGCCTTCTCAACTCGGGGAAGTCGATGCCCCAACGGTCCAGGATGTTACGGCGGAAGTTGGTCATGAACACGTCGCTTACCTTGACCAGTTCCTTGAAGACTTCCATGCCGTCGGGCGTGCGGACGTCGATGGTGATGCGTTTCTTGGCCCGCTGGAATTCGGGTTGGCCGCCGCCCCGGGACCAGGCGGGGATGAAGTTCATCTCGTCCAGCACCTTGTTGGTCTCGACCTTGATGACCTCCGCGCCCAGGGACGCCAGGATGCGGCCGGTCATTGGCAGGGCAACATAGGGACCCAATTCCAAGATGCGGACTCCCTCCAGGGGTCTCTGCGGGTTGGCCATGTTAAATCACTCCCTGGGAACGGAGGGATGCCAGGTCGGTTTCGCTGAGGCCCAATTCGCCGCCCAAGATTGCGCCGTTGTCCTGGCCCAGGTGGGGAGCGGGTTTGGTGTTGGGCGAGACCTCTTCACTGTCGAAGACGCCCAGGGGGTACCTCATCTTGCCCGCCTCGGCGTGGTCAATCTCGAACCAGAAATTGCTGGCCTCCAGCTGGGGGTCGGCCAACAGGTCGGGTACTGTGTTCACCGGAATAAAGACCAGGTTCCGCTCCTGGCCCTGGTGGAAAAGCTCCTCGGAGGTGAAGCGGGTGGTGAAATCGATGACCAGGGCGGTGATGATGTCGTTGTGGGGGGCGCGGTCCTGGTTACCACCCTTGTAGTCGTCGCTCAGTATCTCTTCGTTGCCGGTAACCTCGTACATCCACTGGGACAGGTTCTCCCACTCCCGGGGCGTGATGATGCCCGCCGAGATCCAGCCGTCCTTGCTGGGGTAGGCCCCCAGGGGGATGACCAGGGTGGAGTTGGTGCCGACGCGGGTCACGTTCTCCTGCCGCTGCTGCCAGGCCAGGGCCGGGTGGGCGTCGGTGTAGTAGGTGATCATTGCCTCCTGCATGGAGACGTCCACGTGCTGGCCGGGCCCGCCCTGCATATCCCGGTAGAACAACGCGCCCAGGACGGCGGCGGCGGCGTACTGGGAGCCGGGGAAGTGGGACTGCTCGTTGCCCTGGCGCAAAGGAGGGCCGTCTGGGTCGCCGGTTATCTGCATGAACCCGCTGGCGGCCAGGGATATGAGGTCGGTGGACTTGTAGTCCTTCCAGGGGCCGGTCTGGCCAAAGGGGGTGATGGATGCCATCACCAGGCCTGGGTTGTCCTGTTTCAAAGTATCGAAGTCCAGACCCAGGGACTTCATGTGGCCCACGGGAAAGCTCTCCAACACCACGTCCGCCGAGGCCGCCAATTTCTTGAACAGGTCCTGCCCTTGGGCCGTGGTCAGGTCCAGGGTGACCGAGCGTTTGTTGGTGTTGTAGAAGAGAAAGTAGGCGCTTCGTTCCGGGCCGGGCTCGTCGCCCACGAAGGGGGCCCGTTGCCGGGTGGCGTCGCCGGAGGGCGGCTCTACCTTCACCACATCGGCCCCGTAATCGGCCAGCAGCTTGCCACAGAAAACACCCTCGGGTCCGGTCAGGTCCAGGACCCGGTATGGGGGCAGCAGGACGCCCTCTTCGGGGGCTTGGAAGGGCATTATCTAGCCTCGATTCACGACTGTTAGGAGACTCGGGAGTGGCTTTGGCGATTGTAGTTAGCGGTGTAGGCGTAGTCAAGGAGGGGAAGACCGGCCATGTGGCTCGTCCAACCGGCTTGTGACTACTGCTATAATCTTGCGTGTCCAACGGGCCTGAGCGTACCAAGGAACAAGATGAGAACCCTTCTAGCGACGACACGTGACCGGTTTCTCCTCGCCCTGCAATACGAGGACTACCGGCGGCTTTGGATAGCCACCACCTTCTCCGCGTCCGCTGCCTGGGCGTTGATAGTAGCCCGCGGCTGGCTGGCCTTCGAGATCACCGACGGCTCTCTGTGGGTCGGCATTGTCACCTTCGCCGCCATCTTCCCCAGGGTATTCTCCACGCCCATCGCCGGATTCTTGGCCGACAGGTTCGACCGCCAGTCGCTGTTGCGCTGGATATTCCTGCTGAACTTCGGCAACAACACCCTCCTGGCGCTCCTGGTGATGAGCGGCCACGCCGGTCCCTGGGCGCTGACATTCCTGGCCCTGGTGAACGGCACCCTGCGCGCCAGCCAGATGACCACCGCCACCGCGCTGATCCCAAACCTGGTGGCCAAAGAACACCTGATGAACGGCATCGCCCTGAACCAGGCGACCCAACAGGGCGCCAGGATGGTCGGCGCGCTGGCCATCGTGCCGCTGCTGGGTTACCTGAACGTGGAGGCTGCCTTCTGGCTCTGCGGCGGGTTCTACCTCTGCGGCTTCTACCAGGTGTCCAAGGTAAAGACCCGGTCCACGGGCGTGATAAACAAGAACCAGGGGTTCTGGACCAACCTATTGGCTGGTTTCGTCTACGTGTACCGGCGTCCCATGATCATGTCCATTGTGCTGCTGGTCCTGGCCCACTGCGCGCTGACCATGTCCTACGAGTCCCTGCTGCCCGCCCTGTCCGAGAACAAACTGGGGGCCGGCTCCGTGGGGGCCAGTTATCTCATCGGCGGCGTGGGCGCCGGTGCGCTGCTGGCGTCAATCTTCATGGCCGGAGTACGCAGCAACTCGGTGCGGGGCAAGCTGTTCTTGTTCTTCGCCTTCACCAGCGGGTTGGGGCCCATGCTCCTGGCCTGGTCCAGCGATCCCGTGCTCTCCATCGCCGCCACGGTGACCATGGGCATCAACCAAGCCGGGTTCATGACCATCAGCCACACCATCATCCAGTCTTTGACCGAAGACCACGTGCGGGGCCGGGTGGCCGGCGTCTACTCGGTGCACGTGGGCGGCAGCATGGCCGTCACCAACATGATCAACGCCGGTTTCGCCGACATCTTCACCCCATCGGCGGTGCTGGTGGTGGGCGGAGGTGTATTTGTGGTAATCGTGGCCATCAGTCTGTTGAGCCCTGCCTTGCGCCGGCTCTACTTCCCTGCCGCGGATCCGGTATCCGAAGCCCCGGCGGCGTCAACGGCGGACTAACCCCATTCCCGACACCGGAATAGAGACCAACCATCTAGGAGGCCCCAATGACCGATACGGTCAATGAGCTGGAGAGGTACCTCCAGACCACTCCCAAGTCCAAGGACCTGTGGGAGGAGGCCAAGCGGTACCTGCCCGGCGGCGACAGCAGGAATTCCATCTTCTGGGCGCCCTACCCCATATTCGTCGACAGCGCCCAGGGCTGCCATGTCATAGACTCGGACGGCACCGACCGCCTGGACTTCATCGGCACCATGACCTCGCTTATCCTGGGTCACGGACCCAAGTCCGTGGTAGACGCGGTGGGCAACCAGATGGGCCAGGGCGTGGTCTACAACGCCCCCAACCCCCACCAGATACGCCTGGCCAAGCTACTTTGCGAGCGCATACCAAGTTTCGATCTGGTGCGCTTCACCAACTCCGGCACCGAGGCCACCCTGAACACCATCCGGGCCGCCCGCGCCGCCACCGGCAAGAGCAAGATCGCCAAGGTGGAGGGCGGCTACCACGGGAGCCACGACCAGGTGAGCGTCAGCGTGCGGGTAAACCCGGCCAAGGCCGGCGAACGCAGCCATCCCGACGCCCTGGCCGCCACCGAGGGACTGGGAGAGGGCACCCTGAGCCAGGTGGTGGTGGTGCCCTTCAACGAGACTGAGATCGCCCGCCAGACCCTGGAGGAGAACAAGGACCAATTGGCGGCGGTGATCATCGAACCCATGCTGGGGTCGGTGGGGATGCTGCCGGCAACCACCGAATTCCTGAGCATGCTCCGCGACTTCACCACGGACAACGGCATCGTCCTGATTTTCGACGAGGTCATCAGCTACCGGGCCTCCTACGGCGGAGCCCAGGAGTACTACGGCATCACACCGGATATGACGTCCCTGGGCAAGATCATCGGCGGCGGATTCTCCATCGGGGCCTTCGGCGGCCGCAAGGACATCATGGACCTCTACGACCCGACGGCCCAGGGCGGACCCAGAGTGGCCCACGCGGGCACCTTCAACGCCAACCCGGTGACCATGCTGGCCGGGTCGGTGACACTGGATGAGCTCACTCCAGAAGTCTACCGCAAGCTGGCCGAGATGACCGATTACCTGAAAGCAGAGATTCTCAAGGTCGGCGCCGAGTTGGAGATCCCTGTCCAGGTCACGGGGCTGGGGTCCCTATTCGGTATCCACTTCACCAGCGACGAACTGGTGGGCTACCGGGACATCGCCGCCGAGGACGCGGCCTTCCGCCACCAGGTCTTTTTAGGGCTGATGAACGAGGGTATCCTCATGGCCTCCAACCTGGTGGGCGCCGTCTCCACCGAGATCGGCAAGGGAGAGGTGGATACATTCGCCGCCGCGCTGCGCCGGGTGCTGGAGCGGGCCCTGGCGCCGGCCTAAACAACTCCAAGGGGAGCAAGAGCATGTTTGAAGGATTCGAAAACCTGAAGCTGGACGTCAACGGCACCACCATCAACCTAGTGAAGGGTGGCAGCGGACCGCCCCTCTTGATGCTCCACGGCTACCCCCAGACCCACGCCATGTGGAACAAGATCGCACCCAGGCTGGCCGAGGACTTCACCGTGGTCTGCCCCGACCTGCGCGGCTACGGCGAGAGTGGCAAGGTGCAGGGCGACCCGGAGCACATGAACTACTCCAAGCGCGTCATGGCCCAGGACCAAGCGGACGTGATGAAGGAGTTGGGCTTCGACCAGTTCTTCCTGGTAGGCCACGACCGGGGCGCCAGGGTATCTCACCGGCTGACCAAGGACCACCAGGACCGGGTACTCAAGCTGGCAACTCTGGACATCGTCCCCACGCGGCACATGTTCCAGATCGTGAATAAGGAGTTCGCCACCAACACCTACCACTGGTTCTTCCTGATCCAGCCCTTCGATTTTCCGGAGCGGGTAATCGGGGCCGACCCCGAGTTCTTCGCCCGCCGTGGCTTCGACCGTACAAAGGACGCCGGCAAGGTGTTCACCCCCGAGGCCCTGGAGCACTACATCAGTTGCTTCAAGGACCCGGGCACTATCCACGCGGTATGCGAGGACTACCGGGCCGGGGCCAGCATCGACCTGGTCCACGACGAGGAAGACTTCGACCGGAAGATAACCTGCCCCATGATGGCGCTGTGGAGTTCCACCGGCTACGTTGGGCGGACCCAGGACGTGCTCAAGGTCTGGGGCGACTATGCCACCGACGTGCGGGGGCACGCACTTCCTTGTGGCCATTACATCGCGGAGGAACTGCCCGACGAGGCCTACACGGCGATAAAAGGGTTCCTGTCGGAATAGCTGTAGCTTCCGACTTTCCCCCGGAATTCGCACGGTATCAAGTTATCTTGGTAGGCGATGATTGGCTGGTGGGGCGGCAGGGCGGGTGGCAAGCCGTTGGTCCTGCGTGTGTCGAAGGGCCGCTTCAGTCAATCGCGAGGTTTGGTTACCGTCTCGCAAACCGTTCGTCCTGAGCTTGTCGAAGGGCGTGCATAAGCCATGTCTCGGGGCGAGATACAACCGAGGCAACGGTGGTTCAACGTGTCCGATTCATCGAGACTCTCGACTTTGGCCGGAAGGCACCACCAACGGTTGGTGGGCAAGTGTGGCGGTTGAAGAGATCCGTATAATTAACCGGCAATAACCAAGACTGAAAATTTTGGAGGGAGAACAATGGGTTCCATCAGACTGTACACCGGCGACGACGGCCAGTCCCACATCGAAGAGATAAACCCCACTGAACACCCCAACTGGAACACCTTGCATGACGTGAAAGGCATCGTGTTCCGCTCACAGGAGCCAGGGTATTTCAGCGACTGGCACATCGCCCCCCGCCGCCAATACCTCATCACCCTGTCCGGCGAGGCTGAGATTGGCCTGAAGGACGGCACCATCTACCGCCTGGGCCCCGGCGACGTCAACCTGGCCGAGGACCTGACCGGTTCGGGCCATACCACCCGCATCGTGGGCAACGTGCCCAGGGTCACCGCCGTGGTGCACCTGGCCGACTAAAGCGGGAACAAGAAAACAAAAAGGGGCGGGCCAATGGCCCGCCCCTTTTTGTTTTTGAGCGAGGTTGGTAGCTAAGCCACCCCGGTAGGTTTACACTGGAAGTACGACTCGCCCGGCAGGCATGGACAACCGGCCAGAAGGAGTCATCATGAGGCCCAGACTGCGGCTGATCTTGACCATCTTCTTACTACTAGCGGGTGCCTTGCTGCTCCTTTCTGCCTGCGGCGGGTCAACCGGTGAGACACCTTCTCCCACTACCCCACCTGACATCCGCCCCACACCCACCATTCCGCCGGCGCCGACGGGACCACCCGAGGAAGTTACCGAGCAGAAATTGGACATCCTGGCCCAACTGGCCGAGACCGAAGTCCCCACCGACCGCCAGGGTTTCGCCGACTACGTGGACCAGGTTGGCTCTGTACTGGAGAGGATCGATTCCGACCCTGAAGTCCTGGACGCCGTCAAGAGTCTCTTGGAAGATATCTTGGGCGGCGACATCGAGTTGGTCTACGATACCAGCCGGGATATGACGCCTGGATTCGCACCCAATGCGGGGATGATGGCAGCTCCGGCAGCCCCAGGACCCTTCGGCTGAAAAGCAACAGGCCCTGCCGAAAGCCTATTCGCCAATTCCGCCGCCTGGCGGCTGCTGGTCTGCTTCATGGACGCGCTGGTGGACGCGGTGGTGCCGGGTTCCGAGCTGCTCAACGCCGCCGACCCCGTGCTGGCGGACGGCGTTGCCAAACTCAGGGTACGGACTGAGATCGCCAAACGCTGCCACACCACAATCTCCGACTTTGAGGCCTGCGACCGGGGTGACGACCCGGTGATGGAGCAGTTCAACAAGGGAGACTATGCCGGCGCCCACAAGACCGCCCGAAAAGAGGCGTGGGCCGGGATTCCCACTCCCACGTCACAGCCGCTGACGGCAACCGCGCCACCACCGACGCTGGGTCCCACCGCTCCCCCTCCACCGACTGTGGCACCGACGCGGGAACCAACAGCCCCGCCAGTCGGGCTCACTCCAGAAGCACCGGTCTCGGATTTCGGAGGTACCTGGCTGGGCCGCTACAGCGGGGTGTATACCCACGACTTTCCCATCTGTGGCACGACCCTGCCCATCGAAGGTTCCGTCTCGGCCGTGTTGGTCCAGACCGGGTCCCAGATCACGGGCACGGCAACCCTAGGCGGGTCGGACGTCCTAGAGATTCAAGAATCCGAGGGAGTTTGCAGCATCGTGGCGGCTGCGGACTAGACCATACCCATCTCCGCCACGGTCTCCGGCCAGACCATGAGCAGCGCCCCCGGTTCTCCGGTTGTCTTCACCATGACCAAATCCTCGGAGAACAGCGCCGACGGGACCAGCAAAGACCCGTGGCTGACCGCAACCTTCTTCGTGGGCCGCTTGCGGTAGGCACGTGCTCCACCGGCGCTCCAGCCGGTGTACAATTGCGGCGTCCGGGGCGCCACTGTCGCCCCTGGCAGACGACGGCTGGAGTTGAGTAGCCATGCGGTTCGGTCACTTCTTGTACCCCATGAAGTTCGACGATACCCGGGACCAACAGGAGATCGCGGCGTGCCTGGATGAGGCCCAACTAGCCGAAGAACTGGGCATGGACGCCATCTGGTTCGCCGAGCACTATTTCACCGGCGAGTGCGTCTACGGCGACCCGCTGGTGTTCGCCAGCGCGGTTGCCGTGAAGACCAAGCAGATCATGCTGGGCTTCGGGATCATTGAGCTGCCCCTCCACAACCCGGTGCGGGTGGCCATCCAGACGGCGCTGCTGGACAATCTGTGCCAGGGACGCCTGGTGGTGGGCACGGGCCGGGGCTCCAACTACAACGCCTACGAGTACGTGGGCTTCGGCAGCAACCCCGCCTTGGGGGCCGACCAACTGGACGAAGCCGAAGAGCTGCTGGTCAAGGCCTGGACCACCGAAAACCTGGACTTCCAGGGCAAGCACTGGCAGGTGTCATTCCCTGGGGTCCGCCCCAGGCCCTACCAGAAGCCGCACCCGCCCCTGGCCAGAGCCTGCTCCACCACGCCGTCGGTGATCGAGATGGCCAAGATCGGCCGGCCGGTGCTCCTGCGCAGCAGCACCTTCAACGTGGTGGCCGAACAGATACAGCTCTACCGAGATACCATGGCGGCATCCGGGTTCAGCGAGGAACAGGTGGAGCAGAACCTGGACCAGATCTGGGTCTGGCGGGAGATGCACGTGGCCGAGACCGACCAGCAGGCCTTCGACGAGTTTCTGCCGGCCCATCAAAAAGCCTACGCCAAGATGGAAGAGTACCGGCAGACGTGGAACCCCCCGGAGATGGAGGTCTCGGCCCAGAGGGCGCCCATGGAGCGCGACGGCTACGGTGAAACGCCCGATCCGGAGAAGCCGGAGAACCTGGTGGGCGGCTACAAACGGGTGGCGGAACAGGTGGCCCTGCTGCGCGACCTGGGCATCCGAAATCTGATGCTCACCAACCGGGGGCTCATGTCCCGGGAGAAGACCACCAGCTCTCTGAAACTGCTCACAGAGAAGGTCATGCCCTCCTTCCGGTAGATGATTCCAGGTCAACAAAAAAGGGCGTCCCGGCTATCCGGGACGCCCTTTTTTGTTGACCTGGTTTACCGTTGGGCGGTTAGCGCAGGATGAATCCTTCGTAACCCTTTTCGGCCACGGCGGCCCGCTTGGCACGCATCACCGGCGCGCTGTCCGGGCTGGTCAGCAAGCCGCGGGCCTTGCCCGGGATGTTGGCGCCGACGAACCACGAGTCGGCCTGGGAGCGCAGGATCTTCTTGCCCTCCTCGGCGACGTGCCTGGTCCAGTCCGCCTCCGCCTCGGGCGTGGCGGCGATGCAGGTGTAGCCGTTCTGCCGCACGTAGTCCATGGCCTCGCAGATCCAGTCCACCAGGGGCTCGGCGGCGCGCACGAAGTTGCCCACCGAGGCCTGGTTTATGGTGAACAGATTGGGGAACCCTGCGCTCTGCACGCCCATGAAGGTGCGGGGACCGTTGGCGAATTTGTCCGACAGGGTCTTGCCGCCCTCGCCTTCGATATGGAGCCTGCTCAGAGAACCGGTCACGGCATCGAAACCGGTGGCGTAGACCAGAATCTCGAATTCGTATTCGGCATCGGTGGTCTGCAGCCCAGTCTCGGTGATGCGCTGGATGGGGGCCTCACGGACGTCCACCAGCAGGACATTGTCCTGGTTGAAGACCTCGTAATAGCCGCTCTCGCAGGGAAGCCGCTTAGAGCCGAACATGTGGGTCTTGGGAATCAGCATCTCAGCCACCACGGGGTCGTGGACGCGCTCCCGTATCTTGTTCTTGAAGAACTCGGCGTAGTCCTCGTTGGCTTCGCCGGGCAGCATCACGTCGTAGAAATTGCCCAGCCACTTCTTGAAGCCGGGCTCCTGCCAAAGCCGCTCGTACTGCTCCAGCCGTTCCTCCGGTGATACGCTCATGGCCGAGCGGGTATCGAACTCGTGCATGAAGGAACCGGCGGTCTCCATGCACTTCTTGAAGATCTCGGGATAGCTGGCCTTGATCTGCTTCTGGGTCTCGTCGTCGATGGGCCCGTTGCGCAGGGGCGCGCAGAAGTTGGCGGTCCGCTGGAACACGGTCAGGTGGCCCACCTCTTTGGCGATCTCGGTGATCAGTTGGACCCCCGAGGCACCGGTGCCGATGACGCCCACCCGTTTGCCCTTCATGTCCACCCCTTCCTGGGGCCAACGGCCGGTGTGGCAGCTGATGCCCTTGAAGGTGTCCTTACCCTCGAAGTCGGGGGTGTAACCGGCGGACAGGATGCCCACGGAGGTGACCAGGAACCGGCCCCGCGCCCGGTGGCCATCCTCCATTACCACCTCCCAGCGGTCTTCCTTTTCGTCGAAGACGGCGGACATGACCCTGGAGTTAAGCCGGATGTGCTTGCGTAGGTCGAATTTGTCGGCCACATAGTTCAGGTAGCGTTCGGTATCGGGCTGGGCGGAATAATGCTCCTTCCAGTCCCATTCCTGGAGCAGTTCTTCGGAGAAGGAATACCCGTAGGAATAGCTCTCGGAGTCGAAGCGGCAGCCGGGGTAGCGGTTCCAGAACCAAGTGCCTCCCACGCCGCTGCCTTCTTCGAAGGACTTGGCGGTGAAGCCCAGTTCACGCAACCGGTACAGCGCGTAGAGCCCGGTGACACCGGCGCCGATAACTATGACGTCGTATTGCTCAATCTCACCAGATTGGCCTGCGGCGCCTGACGCGGTTTCATGCTGTGTAGCCATGGTTTCTTCCTCTGAGTCGGCGGAAATCGCCCGGATTGACTGCCTGGATTAACTGATCGTCCCGTGTTCTTTGATGTATATGGGGCTCAGCTCCACACGCTGGGGGTCGCCGTCGAACCAGTCCGCCACGGTCTCGCGCCACTTGGTGTAGTGGGGAGCGGAGCGGTGGGCAGTTTCCCAGGAATCACGGTCGTTGTAGACCTCGTAGAGGTAGACCGTGTTCTCGTCGTTGGCATCGGCCATGACGTCGAACCTGACGCAGCCGGGCTCGGCGGTGTTGGATCCCACGGCGTCTCCCATGGTGGCCTCGATGAACTCTGCTCGATGGCCAGGCTTGATCTTCACGGTTACAAATAGCGCGAACATTCATTCTCCATTAGCTTTTCAGGTGAATTTTCCAGTTCGGGCGCGCCTGCGGATGGTGGTGGAGTTTCAAATGCGCCCCTCAGCCATTATAGCCGTGGCCATCAGGCCGGACAAGAAGGCCGGCGAGTGCGGATGACAGTGCCCTATGCCCGTTGTAGAATGGCATATCTCCAGACCGGGCAATGGCCGGAAGAAAGAAAAGGAGGCCGATGCATGGCCGACATCCCATTGGTTTACACCCTCACCGTCTGCCCCGCCTGCGACGCCCTGCGGGCCTCCTGGAAGAAGCAGGGGATCAAATACAAAGAGGTGCGGGTGGACCAGAGCCAGGACGACCTGGACGCCGCCCTGGACTACGCCGACACCGTGCCCATCATCATCTATCCCGACGGCAGGGTGGAGGTCGGCTTCGAGGGCATGACCGGTTGAGAGATCGGCTAGCGGGCCGTCGGCCCGCCAACGCATCCCAGACCAGAAAATCTTGGATTACGGTGGAACCATGGCTAGAGAAAACAGCGTAGTAACTCCGGAACGTTTCGCCCAGGGATTCAGCTATCCCGACTACATCGACCAGATCAACGTCAACAAGGCCCGGTTCGAAGGCTTCTATGACGGTTTCCAGGTGAGCGACGAGGACGCTGCCTTCTTCAAGGAGATGGCCCAGCGCCCCAACGGTCCCGCCAAGATGATGGTCATCGGAGAGGACTGGTGCGGCGACGTGGTGCGCGGCCTGCCGGTGCTGGCCAGGGTCGCAGAAGCCGCCGGTATCCCCATCAGCATCTTCCCCAGGGACTCCCACACCGACATCATGGACGAGTTCCTGAACCAGGGTAAATACCAGTCCATCCCCGTGGCCGTGTTCTACACCGCGGACCACGAGCACATCTGCCACTGGATCGAGCGGCCTCAGATCGCGGTGAAAGAGCAGCAGGAGATCGAGAAGGCCATCCGCGACGAGAACCCGGGCATCGACGACCGCGAGTTCGGCCAGCAGCGCCGCGCCCGCACCGCCGCCAAGGCCGACGACTGGATCGCCGCCACGGTGGTGGAGTTGAAGGAGCTGCTCTCACAGAGCGTTTCCTAGAATAAATCCGGTGAAGGACAGAAGGCGCGCCCCGCGTGGGTGCGCCTTCTTTATTTCGCCCTGGCGGCGGCCCCAGCGACCTGTTGAAGGTTGGGCCGGCGGGCGATGAGAAAGAGGACCGCGCCGAGACAGTTGAGCCCGGCCAGGATCAGAAAGGCCAGGTCGTAGTCGCCCAACTCGTCGCGTAGGAACCCGGCCATAGGCCCGGCGATGAGCAGCAGCACGTTCATGGGCACCATGGACGCCCCCAGAATCTTGCCAAAGGACGCCCGCCCGAAGTAGTCCCCCCGGATGGCCGTGGTGAGGGGTGTGCGGCCGCCGAAGCCGATGCCGAACAGCACGGCGAAGCCGTAGAAGTAGACCACATCGTCGCCCACCGTGAGAAGCACCACCCCCAGTCCCTGGAGGAATGTGAAGACGAACAGCGCGACGTTCGTGGGCACCCGGTCGCCGATCCAACCGCCCAGGAACTGGAAAAGTATGGACACAGCGGTCTGGACCATGATTATCCAGCCGGTGGTCTGCACTCCGTATCCTGCGTCCCTGAGCAGCAGTCCCAGGTGGGTCATGATTGCCAAGACCACCATCGATCCCAGCCCGTGGCCCAATGAGATGCACCAAAAGGCCTGGGTCTTCAGGGCTTGTCTGATGGTCAGCCCGTCCTCCGGATCCAACTCCACAGAAGGACCGGAACGTTCCTCGGGGTAGCTGCCGTCGGGGTGTTCTCCGATATCTTCCGGCCTGTTGCGGATCAACCGGGGCAGGACTATGGCCGAGATAAACACCACCAGGCCGAGCAACTCGGCGGTCCGCCTCCAGCCCAGCCGGTCGGCATCGGGGTTGATCAGCCAGGCGATGACCGGTATCAGGACTAAGCCGCCCACACCCATGCCCATCATCGCCAGGCCCATGGCCAGACCCCGGTGGCGCACGAACCAATGGTTGATCAGTGTCATGACCGTGATCCAACCGGCCTGGCCCTGCCCCACGGACATTATGAAATAGGCGAGGTAGAACGCCCACAGGTGCTGTACCTGGCTGAACAGCAGGAGTCCTGCGGTGAGGATCAGCAGCCCGGTGAAGACCATGAACCGGGTGCCCATGCGGTCCACCAAGTAACCGGCGATGGGGCCGGTGAGGCTGCCTTCGATGCGGGTGAAGCTGAGGGCCAGTCCCAACTGGGTGCGGCTCCAGCCGAATTGGGCCTCCAGGGCCACGGCCCAGACCGCCAACGCCTGAAACACGGGCACGGAGGTGATGGTCATGATGAAGCCGCTGATCGCCACCATCCACCAGCCGCGGAAGAGGCCGCGGACCCGGGGCGGATGACCTAGGTTTTCGCCAGGGCTTCGCAAATACCACCAACTTGGCTTGGGCTAAAGTACGTTAAAGAATACGACAAACCGGTGCCGTATGCCTGCACTCCTCGCCCATCTTCGACTCTATCCACCGGCATGGGCGCCGCCGATGGTAGAATGGCCAACCAATAACGATGAACCGGAGGAGCCGATGTCGACCGACTCACCTGAATTTGGGACGAAATGTGGTCAGAGTCCGAGGCCACCTACTCGGGCTCGGACGCCATCCTTGCCGAGCAGGTGGAACACCTCATCCCGAGGCGGGCGCTGGAGATGGGGTGCGGACTGGGCGGAAACGCGGTTTCGCGGCCTAGCGGGGTTGGCAGGTGACCGCCCTTGACTACTCTCCGGTCGCCATAGAGAAGGGCAGGCAGTTGGCGGCAGAGCAGGGTGTCAACGTCGAATTCATCGTCGGGGAGGCATCTGAATACCGGCCTTCGGAAAGGTTCAATCTCATCACATCCTTCTACATCCAGTTGTTCCCCGCCCAGAGGGCCAACATGTTGGCCAGCATGAGCGATGGCCTGGCTCCTGGCGGCACCCTGTTGTTTGTGAGCCACGACAAGTCGGGGCCGCCCGAACCACTTTGGTCCGCGCGGTGCGCCCAGAGTGACCTGGGACCGGCTGCCTCTGTACCTGGCTCTCGTTCGCGGCTAGAATGGGGGTGTTTTCACCGCGCAACCCAACTTTCACCATTCTTCATCAGGTTGGATAAGTGATGGACTACGGAATATTCATGATGCCCTCCCATCCCCCAGAGCGGGGCATGTTCGACGCCCACCAGTGGGACCTCGACTGTCTGGCACTGGCCGACGAATTGGGGTTCTCCGAAGCCTGGATCGGCGAACATTACACCTCGCCATGGGAGCCCTTTCCCTCGCCGGACCTAATCATCGCTCAGGCACTGATGCGGACCAAGAACATCCGCTTGGGCACGGGCGTGCACCTTCTCCCCTACCACCATCCGGCCGAGCTGGCCTGCCGCGTCGCCTACCTGGACCACATCGCCCAAGGACGTTTCATGTTCGGCATCGGCTCGGGAGGCCTGACCTCGGACTACGCCATGTTCAACGTCGATGGTCTGAACGGCGAACACCGGCAGATGACCCGTGAGTCCATCGACATAATCCTGAAGCTTTGGGCCGAGGAGAAGCCCTTCGATTACAAGGGCGAGTTCTGGAACGCCAGCCTGCCCGAGGAGCAGTTCGGCCTGCTCCGGCACCATATCAGGCCCTTCCAAAAGCCCCATCCACCCATCGGCGTGGCGTCGGTGAGCGTGGGGTCGGAGACTCTGAAGATTGCCGGCGAGCGGGGATTCATTCCCATGAGTCTGGCCTTCAACGGCGATTACGTCATCAGCCACTGGGACGCGGTGGTGGAGGGCGCCCAGCGCAGCGGCAAGAATCCCAGCCGGAGGGACTGGCGCATCACCCGTGATGTTTGGGTGGCCGACTCTGACGACGAGGCCTACGAACAGGCGGTCAACGGCATGCTGGGTCGGGTGTGGGGGGAGTACCTGCTACCCCTGTTCGACCAGTTCTCCTTGCTGCCGGTCATCAAGCACGACGACAGCATCCCGGACTCGGCGGTAACCCCGGAATACATGGCCGAGCACGTGTGGCTCGTCGGATCTCCCGACACAGTGGAGAAGAAGATTTTCAGCCTTTACGAGATGTGCGGGGGGTTTGGCACCCTGCTGTCCCTGGTCTACGACAACATGGAAAACCAGAAAGGCTGGGAAAAGTCCATGAAACTGCTGGCCCAAGAGGTCATGCCCCGGTTCGCGGGGATGGACCCGGAATAGGGTATTCTCTTCGGGGATTGAATCTCACGCGGTAAGGGCGGGATGGGCCCGGCTCGGTTTATGGGAAATTGGTTGGCAGTGAGACAAGGCAGGTTGGAAACCCGCCCCTACGATTTAGCACCTCCACCAACCGTTAGTCCTGGCTAAACCGATGGTGCCGCATCGCCGACATTTTGCCGACAAACTCCTGATAACCAGGTGGTACTAAAGGGTACTAGCAGAGAAGTAGACCGGCCATTCTAGCTACGAAACGGGACTAAACGAGATGCGGTGCGACAGGGTAAAATGGCCAACATCGAACTCAAAAACCGGTAGGGGTGACCCTGTGTCAGTTCGACTCTGACCTTCGGCACCACGTTTTCAGGCACGAAGAAGCCCCGTAGACCGAAATCTGCGGGGCTTCTTCTTTGGCCGAATTATCGAACGTCGACCAAAGGTTTCAAGATGCGTCGTCTAACTGCGTTTCAGTAGGTTGGTAAACATAGCTGTGTAGGTTAGTCGCCAGGATTAGTGCCCTTTTCATCCCATATCTTCCTATTCTCTATTTGATGGATTTCTGCTTGTAAAACCCTGGAACAGATGCCCAAAAAACAACCGATTCCGGCAAGCACTGCGGCTTCATTCACGCCGGTTGATGAACCAATCGAGCCAAGAATTAACAGAACGCCAAGTCCAAGTAAACCAACAACAACTTTGTTGCTAAATATGTTTTCCATGATTTTTTAACTCTTGATATCCGTGTTTAATCGGGATGCGCGTAATTATCGGTATGGAAATCGGGGTTCAAATATTTGATAGTTACGGTTAACTAGCACCGCTTCAGTAGGTTCTCCACCTCGATGGCCAATTCGTCCTGCATATTGGGCAGGACATGGCTATAAGTGTCCAAGGTTAAGGTGATGGTGACACTGGAATGGCCAAGGTGTTCGGCTAACCACCTTGGCGGGAATACCGGTCATTAGTGCCAGTGCAGCGAAGGCGATCAGGCCATGTGGCAGGCCGGCATAGACAACGAAGAATAGGTCCGGGTGGTCGGCCAATGGATGTTCAAGAGCAAGAAGTCCACCGGCCTTTTCAGCACCCGCCACGACTCAGGCTGGGCCAAAGTCCTTTCCGCGTGACCGGACCCTAACGAAACCTGGCCTGCCTATCCCACCGGACTCGAGCAAAGACTGGGTAGCGCTTCCAAATAATTAAGAGATATTTGGCCTGAACTCGCCCCAGTCGGTCGTCTGCTCGAACGTATGACCCACGCGGCATAGCAGGGGCTCCGAAAGATGCCTTCCCACGAACTGGATGGTAAGCGGTAGTCCGTCGCTGTTTTTGCCACAGGGCAAAGATATGGTGGGAGAGCCGCTGAAATCGTAGGGCACCGTGAACCGGCCCCAATTGGGGTCGTCGAGCAGGAACGAGGGCCCGTACATTTCCTCCAGAGTTATGGGGAAAGGCGGGGTAGTCATGGCGGGGCAACCGATAACGTCGATGTCCTGGAAAATATTGTTCAAGAGCCCGCGGCAAGCCGAACGAACGTTGTTCGCCTTGGCGTATTCCGCCCCGGTGACCCGTGCTCCGTTGTCCAGCCAGCCTTGGAACCACGGGCCGTACTCATCACGGCGGGACGGGTACGTCGCCTCATGGGCGGCCAACGCCTCCGACGAGCAGATCGCCCCCCAGGCCTCCATGTAGCCGCTGATATCCGGCATTTGTACCGGGACTATCACCGCGCCCAGCGTTTCCAGCGTCTTGATTCCCGCCAGCACACTCTGCACCAATTCAGGGTCCGTATTCTCAGTGACGTACTTCTCGTCCAAGCCGATTCGAAGGCCTCTGACGCCCTGATGGATTCCTTCCAGCATGTCCGGCACCGGATTGGGTAACGTCGTAGGGTCGTGAGGGTCTAGCCCCGCAATCGCTTGGAGCATGATTCCCGCGTCGGCCGCGCTGCGGACCATCGGTCCGATGTGGTCCAGAGACTCGGCCAGCGCCAGCACCCCATAACGGCTGACCCTTCCCCAAGTTGGCTTTAGACCCACGATGCCGCATGCGGCGGACGGGAACCTGATTGATCCCCCGGTATCGCTGCCCAACGACCCGTAGCACAGCCCGGAGGCGGTGGCCACGCCCGAGCCGCTGGAAGAGGCTCCGCTCCACAGGTCGGCGCCCCAAGGGTTTACCGGCACCTGAAATTCGGGGTTGTAGCCAGCCATGGCGCCTTCGGTGAGGTTCAGTTTTCCCAGAATCACCGCCCCGGCGGCGTTCAGCTTCTGAACCACCGTGCAGTCGAAATCCGTGACGTTGTTCATCAAGGCTTTGGTGGCGCCCATGGTGGCCACACCTTTGGTGAAGCACAGGTCCTTGACCGCAATGGGCACGCCGTGGAGAGGCCCCAGGTAGTTCCCGGCGGCAATGGCCTGCTCCGCCGCCTGGGCAGATGCCCGGGCCTGATCGGCCATGACGGTGGCGTAACTCTTGTAGTGCGGGTCCTGCTCCCTGATGCGGTCAAGCACCGATTCGGTAACTTCAACAGGAGACAGGGCCTTCGACTTGATCTGGGAGGCCAACTCGGAAATCGTCTTGAAATGCAGGGGAGTCTCACTCATCGGTACCTCCAAACGCGAGTTTGTTTCGCGTCTTTAACGTTCCCGGCCTTTCCCGGGCCGGTGCCAAAGTATAACGCGTCTGGTCCTAGAGCCGGGATGTTTGGATTGCCTTCGCGATTGGGGGCCTTTTGAGGCCAGAAAGACTAAAGCCTAGCACCTAACAAAACCACAGCATTAAGTTTGTCTGGGGCCTCCTGTGACGGGTCTGATCTCACCCCTTGTCTTTTTAGTACCAATATTCTGGATACCTGAGTTCGCTAGAAAGATTGTTCACTAACAACGCAACGCCTAACAGGATTAGAGTTCCTACCCCTACTGGAGCCAACACATACCAAAATCCCAATTGATGGACAGTCGGTCCACCAATTACGGCTATTAGTGCGGTGGCCCCACCAGGCGGGTGCACAGTGTCGGTCAAAATCATGGCGGCGGTGGCGAAAGATACTGCCAATGCCGCTGCTATCCAATCGGCGCCAAAAAACAGGTAGCAAGCGACACCGACTGTTCCTGACAACAAATGGCCTCCAACCAAGCTTCTGGGCTGCGCTAAGGGACTCTTGGCCAACCCGTATAACAGAACTGCTGATGCGCCAAACGAACCGATGATCAAAGTGGTATCTTGCGCCTCAAGGACCTCGGATGACAAAAAGGCGCACAGACCGATGCCTATAGAAGAACCAATCCAGGCCGATAGGGAGACCTTAATTTTTGAGGGGGAGACTCCGGGCCTTCCAATACTCCTTCTGTGTCCTTTCATCTTAGAGAAATATTTGGTTAGAACCTTACCCAAGTTCCTTGATGATTCCAAATAGACTACCTGCCTCGATCAAATAGGCGTCTAATGCAACGTCTCCAGTAACCGCTCGTCGTATCCTTTCTGAAACTCCTCCAAATCGAAGTCAAGACCTGCGTGATCTCTCAATATCTCGCCGAATGAAGGCAATTCACTGCGGTCGATACGGTATTCATCTGACCACAGTTTGGAACGGACGAATGCCTTGGGGCAGTGGGTAAACACCTCTTGGACGTGAACGACGATCGCCAATTTTGGAAATTTCCCTTCGAAGGCCATGCTCTCCAGCAATTCATCGTCTCTCACCAGTTGGACTTTGCCATTGATTCTGAGCGTATCATTCATGCCGGGAATCATGAAGATCAAGCCAACATGAGGGTTCTTTACCATATTCCTGAGCGTATCCAGCCGATTATTGCCCGGCAGATCAGGAATGGCGATCGTCTTATCATCCAACACACGGATAAAACCAGGATAATCTCCCTTTGGGGAAACGTCGCAACGACCTTCGGCGTCAGAGGTGCCGAGCAAAATGAAAGGGCATTTTTCGATGATGGCGCGGCAATGAACATCTAGCCGTTCGATCTGCTTTTTCGCCGCACGCTCTGATACCTCACCAAAAATCCCACGCAACTCCGATTCTTTGGTGATTACGTTGGTAAATCTTTGTGCCGTCATCGTCTGCATCCTTTCTATCAGATTTATTTAGGATAATAGCATTTTGAGTTTGTCTGGGGCCTCCGGTGACGGGGCAAAGGAAATTTGATTAGACACCATCTGTACTCGTGATTAATATAACTTCTACCCAATTCGACTCGAGACTTGGAGGAAATTTATGACCACGTCAGGACAAGGACCATCCGATTTCCGATTCACAGCATTTGATTTTGATCCCTCAAAATACGACTCTATGATGTCTTCATTTGAAGCTGTCAGGAAGCAGCTCAAGGATATTCCAGATTTATTGAACGTCCGTGTTGTTAAGACATTGGAAAATAGGATGATGGTGATGTCTGGGTACCGGAGCAGAAATGCCCTGGAAGCAGCAACAGACAAACACACTGCAATTTTTGCTGACTTCGCTCAGTACACAGTCGGTCACCCGTTGGTCAGAGCAGGCGAGCGTGTCGCGAGAATATTTGGTGAAGTTCCAATGAACGAGTTCAAATATATGCGATTTGTTCGTGCGATTATCGATCCGAGCAAGTACGACGCAGTGATGTCATATCTCAATGGAGGAATCCTAGAGAGTCTAAAAGACGTCCCGGGATTAAGCCGTGTGATCATCACTCGCATAAGTGAGGAGCGTATGTTGTCGGCCTCTGGATATATCGACAAAACAGCAGCTGACGCTGCATCGGATAGGGTGCAAAACGTTTTATCTGGAATAAGTGAATATCTGACAGAACCACCACTAATCCGCGAAGGGGAGTTAGTTTGGCTCTACCAGTACAACGCTTGATTTACAGCTTCCGTGAAAGTAGAGCAAAGATCGAGGTAAGTACCTTAAAAGAGCATGTGCGTTATTGGGAAAGCCGAGCCACGGATAGACGGAAGTAACAGCCGACGATCAAAGACGTTGTGTGAGAAGGCTTAGCTATCGATTGGGTTTACCACTTGATGATGGCGAAAACGAGGATTAAGAGGATGCCAAATTATCAAATAGATGGGCATAACCTAAGTGACTTATTTGATACACACTCCCCACGGATTAGCTTCAGTGAAGACCCAAGGACCTATATTCCTAAAACAGGTTCGATTATCTACTCAGTCTGGGATCATGACGAAAAGTTCATCTACATCGGCATAAGTGGACTACAGAAAGCCCTGGAAAAAAGAGACCCTTTATCAAGGATGGTCGCCCATGCTACCTTGTTACTATCGGCAGGAGTTCATCCTAAGGTTGTGAGCGAACGATTGGGCCACTCAAAACATTGCGATAACCATGGACACATATTCTCACGTGATACCTGGACTTCAAGAAGAGGCCGTTTTGACCCTGGATACCCAAATCACAATCGACCGACGTCAGACGTAAAGTGAAAGCAGGGAAATGTCCACGGATTGTCCACGAAGTCTACGGTGTTAAAGTTGACCAAACGGGCGGATTAGAGACTTATAGGCGTAATTTCTCAACAGGAATGAACGAGAAACACGCATCATTACTTCCCCTATACAACTCGAAAACCGGTATGGGGGCAACCTCATCGTGGGTTCGAATCCCACTCTCTCCGCCATTTGTAGGCACAAAGCCCCCCGGACACCGAGTCCGGGGGGTAATTTAGATTCACGGCCCCAATTACAGCCCCATCTTAGTTTTCAGCCCTCTTTTTACGCCTACGGGCCGGGGTGTTTCGTGTCAATCACCACAGACTATAAGCACCGAACAAATTTAACTCATCCAGTCGGCCACCCGTTCGGCAATCATTATGGTAGTTGCGTTAGTATTCGCACGAACGCAGTCTGGTAATACTGACACGTCTACTACCCGTAACCCCTCAACTCCTCTGACGCGGCAATACTGATCAAGAACCGCCATCAAATCACTATCAGGACCCATCTTACACGTACCAGATATATGCTGAGTCGTCGTGACGTTTCGCATCAGCCAATTATCCAAAGTCTCATCTGAAACCAAATCTTCGGGTGTTGGAGTGATGCAACTTTCTATGATGTCTTTGTATGCCTCATTTTCAAATAACTTAAGGCACAGCCGGACTCCCTCTCTCATTCGTTCCCGATCCCACGATTCTTGCAAATAACGGTAATCAAGAAAAGGCTGCTCGTGCGGATCTGTAGAGACCAGTTTCAATTCACCGGATCCTACAGCTAGTTCGAGAACACAGGTAAACCGTATACCTTCTCCTTCGGCGGGGTCGCCACCCATTGGAGAAGAGAAAGAAGATGCCATAATCTGCATATCATTTCGGTCGCTGGACCCCGCAGCTGTATACCTTAAGGCAAGTTGGCTACGAGGAGCTTCGGGATCCAAGGGGAAATCGTCCTTTACAGACACTGGGACCCTCACATTCGGGTGATCCCTCAAATTCTGGCCGACTCCTGGGGAATCAAGCACGACAGGTATTCCCATTTCCCGCAGATGCTCAGCCGGTCCAACTCCCGACAACATAAGTATTTGGGGTGAACCAATTCCACCGGCGCTGAGGATTATCTCGTCACTTTCAACAGTGAAAATTTCTTCCCCGCTTTCCACCTCAACTCCAATGGCCCTAGTGCCATCAAACAAGATTCTGTGAACGGTGACATTAGAACGCACTGTGAGGTTCATCCGGTTGCGTACGGGATTCAGATAAGTCAACGAGGTACTCATGCGTACGCCGTTCGGATTGTTCATTGGAATGGGTCCGACCCCGGTGGAATCAGGATGATTCATATCAGGGTCGTAAGGATAACCGTCATCTTGACAGGCTTTAAAAAAGGCGTGTTGAGCAGGTAGCCAAGTATCTTTGGGATGCCGGCGAACCGGTATTGGACCTTCAGAACCGTGGAAATCGTCTTTGATATCGGTGTCTGTCTCCGCCATCCTGAAATATGGGAGGGTCTTTACGAACGACCATTCATCATTTCCCCAGGAAGCCCAGTTGTCATAGTCCTCTGGCACCCCCCTAAGAAAGACTTGACCGTTAATGGCACTAGATCCGCCGACCACTTTACCTCTAGGCACCGGCATGGTGTTACCTTGCTCTTCTGTTGCCTTGCCTGAAAAAGCCCAGTTATGTGGAGCATCGACGGCCGACGCAGCCTGGTTGTACCCAAATTTGAGGTCGTCGGGGTAAACGTCGAAAGTAGGATAATCAGGGCCAGATTCAAGGAGCAATACCGACCGGTTGGAGTCTTCCGTAAGGCGAGTGGCCAGTACGCATCCGGCTGATCCTGCGCCGATTATCACGATATCGTATTTCATCGTTCACCCTCTTTTAATCCAACGATTGGTATGGGCAGCTTTCATGAAGCAATTGAGCAAAATTGCTTTGAGCGAAGATATTACCTGCAATATACGGCTATTGTCCACAATGAAATGGAACTGGAGACGATCCAACGGACAGAGCGCGTATAATCTAAATACAATAGCTTTGAATCGCCGTGCATTATTTCGCTATACCGCCCATAAACTCCAGCATGTCCACGGGACGATGTTGATGGAGGACGGGTGGGAACCCAAAGAGATCATGGAAAAGTTAGGCCATTCGTCGATAACCGTCACCATGAACATCTACGCCCATATTCGGGGGATCTCTAAAAGAAAAGGTCGATCGCCTTGATCGACTGTTCCGTACCAATTGACCGGTCGATCGACCCTACTTTGTTTGACGGCCCAATTTCGGCCCCGTTTTTTGTATACCTACATTGTTTATATTGTCATCATTTCCATTTTTAGGCGTGAATCATTGTCAATATCGACAATGTAGACAGTGTAAACAATCGAAGCCACGGTTTCGTAGTACGCCACCGGTGGCTTGAAACCGTGCCTACCAAAGGCCTACGGGAGGTAGGTGCACTGGTCTTCGGACAGGTCTTGGCCTGGCCTGAAGGCGGAAAACCACCAGAGGAAGACAATCCCCCAACGCTCATATCAACACCAGCGTCTTCGTTCCCACCATACCAAGAGCAAGTTGTCGTGGGTGATGAAGGCGCGATAGCCAATCGCCAGGGTGCAAATCCCCTCACTGAGGCGCCGAATAAACCGTCTGATACTGATAAGAAAAAGTTACCGTAGTTCGACGGGTCCGACTTCGCAAAGACTATCGAATCCGGTCGGAGCTCACCGTGAGCAGGGGAGGGTGTGGTTTCGAAAATCAGAAAGGCCGCCTCGTGATGAGGCGGCCTTATTCATTCTTTGTTTTCAAGGGAAATCTCAGGCTTGCTTCTGCCGGAGGGGCCGGCTGACCTCATGGAGGAAGCCCAGTATCTCTTTGTTGGACTGCCAGAAGCCGGCCTGGTGGTAGGGTATCCCCTTCTCCTCGCAGAATGACCGGACTATCACCTGGGCCTTCTTTAGGTTGTTGCGGGGCATGCTAGGGAACAGGTGGTGCTCGATCTGGTAGTTCAGACCGCCGTACCAGAAGTCGGCCAAGGGGTTGCCGTCCACATTACGGGCGGTGAGCACCTGCTGGTGGAGGTAGTCCATCTCCTCTTCCTTCTCCAGGATGGGCATGCCCTTGTGGTTGGGCGCGAAAACCGAACCCATGTAGACGCCGCCCAGCGCCCGGTGTACGGCGATGAACAATGCGCCGTGCCAGGGACCCAGGAAGGCAAAGATGAGCACCAGATATGTGGCCAGACCGGCCACCACCAAGACCGGCTCCATGATGGGATATCGCATCCGTTCTTTTCGTATCTGGTAGGCGATGCCGCCGAAGAGGAGACTAAGCGCGGTCAGCACCAACAGCGGATAGAACAGGAAAGCCTGGTAGCGAACGGTGAGACGTCCGATGCCCCGCATGGCCAGTGCCTGTTCCTCTGTGAAGGCGAAGAGGGACACCTCTATATCGCCGTCGATATCAAGCTGGTTGGGCGCGCGATGGTGGGTATTGTGCTTGTCCTGCCACCAACTTGGGGTCATCCCTGTGAGGAAACCCACGGCCAGCAGCACCCGGTCGTTGTACTTCACCGAGTTGAATATTTGCCTATGGCCGGAGTCGTGGCCCATGAAGCCCAGGTTGGTGAAGACCAGGGCCAGGAACGTGGCGTTGAGCATCTGTACCCAGAGCATGTCGTTGAACAGCACCAGGACGGCAACGCTGGCGGCGACCATGCCGGCCACGCTGGGTATCTTCCAGGCGTAGTAGAGGTATTGTCTATCCATCAGACCGGCAGCTTCGATCCGGTCTTTCAACTCGAGAAATTCCCTGTCCCGTTCGGGTTTGGTGATGGGCTCCGCCGAGTCGGCCTCGAAGCTGGGGCTGGAGGCGACTCCGACCGGGGTCCCGACTAAGTTTTCTGTACTGATGGTATCTATCTCCAGGGTTTTGGACACGATTTAGCGGAGAGCCTTCCTCCCAGATACTCTCCACCAATTGTCAGATTGAAGTATACCGGCTTGGCTTCGTCACCTCCAACCGTTCCAGTAACAGGTTGCCGTGACTTCGCTGCCGGATTTCGTCAGACCTTGACGGCTTTGGCCGCTTCTTCACGGATGTTCTGCGCCGATGCCTTCAGTGAGTTCAGAACTATGGTCGGTGGCGCGGGGGCGACGGAACTGTAGCTAACGCCCATCTCCAGAAGGTCCTGGGGAGTAAAGCGGCAGGACGCGTGGTTCACCGGAATGCAGACCCTGGCGTTGGCCACGGCGTTCACCTTGTTGGCCAGATCAACGAAGGTCTGGCGCAATTTGGGGTCCGTCGGGTCGGTGAGACCCAGGGCCGTGCTGATGTCCGTGGGGCCAAGGGCAATCAGGTCCACGCCTTCAACGGCGGCGATGTCGGCTATCTCGTCCAGGCCCCGTTTGTCTTCAGTCATAAGTATCAGGAGAATCTCCCGGTTGGAACTCTCCATGTGCTCGGTCCAAGGGGTTGAGCCGTAACCGGCGGCGCGGGTGCTGCCTGCCCCACCTCGCTCGCCCAACGGCGGATAGCGGACGGCCTGTACCGCCCTCCTGGCGCCCTCGACCCCGGCGATGTGGGGTATCTGGATGCCCTGGGCGCCCATATCCAGGAGACGCAGGATGGTCTTGGGGTTGTCGTCGGGGACCCGTACCACGGGGGTGATGCCGCAGAGGTCGGCGGTGCGGATCATGTCGCCCACGGTCTCCAGATCGAAGACCGAGTGCTCCATGTCGATGAAAGCGCCGTCGAACCCGGCCAGGGCTATGATTTCAATCACTGCTGGGTCGGCGAACCCCACGTGGCTAACGATGGCCAGACCACCTTCGTTCATAACCTTTTTGATTCTGTTGGGTTTCATGGCTGACTCCTGTCTGAGTGGGCCGCCCTCATACCGGGGACGGCGATGATTTACATAAGCAGGGTCGAGTGTAGACAGGGCCAGGAATGGTGTCAATCTGGCGGGACGGGCTAGCAGGAAGGCGCTTGGAGCAGTTCCAATTGGTCGCCCACCGAGACCACGCCGGAAGCCTCAACAACCCCATAGATGCCGAAGTAAGCTGCCCTGACGCTGGGCCGGTAGCTGAGGATCAGTTTGGGAATGTCGAAGTCCCGCTCTCCCGTGTCCGGGTCCAGTGTCGTGATGGCGCACCGTGGGTCGCGGCCCACCAGCCGCAGGGTCAGGTCCGGGCCAATGCGCGCCACACCCCCCAGCCAGAAGTCCTCCTCGTGTGGAGAGCACCCTTCCAGCAAGAAATTTGGGCGAAAGCGCCGGGAACCGAAATCCTGGTTGTTTTCCAGGCGCGCCCCCAGGTAATCGATGGACGCCTGAGAGACCAGGGAGATGGGATATTCGTCGTAACTCTCGCCGGGACTGTCGGTCTTGACCAGGCGGACCGGCGAGCCGCAGAACTGGGAGACGGCTTCGCTCCAGGGGCCGGTGACTTCCCGGCCCGGCACCTGGCGGCCCCAGAGCACCGTGGAGGTGGGGTCGCCCAACTCGGTGGTTGATTCCAAGGCGCTGCCGTCCGGGAATTGCACCGCCAGGACCTCGGTCTCGGCGGAGTATTGGGCCTTGAGCAGGGCCAGGCGGCCTTCCTGACGCTGGGTCAGCAGGCGTCCATCCGCGTCAACCAGATGGAAACGCCGGTCCTCAACGATTCCCGAGTAGCCCACGGTCACCGACTGGGGCTGCTCCAGGGAAAAGGACTTCACCGGCGAGGTATAGATCGCCGCAATGGTTGGCAATGGCCCCCCAATGTATCTGACGTGCCCTAGCCTCGGTTGGGTCTGGTGCCCAGGGTAACAGGAAGTTCCTCGGACTCGCCATCTTCGTGGACGACTTCCAGCATGACCTCGTCCCCCGGTCTGGTGTTGTTGGTCAGGTAGACTATGAGGTCGGTCATGTCCCGTATGGGGACCCCGTTGATGCCGGTAATGGTGTCGCCGCCCAGGGCGTATTGGATACCGTTCACAACTTCGGTGCGGTCGCTGCCGGTGAGCCCTCCTTCATGGGCTGGGCTGTTGTTGTTCACGGAAATCACCAAGGCCCCCTGGATCCCCTTGGGGAGTTCCATCAACTGGGCGGTGTCCGGCCCCAAAGCGGCCCCTGAGATACCCAACCAGGAGTATTCGTAATTACCGGATTCGATCAGGGATGGAATGACCATCTTGGCGATGTTGATGGGGACGGCCAGGCCCACGCCGGCGTTGGAACCGGAACGGGTGAGTATCTGCGTGTTGATGCCCACAACACGGCCGTGGCGGTCCAACAGCGGGCCGCCGGAGTTGCCGGGGTTTATCGGAGCGTCGGTCTGAATCACTTCGGGGACGGTGAACTGGCTGCCCTCGCTGCGGATGGTGCGGCCCACGGCGCTGACGATGCCGCTGGTCATGGTGAATTCCTGGCCGAAGGGCGCGCCGATGGCCACGGCGACCTGACCCACGAAAACCTCCGAGCTGTCGCCGCGGTCCAGCACAGTCAGGTCGTCCAAGGGTTCTTCCAGTTCGATCACGGCCAAATCGGAATCGGGGTCTCCGCCCAGCACCTTGGCCAAGACCTGGCGCCGGTCGGCGAATATCACGGTGACCGTCTCCGCGCCTTCCACAACGTGCTGGTTGGTGACGATGCGCCCATTATCGTCCCAGACAAACCCTGAGCCCTCGCCACGCTGACCGAAGTCGTCGGGTATCAGGAGTGAGCCTTCATTGCCCTCCAGGCCCTGAATGACCTGGATATTCACCACGGACGGCAGCGCTTTCTGGTAAATCCTACCGAAAACCGTCTCTTGGGCGGCCACCAACTCCTCGGCGGAAGGGAGTCCCGCAGTCTGAGGTTCTTCATTGGCCTCTGTGGGAGCTGTGGAGGCCACAGAGGCCTCTTGGGTCGGGGCGGCGTTCCCGCCACAGGCGGCCAGTGCAAACAGCAGTAGTCCCAACGACAAAGGGAGCAGCCAGGGCTTGAGGTTCTTGATACGGGTTATGCTCAACTGATTCATCTCGGTCAGGTCCATGAAAGTGATTCACCAGGTTCCAATATACGTAATCTACGTTCTTTAATCATGCCATGGATTTCTTACCGGACTAACCGGAGCGTTTCTTTCCCGTCTTCTCTTCGAAAAGCTGCCAGGTCAGGTCGTTGAAGGGGTAGTACTTGCCAGGGGAGCACTGCTCGATCTCCAACTGGGCCTTGATGACCTCTTCCACTTCCTCGCGCTCGTGGGCAATGCGTATGACCTCGTCCACCGCCGCCGCCGGCACCACCACCGCACCGTCGTCGTCGCCCACCACGGCGTCGCCGGGGCGCACCAGCACGCCGCCGCACTGGATGGCGTCGTTGACCTGCCAGGGCCAGAACTCGGCGGGGCCCTGCTTGGCTGTGGTGTTGGCGGCGTAAACCGGAAATCCGTAGCCCTTGAGGGTGTTACTGTCCCGGGCCGCGCCGTCGGTGACCAGGCCCCCGGCCTTGCGCTGCATCATGCGCAGGAACTTGATGTCGCCGCCGATGGAACTGTACTCCCAGCCCATGGCGTCGATGACCAGTATCTCCTCGGGCCCACACAGTTCGATGGCCACGTATTCGGCGGACTGGTCGCCCTTGGGTTTGTCGGCCGCCAGGTCGGGCCGGTGGGGCACGAAACGCAGGGTGACGGCCCGGCCTGCCATGTTCTGTCCCGGCTGGAGCGGCTTGGCGCCGTGGATGAAGCTCATCGGCCAACCCATGACCCAGAGCCCGTCGATCAGGGTCTGGGTGGGTATCTTCTTCAAAGTTTCCAGGGTCTCGCTGGAGATCGGGTTGGCATCGGGCATTTCTGCACCCCTTACTTGAGTTCTTTTCTGATCTGTCTTACGGTTCCATCCGGTTGGCCAGTTGGTCCAGATGGTATTCGGTGTCACCCAGGTTGGCCTCGGCTATCTTGGCTCGGGACGAATAGAGCTGCATGTCGTGTTCCACGGTGAACGAGATACCGGCGAAGACGGTATGGCCGGTCTCGGTGGCCAACCGGCTGAGGGTCCCGGCCTGGGCCTTGGCCATGGCAATCTCCTCATCGGCCGGCTGGCTTGAGTCCAGTTTCCACGCGGCCTGGTAGGTCAGCATTCGGCCACAGTCCAACGCCACCTTCAGGTTGGCGCAGCGGTGTTGTACCGCCTGGAACGTGCCGATGGGCCGGCCGAATGGGACCCGGCTTTGGGCGTAGTCCAGCACCATCTCCAGCACTTTTTCGGCCCGGCCCAGGGTCTGGGCACACTGGAGCAAGGTGGCCTGGGCCATTGCCGATTCCAGGGCAGGCATGCCCCCGGCGATCTCGCCCAAAACGGCCTCGGCGGGCAGGGAGACGTCGTCGAATTCCACCATGTACTGGGGATGGTTGGCCACCGAGTCCATGGGCGTCTTGAATACTCCCTCGGCATCGCAGTCCACCAGCACCAGAGTGGTGTCGGGCCAGGCCCCGATGGCGGGGCTGGTGGCACAGATGATGTGGTCGGCCAGCCCGGCGTGGGACACGAAGAGGCTTTCTCCGGAGAGGGTCAGGCCGCTGCCGTTGGAGGCCGTCTCCAGGCGTTCACCCCGAGCCAGGGTCAAGACGGTCTGTCCGGAGACCACACCGGGGAGCAGACCGTCTTTTTGGGTGTCGCTGCCGGCTAGGGCCAATACCTGGGCCGCCAGCACCGATGACGCCAGCAGGGGCCCGGGCGCCAGGGCCCGGCCCAGTTCTTCATGGAGCACCGCCTGGTCGGAGAGAGACGCCCCGAGGCCGCCGTATGCCTCGGGAACTCCCATGCCCAGCCAACCCAGATCGGCCATCTTCCGCCACAGTTCTGGAGAGTGGCCGGTGTCCGACGACTCCGCTTCTCTGACCAGCGTGGTGGGGCATTCGGCATCCAGGAACTCCCTGGCCGACGTGCGCAGTATCTCCTGTTGTTGTGTCAGTCCCAAGTCCATTTCGTCACACCTAGCGGGGCAGGCCCAGACCGCGCTGGGCGATGATGTTGCGGTGAATCTCCATGATGCCCGCGCCGTGGAGGTGCATGGCCTCCCGGTGGATGCCCTCGATGTTGCCCAACAGAGGTGCCAGGGGCGAGCCGTGCCGGAGTGTGGCGTAGGGGCCCAGGACTTCCATGGCCATCTCGGCGAACTTGAATCTTTGTTCAGTGCCGTAGAGAAAAGCCACCGAGGCCTCGGCGTTGGGCACCGCTCCCGAACTCTGCCACCAAGCAACCTTCCAGCAGAGCAGCTTCCAGTTCTCCATGGCCAACCGGTGCTGGGCCAATTGATGGCGCACCAGGGGATGCTCGGCCAGGGCGCGCCCGCCATCGGGGGCCGGCTGTTGGCAGAAGTCCACAAAGTCGTCGAATACCCGCCGCACCGAGCCGTAGATACCCAGCCCGGAACGCTCGTAGTCCAGGGTGGTCATGGCGTGGTACCAGCCCCGGTTCTCCTCGCCGATGAGGCACGACAGGGGCAGGTGCACATCGTCGAAGAAGGTCTGGGCGGCCATCTCGCCGTTGATGTAGAGCAGGGGCTGTAGGCTGATGCCGGGAGTCTTCAGGTCGGCGATGAACAGGCTGATTCCCCGGTGTTTCTGGGCCTGGGGATCGGTGCGGGCCAGCAGATAAATGTAATCGGCGTGGTAGGCGTAGCTGGTGAACATCTTGAAGCCGTTCAGCACGTACTCGTCGCCCCGCCGCTCGGCCCGCAGTTCCAGGGACGCCAGGTCGGATCCGACGTTGGGTTCGCTGAACCCCTGGCAGTATTCCACCTCACCCCTGGCGATGGGCGGCAGGTACTGTTCCTTCTGCTCGGGGCTGCCGAAAACCCTTATGGCCGGGCCGACGATGCCCAGGCCGATGAAGCCGCTCTTGGGAACGCGCCGGTAGCCCAGGTCCTCGGCCAGGATCCCCTGCTCGATGGGCCCTTTGCCGCCGCCGCCGTGTTCCCGGGGCCAGCCCACGGCCAGCCAGTCGCGCTCGGCCAGCTTCCGGTTGATCCCGCGGCCGAACTGGTACTGCTCTTCGGTCAGCATGCCGAAGACTTCCTGCTTTTCGACTGGGACCTCAGCGTCCAGGAAACCCCGCAAATCCTCTCGGAACCGTGCCTGTTCGGGAGTGAGATCGAAGTCCATACGGCCCTAGTCCGGCGCGCAGGCCCGGATGACCTCCAGTGCCTGGGCCTTGGCATCTCCGCCGGTGAACCGGGGCGAGACTATGGGCAGAGTGATACCTGCCTTGCGGTAGCTGGCCAGTTTATCCCGGCACTCCTCGGCGGTGCCCACCAGGCCGATCTTGTCGATTAGTCCACCCGGTACCAGCCAGAGCGCTTCGTCCGTCCTGCCTTCCTGCCAGGCGACTTTGACCGCATCGATCTCCTCGACGTAACCGGCGTCGGCCATGAGTTTGCGGTATCGGGGGAACCGGCCGGCGTAAGAGGCGATGGGCTGTCGCATCAGGTCGCGGGCGGCGTCACGATTATCGGAGACGGCGCAGGGCAGCAGGCTGGCGACTTCCACGTCTCCCGGCGCGCGCCCGGCGTTGCGGGCTCCGATTCCCACATGCCAGGCAGCGGACTCGGCGTGGTCCAGGGTGCACCAGGTGAGGATGGCCCCCTGGGAGATCTCGCCGCAGACCTCCAGCATCTTGGGGAAAACGGCGGCCACGAAGATGGGTATCTCCTGGCGCAGCGGCTCGAACCACAGGTCGAAACGGTCGATGTTGTAGATCTCGCCGTGGTAGTTGACGTCCGAGTCTTTGAGGATGGCCCGGACGATGTCGACGCACTCTCGCAGCCGTGGCACGGGGCGGGTGAACTCCAGGCCGTGTTCCGGCTCCACCTGCACCTTGTGGCTGGTGCCCAGGCCCAGGATGAACCTGCCGCCAGAGAAGTAGTCCACCGATGCCGCCGCCATGGCGATGGTGGGCGCGGTGCGGACGTAGACGCTGGTGATGCTGGTGCCCAGCTTGATCCTCTCGGTGGCGACGGCGCAGGCGGTGAGGATGGAGAACTGGTCGCCGCCGTGGCCCTCGGCCACCCAGGCGGACTCGTAGCCCAGTTCCTCGGCCACCTTGACGCATTCGACTATGTCCTGGGGCGACATTCCCCCGGAGAAACCGACTCCGATGCGCTCCATCAACTACTCTCCAGAATGGGGTAGACCGCCTACTCCAGCACCCCGTCCTCTTCCAGGGACTGGTATTCGTCGTCGGTGAGGCCGATGAGGTCTTTGAGGACGTGGCTGGTGTGCTGTCCCAAGAGGGGGGCCGGCATGTCCAGGCTGCCGGGGCTCACTGAGAAATTCATCTCGCTGCGGTCGGTGGCGTAGGGTCCGATCTCCGGGTGGTCCAGCCACTGGAAGTGGCCTCGGTGCTGCAATTGGGCGTCGTCGAACAGGTCGCGGCAGTCGTTGACCATCCCGGCGGGAACACCGGCGCTCTGCAGGGTCTCCATGAGGGCGCCCACCTCCCAGGCGCTGGTCCAGGCGGTCATCAGCCGGTCCAGTTCGTCCTCGTTGGCCTTGCGGGACAGCAGGGTGGCGAAGTCAGGGTTGTAGGGCCACCCCCTGCCGTCGGGGGCTATGGTGCGCTGCAGTCCCTCCCACTGGGCGTCGGTGAAGCAGCCCAGGGCGATCCACCGGTCATCGCCGGCGCAGGGATAGACGCCGTGGGGGGCCGCTCCGGCGTCGCGGTTGCCCTGGCGGGACTGTTCCCGGCCGTTAACGGCGTAGTCCAGGAGCACCGGCGCAGAGAAATGTAGCGTCGTCTCCAGTTGGGACATGTCGATGTGGATGCCCTCCCCGGTGCGCCGGCTGCAGTCCAGACCGGCCAGGATGGATGCCACGGCGAAGCGGGGCACAATGAAGTCCGTATATGCCCCGTAGGGGTTCACCGGGTCACGGTCGGGCCAGCCGGTGAGGTTGGTCAGTCCCACCAAAGACGACAAGACGGGCCCAAATCCGGGCTGCTTCTCCATGGGGCCCCCCCGGCCCATCATAGAGGTGCTGAACATTACGATGCCTGGGTTGACCTCTTTTAGCTGCTCGAAGCCCAATTCCCAGCTTTCCATGGTGCCGGGGGTGAAGTTCTCGGTAACCAGGTGGGCCCATTTGGCCATGCGCAGCATCAGCTCCCGGGCCCTGGGATGGCGCATGTCCACCGTGATGCCCATCTTGTTGGCGTTGTAGCTGGCGAAGTAGCCGCTGCGGTTGATGCCCGAGATGCCGTCCTTGAAGGGAGCTCCCCGGCGCAGGGTCCCGGGACGCTTGGCCGACTCCACGCGCACCACGGTGGCCCCGTACTCGCCCAGGTACTTGGTGGTCATGGGGCCCACGGCCACCCAGCAGAAGTCCAGGACGTTGACCCCGTCCAGGGGTTTCTCGATGCTCGGTTGGGCTGTCATTAAATCACCCCGCTGCGTTTCAGGGCTTCAATCTCTGTACCTGAGAGGCCCAACTCGTCACGGTAAATCTCCAGGTTGTGCTCACCGATGAGCGGCGGTCTCCGGTAGATCCCCGATATCTCTTTGCCGTCGCCCGACTTGATGAACGCCCCGGGATATTGGACCTTGATCCCCAGTTCGGGGTGTTCGATCTCCCGGAAATACCCCCGCGACTCCAACTGGGGGTGGTCTTGCAGCGCCGCCGGGGTGGCCACCGGAAACAGCAGTATGCGGCGGTCAAGGCTGCCCTGGACCAGTTCCGCCCTGGTACGGCCCTTGAAGAAATCCCCCACCGGACCGCTGAGGGTGGCCATGAGCTCGGGCGTTATCATGCCGTAGCCCAGTTCCTCCCAATTGACGGCGTCCAGTTCGTCGGTGTCGAAGCCGTCCTCCTTGGCCCAGCCCAAGAGGGCGCGGGTGCTGTAGGCGACGGTGCCGCCCTGGACCATGTAGTTTACATAACCGTCCTTGCAGGGCCAGTTGATGCGCACCCGGTTCTCGCCCGAGGTCTGCCGGTAGACGCCCATCCGCTTGAGTATGGCGCCCTCTATGTCCCAGATCTGGGGAGCGTGGGCCAGGGTCTTGGCCACAGCCTGCTGGCAGGAAACGTCCACGTACTGGCCCTGGCCGGTGGTGGCCCGGTAGGTGTGGGCCAGCATGGCAGCGGTGGCCCCGGCGGCGGAGCCGTGCAGGTAGAAGTGGGGGAAGCTGACCCGGATGGGCGCACGGTCATCGTCGCCGGTCAGGTACATGAACCCGCCCAGGGCCATGCCCACGATGTCCGCGCCCTGGTAATTGGAATAGGGCCCGTCCTGGCCGAAGGCGGTGATGGACACCATGACCAGCTCGGGGTTGATGGCCGCCAGTTCTTCGTAGCCCAGTCCCAGTGCTTCCATGTACCCAGGGGCGTTGGACTCGATGAGGAAATCAGCCTCGGCAGCCAGTTTTTTCAGCAACGCCTGGCCGTCTTTATGCTCCAGGTCCAGGGTGATGCTCCGCTTGTTGTTGGCGTAGGCCCACCAGAAGAGGCTCTTCTCCTCTTGGGGGTCGTCACCGTAGAAGGGGCCGATGTTCCGGGCGTCGCTGCCGCCGGGGGGTTCGATCTGGATGACGTCTGCGCCCAGGTCGGCCAGTATCTTGCCGCAGAGCAGGCCGCGGTCGTCGGTCAGGTCCAGTACTCGGTAGGGGGAGAGCAGGAAGTCGATTCCCGCTTGGGTGCCGGGCATGGTATCTCCAAAGGCTAGGATTGGTACGGGGGTATTGTATTATCCCCCGCCAAATCGTCAACCAGCACAGGCGGCGCGGCCCGTTTCCGGGAGCTGCCGGCATGGCATCAGCGAGGAGTATTTGCTTGTACGGAGATTCTTGGAGTTGTAGGATGGGGTTACGGGGATTCGATTCCCCTGTTTGAGGACTTTTTAGAGAAATGACCACCAGGACCAATTGGCATAGCGAGCACCCGCCGGCCTGCACCTGCGCCTTCTGTCACGAAAAGCGCTTCATGCAGCCGGAGCAGGGCAAGATAGGGCGCAACGCCAAATGCCCGTGCAACAGCGGCAAGAAATACAAACGCTGTCACGGCAAATAATCCTCCGCGCAGAAGAAAAGGGCCTCCCGTTGATCGGGAGGCCCTTTTTATTTTCCGGTTAGCTCTTTTCTGTTGAGAGCTTCACATCGAAGTTGGCCAGTTGCCCCGGCCCCAGGATGTAGGAGGGAGGCGGCCCGGCGTGGGCCTGCTTGAAGGAATCGCTCTGGGTCCAGTTCTTGAAGTCCTCTTTGGACTCCCAGCGGGTCACCACCAGGTATTCCTCGTGGTCCTCCTCGGCGTCCAGTCTCCATAGCTCGAAGCTCTTGAAGCCGGGCTCGTTCTCCACTCCACCCCGTTTGCCAAAGACCTCTTCCATCTCGTGGCCGTGGCCACTTTGCACCTTTATCCTGTTGGTTACTGCGTACATCTATCTTTCCACTCACCGCCGGATAAAGCCGGCAAATATTCCGTTACTGGTCAATTGATTCTCTCGTGGATTGATGCTGCTAGCAAGCCAGGAGTCAGAAGACCAGCCAAACGAGAAATCCGATAACCGCACCGGCCCCGGAACCGACGGACCCCGCCTTCATGCCAATGGCCATCAGCTCGCCGCAGGTGACCACTTCATGGTGCCGGTACTCCGGGTCCAGCGCCCGGGGCGGCCGGAAACCCAGGTCGCCACGCACCACAAGGGTACCGGCGACCGCTACTATGCCGCCGATAACCGCGCCGAGGACGATGGCCAGGACTACCATTGCCGCCTCCGGATGACCCGGGTCTGGAAGGATGGGATGTTACATAAGTTTAGTTTGGCCGGGTTCAACTGTTCAACGCAATTGGGCCCCGCTAAGGACTGAACGGTGGATTACCGGCCACGAAAACTGCTATTCTGCGGGAAATAGCACGGCGACCACAGCCGTACGTCGTTTAACCCCATTTCGCCGGAGCAGCCATCATGGGCAGCCCGCGAAACACAGCCGATGGAGGCACGTTTTGACAGTTGTATTCCCCGAAGAGCCCGTTGCCAAACGCAAGGCCCTACTGGACGCGGTGGAGAGCCTGCGGGATGTCTTTCTAGCCGGTAGAGAGGAGAGTGAGCGGACGGGCACCCTGCCCAAGGCCACGGTGGACGCCATCTACGAGTCCGGGCTCTTCTCTTTCAAGACGGCCCGGGTACTTGGCGGGGCCGAGGCCGACACCATGACCCAATTGGACGTCATCGAAGCGGCGGGCCGTATTGAGCCTTCGGCGGGCTGGTGTCTGATGATCGGCGCCGGTACCTTGTCTGGCATGGCCGCGTTCCTGGGCGAAGACGCCTTGGAGGAGATCTTCGTGGGCGGAAAGGCCCCCAAAGCCGCGGGAGTGGCCGCCGCCAGTGGCGTGGCTACCCCCGTGAAGGGCGGCTACCGGCTCAATGGGACCTGGGCCTTCGCCAGCGGAGTCCGGCACTCAGAGTGGGTGGCCGGCGGCGCCATGGTGGTCGGCGATGGCGACAGGGACCCGTACCAGATACGCATGGTCATGCCCACCTCCCAGGTGAAGATCCACGACAACTGGGACGTCATGGGGCTCCGGGGCACGGGAAGCTGCGATTACTCGGTGAAGGACCTCTTCGTGCCAGAACGGTTCACCTGGGGCGGGGCCGAGTCCCAACCCCTGCGCGGCGGGCCCAATTTCCTACTGGGCCGGCCGGGCATGCAGACCACGGGACACTGCGGCATCGCCCTGGGCATCGGACGGCGCGCCCTGGATGCGATAACCGACCTGGCCTTGAACAAGAAACGGGGCTACCGGGGCAGTGAGAAGCTGATCGCCGACCGGGGGTCCTTCCAGTGGTTCCTGGGCGAGTCTGACCTACGCCTGCGCGCGGCCAAATCGCTGTGCATGGAGACCATCGAGGAGGCTTGGGACCTGGTCTGTCAGGGCATCACCCCGCCGGGCGAAGTCCAGATCAGGATGCGGGCTTCCGGCACCTACGCCACGATGGAGGCCGCCAATGTGGTGGCCCAGGCCTTCCGCTGGGGCGGAGGCAGCGCCATGTTCAGCTCCCACATCCTGGAGCGGTCACTGCGGGACATCAACGGCGCCACCCAGCACCAGATGGTGGGCGACCGTGCCTACGAGAACCACGGCCAATTCATGCTGGGCTTCCCCGACGCCAACCCCATGGGGTAGCAGAGGACTTTCCTACTTCGAGAACAGCGCGGCGATCCGCTGACCTACGATGTGGTCCTCACCCTCGTTCAGGCCGAAGGCGTGGAGGATTATCCCCGTGTCGCCCTCTCTGACCCTGGTCCAGATGGGCGGGTCGCCCTGCTTCAGCCGGTCAACCACATCGTGGGCCGACAGACCGGCGACTGCGGCGTCAACCTCCAGAGTCACCCCATAGGGTTGGTGGCCGATGACGTTGTGGCTGAGTTCCACCGAGAGGCCGGGTATCCCTTGCAGTGGGGTCATCATGTTGCGGCATTTTGCCTCAGTGTCCGTCAGTCGCTCCTCGTGGTTCATGGTCATCCAACGCCTCACCGCCGCCACCGCGCCGACCATCTCTTGTCGGTCCACCTTCTGGGGACGGCCCACGCCGCGGACCCGCCGGCCCTCGTAGCTGACGAAGGACTGGAGGGCCAGTTTGCGGATCATCTCCTGACTGCCAAAGGCCAGACCGGTGGACTGGGCCGAGCCCATGTACTTGGCGGCCGTGCACTGGAAATCGGCGCCCATGCGCACGTAGCTGCCGAACAATTCCAGGGGGTAAATCTGACCCGCCGCGTCCACCAGTACCGGCACGCCCTTGGCATGGGCGATCTCGATGGTGTCTTCCAGAGGCAGGGCTTGGGGGTCGGGCTCCTGGGCCACCGCATAGTAATGGACGGCGGCCGTGTTGGGGCCGATGGCCTTTTCCAGGTCTTCGCGGGTGGCGCCTTCGGAGTTCCCGAACTCCACCAGCTTGGCGCCGGCCAATTCCAGGCAGCGGTCGTACCAGTAGCGCTGGCGCGACTGGATCAGAATCTCGTTTTTCATGCCGGTGGTGTCGGGGAGCTGCTGTATCTTGGCGTCGTCGTCCCCGGCCATGCAGGCGGCGGTGGCCAGCGTCAGGGCCGAACCGGCGCCCGAGGTGATATATGCCGCCGGCACGTCCACCATCTTGGCGATGGCTTCACCGGCCCGCTCCTCCAACTCCATCAAGGGGATATATGCCCCATCGGCGCGGTCCATGGCCTCTTTGACTTCCGGTGCCGGAGTTGAGCCTCCCAGCATGGTGACGCTGCCCGTGGCGTTGATCACCGGTCTGGCGCCCAATTCCTTGTAGATGCTGCCCCAATCGGTGGTGGTCATGGTCTCCTCCATTACCTCGGGTCTGGGTCCGGCTTCGGAAAAAGTTTCCAGGATTATGACAGATGTGCGGCCGGGATGGTCCTCAGGTATGCGAGCGCATGCTCTGGGGTAGATGGGTTTCCCAATCGGGCAGCAGGTTGGTCTTCGAAGGCGGCAATAAGACCGCGGAAATGAATGCCATCAGGCTAAATCCCAAGGACATCAATAACGGCGCCAGATAGGTGCCCGTCATATCCCAGAAAATCCCTGCTATGAATGGGGCCGTACCCATCCCGAAGCCGCTGCCGATGCTCTGCCAACCGTACAGACTTCCCTGGGGGACATTCCCGTAATACTGCCGGTTGGCAATGGGGAATGTGGGTACTTCGCAACTCTGGCCGATGCTGAATAGGACGGCGAACAGGTAGAACGCCCACACGTCATGGGCTACCAGTATTATCAGGATGGGGAAGGCCTGCAGTGCCATTCCGGAGACCCAGATAGTCTTGCTTCCCACCCTCTCCGCAACCATGGGCGCGGACGCTCTGGCGAACACGCCGGTAACCTGCTGAACAATCAGGACGCCAAGGGCCAATTCCAGGGCAACGCCCCGGTCCACGGCGATGGCGGCCAGCAGGACGTTGATGATCTGGTGGCCCATACAGCCCCAGAAATGGATACCGATCAGGTTCCAGAAGGTGCCGGTCTTCTTGGCCTGTTGCAGAAAGACCGACACCCTGACCTTACCTTCATCATCGATCTTCGGTCTCCCTACAGGCTCCTCATCCAGGGCGCCCAGCGCTTTCAGGCCGATGGATGATGGGGAGTCATAGAAGAAGCGCGTCAATACCAGTATCAACAGCCCGCCGGTGATGCCCGGGATCCAAAAGATCCATTTCATCCCCAGCTGGTCGAAGGCCGCACCGATGAATAAGATGAAGGCAATCACGCCGATACCCTGGAACGACCATACCGCACCCATGGCCACTCCCAGGTGCTTCCTGAACCAGAGGGTCATTCCCGATATGGGCAGTATGGTGAAGATGCTCGATGCTAAACCCAGCAGGACGCCGAAGAAGATATAGTACTGCCACAGGTTCGTCATGACGCCGGTAAGCAACATACCGACGATAAAAGCGGCGGCCCCGAAGAGCAAGAGGAGCCGCATCCCGTATTTGTCTCCAACTTCGCCGATGAATGGACTCACCAAACCCAACACAATCCATTGGAGGCTGAACCCAAGGGTGATCGCGGAGTAGTCCCAACCGAAGCCCGCCTCCGCGTCGTTCAGGTGGGGAACCAAGGCCGCCGCTGCGAACCGGATGGACGAGGTCACCAGCACCATCGTCGAAGCTATCGCCACTATGATCCACGCGTAGTGGATTCGACTAGATTTCACCAAGGACACTTCCTAGTAAAAGCGATGGGCAAATGGGGCAGGAACGGCCGAGCTAAACTCAGCGTCCCATGACAAAGTACGGGGGTTCCGGCATGCCAAAACTGGACCCGGACGTTGGAAACTCTAGAAATAATACCTGAATACGGTCTCCGCCACACATGCGGGTTTGGGCTGACCTTCAATCTCGATGGTAACTTCGGTCACGACCTGAATACCTTCCTCGCCGACCTTTTCCACGGCAGCCAGCTTGCTGCGGCTCCGTACTCTGGAACCCGGGGGAACCGGATTGGGAAACCGGACGCGGTTCAACCCGTAGTTGACCGTTAGCTTTACTCCCTCGTACGGGGGGCTGCTTTCATCCACACTTCCGGTCAGGAAAGGAATCAGCGACAGGGTCAGGAACCCGTGGGCCACGGTACCCTTGAAGGGCGACTCCTTGGCCGCTCGCTCCACATCCACATGAATCCACTGGCGGTCTTGCGTAACCTCGGCAAATCCGTTGATCGTTTCCTGGGTTATATCCAGCCAATCACTGCAGTGGGTCTCCTCTCCCAATCGGGAACCGATGTCTCTCACCAGATCATCTATCGACATACTTCCTCTCCGGATTTGAACAGCTCAACTACCATCGGGTTCTCAAAGTCACGGCCTCGTCCAAGACAAAGGAACTCCCGTGGTCAACGGAAGGCCTCCTAGTAACCAACAGGACGCCCGGATTGTAGCCAGTCCGGGCGTCCTAAGATAGCTTTAATTCCAGGCCTTAGCAAAGGGATGGGGAATGTGGTGCCGAAGGTCAGAGTAGAACTGACACGGGTTGCCCCACTGGTTTTTGAGTTCTGCGGGACCTGTATCTCCCTGTCACCCCTCATCTTGTTTAGTCCCATTTCGTAGCTAGAAGGGCTGGTCTAATTCCTTGCTAGTACCCCTTAGTACCACCTGATTACTGGGAGTTTGTCGGCAAAATGTCGGCAGCCTGAGTAGTTATTTTTTCAGATACGTCTAATCGCCATTCAGAGAAATATATGTATCGAAATATTGGATTCTATTCGGGATGGTAGAAAGAATAGTATTTTGTGTACTTTCAGGAATACGCGATGTTTTATGTCGAAGTGCATACCACATCGGAAAACTTTCGGCGAGGTCTTCCGAGTTCGGATTATCTCTAGCATAGTTGGAAATAAACTGGCCATCATTCGTTTGAGCAGATAGCCAGTCACGAGTATTTTTGTGATATTCGTCTAAGGAAGTATGCGCTGCCTCATGGATTAGAACTTCTTCGAGGAGGCCCTGGTTTTCGCGAGTAGATGCTCTCTCTCTGTGAATAAGTATATTATCGTTCCCGCCTCCAAAACTTTCGTCTCCCTCGTGAATCCACACAGTTAATACGTCAGTTCTCAGTAAGGTTGGTAATTGTCCGATCGCTCTTAGATATTTTGTTGCAAGCTCTAATCGTTCCTCAGCGTCTTCAAATTCTGGATTTATTTGCACTTCCGTGCTTAAACCATCACTAAAGGTCGCATGGAAAAGATACGGAGTCGTCCATATCCATCCAAATCGGCGGTCAAACATCCTTCTAGTTTCGCTCGGCCTCTCTTCCAATCCCACGAAATATGACGGGTCTTCCGGAGTCACGAAATCATGGCCGAAAAATACAGTGCCATGGTATGGCGGACTATCAGCCGCATCCACTGGTATTGCCGGAAGTGGGGTTGGCATAGGAGTAACCCTTGGACAGTATTGGCTGTCTAAGGAACACGCTTTAGTATCGTCACTGAGCGCGTTAGCGAAGTCTCCGAGTGCTCTGTAAGAGGCTGCTCGGTCTCTGTAGCGCGTGGCAGTTGGTTCGCGCTGGATGGCATTGGTGTAGTCCTGAATTGCGCTTTCAAATTGACCAAGGGCTTGGTAAGAGACTGCTCGGTTTCCGTAGCGTGTGGCAGTTGGTTTAAACTGGATGGCGCTGGTGATGTCCTGAATTGCGTTTTCATATTGGCCAAGCTCCATGTAAGAAGAACCACGCCAACCGTAGAACCTATCGCTGCGTTTGACGTTGGGACCAATCTCTATAGCTTTATCGAACGCTTTAATGGCCTCTCCGTACTGTTCGCTGTTAAATAGTGAAGCCCCTTGTTCAAACCAATCAGATGCTTCTTCCTCCAACCTGTATTCCTCCTTTAGTAAATTCTGCGCCGCGCGTACCTCCAACATCCACGCGTTTGGCGTTGGTGTAAGAGTAGGCTTAGGGACAGGCGTCGATGTCGCTACGGCAGTTGGTTCGGGAAGTGCAGTAGCAGTCGGTAGGGGCGTTGGTTCAGGTATTGCCGTAGCAGTCGGAAGAGGCGTTGGTTCAGGTATTGCCGTAGCATTAGGTGCAGGGGCAGCACTAGAACAAGCAAGTACAAGGGTTCCAATCAGCATCGCTAGAACTTTTGTTAGCTTCATATCTCGCTAATCCGTAACTACCTGACCAATCCCATCAATCACCACACCACTGTTGTCCTTAAGCCGCCGAGCGTTCTCCACAAGCAGCCGCAACGTCTCATCAGACAGATGCTCCAGTGGCCGATTAGTGACACTGTGGGCTATGTCTAGCTGCTGTGGCGACCTACCGAAGCCACGGTCCAATTGCATCTGAATGGCCTTCAGCTGGCGAGCTGGCCTAACCCCCAGTCTTTCATTTGTCTGGAGCCTTCCTGCATAGGTACATTAGACGTGACACCCCGAAATATGGAAACCGTCAGTAATGCGGATTGGCGTCAACTAAGTCGGATTCAGGGACTATCCGTAGAAAATCGGCATATGCTGATATCGGCCCTTCCGGAGGGGACCACCCTGCTGGAGGCTCGTCACTTGGGTCACCAGAGCGCATGAAAGCGTTATATTCATCAAAGAATTCCTGCTCAGTAAAGCCTATATGCTTCTCAACTGCTCCCCAAAACCCTAGGTCGTAATAGTCCTGAGGGATATCAATCCAGACGGTCTTGTATGATGATTTATAAGCCATAAATGCAGTGGCAAGCATGGCGCCTTCACATGTAATCGAGAGGTTATCGTCGCTCGTCATGTGCCAATCGGAAACGCAAGAATCAGCACGTTTTTCCTGCTCCGATACAATACCACCCATAATAGTAGTCCTAACCCGCTTGTAGTCGTCACTAGTAGCTACGCTAGCGATAGAATATACGCCTGATGAGTCGTTCACAAATGATAGCGATTGCCAATTGGCTTGATACCAAGCATTTTGGAATGTGACTGCCGCTCCCTCAGTCCACCATCGCGGGGCTTGGACAGTGGTTGATGGATTGCTCCGATCGACTTGATGGTCCAGTCCTCTATCTAACGCATGGGCCCTCTGGTAGTGATGGAAATACTCATGGGCTAAGTGCAAAGTCATCTTTGCATGACGCCTCTCTAATTCCACCGAAGGATCACTACTGAAGGGGTTTTCGATAAACGGAAGATCTTCGATACATAATGATAATTGGTTGGTCGTAGATGAGCGGGCTCCACCTGGATCAGAGCCCGTTAAACAGCTTTTTATATTTGTAAGTTCATCAACCGTATATCCATCTTCATAACCGCGGAATTTCGCATTTGTTAATCGGTCGTATACCGGTTGTGCATCCTCCTCGGTACCTTCAGGGTTGAAAGCAACGTAGATATAGTTTGGATAGGCGCCTAACACGGTGTTCAGATTGTTCTGCACTTCTATGAAACGTTCTCGGTATTCGATGGGGATATCCAAGCTTGCAACGTACTCTTGCTCAGCTTCAGAAAAAGGCACCGCCCGTGGCACATTGAATCCAATGCTCATCAAGCGTTGCTTCGCCGTTAAAGATGATGTTTCCTTAGTCACCGGCGTAGGCAAATCAGTGGATGAAGGTTCCAGGGAAGAAATAGGCGTATCAGTTGGCGACGGAAGTATCGCTAATTGCTCATTTAATGGAAGATCGAGAAACTGATCAAATTCAACATAAAACTCTTCAAGAGTTTGTCCGTATGTGTGCATGAAGGCTGATTCGAATCCCATCTCTTCAAGGTTGGGATAAAAGACTTCAAGTAGGACATCACTTCCGTGCTTATTCGCTAAATATGCGTGGGCCCACGCTCCACTGCTGTATATACCGGCGTAGCTATCACACTTGTCGCCGTAATTACTGTCCTTCAGGCTGCCTCCACATTGGCTATAGTCTTCCTTCACTTCATTCATCTTATTTCGCATTTCGTCACGGAAATTGTATGAGCCTTTTTGGGCTATCTCGCTTAATCTTGACTCCAAAAGTCCGTCATTAGTCAAACGGGCAGCAAAAGTCGATGCCATATATTCTGCGCTCCCCTCGGCGAACCAAGGTACTTCCATCTTTGCATCACGCTCATCCCAATCTTTGCTGACTAAAGAAGAGTGTTGTATAGCGTGGAAATATTCATGAAATACAGTTTTTTGATCCTGTACAGCTAGGGGATTACCAACATCGTATGAAGCATCAAAGCCCCAGGGGACAGATGAAGTGTAGTTATGAATATTGTCCTGTCTGCCTCCATTGTGGCCCATTGTGGTGGAAGCTGATTTCTCTGCTAGCCAGTCAGCCGAGTGTCTCCAATAAGATTTCATCCCATGGTCTCTAGATATTGCATCCTCTATGCAAAAATCCAACTCGAATCCATTTCGTTCCCACCGTCGGTTGCAATAAACGTTTATTAGAGAGTCTGCGGCGGGTTCTTCAACCCCCATGACCCAATATTCGATTGGTCCTACATTGCCCCACTCTTTAGCCGCCCATAGAAGGGAATTAGCAACATCCTTGCATAGCCGAGTATCTAGGTCCGATGCGCAAAAGACCTCAGGTGAAAAAGAAATTAACTTCCCGTACAAATCTGGCGCACCTTCTACAATCGGCATTCCGTCGCCAACGCAATGAATGTGGTCTTCTTGTTTGATACACGACGCTGATTCTGCAACTGATCCTGAATCATTAGTATTCGGAGCTACAGAAGGTCTTATTAGTTCTACGGTTGGGGATTCTTGCTGGGTTCCGTCTTCCTTGGGCTTTGCAGTTGCATCTTTATTTTGAGTCGTGTAAGTAGACGGATTTGGGATGGTTGTCTGCACGGTCGACGCCACGATAGTCGAGGCAGCTTCGTCTGTTGCTGTGTTCTCGGTAGCGCATGCCATGCTCATTAAGGTGATAACTATGAGTAATAGGAACGTTCTCATGTTCTAGGAAGAAGCCTCCACGTGATGGTCCGAATTGGTCACAATAACGGTCCAATCAGTTTACCCTCCGTCTGCCAGCAATCACGGTCACAAGGTCTTTTAGTTCACCGAGTGTGGTTTCTCCGTCCATACCAGACTCCTTAATCAGCTACAAATAGATGAGGTTCTCGTGTTTCACCACCGTTCGGAGGCTCTGATAGCAACGATCTATTGAGTTTGGCACACGAAAGAACATAACCCTTTATTGGATGTCGAGTTTAGTTAATATTAAGGACATTAACCGAAATGTACGACCACGACCGGATCCAAGCATCCGCGGAACGGAAGGCCCGGAGGATCACTAAGCGGCTATATAAGAGTCTCAGTTATCAGGAACGGCCCCGCGGAGGGGATGGGCGCTTATGGATCGCTACGCTGAACGAGAACCGGACAATCCTTACCAAAGACCACCCGGATTATAATGGTCGATCCGCCGAAGACCAGATCTTCTCTAAGGTCGTCGTAAGTCACGGGAACACCGAGCGCCAGTACCAAGGACTAAAGAACGCTCTCCAGTGCGAAATCTTCGACAAGGTGGAGGGGTAGTCCGTAGGCGTAAAAATAGGGTTAAAGATCAAGATGGGGCCGTAATTGGGGCCGTAAGTCTAAATTAAAACCCCCCCGGATCCGGTGTCCGGGGGTTTTTTGTGCCTAGAAAGAGGGTGGTGCCGAAGGTCAGAGTCGAACTGACACGGGTTGCCCCGCTGGTTTTTGAGTCTGATGCAAGTCCTGTTAATTGGTGTTATTAGATGAATGGGACAGATGGTCGTTCAAAGAGCCTTTGGAGCCTTAGGGAA
>PBMF01000034.1 GCA_002721995.1 Chloroflexota bacterium
CCGCTATGGTGGTGGCGACCATCATGGTGACCTTCGCCATCTGGGCCTCACTCTATATGGGCGCCATCTCGGTGGACATGGATATCGGGGCCTGGCCACTGGCCCAGGTGACCATCATCGCCGCATGGCTGGGACTGGTCTTCGGCGCCTTCGCCCTGGCCCTGGGGTGCGGCACGGGAAAACGCAACATGAGCATCGGTGTCACCATGGGCCTGGCCGCCGCCGCCTATCTGTACAATGCCCTGGCCCCACTGGCCGACGCCCTGGAGCCGACACGCGTTCTGTCGCCCTTCTACTACTACAACAGCGCTGACCCGTTGAGTAACGGCCTGGACCCGGTCCATATGTCTGTCATGACGGCCGCCATAGCAGTACTATTGGCAGCCGCCATGTTCACCTTCGAACGCCGGGACGTGGGCGTCTAGGCACTAGATTCCCGAGGACATTCCGCCGTGGCGTTCCGCCAGGATGCGGACATAGTCCTCCCGCCGCCAGCGGTAGGGCAGGGTCCGAACCTCACCGGGCTCCTGGCAGGTACTGAGCATGGTGAGGGCGTCTTCCAAGACAACCCGCTGCTGCTCCGGGTTCCCCGGCGCGCCGAAGGGACGCCCGAAGGGGAAGCGGAGCACCAACCCCCTGGGGACGGACATGGTCTCGGCCTTGGCCCGGTCAACCATGATGACCACGGTGGGTATCCCCGCCGCTTCGATGGCCCGTGCCATCAGTCCACCGGACTGATGGCAGATAGGTCAAGTGGTTCCGATGACAACACCATCCACCCCATCGGCCTTCAATTTGTCCGCCACCTCGGGCCCGGCTACCTCCATGAGGACGGCGGGGTCACGGATATAGCCCATGAAACTGTAGGTCGGCGATTGGGCTTCACCCACCATGCCGTCGGCGCACATGTCCATCAGCCGGTGGATGGCCAACACACAGTCCACATCTTCGGCCACGCCTTCGGTGTCGTAGTGGGTGTGGGCCACCCGCAATTGGTCCAGGGGGGTGTCCAAGGGAATCTCCCGATAACTCCAATCACCGTCGGTATTGAATGGCTCTTGGCCCTCCACGTAGATGCCGCCCGTGGTCATCACCGCAATCTTGGACTCTGACAAACGTTTTTTGAAGGGCGTCCAGGGGGCCTCGTCAAACTGCATGGGCAGTGCCAAACGGGCGGACAGGACCGCTTCCTGTTCCTCCAAAAACCGGTCAACCGGCGTCCAGTCCCCGTTCTCCCTGGCCACGGCGCTCACGTGAAAAAGACGGTTGAAGAACTGGGCAACTTCGTCGTCGTCCATGCGGGCCAGGTATTTCAAACGGGAGAAGGGAGTGGTCTCCGGGTTTCTAATCAAGTCTTCTTTTTCAATGGCCATGCTTTATTCACCCGCCACGGTTGTGATTGGTTTCGGGGTTGGATGCACCTGGCGTGGGAACGGTGGTCCCCTGTCGTAGTCCCGCTAAGGATACAGAATATCGCGCCACCAGGTCTGCCAGTGGATTCAACTTTGGAGTATAATCAGCGCGGAGCCTGACACCGGCGTAATCCCAGGTCAGACCACCCCGATTTTCCAACAACGCAACAGGAACTAGGTTGAATGAGCAAGTTTATTGACCGTCTGGACGAAATCATCGAAGGCGCGCCCGCCCGCATGGGCTTTGGGCCGGCCAGGGCTGAGAAGACCCCCGGACTGGCGTTGATCGTCCAGGTATCCAGCAGCCACAAGACCGGCACTGCCACAGCCGCCGGAGTTTCGCCAGATGGAATCATCCTATCCGGAGTGAAAACCGCAGCGGACGTTTCGGACCTCAAGGACTCACTCTCAGACTCCCTGTGGGGGGTGCGCGCCGATACCCTGAGCGCGGATGAAGCCAAGGCGTTTTTGGAAGACGGCTGCGACATGCTGGCCTTCCAACTCCAGGGCACATCCATCGGAGCAGTCTCCTCTGAAGACTCAGCCAAGGTCCTGTGCATCGACCCCGGCGCCGATGTCGAAGACCTGCGGGACATAAACTCCCTGCCCATAGACGCGGTCATGTTCCCCCTGGGCGGCACATCCTCCGCCTGGACGCTGGACGACCTGGCCAAGGTCGCCCGGGTGCGGGGCAGGCTGAACAAATACCTGCTGGCCGAGATTTCGGAGGCGCCCAACGCCGACGAACTAAAGGTCTTGCGCACCGCCGGCATCAACGGTCTGGTGGTGGACGTTTCCGCCGGCAAGAAGGCCCTGAATGCGCTGAAAGAACTGCTGATGGACATGCCCAAGCCCGGGCCGGAGCGGCCCACCAAGTCCAACGCCATCCTCCCGGGCGCTGCCTACTCATCCCAGAGGGAAGAACCGGCTCCGGAGCCCGAGGAAGACGACGAATAACCCTCCCCCTGGCCAAGCCAGAACCGCAAACAAGAAAAGGGCCGGTCTGCAGACCGGCCCTTTTCTTGGAGCGCCTTCATCTGGGTGCGCCCGTGTTAAACTGGACTCGCCCATCCCAGCCTGGGAGACCACCATACATGGCCACCGACCACACCCACGAGCATATCCCTGAAGAAGTCTATGGAATCTTGCCGCCGGAAGGCGTCGTGGACCTGACCGACAACCTGACCGGGTACATGCACGAAATAGAACTGGGCGGCTTCACTGACATCATCGGACAGGTGCTGGACGACTTCCTCGACCAGGCCGGAGGCATGCCCCCCGATCTGAAGGCCGACGACGCCTTTGAACACATCACCCAGAACCAACTGGCCGTCACCCTGGCCTACCACCTTGGCCGCCTGGAAGGACGCTCACCCCAGGTGGTGCAGAAGATGATGGACGACGCCATTGAGAAATGGGGCATCAACGACGTGGAAGAGTCCGCCGAGATCACCGACCAGGACCTGGAAGACCCCAAGGTCATGGTTTACCCACGGCTGAGACGCATAAACTACCAGGAATATTCTGAACCCAACGTACAACTGGGCTGGGAGATTGACGGAACGCCCGGAAAAGAGGGATGACCCAGTACTCCGCACCAGTACAACTTGAGTTAGAGGGACAAAAATGACCACCGCACCTGCCTACGACCTGCTGCTCACCGGAGGAACCTTGATGGACCCGGCCCAGGGTCTGAACGACCGCCGTGATATCGCCTTCAAGGACGGCCTGGTCGCCCAAGTTGCTGAGAGGATCGACTCGTCGTCGGCCGCCATCACAGCCGATGTCACCGGCAAGCTGGTCACGCCGGGTCTCATCGACATCCACGGTCATTTCTACCACGGCGGCAACCTGTCCGGAGTCCACGCCGACGAGATCTGCATGGCTTCGGGAACGACCACCGGAATCGATGCCGGGAGCGCCGGCTGCCTCAATTACGGAGCCATGCGCGATTACGTGTTCCCCGCCCACCGGACCCGGCTGCTGGCCTTCCTGCATGTCAGCGGCGTCGGCCTCGCCAACAACGCCCTGCTGGGAGGCGGGCTCCACGACATGCGCATGATCGACATCGACCGGACGTCGGACGCCATCAAAGAGAACCCCGGGTTCTGCTTCGGTGTGAAGGTCAGGATGCACATCAACGCAGTGGCCGCCTGGAACGCCCATGAGGCCATGCGGGCAGCAAGGGCGGTGGCCGACCAATCCGGCAGCAAGTTGATGGTCCACGTCAGCGGTACACCCATCCCCCTGCCAGATATCCTGGAATTTCTGGGCCCCGGAGATATCTGCACCCACGCCTTCAATGGCAACCCGGAGAACATGCTGGACCGCAACGACAAGATCCGGCCCGAGGTGCGGGCGGCCGCGGACCGGGGCGTGATCATGGACGTAGCCCACGCGGGGGTGCACTGCGACGTTGAGGTGGCCCAGGCCGCACTGCGCCAGGGTCTGCCGCCCACCACCATCAGCACCGACATCCACAACCCGCCGCCGGACCGCACCGTTTACAAGATGAATGACCTGGTGAGCAAATTCCATGCCATGGGTATGACCCTGCCCGACGCCATCGCCGCCAGCACCCACACCCCAGCCAAGGTGCTGGGCCTGACCGACACCATAGGCTCTTTGGCCCCCGGCATGTGCGGCGACGCAGCGGTGTTCGACATGCGGGAAGGTCACTTCAAATGGATGGACATGGCGGGCCACAACCAGCCTGGCACCATTCGGTTGGACACCTTCCTCACGGTGAGGGGCGGTCAGATAGCCTGGCGGGAAGGCCGTATGACCGAAATGGGTGAATGCTGATAGCGACAGCCGGACCCAATCCCAAATGACATAAGTCTGAACTCCCACGCTCCAGCGCACCTTTTGCTGGGGCGTTTTTTGCCAAAAACGCCGGCATTGAAAGTCCGCCGCGGCGGCATAAACCCGAGTTTTTCCCAAATAGGCAGACCCTGGAAATGGTCCGGCCAAGCCGGCTTTGGCCATTCTTGGAGTCTACTTCAGACTATCGGTAACCGTTACCGATGTCTGGTCGTCCAGCCGGAACTCGAATTCCACCGGACCATCCGGCAGGTCCGTACGGTCTACCGTGACCATGGTCATGGGGGCAAACAGGTAGGGATAAGCCCGGCCCTGGGAATCTTCTTCCAGCTCAAGTTGGACCACCACCCGGCTTCCTTCTATCTCCATGCCGGTCACCGACAACGGGTCGCCCTGCACCGGCAGCCACATCAGGTAGGCCACCAGGACCACAGAGCCAGGATATTCGGGCCGCCCCAGGCTGGTGCTGGAACCGTGGCTCCGNTTGCTGACGACTTCATGGTTGAATTNGGCCANNTCTTCGGCGCTGGTGATCACCGCAGCTTTGAGTTCCCTGGAGAATGCGTCCNCACCCTGGTNGTCCCTTGGNGAGACCCAANCGCTGTTCACGTAGCGCCAAATGGGCAACTCAACCCCTTCCGTGACGGCGCNGGNACCGCCACCGCCGCAGGCCACGAGCANCGCCAACAGGGCNGCGGCTAGAACGGNGNACTTTATGGCTCTTATTCGCNTCATGGAAGCTGATTTTTGCGTAAAGGTCCCGGGCCGCCCAGACCCGGANTAAAGATACNTAATNAGTNANGTATGGTATCAAAGTTGNGGATTCACTCACCCTACTCTGCCGCCGGTAATTTGGNTTTTGGAAATACTTCTAGCCCGATTATNCTGCCCTTGTAAATCCATTTCCCCACTGGCACACTATTCCCATGCGCATCGGCGATTTTGAACTACCAGAGCCTCTACCCAAGCTGAAAGACCCCCACGTATTGGCGGTCCTCCGGCCTTGGATCGATGTGGGTAACGTCGGGACTCTGGCCATGCGCCGCTTGGAGCGCCACCTGGAATCCAAGGAGATCGGCCGCCTGGTACGTCCCGGCCGTTATTATGACTTCACCCGCTACCGGCCCAAGTCGGTGCTGAAGCAGGGCGTCCGCGAGTACAGCATCCCATCCACCACCATCAGCGCCTGCGTCAGGGAACACGGCCCGGACATTGTCACCCTGCACCTTCTTGAGCCCCACCTTTACGGCGAGGACTTCACCGATTCCGTGTTGGAAGTGCTGAAATACCTGGGCATCAAGCGATACTCCATGATCGGGGCGATGTACGACATGGTGCCCCACACCCGGCCACTGCTGGTATCCGGCGGCACTCTGAACCCTCAAAACGAAGAAGAATACAAACTGGTGGGCGTTCGGCCCAGCGACTACGAAGGCCCCACCACCATCACCTACCTGATCTCCAAGGGAGTGGAAGAAGAGATGGACGTCGATACCCGCATCTTTGTTGTCCACCTGCCCCAGTATTTCCAGGTTGAAGAAGACTTCACCGGAACGGCCCGCTTGATGGAAGTGCTCTGCACCATCTACGGACTGCCCAGCCGGCTGGCCGACCAGGACCGTGGACGCCAGCAGTACGCATCCCTGCAGAACGTGGTGGCGGGGACCTCCGAAGTAGCAAATCTCTTGGAGCGGTTGGAAGAACGCTACGACCGCGAAAACCGGGAGGGCGGCGCCTCTGACACTCCCCTTTCGCCCATGGTGGAGGAGTTTTTGCAGGGACTGGACAGCGACCTGCGCATGGAGGGCGGCGGCGAAGTCGACCTGGACGACATCGACGTGGAGACCGACCTGGACCTGGACGACGACCCCGAGGACGAAGACTTCCCCAACAGGTAACCCCAACTCCTGCCCGAGGGGTTATTTGTGCCTGCCAACCCTTCCCCAGCCCATTCAAGATTCCCCGTTGACTCAGTGGCGCTGGCCCAAGCGTTGGTACGCTTTGACACCTCCAACCCGCCTGGCAACGAAGGAGCTTGCATCCAGCACGTAAAGTCCCTGCTGGACGACGTGGATATACCCTCCCAGGTCTTCGCCAAATCCCTCAACCGCCCCAACCTTGTCGCACGCCTGACCGGCGCGGGTCCGCTCCTCCTTTGCTGCTCCAAGGGCATATAGACGTTGTTCCAGCCGGCCCCACGGAATGGGAGCATCCGGCCTTTGGCGGCGACATGAAAAACGGGTTTCTCTGGGGGCGGGGGACACTAGATATGAAGGGCGGCATCGCCATGATGCTGGCCGCGGTGATCAAAGCTAAATCAGAGGGTCTCACTCCCGCCGGAGACATCATCCTGGCCTTGGCCGCCGACGAAGAGGCGGGGAGAGATTTGGGCGCCGGGTATCTGGTGACCGAGCATAAAGAGCTGTTCGCGGGCGTCAGATACGCCATCGGGGAGTTTGGAGGGTTCAGTTTCAACCTGGGCGGACGCCGGTTCTACCCCATCATGGTTGCCGAAAAACAGGTCTGCCACCTGCGCGCCACCTTCAGAGGCGCCGACGGCCACGCCTCACTGCGGCAGCAGGCCAATCCCCTGGGAGATATGGCCCGGTTCTTGGATCGGGTCCAGTCCCATGAACTCCCTGTGCATGTGACGCCTGAAGCCAGACTGATGTTTGAAGCAATCAGGCCCCATCTCCCTTTCCTGCTCCGCCAGGGCGTTGGCCTGTTGCTGGACCCACGGATGACGGCCCTGGTCTTGAAGCTGCTGGGCGCCCGGGACCGCACATTCAGTCCCCTGTTCCGCAACACCCCGACGCCGACCATCATGCGCGGCGGAGACCAGATAAACGTCACGCCTGGAGAGGCGTCGGTTGACCTGGACGGACGGCTGCTCCCCGGGTTTGGGCCCGAGAAATTCTTGTCAGAACTGGCGCATGTGGCCGGCGGCGACGCTGAGGTGGAGGTCCTCCGCCACGACCAGGGAGGGGGCCCGCCGGATTTGGGCCTTTTTCCATTTCTGGAAGGACTTCTCGTTGGGGCAGACCCGGAAGGGATCCCGGTGCCCATGTTGATGCCTGCCGCCACCGACGGCCGGCTGTTTGCCCGATTGGGCATACAGACCTACGGTTTTCTTCCGATGCTACTGCCGGAATCGTTGGATTTCGGCGCGGCGGTGCACGGACCCAACGAGCGTATCCCGGTGGAAGCCCGTACCTCCGGCGCCGGGGTCTTTTACAACCTGCTCCGGAGGTACGGCTGAGGGGCCTAGCCAGGCACGGCAAACGCCATTTTCTGTTTGACGTTGCACTGGGCGTATGCTATCGTAATTTCACGTATATTTCCCGCAAAGTACGAGGATTTCAGCGGAGGTAACAGAGCATAGCTAGACAATATCGGGTCAACGAGCGCATCAACAGCCCCAAGGTAAGAGTTATCGGCGACGACGGGGCGCAGCTCGGAGTGATGGACCTCGCCCGGGCGCTTCAACTCGCGCGCGACGCCGAAGTGGACTTGGTTGAAGTTGCGCCCAACTCAGACCCCCCAGTTTGCCGATTGCTCGACTACGGAAAACTCCTCTACCTCACCTCCAAGAAAGAACGGGAGTCCAAGAAGGGCCAGCGCAGCACCGAGCAGAAAGAAGTCCGGTTCAGGCCCAACATCGGGACTCACGACCTGGACGCGAAGACCCGCAAGATTCGCGAGTTCATCAGCGACGGGTCCAAGGTGAAACTCACCGTCCGCTTCCGTGGACGTGAGGCCGCCCACCAGCAACTGGGACTTGCTGTCCTGAAGCGGGTGGCGGACGAGTTAAAAGACGAAGTACGGTTGGAGCGTCCACCGTCCATGGAGGGCAGGGCGCTTTCCATGGTGCTGATTCCGGCCCTGGCCAGTTCGGAAAAGGGCTCGGATGGCGGCTCCGACGATAAAAAACAGGACCAAGAAGAACTGGCAGATGCCAAAACTTAAGACACACAAAGGGGCCAAGGCCCGTATCCACATCACCGGCAGCGGCAAGCTGCTCCGCAGAAAGCGTATGAGCAGCCACCTACGGCGAAAGAAGCCCACCAAGGTAACCAGAAAGTACTCCGATAAGATGGCGGTGGACGGCGCGGACTACAAGCGTCTGCACCGGATGCTACCTTACGGCTGAACTGTAACCCCATTCCGGAGAATTTCCCTTGTCTAGAGTCAAACGCGGCGTAACTAAGCACGCCCGGCACAAGAAGATACTGAAGGCCGCAAAGGGCTATTCCGGTTCTTCGTCCCGCAACTACAAGTGGGCCAAAGAAGCGGTCATGCACGCCTGGAGCTACGCCTACCGCCACCGCCGCGAGCGCAAGGGCGAGTTCCGCCGTCTGTGGATAGTCCGCATCGGTGCAGCCTGCCGCGACGCTGGGACTTCCTACAGCCAGTTCATGCACGGCCTGAAGCTGGCCGGCGTGGAGCTGGACCGCAAGATTCTGGCCGACCTGGCCGTACAGGACACCGAGGCCTTCAACAAGCTGGTGGGTGTCTCCAACGAGCAATTGGCCGCAGCCTAGCCAGTCCAAGAGAACAAAGAAAAACCGGGGTGTGAATCACACCTCGGTTTCTTTGTGCCCTATTAACCTGTGCGCCTTGGATGGTTACTTACGGGCGAACCCGTAGTAGGTGTCGCTGTCCAGTATCCGCAGCAGCCTTTCCTCGGTCACCACGATGGGGCGGATGGGCGTGGCCCAGCGCTCAGTCAACTCGTAGTGCAGGTCAGACAGGGACATGGGCCGGTTGTTCCTGGCCAGCAGCGTGCGGAAGATGATCTCCTGCACCGGCATGTCAGAGCGGATAAAGCTGGCATCGTTCTTATAGTTCTGGGAAATCTCCCGAATAAGTCCCTTCAAATCACCCAGTTCATTCACGGGTTTGGACTTGGACGGACTGGTGGCTGCAAGGCGTCCGGCAACCATATGTATGGGGGAGCGCTCCAGCTTGTTCAGCCGGTCCACGCTGATGAGGAACATGGGGTTTTCTCTTTCGCGTTGCTCTTCCACATGTTCTTCGGACAAGTCTTCAGTCTGTGGGTCTGGGGTGGTCATACTAGCACCTCTTCATTCCAGTCCAACATGATGATTTGCACCCTGTCTCCGGCATCCTTTCGCCGCTCGTCTTCGGGGCAGACCGCCAGGCCATTGGCCCGGGACATGGAAGTTAGGATATTGGACCCCTGTGGTCCGGTGGGGGTGGCCCGATAATCGCCGTCTATAAACTCCACTTCTACCCTAGCATATACCCTGCGGCCGTCTTCGTTGAAGATGGGGGCCGTGAGAGTTCCCTCCACTAAAGGCCGGGGCAGTCTTGTCTTGCCGAGCATGGTGCGTATGGCTGGCCTGGCAAACATTTCAAAGGCCACCATGGCGCTCACCGGGTTGCCCGGCAGGCCCATGAGGGGAATGTCCTTGCCTGCGCCGCCGCTTAGGTGTCCAAAGGCCAGGGGTTTGGCCGGCCGCATACGCACAGACCAGAAGTTCATTTCGCCCCTCTGGTTAAGCACATCTTTCACGATATCATAATCGCCCTTGGAAACGCCCGCCGATGTGACCACCAAATCGGCGCCTGCGGTGGCCTCCAGCTTACCGTTCAGGTCCTCCAGGTTGTCCCGGGCGATGCCCAGCAACCGGGGCACGCCGCCGCTGGCCACGATGGACGCCGCCACGCTGAAGCTGTTGGAGTCGTATATCTTGCCGCCGGTCAGGGCGGTCCCGGTGTTCTCCAACTCGTCTCCGGTGGCCAATACCGCCACCACGGGCCGGCGGATGACCTTCACCTTGTCCAGCCCCAGGGAGGCCAGGACGCCAACCTCGGCGGCCCTCACCACCGTTCCCTTCTCCAGCACCAGGGTGCCTATGCTCACATCCTCACCGGCGGGGCGCACATTGCAGCCCAATGGCATGTCGGCGAAGATGGCCACATGGTCCAGGGGTTTGCCATCACGCTTGCGCTCGACCTCATCGGTCTCCTCGAAGGGGACCACAGTATCGGCGCCGCCAGGAACGGGGGCGCCGGTCATGATTCTGATGGCGGTGCCGGCTTGGACCTCCTTGTCTGGCATCTGTCCCGCAGCCACGATTCCAATGACGGCCAGGTTGCTGGGAGTTTCTTTGGACGCACCGGCGATGTCGGCCTGGCGCAGGGCGTAGCCGTCCATACCAGAGTTAGCCAGGGGCGGCAGGGCCAGCGGGGAGTGGATGTCCTCGGCAAGTACCTGTCCGATGCACTCCAAAAGTGGTTTCTCTTCGGCCTCCAGCGTCCGGAAGCTGGCCATAATCCGTTGGTAGGCCTCCTCCACGCTGAGCATATCCTCGTCCACGTGTCCATGTCCGTGGCTGTGGGGGTTCTCCGGCACATGGTGTCCACCATGCCGGTCCCCGTGGTGCTGTCCGTGATTGTGACTGGTCATATCTTCTACCGGTCCCAGTATGGGTTCCANGGTACGAATCAGGCGCGGAGGGTGACCTTCAATTCCCTTTCCAGTGTCTTCAACAGGCCATCCAGAGAGCGGTTGACTTCNTCATTGGTAAGCGTGCGGTCCCTCGCCTGGAAATAGACGTGAAAAGCCAGGGATTTGGTACCCGAGTCGATGTTTTCACCGGNGTAAATGTCGAAAAGCTCGGCGTGGCCGACNCCCCGGTGGCGCATGATCAACTGGGTCACNCGGCCCGCGGTCACATCTGAGGGCACGATCAGAGCAAGGTCACGGGTGGCCGACGGGTACCTGGGCAGCGGTTCGAACTGCCGCAGCGATTGGGGCAGGGCAGCCAGGACCGGCCCCAGATAGAGCTCAAACGCCGCCACTTGGGGCTGTTCCAGTCCCAACCGGTCTTTCACCGTTGGGTGAATTTCCCCCACCAGTCCCAGGACGCTCTCTCCCGATTTCACGACGGCGCAGCGGCCGGGATGGAAGCCGGGCTCGTCGACCGGTTCATACGTAACGTCAACCGCCAATCTTGCCATTAAGGACTCGACCACACCCTTGGCGTCGTAGAAGTCCAGCAGGCTTTCATCTTCCAGCCAGGAGGGCTCGTGGCGCAGTCCGGCCAGCACCACAGCAACAGTTTCCTGTTCTTCCGGGAGGTCGCCGTTGCGGCGTTGGAAGACACGGCCGGCCTCGAACAGGCGGAAGGGCCCGGCGCTGTGTCCCTGATTGGATGCCAGGTTCGCCAGCAGGCTGGCCCGCAACGTGGTGCGCAGGTACTCCCGGTCCAGGCTCATGGGATTGGCCATGCGCAGGGGCTGGGAGTCGTCATCAAGCTGGTCCACCTGGGACAGCTGCTCTAGGGTTAACAGGGGATAGTTGATCACTTCCTGGATCCCGGCGGCCGCCAGCAGGTCTTTTATCTGGTCACGCAGTCCCATGATTGGCATGGGTTGGGGCGAAGGAATGGGACTGGAAAGAGTGGTGGTGGGCACAGCATCGTAGCCGATGGTGCGCACCAGTTCCTCCACCAGGTCCTCTTCTATGTTCACGTCGTTGCGCCAGTAGGGCACGGTGACCTTCAACTCGCCTTCCCCAGCATGCTCCCAGGCGAACCCCAGGGCGTCCAGGGTCTGTTGGACCTGCTTCTGGTCAAAATCCATCCCCAGCATGCGTTGGACCTTGGAACTGGTTAGGGGCACCACCGGCGCGTCCACATCTTCGCCGGAAACGATGTCTATGATGCCCGGAGCGATGGTCCCACCGGCCACTTCTTGGATCAGTGCCGTAGCCCGCCGCAGGGCGATGGGCGCCAATTCCGGACGCAGACCCTTCTCGAAACGCAGGGTGGCCTCGGTCCGCAGGTCCATGGACTGCGCCGTCTCACGGTTGTTGCCGCCGTTGAAAGTGGCCGACTCCAGCATCACATTGGTGGTGCCGTCACTGATCTCACTGTTAGCCCCACCGATGACACCGCCCAGGCCGATGGGGTCGTTGGCGTCGGCGATGACCAGGTTCTCGGTGGTCAGCTTGCGTTCCACGCCGTCCAGGGTGGTGAGTTTCTCGCCGGACTTGGCCCGCCGCACGATGACCGTTGCGTCCTTGATGAGGTCATAGTCGAAGGAGTGCAGGGGCTGGTTGTATTCCAGCATGACGAAGTTGGTGACGTCCACCACGTTGCTGATGGGCCTGAGCCCCGCGCTGGTCAGACGGTCCTGCAGCCACTGGGGGGACGGGCCGATCTTCACACCCTGGATCAGACTGGCCGTGTAACGACGGCACAGGTCCGGGTCGGCCACACTGATGTTGATCTTCTCGCCGATGGGCGGGCCTGACTCTTTGTAATCGACCTGCGGTTCACTCACCGTTTTGCCGGTTAGGGCCGCCACCTCGTGGGCCACGCCCAGGATGGAGAGGCAGTCCAGCCGGTTGGGAGTCAGTTCCAGGTCTAGGACCACGTCGCCCAGATAATCGTCCAAAAGCATGCCGGTGGGCGCGTCCTCGGGCAGCTCGATGATGCCCGAGTGGTCATCGCCCAGCCCCAGCTCCAGGCCGGAGCAGATCATGCCCTGGGATTCGACGCCGCGTATCTTGGCCACTTCCAGGGCCTCGTGCCGTTCGGAGTGGGTGTTGTAGAGGTAGGCGCCCACCTTGGCGAAACAGACCTTCTGGCCGGCGGCCACGTTGGGTGCGCCGCAGACGACTTCCATTTCCTCCGAGCCCGTGGTCACAACGCAGAGACGCAGGCGATCGGCGTTGGGGTGAGGGCGGACGTCGGTGACGTGGCCGACAAAGACCTCGTTCCAGCCGCCGATGATCTCAACCTCGCCAACCTCGGTCCCGGCCATGGTCAGCCGGTGGGCCAACTCCTGGGGCGGGAGGTCAACGTCCACATATTGTTTGAGCCAGCTGAGGGGCAATCTCATGTGATTACTTGGTCCTGTTCACGCACGGCCGCACGCGGGCCGACGGTCCATTAAAACTGACGCAGGAAGCGGAGGTCGTTGGCATAGAAATGCCGGATATCGTCAATGCCGTATTTCAGCATGGCGATGCGCTCTGGGCCCATACCGAAGGCGAACCCGGTGTACTTCTCGGTGTCGTAACCCACGCCCTCCAAGACTCTGGGGTGGATCATCCCGGCGCCCATGATCTCGATCCAACCACTGTCCCGGCAGATGCGGCAACCCTCGCCGTCGCCGTCGCAGGCGAAGCAGTCGATGGACATATCCACACCCGGCTCGACGAAGGGGAAATAGTCGCAGCGGAAACGGATCTTCCGGTCTTCGCCGAACATGCGCCGGGCAAATTCATAAAGGGTCCCCTTCAGGTCGGCGAAGGTGATTCCCTCACCCACCGCCAGGCCCTCCACCTGGTAGAAATGCCACTCGTGGGTGGCGTCGGTGGCCTCGTAGCGGTAGCACTTGCCGGGCACCACCACCCGGATGGGCGGCTCCCTATTCTCCATCACCCGCGCCTGCATGGGCGAGGTATGGGTGCGGAGCAGCATGTTGTTCTCGCCCGAAGGGTCCTGGTAATCGACCCAAAGGGTGTTCCACATATCCCGGGCCGGGTGGCCCTTGGGGATGTTCAGCATCTCAAAATTGTAGTGGTCCCACTCCACCTCCGGACCTTCCACCACACCGAAGCCCATGGCCACGAAGGCGTCGCAGATCTCCCGGACGATCTTGGTCGTGGGATGGAGGCCGCCCCCCAGGGCGGGCCGGCCGGGGAGGGTCACGTCCAAACGATCCTGGCTGGCCGAAAGGTCAAGGGCCGCCTCATTGATCTGCTGCACCCGCAGTTCCAGGCGTTCTTCCAGAGTGTTCTTGGCCTGATTGGCTAGTGCGCCGATGGTGCGGCGTTCCTCAACGTCCAGAGAAGAGAGACTGCGGAGAACGGTGGTCAGCGCGCCGCGGCGGCCCAGGTACGAGACACGCCACTGGTCCACCGCTTCCAGGTCGGAAAGGTTCTCCAACTCCGCCGAGGCCGAGCTGATCAAGTCGTCGATGCTCTGGGCCGTGGGCGGCTGGGTTGAGGGCTCGGTCACTCGGGGTTCTCCTCCAGGGGTCATGGCCGCAGTGCGCTGCAAAGGGATTTCAGGAACAATTCACGCCCGCGACATGCAATTATAGGAACCGCCAAAACAAGGGTCAAGATAGCCAGGCTCAAGCCGGACACCGCCAAGGCCAAATCTGACACTCGTATATTGAAATAGAACAATTGTTCTGATACTTTGTTATGGTAACCGGAGCAGACGTGCTCCCTGCCAAATCCAGGGCCCTACTTACCAAATATTAGGGGACAGACCCGACGGGATGAATCGTGAACTGGTTTAGGCTAAAGACGTGCATCAAGTGCCAGGGAGACCTGGTGTCGGACCAACAGGACTGGATCTGCATTCAGTGCGGCACCTACTACTATACCGGCCTGTATCAAGCGCCGGCACAGAATGAGGAAGGGGCTCCGCCGCCAGTTGAAACGCCCCCACAGCCTCACCAAGGGAAATCCGCCGGTGGATTGTCGGCCGCCCGACCCCAGGCCAAAAGACGGTTTCCGTATCTGCTATGGGCTTCGTGGCGTCGCTATGACGGCCTCCGCGAACCCTCCGGGGCTGTTGGCCCTGGACACCGGTGTCCGGGAAACGGGGTGGGCCGTGTTCCAAGACGGCCAGGTGGTCGAAAGCGGCGGCGCCGGGCTGAAATCCCGCCGCAAGGTGGAGCCCAAAGTCCGCATCTCCCACCTTATCGCCTCGCTGAGCGAACTGGCGGACAGATGGCAGCCCCAGGCGGTGGCCTTCTCCCAACCCAGCGGAATCAACTGGGAGGTGCCAGCCCTGGACCTGCTGGTTTCTTCACTGGCCGGCTGGTCCTCTGAGCGTGGGTTGAAGCAGCATTCCTACACGGCCCAGGAAGTGAGGGCGGCTATCGCCGGGCACCCCAACGCGTCCCGGGACCAACTGGGGTACGCCATCATGCTGATATTGGGGCTGATCGGGCAGGGCCGCTCCACCCACGAATGGGAGGCGATCGCCGTGGGCCATTTCCATCTGACCCGGAGTGAGCAGGCGGCTGCCTAGGGGTGTTCGGCGTCTCGGCAGCACTTCTCCCCGGGGCTAGTCGCCACGGGCAGCCGGTCTTCGGCAGGGCTACGGGACAGGCCCAGTGGGGGTTATAGGCGTAGTTGAAGTCCACCGGGGATTTGGTGCGCCAGGCGTGTATAATAGGGCTCTGCTCCAGACCAGCTATCCCGAGCTGGGTCAAACATGAACCAAAGCGGCCCGTGGCCGTCAGAACCGGAGGCCCCATGCCAATCATCCAGCGCCCTTACGTTCCCCCGGAAGACCAGGTTCCCCAGGAAGACTCCTACGTGAACCCGGGAGAAAGCGCCGGCCCCAGCCCCAACGCCGAGGATGCGTCCCTGGACCCCATCACGTTCTACAGCGACTCCATGCACATCTTCAGCAATTTGTATTCCGCCGTGCTGTTCTTCGGTGAACAGATGGAGGAGCGGGAGCCCATCCTGCGGGCCCGCATCAAGGTAAGCCCCCAGATGCTGAAGGCCATCGCCCTTCTGACCGCCAAGCACGTGAAGGAATACGAGGACGCCGTCGGCCCCATCACCCTGCCCGACCAGGTCTACGCCGCCTGGGAGTTGGACGGGACGGAAGAGGGCGAACACGCCCATGGCTGAGGAAGACCGCACCCTGGCCGAGGACTTCACCACCCCGGTGGAGATTCAGCCGGGCATGGACCGGGCCACCCCGGAAGACTGGACTTGGCGAAATGTCTCCTCCAGCCAGCCCAACGCGGCCATCTTCCACATCAGCCACTCCGAATCAACGCGGGTGCTGATAGATAGCTTGGGTCCCAAAGACAGCACTCCGGAAGCCTATTTCAGGCTGAAGAAGGAGATTCCCATCGTGGTCCTGGACAGCCTGGACAGCTACTGGGCGGGGGAATCCAAGGTACAGCTTCCGCTGGCGGGTATCCGGGTGCCGGTGGAGGGTAAGACCGTGAGGGAAGCCAAGGAGGGGTTGGCGACGGACCTGGCCGCCCAATTACGGCTATTACTGCTGCTGTCCAGTTCTCACCAGGGGAAGATAGCCCCGGAACTGCTGAAGAACATGGAGTATCTCTCCAGCATTATGGAGCCCCACCCGGACTCCGACCAGTAACCGGCTATTCGCCGCCGTCGGCCAGGCGCTTGGCAACCTCTGCCAGGACATCGTCCAATGGGATACTGCCGGCCTCGGTCTCGCTGCGGCCCTTCACCTCAACCATCCCGTTCTTCAGGTTCCGCGGGCTGACGACCAGCCTCAGGGGCAGGCCCATCAGATCGGCGTCGTTGAACTTCACACCCGCCGCCGCGTCTTCCCGGTCGTCGTAAAGGACCTCGACACCTGTTGATTCAAGCTCCTGGTACAGCTTCTCGGCCGCCGTCGAGACCTCGGCATCGGTCAGGTTCAGCCCCACCATATGCACCTGGTATGGGGCCACTGGGGCGGGAAAAACGATGCCCTTTTCGTCATTGTTCTGCTCCACCGCCGCCGCCAAGAGGCGTCCCACGCCGATGCCGTAACAGCCCATTATGATGGGGTGCTGCTGACCCTCGCTGTCGAGGTACATGGCGCCCAGGCTCTCGCTGAAGAAAGTCCCCAGCTTGAAGATGTGCCCCACCTCGACACCTCGGGTGGACTCCAACTCATGACCGCAGCGCACACAGAGTTGACCGGGCTGGGCCAGGGCGATGTCCGCAATGATGTCCGCCTCGAAATCACGAGGATAGTTGGCGCCCTTGAAGTGGGTGTCGTCCTTGTTGGCCCCCACCACGAAGTTGTTGCCCTTGGTGATGGACACGTCGGCCACCCGTTTGATTCCGTTCAGTCCAACGGCCGACGCCGACCCGGCCACCAGCCCGGCGGCGCGAACCTCATGGTCCTCGGCCAGGCGCAGGTCATGGGACTGGATGGCGTTCTTGAGCTTGACTTCGTTCACATCCAGGTCGCCGCGGATGGTCACAAACAGGGGTTCGCCGTCGGACATGTAGAAAACGGCCTTCAGGGTCTTGGACTCGGGGATATTCAAGAACTCGGCCAGGCCGGCGATGGTCTTCAGCCCGGGGGTGTCGATTTCCTCCAGGGACTCCTCGGGCTCAAGGGTGACCTCGGGATAGCTGGACTCCGCCTTCTCGGCATTGGCGGTGTAGTCGCATGAGGAGCAGGTGATGACCGTATCCTCGCCGGTCTCGGTGGCCAAGAGGAACTCGTGGGAGTCTTTGCCGCCGATGGCGCCGCTGTCGGCTTCGGCCATCAGCACGGGCAGGCCACAGCGGCGGAAGATGTTGCGGTACGCCTGGGCCATGGCCTGGTAGCTTTCGTCCAGGCTTTCGTCGTCGGCGTTGAAGCTGTAGGCGTCCTTCATATCGAACTCGCGGACCCGGACCAGTCCGGCCCGGGGACGGGGTTCGTCGCGGAACTTGGTCTGTATCTGGTACAAGATTAGCGGCAGGTCGCGGTAGCTCTGCACATTGGCTTTGACCACGTTGGTGACCACCTCTTCGTGGGTGGGGGCCAACACCATGGGGCGTCCTCTGCGGTCCTCGAAGGAGAAAAGGTTATCGCCAAATGCCTCTTTGCGCCCGGTCTGCTCCCATAGCTCCTGGGGCTGCAGGGCGGGCATCATCATTTCCTGCCCACCCGCGGCGTCTATCTCTTCCCGGATGATGTTCTCGATCTTGCGCAGGGAGCGCAGGGCCAGGGGCAGGTAGGAATAGACGCCGGCGGCCACCTGGTGGATCAGTCCGGCGCGGAGCATCAGCCTATGGCTGGCGGTTTCCGCCTCGGGCGGATCATCCCGCAGCGTCTTGGATACCATCCGGGAAAATCTCATTGCTGGGCGTGCCTCTCTTGGGAGTGTATGGGGCGTGTTTCTACCCGGACAGCCGGGGCCAGTCCATTATACCGACAGTTGGGAGCGGTCCAATAGCCGAAAGGGAGTCGGGAAGGAGTTAGTCGCCCGCGGGGACCGGGGTGTTCTCTACCTCTTCCATCAGCGCGCCCAGCATCTCGGCTTCGGGCACCACGCGGACCTTCTCACCCTTGCGGAAGATCACAGCCCGGCCGGCTCCGGCGGCGATGCCCACATCGGCGTCCTTGGCTTCGCCGGGGCCATTCACCTCGCAGCCCATGACGGCCACGGTGATCTCCTTGTTGCCCTTCTTGAGCAGGGCGTCCACTTCGTTGGCCAGCTTGACCACGTCCACGTCGGCCCGGCCACAGCTGGGGCAGGCCACCAATACGGCGCCCTTCTTCCGCATGTTCAGGGACTTGAGAATCTCGAACCCGGCGGTGACCTCGTCAACGGACGGGCCGCTCAGCGAAACCCTGATGGTGTCTCCGATGCCGTTGTAGAGCAGTACTCCCAGTCCCACCGACGTCCTGATGGAACCGGCCAGTGGTGTACCGGCCTCGGTGATGCCCAGATGCAGGGGATAGGGGACCATCTCGGCCAGGCGGGTGTAGGCTTCCACGGTGGTGGGCACGTCGAAGGCTTTCATGGAAATCTTGATCTGGTCGAAGTCCTGGTCTTCCAGCAGGCTGATCTCCCAGAGCGCGGTGGCCACCATGTGATCGACCACGCTGTAATCGCCCTCCTGGACCTCTCCGGCCTTGGGCAGGCGGTTCACCAGGTCCATGTGCCTGGAGAAGCCCCTGGTGCGGCCGATGCCGCCCACCGGAGGCAGGCTGCCAAAGTTGACGCCGATGCGGATGGGCACGTTTCGGGCCTTGGCCGCGCGCACAACTTCCTTTACCTGTTCTTCGTTGCGCAGGTTGCCGGGGTTGAGCCGGAGGCAGTCCACGCCGCCTTCCAGGCATTTCAGGGCCAGTTGATAGTGGAAGTGGATGTCCGCGATCAACGGGATATTAATCTGCTTCTTGATCTCACCCATCGCCTCGGCTGCGTCGGCGTCGGGCACGGCGCTGCGGATGAGTTCGCAGCCGGCTTCTTCCAGTTCGTGAATCTGTTTGACGGTGGCGGCCACGTCCCGGGTGTCGGTCTTGGTCATGGACTGGACGGTGACATCGGCGCCGCCGCCTATCTTTACACCGCCCACATAGACGGGTTTGGTAACTCTACGCTTGCTCATTGCGCCCTCTCCCAGCAATCGCTCCCAAAATAACCGGGGCGATATTGTTTGGAATTTCACGCCTGGTTAGGCATACCTCGACATCCAATGCCGAAGCAGGCTAATGGTACACGAACGGGGTGAGGGATGCCAGAGGATGGAAACCGCGTTGGGCGTGCCTATCCCGTACTTATCCCAGGAAGCTGCGCCCGTCAATCAGGCGTCCGATGTCGTTAACACTGACCAGCACGATCCCGCCTATGAGCAGGGCGAAGCCGATGAGGTGCACCATTCCCTCTTTCTCAGCTGGAATCTTCTTGCCCCTTCGCACCCATTCCAGGGCGACAAAGAACATGCGTCCGCCGTCCAGCATGGGTATGGGCAGTACGTTCAGAATGGCCAGGTTTATGCTGAGGAGTATGCCCACGCCCAACCAGCCGTAGAAGCCGCCGTCGCGGGTTATCTCACCGGTGACCTGGGCAATGCCGATGGGCCCGGAAAACTCGGGCGAGGACCCTTCGCCGAAGGCGCCGCCCAAAGCCTGTTTCACCAGCACCAACATCTCCCAGGTGTTCACAAAGCTGTTGGGGATGGCTTTGTAGATCGGCTGCGACTGGCTTTCCATACGGGTGTCCACCAGCTGGGGTATGACACCCACCAGCCAGCGGGCCGCATCGGTGTCGAACCTGGGGCGCACATATAACTGGACCTGCTGGCCCTCGCGCTCTACCAGCATCTCCATGTTGGAGCCGCCGTTCAGGTTGATCTGGCGGGTGAACTCCAGCCGGTTTTCGATCTTGGTCCCGTTGGCCCTGAGGACGATATCACCGGGCATGACTTGGGCTTCCGCCGCCGCCGTGCCCTCGCCGACCTCGGCGATCTGCAGGCGCCCCACCAGCACGTCTTGGGGAATCATCAAAAGGGCGGTGAAGATGAACAGGGGCAGAATAGCGTTCATGAAGGGGCCAGCGATCAGCACCAGGAAACGAGTGCCCGGGCCCTTGCTGGCCAGAGAACGGGGGACGCTGGGATTCGCCTCGCCTGCCAGCCGGACGAACCCACCGATGGGCGCCCAGTTCACCGAGTAGAGCATGTCGGCCAGTGTGAACCCATCGTTGCTGACGTTGCGCACCTTGCCTTCGTGCTTGAGCAGGTCCTTCTCGCCGGGACGCGCTTCTTCTTCGGGCTCGCCTTTGACCTTCTTTCGGCCCAGTTCTATCACCCGAGCGACTAGGTTGCCGTCGGAATCCTCGGTGGAACTCACCATGACCTTTTGGCCGCAGTTCAGTTCACCAACGCCGGACAACCCGACAAAGCGGGTTGCGCCGTCGATACGGACGGGAGTGTTGCCGGTGTAGACGCCGAAGGCGCGGGGCGGGAACCCAACGCCGAACTCCAAAACCTTGACGCCCATGGCACGGGCCGTGGCGAAATGGCCAAGTTCGTGTATGACCACCAGGATAACGAGGAGTGGAACCAGGGAGCCGATGGCTATGAGGGCAGTTTCCATGATGTTCTATTGGTTATACGGCCCGCGGGCCGTATGGGTTTTCTATTTGCTGGTCAGCTCGACCGTCCGCTGGGTGGCCCAACTGTCGGCTTCCAAGAAGTCTTCCGGTTTGTCCGCCGGCAGGGAAGTGTGCTCGGAAAGGACCCGGTCGATGACCCTGGGTATGTCCATGAAGCCGATCTTGGCGTCCAAGAACGCCTGCACCGCCACCTCGTCCGCCGCGCTGAGCACTGCGGGGTAGGTACCTCCCTTCTTGCCGGCCGAGATGGCCAGGTCGAAACAGGGATAGCGGTCCGGCTCCAAGGGGTCGAAGGTCAGAGCATGGGATTTGGTGGTATCCAGTCTGGGAATCATGGAATTGGGCAGCCGCTTCGGATAAAACAAAGCATATTGGATGGGCAGCCGCATGTCCGGCGGGCCCATCTGGGCCTTCACCGAACCGTCTTCAAACTCGACCATCGAATGTATGGTGCTTTGCGGGTGGACCACCACTTCTATCCTTTCCCAGGGCACGCGGAACAACCAGTGCGTCTCTATAACTTCAAACGCCTTATTCATTAGCGTAGCAGAGTCTATCGTTATCTTCCTGCCCATCTGCCATGTTGGGTGCTGCAGTGCCCTCTCCGGCGTGACATTCTCCATCTCTTCCAGGGGCGCCGTGCGGAACGGACCACCCGATGCTGTGATCAGGAGCCGAAGAATCTCGTTGTCTTCACCCCGCAGGCACTGCCAGATGGCGCTGGGTTCGCTGTCCACCGGCAATACCTCACCTCCGTAGCGGGAGGCGTAGTCCTGGATCAGCCCCCCCGCCATGACGATGGGCTCTTTGTTCGACAGGGCAACCGACTTTCCGGACTTGAGGGCGTTCAGGGTAGGAACTAATCCGACGCTGCCCATGAGGGCGACCATCACCTGGTCCACGTTGTCCAACGCCACCATGTCCGCCATGGGAGTGAATTCCGTGCCCGTGAAGTCCTGGCCGGCCGGATCGATGCAATAGACGTGCTTGGGGCTGAATTCCTTCACCTGTTCCCGGAACAGGTCCAAGTTGTTGCCCGCGGCCATGCCAACCACCTCGAACTCGTCTCGGAATGAACGGACGATATCCAATGTTTGACGCCCGATTGACCCGGTGGAACCAAGCACCACGATTCTTTTCATGCTGAGTAATCACCCATTTAAGACTGACCGGCTAGGGCACGAACACGGTGGTCAGCAGATAGTAGACCGCCGGCAGGGCGAATAACAGGCTGTCCAAGCGGTCAAGGAGCCCGCCGTGCCCCGGAATTATACTACCTGCGTCCTTCACGTCCGCCACCCGTTTCAGTTTGGACTCCAGCAGGTCTCCCCACTGGGTGACCACTCCAAGGACGGCTCCAGCCACCGCCTGCTGCCATACGGCTATCTGTAGGTCGATCACCACACCCAGGAGCAGAGCAGCCCCTACCGCCGCAGCGAAACCGCCCACACTGCCCTCCCAGGTCTTGTTGGGGCTGAGCACTGGGGCCAAAGGCCGGGAGCCGATGGAGCGGCCGACCAGGAAAGCACCGGTATCTGTGGCGAAGGTCACCAGGACCGCGAACAACAGCCAGGCAAGGCCCAGTTCCACCCGCACTTCGGTATCGGGGCCGGTCATATCGCGGAGAATAAGACCGTGGGCTAGCAGGAATCCCACGTACAGGGGGCCAAGCGCCAGATAGAGCAGCCCAGCGAAGAAGTCCTTTCCATTGTAGAACGCGATGGACCAAAGGATGGCGGCAAAGGCCCCCACAGCGGAGATTCCGGCGGAGATAATCAGGAAATTGTCCCGGCCTGACGCCACCTGGCCTCCGAATATGAGGGCCAGGACCCATGCTCCGCCAAGAACCACCGGCAGCGGTCCGACGCTGGTGGGGGTCATGCGGTAGAGCTCACAGATGGCGACGACGCCCGCAAGGGCAGCCAATATCGTCAGCCACGGTGCGCCCAGCCAGATTGCGCCGATGAGGACTGGGATAGCAACCAACGCCGTGAGCGACCGTAGGAACAAGAAGGCTTTCCTTGTTCCTACTCTTGGGAGGTCTGGGAGTCGGAGGATTCGTCTTCGGGGTTCAACCCGCCGTAGCGGCGGCGGCGGTTGGCGAAGGTATCCAGCACCTGGAGCAGCTCCTCGGAATCGAGGTCCGGCCACAGGGTGGGCGTGTGGTAGTACTCGCTGTAGGCCGATTGCCAGAGCAGGAAGTTGCTGATGCGTAGCTCTCCGCCGGTGCGGATGATTAGGTCCGGGTCGGGGCTGTGGGCGGTGAAGAGGTACCGGCTGAACAGGTCTTCGTCGATGGAATCGGGGTCTACGCCGTCGCGGATGATCCTGCGCACGGCTTCCAGAATTTCGGCCCGGCCGCCGTAGTCGAAGGCCACGTTCAGCGTGATGCCCGTATTATTTGCGGTCAGACTTTGGGCCCCGGATACCGCCTTGCTGAGGTCTGTGCCCAGGTTTTCAGTCTTGCCCACATGGACGATGCGGACGTTCTTCTCATGGAGTGCTTGGGTCTGACTGGCCACAGCCTCGGAGAAGATGTCCATGATGCCGTCTACCTCGTCCTGGGGCCGGCCCCAGTTCTCGGTGGAGAAGGCATAGAGGGTGACGAACTTCACCCCCTTTGGCCCCAGGGTCTCCAATACACCCTGGATACGTTGCACTCCGACCTCGTGCCCGGAAATGCGCGGCAGGCCCTGCTTTTGGGCCCAACGGCCGTTGCCGTCCATGATGAAAGCCACATGGACTGGAACATTGGCGCCTGCCGGAGGTTGTGGCGGCGGGGCTTCGACCTGCACCGCGTTAGACCTGCAGAATCTCCGCCTCTTTGGCGGTCCCCGTCTCGTCGAGCTCTTTGGTGTGACCGTCGGTGGTCTTTTGCAGTTGGTCCTGGGCCCGGCGGCTCTCGTCCTGGGAGATGGACTTGTCCTTCTCCATCTTGCGCAGGGTGTCCTGGCCGTCCCTTCTGGCGTTCCGCACCGAGACCTTGCCATCCTCAACCTTTCGCTTGAGGAGCTTGACCAGCTCCTGCCGGCGGTCGTTGGTGAGTTGGGGGATGGGCACGGTTATGGTGGCGCCATCATTGGACGGGTTAAAGCCCATATCGGACGACTGGAGGCTCTTTTCAATGTCCCGGAGAGACCCGGTATCCCAGGGCTGAATCATGATGGCCCTGGCGTCGGGGACGGATATGGACGCGATCTGTTTCAGGGGAGTCATGGTGCCGTAGTAATCGACCTCCACGTTCTCCACAAGGGCGGGGGTGGCGCGGCCGGTCCGCAGCTGCTGCAGGTCGCGCTTGAAGGCCTCCACGGCCCGGTCCATCTTGGTGGAAACTTCGGCCAACACGTCTTCAGGTGTCAGGTCGTCGCTACCCTTTGGAGCCATAATCAGTCCCTCCCTGCGATTAGTGTGCCAACGGTTTCTCCGGTGAGTATGTTCTTGATCGTCCCAGGTTCGAAGATGTTGAAAACGACAATCGGCAGTTGGTTATCCATGCACAGAGAAACGGCGGTGGAGTCCATCACTGCCAATCGCATGTTCAAGGCGTCCATATAGTCCAGGTTGCCAAATCTTTTGGCATCAGGATTCTGGTTGGGGTCTGAATCGTAGACCCCATCCACGTTGTTCTTGGCCATCAAGAGCACGTCTGCGCTTATTTCCAGGGCCCTCAGGGCAGCCGCGGTGTCTGTGGTCATATAGGGGTTACCCGTGCCGGCGGCAAAGAGGACGACCCTGCCTTTTTCCAGATGGCGGATGGCCCGGCGGCGGATATAGGGTTCGGCAACCGCCTGCATCTGCAACGCGCTCTGGGTCCGGACGTCAATGTCCTCCTGTTCCAGTCCATCTTGGAGGGCCAGGGCATTGATGATAGTGGCCAGCATACCGGCGTAGTCGGCGGTCGCCCGGTCCATTCCGCGGGACTCGGCGGCCTCGCCCCTCCAGATGTTGCCCCCTCCCATCACGACGGCGATCTCGACACCCAATTTGGCTGCTTCGCCGATCTGTTGGGAAAGGTAGTTTACGGCACCAGGGTCAATACCGAATGGAGTCTCTCCCTTGAGAGACTCGCCGCTGATCTTAAGCATTACGCGTCGGTATTTGGTTTCGGCCATACTCTCGGTTGAGGCTACTCTCCGACTTCCAATCGGGTGAAGCGCACCACCCGGACGTTCTCGCCGACCTTTGAGGCCAGTTCCTTGATCATTTCCCCTACGGAGGAGGAGTTGTTCTTGATAAAGGGCTGGTGGTTGAGGCAGATTTGGGCCGGCGGGCGGGACTCTCCGTCCTCGATCTCGTCTTCATCGACATAGATGGGGCCCATGGCCGCGACCTGCATAGCAATGTCGTGGGCCAGCTTCTGGAACTCCTCGGTGCGGGCGACAAAGTCGGTTTCGCAGCCCAGTTCCACCATCGCGCCGACCCTGCCTCCGGTGTGGAGGTAGGTCTCAATGACACCCTCACGGGTCTCTCTACCAACGCGCTTGGCCACCGAGGCCAGGCCTTTTTCCCGCAGGGATGCGGCGGCCTTTTCCAGGTCGCCGTCCACTGCTTCCAGGGCTTCTTTGCATTCCATGATCCCGGCGCCGGTCTGGTCGCGCAGGGTCCGTACTAATTCAACACTGACCGCCAATTACTTGCTCCTATAGCCGGCCAATGCTGGCCGTTGATGGGGAGCCGGAGGGTGTCACTCCGACTGTTCCTCATTGGATTCTTCTGCCGCTGCCGGTGCCGGCTCCGGTTCCGGAGCTGCTTCGGCCACTGGCTCTTCGACCACAGCCTGAGCCACCGGCTCAGCCTCGGCCACCGGCGCGGACTCCGTCTCGGCGTCAGGATCGACTGCAACGGGCGAAGGGACCATATCCGGCGCCACTTCGGCGACGGTGGTGGTGTCCAGGCCTTCCATCTCGGGGAGGCCCTCTTCTTCCTCGTCATCGTCGGGGGTGACGTAGGCAGTGAGGAACTGGGACTGGTCCATGTTGGCCAGTTGTTCCATCTGGGCCTGTTTGATGGCCTCGCGCTGGGCCAACCCCTCAAGGACGGCGGTGGCCATGCGGTTGGTTATCAGGCGGATGGAACGGACGGCGTCGTCGTTGCCCGGGATGATGTGATCGACCTTGTGGGGGTCACAGTCCGAATCGACGATAGCGAAGACTTCGACACCCAGGCGCTGGGCCTCGGCGATACAGATGTCTTCCCGGCCAATATCAATCACAAAGATGGCCTTGGGGACTTTGGTCATGTCCCGCATGCCGGTGAAATACTTTTCCAGCCTGTTCAGGGTGTCGCGAAGCTTGACTCCCTCTTTCTTGGGGAGGACGCGGAAATAACCCTGGTCCCGCTTCTGCTGCAGTTCCAGCATGTAGTTGATGCGGGTGCGGATGGTCTGGAAGTTGGTCATGGTGCCGCCCAGCCAGCGCTGGTTGACGTAGCTCATGCCGCAGCGGTCGGCCTCGCTCTGGATCACTTCCTGGGCCTGCCGCTTGGTGCCCACGAACATCACATCGCCGCCGTTGGCGACCAGGTCCACCATCTCCTGGTAGACGTTGTTGATCATGCCCAACGTCTGCTGCAGGTCAATGATGTGGATGCCGTTTCTCTGGGTGAAGATATACCGCTTCATCAGGGGGTTCCAGCGCCGGGTCTGATGCCCGAAGTGGACGCCCGCCTCAAGAAGGGATTTCATCGTCAGAGGTTCACGGGCGGGGGGCGGTACAGGTGCGGGTGTCGGGGCCTCTTCGACCGCGGTGGCCTGGGGCGGCGGCGCCGCCTGTACGGGGGCGGTTTCCTGGACCGGCTCTGGCGAACCAGCCTCTTCCGGTTGCCCTAGTTGCTCAACCATGGGTAATACTTGTCCTATTGCCAGCCAATCCGGCCGGCTACGTCCGAGAGTCCACCGCAGGTGGGCGGCGTGACCCGCAAGATCCCCGCCACTGGGCCAATTCCGACGCCTGGGCCGAAGCTGAGTCGAGGGGCAGGTTGATGCTTGTCGAAGTATACCATGCGAGATTTTGGCGGGCAATGTCGCCAGGCTCGCCGCCGCCCTTGATCCCTGAGCTTAAAAGAAGACCCGGTAGACCACATTAAGGGCCACTGCTCCGACCACCCCAGCCGCCAGGTCGTCGGCCATTATTCCCAGGCCGCCCGGCAGGGCCTCGAAGCGGCGGATGGGAAAGGGTTTCAGGATGTCCAACACCCGGAACACGACGAAGGCCACGGCCAGCCACGGCAGTGTCTTGGGCAGAAGCAGGCAGGTGACCCACATACCGGCGAACTCGTCCCAGACCGCGTGGTGTGGGTCGTGGTCGGACTCGCTGGTCAGCGTCTGACAGGCCCATACGCCCACCAATCCCGCCAGGCCGCAGAGTAGGAAAAAGCCAAGGGAATCCTCGGCCAGAGACGAGAAACCGTAGACCAGGACCGCCGCCCCACTGGCCCAGGTAGCCGGGGCAATGGGCATGTATCCGATGCCCAGGCCCGTACCCACGGCCCAGCCGGCTTTATCCAGGAGATTGGACACTAGCCGTACCCCAGCCGGTGCAGGTCGTCTTCATTCATGCCCAGGCAGTGACCGATCTCATGCCAAAGAGTGATCTTTATCTCGCGTTCAGCCTCCGTCCGTGTGGAGCAGCTGCGCAGGATGGGCTGACGGTAGATGATTATCCGGTCGGGAAGCAGGGGGTCGCCGCCCTCCCGATCAATCATTGGCACGCCGGTATAGAGTCCGAACAGAGTGCCTTCGCCATCTAGCAGGTCCTGCTCCTCAGGCCCCGGCCACTCTTCAACTACCACGTCCACGTTGTCCAGGGCATCGAGTACTCCCTCGGGCATCTCCGAGTAGGCCTGGCGCACCAGGCGCACGAACTCGCGGTTGGACATGTGGATCAAGGGGCGATTCCAGCCTGGTCTCTGAGTTTCTTGAGGATATCTATGTTCTGCTGGTCCGGGCCCTTGCCCTCGAACCCCGGCACCTCCAGCAGGAAGGGCACCTCGGCGAAGGCGGGGTTGGCCATGATGGCGGCGAATCCCTCTTCACCGATGAAGCCGTCGCCAATGTTGTCGTGCCGGTCGATGCCGGAGCCGCAGACACGCTTGGAGTCGTTAGCGTGGATGGCGGCGACGTTGCCGCTGCCCGGGCCGGCGTCCAGCTCGTCCAGCATGGCCTGTATCCCCGCCGGGTTGGTCAGGTCGTATCCCGCCGCGAAGGAGTGTTGGGTGTCCAGGCAGATCTTGAGCCGTGGGTTGTCCACAGCCTTGAGAATCTCGCCCAGCTCGTCGAACTTGGCACCGATGTGCTGGCCCATGCCGGCCATGTTCTCCACCGCCAAACACGGGCCTTCCGGAGAGGTGTCCAGCACTATCTTGATGGCCTCGACCACCTGGTCCAGCACCGCGTCGAAACTGCGCCCCCCATGGCTGCCCGGATGTACGATGACTCCGGCGGCGCCGATATCCGCGGCCAACGTCATGTAGTTGACCAGAGAATCGATGCCCTTCTTCAGGTTTTCCTTGTTGGCGGTGCCCAGGTTTATCAGGTAGATGGCGTGCAGAAATACCGGACCCATGCCGGCGTCGGCGAGGCCCTGTTTGAAGAGTTCAATCTGCTCTCCGGGCACGGGTTTGAAGGCCCAACTCTGGGGAGAAGAACCGAATATCTGAATGGTTTCGCAGCCGATCTCCTGGCCCCTGGCAACGGCCTTGCTGATTCCGCCGGAGGTGGATACGTGGGCGCCGATCTTCATGGCTAGAGCGCTCCCAAAAGCCCGAGTGTGCCCGGACTGGAATGGCTGGGCCAATTATACGGGAACCGCCCGTTGGCGGTATACGCCCCAGGGAATATAATCCGCCCGTATGCAGGCATTGATATTACAGGAGGCGGGCGAAGAGCCGGCCATTAAAGTGGTTGAGGCCGAAACGCCCGCCCCCGGACCGGGCCAGGTATTGGTCCGGGTCTCGGCCTGCGGGTTCTGCCACCATGACCGCTCCGTCATGGCGGGAACGCTCCGGCGCGGCGTCGGTCCGGACATCATCCTTGGCCACGAGATCTCCGGCCAGGTTGTGGAAACCGGCGGTCAGACAGCGACACTCAGCGTAGGCGACCGTGTTGCCAGCATCCTCACCGAGGCCTGCGGCCGTTGCGACCGTTGCACCTCCGGCCGAGAGCACCGCTGCCGGGATGGGCATGGCATCGGCCACGGCCGAAATGGCGGGTTTGCCCAGTACGTAGCGCTTTCAGAACACAGCCTGGTCAAGATCCCTGACGGTATCGACCCTTTGGGCGCGGCCCTCTTGGCCTGTCCCATGGGCGTGGCCTTACAGGCGGTTGAACAGACCGCTCAAGTATCCCCGGGGGAAACGGTCGTGGTCACAGGCGCTGGCGGCGGGCTTGGGTCCCACGCAGTGCAGGCGGCGGTTGCCCTGGGGGCAAGAGTCCTGGCCGTCACCACTTCGCCGGAAAAAGAAAACGCGCTGAGAGACTTGGGAGCTGACGATGTGGTCGCCGCCGGTGACCTGGATTTCGCAGAACTGGTGATGGCCCTCACCGGCGATGAGGGGGCCGACGCGATCATTGACACCGTGGGTTCCGCCCTGTTTCCGTCAACTCTCCGCAGCCTGGCCCAATACGGCAGGCTGGTGTTATTGGGCGAGGTGGTGGGCCGGCAGGTGGACCTGAACCCGGCGGAGGTCATCTTCCGAGACGCCCAGGTATTGGGAGCTTCCGGAGTCTCCAGGGCATATGTGGAGCGGACCGCCCAGATGGTCCTCGACGGGAAACTGCGCCCCGTGATCGACTTGGAACTGCCTTTGGAACAGGCGGAAACGGCCTACCGGCTGGTGTCGGGGCGCAAACCGACGGGCCGGGTGGTGATCCTGCCCAACGCCCAGGGCTCCTAGGGAGCTAACGTCCGATCAGGTGTAGCAGCGTCGATGCCGCGGCGGCGGGGCCCCGTCTGAAGAACCGCCCAATCTCCCCACGGTCCCACATGACCAGGAACTGGCTGGCGACGAAGATGGAACTGTAGGTACCGGCGACCGCGCCCACGGCCAACACCAGCAGCAACTCCCGGATGCTGTTGCCGCCGATGAGTAGCATGGCCAGGAGAACTACCAGGGTCGTGATACTGGTGTTCAACGACCGGCCAATGCTCTCCATGATGCTCAGGTTGACCAGCGGGCCCAGGTCCCGGTCAGGATGCCGGGAGACGTTCTCGCGGATTCGGTCGAAGACCACGATGGTGTCGTTCACGCTGTAACCGGCCACAATCAACAACCCCACGATGAACATGGAGTTCACTTCCAGGTTGATGGTCTTCCCCAAGATGGAGAACACGCCCAGAATGATGAACAGGTCGTGGACCAGGGCGAAAATGGCGCTGACACCGTAGCGGTGGGCCTTGGGCACCCTGCGGAATGCGTACCAGATGAAGAACAGTATGAACACCGAGGCCGCGGCCAGGGCGTAGAAGGCGGTCTTCACCGTCTCCTGGGCGACGATGGGGGAAACGGTATCGAACTCCACCCGTTCCCGCTCCATGCCCAGGAACTTCTCCAGGTCCCGCTCGATCACCTCGCGCTCTGACATGGCATCGCCGACGGCTTCTTCCAGGACCTCGGTCCGGATGAAGAAATTGGTGCCGCCGATGCGCTGGATAAGGGCTTCGGAATGGCCTAGCTCATCCATGCGCTCACGGATATGGTCTTCCTCCACCTCCTGACGGAAGGTGACGTTCATCACCGAACCGCTGGTAAAGTCGATGCCGGATTTGAGTCCGGAGTCTCCGGACAACCAGCCCGAAGGAGCAATCATCGACACCAGGCCCGGCACGATGATCAGAGCAGAGATCAGGAAGTACCAGCCGCGTTTCCCGACTATGTCCAACATTAGCGGCCACCTCCCTGCGCCGGCGCCGCCACCTGGCTGTCGCGCCGCACCGGTTCCGGCGTGAATAGGTTTATCCTCTGGCCCAGTCCGATCCAGGCCATTGCTTGCAGCAGGTTACGGCTTACCACCAGGGCGGTGAACATACTGACCGCCACGCCGATGAATAGACTGATCGCTACACCGGTCACCAGACCGCCACCCAACCGGTCGCCGAACCACATCAGGACGACACAGGTAATCATGGTGGATATGTTGCTGTCCCGGATGGCTGGCCAGGCCCTGCCGAACCCTACTTCCATCGAGGAAGCCAGTGTCCGGCCGATACGGACTTCTTCTTTCATGCGCTCAAATATGAGGATGTTGGCGTCAACGGCCATACCGATGGACAGGATGAAGCCGCCGATGTGGGCCAACTCCAGCGTAATGGGTATCAGCTTGAATATTGACAGCACGATGAGGGCGTAGAACACCAGGGCCATAGCCGCGACCACACCGGCCATGCGGTAGTAGATGATCATGAACACCAGCACCAGTCCCAGGCCAACAAGACCGGCCATGAGGCTGTTTCGCAGGGACTCGGAACCCAACAGGGCGTCCACGTCGCTTTCTTGGATCAACTTCAAGGGCACCGGCAAGCGTCCTGACTCCAGCTGGATGGCCAGAGTGCGGGCGGAGTCTCTGGTGAAGTTGCCGTCAATCTGGGTGCGGCCGTCGCGAATCCAGGCACGGGCGACAGGGGCAATCAGGTCCCGATCATCCATGATCACGGCTATCCGCTTGGTGACCTGGGCTTCGGTGGTGGAGATCCGGCGGGTCAACTCCGAAAAGATCTCCGACCCTCTGTCGTTGAACTGCAGGTTGACCACCCAGCCGATGCCCACGGGATCGGAGCCGGCCTCGGCCCGGGCAAGGTCGTCACCGGTCAGACCCAGGTCCGCGTCGGTGTACTCCAGGCATTCGATGGTGGCACAGGTACGTTCTTTGAACTCGAGCCGGGCGGTCTGGCCGATGAGCGACTTAGCCTCATCGATACCGCTGTTCACCCGGAACTGGGAGAAGGGTCCAATCTCGTTGTTGACCGCCAGGGCGGCCGCGGACTGAATCTCGTTGCCAATGGTGTTCGAAGTGACCGTGAAGTTGCTGTCGTCCTCGCGCTCAACTTCGTAGTCCTCATATCCAGCGGCGTCCAGCAGCGCGTCCAAGGTGGCGTCCACTTCGGCGCCGGGAACGGGTTCAGCCAGGGTGATGGCGGTAACGGAACCGCTGGCGCCCGGAAGCTGAACGATGATCCTGTCCTCGCCGAATATCTGGATGATTGGCTCTTCGGTGCCGAACCGGTTGACGCGGCGGGTGATGTTGTCCAGCACACCCTGCATCTGGTCGGCTGTGGGCTGCCCTATAACAGTGACCTGGAACACCGTGATAGGCGCCAGGGCTTCGGCCAGGGCTTCGCTGAGGCCGGTGCGCCTCGGGTCATCGGCGGTGAGGATGCCGGTGCGGATCTGGAAGCGGTTTTCCCCCAGGGGAATCGCCTGCGGGCTTTCCAATGCCAGGTCGTTTTCGCCGAACCGCAGGATATCCAACTGGGCGTTCAATGCCGAGAATTCGACTTCCTCGGCAAAGGTGACTTCGAACCTGGTCCCGATATCAGCCTGGTAGACCAGGTGGCCGCCGCCGCGCAGGTCCAGGCCGAGTTTCAGACCCAGTGGCCCGGTCCCCTGGCGCTCCAGGGCGGGAAAGCCGGGTATATCGATTCTGATGTTTTTGAATCCCAGGGCGGCTATGGCCAGGCCCAGGATCAAGAAGATGGTGACCGATAGGCGTATGCTGCGTGATCGCATCGGCTAGTCCGACCCGTTTCGGCGCGTATCCAGTTGGTCGGCCAGAAATTTCAGTGCGTTGGAGGCCATTTCAAGGGCCTGCTCCTTGGTCTCAATCTCACCCGCCGCGCGGGCCTCTTCAACGCGTTCCAACACGGCGCCAATCTCTGGCCCCGGTTGAAGGTTGAAGTGGGTAATCAGGTCGTGACCGGTAATCAGCCGTTCCGAGGTCGGGGAAACCGGGTCACTTGTGCCTACGTGGAGGATATGTCCGACCATTCTAGCATGGTTGAGCCACTCGTCATGTACCAACTCCGGGCCTTTTGCTCCCAAATAATCCGCTAGGCATAGGTACAGAGTGTCGATGGCCACATCCCCCACATCCCGGAAGTAGCGGAAGATGGCCCGGTCGGAGGGCCATTCGTCCCCGTCTTTCATGTTGGTGGGGCGCAGGTGCTGCTCCACCATCTTGGCAACCATTTCGATGCCCCGGGAGCTGACCCGAAGGTGGCCCAATCGCTCCGTGGCAACCTCTGCGCCCTGTTCCGAGTGGCCAAAGAACCTGGTGCGGCCCGTTTCGTCCAGGAACTTGGTCTGGGGTTTAGCCACGTCGTGGAACAGGGCGGCCAGTTTGATAAGGGTGCGCCGGTTGTGCCCGTCGGTGGCGTGCTGCTCAAAGTGGGCTTCGCTGTCCTGGGTCCAGGGCACGCAGGAGTAGATGGGCGAGTTCTGATGTCCCTTGGTGACCAGTTCGGCGAACTCCACCGTGTGGAGGGTATGCCCCCAAACGTCCCAGTAGTGCATCCTTGGCTGGTCCACGCCTTTGCCTGCCTGGAGTTCGGGGATTATCTGGCCGAAAAGGCCGAAGTGGTCCAGGACTTCCAGCTGGCCCTTGGCGCCGTCCAAGGAAAGGATATTCAGGAACTCCTCTCGAATACGCTCGGGGGACACATCACCCAACAACTTGGCGGCGGCGGCGATCGACTTGGAGGTGCCGGGTTCGATGCGGAATTGCAGTTGTCCCGCCAGCCTGACCGCTCGCATCAATCGACCGGGGTCGTCCTGAAATACCGTGGGCCCCAGTGCGCGGACGGTCTTCCGGGCCAGGTCCGCCCGTCCGCCCTGGGGATCGATCAACTCACTGGGCTCAAGCGTTTCGGTCAGGGGGACGGCCATGGCATTGATGGAGAAATCGCGCCGGGCCAGGTCGTCTTCTATGCGGCCGGAGTACCCGTCCACGTCGATGTTCCACGACGGACCATCGTTATCACCTGGCAGGGCCACCCGCACCACGCCCCTGGCGGGGCTGAGTGGGACCAGCGTGCCGCCGAGTTCTTTTGCCATCTCCCCGCCGATGGCCTCCGCATCACCGGCCACTGCGATGTCGATGTCATGCCCCGGCTTGGCCGAAATCAGCCAGTCGCGGACGAACCCGCCTACCAAATAGGCATCAACCCCGCGGGAAGAGCAGAAGGCGGCGAGTTCTTTAATCATGAATCACGAATGATATGGACATGGCTTGGTGGGCTGCGTGCGGATATCCGGGCAGGCGGGGCCTTCCCGGTCTCGTAGTGCCTGAATGGGGAGCAGAGCTAGTCTTCGCTGCCGGTTGCCGTGGTCTCGGCGATTACGGGAGTCTCGGCTTCTGCGGTCTCATCGCCGTCGAACTCGTCTTCACCTTCATCCGGGCCGTGGGTAATCTTGTAGAGGGCTTCGTGGCTGATGAGGTGGTCGATGTACAAGATGCCGTTCAGATGGTCGATCTCATGCTCCAGGGCCTGGGCCAAAAGCTCGTCGGCGTTGACCCGGAACACCTTACCGTCCAGTCCAATGGCCTTGGCCCGGACCTTTTCCGACCGGTTGACGATCCCACGGTAGCCGGGGACGCTGAGACACCCTTCCTCAACTTCGCGTTCGCCCTCGGCCTTCATGATCTCCGGGTTGATGAGGACCATCGGCTCTTCCATATCGGGGGTCTGAATCACGGCGATCTTCTGTAGAGAGCCCACCTGGTTGGCGGCCAGTCCCACCCCGAACTGGTCGTGCATGGTCTCGATCATGTCCTCGGCCAGTTTCTTTATCTGGGGCGTGACCTTGCCAATCTTCTTGGCCTGTTTCCGCAAGATCGGGTCGGGAAGAAATCGCATGTTCAGGATGGCCACTGGGAGCACCTCTCCGGTGTGTTATCGGGAATCGGCCGCGCTGGGCCGAACCAGCGTCAAACCGCTTGTCAGAATGACGCTAGCTATTATATTCAACCGCTCTCGCCAGTGCAAAGAGCGCTACAGCACGTGTACCGGGTCAACGTCCACGGTGCAACCGGAGGGGAATTCCAGGCCCTCCATGAAGCGCAGCAGGTCCTGGCCCCGCAATGTCAGGTGCCAGCGGTACCGGCCTCTGATTCGCGATGGCACGCCGGGGGCCGGGCCGACCACCTCGACATCGGTCAGTCCCTGGGCCTCCGCCCGGCGGGTGAGCATCCGGCCTGTCTCCGTGGCCTGACGCAGGGCCTGGTTTTCGTTGGAGTCCTGAAACACCAGATGGACCAGTTGGTTGAACGGCGGGCCGCCCAGTTCCCGGCGGGACTCTATCTCGTACTCGTAGAGGGAACCGTAGTCCTGGGCGGCGGCGGCCTGGATTGCGTAGTGTTCCGGATTGTAGGTCTGGACGATGACCTGGCCGGTGGCCTCGCCGCGCCCGGCCCGTCCCGCTACCTGGCAGAGCAGCCCGAAGGCCCGCTCCCCGGCCCGGAAGTCAGGCAGATACAGTCCAATGTCAGCCAACACCACGCCCACCAGAGTGACGCTGGGAACGTCCAATCCCTTGGCCACCATCTGTGTGCCCACCAAAACCTGGGTCTCGCCGCTGGACAAACGGGCCAACGTCTCTTCCATGTCCTGGCCGGAGCGGGTTGCATCGGCGTCCAGGCGGTCTACATTCGCTTCGGGAATCAGCTTTTCGACCTCTTCCACCACCCGCTGGGTACCGGCGCCCAGTTGCCGGATGTGGATTCCCTTGCATGATGGGCAGGTGTTGGGCATGCGGGAGCGGCGGTTGCAGCGGTGGCAGAGCAGTTGGGACTGGGTCGAATGGTAGGTCAGGGAGACGGAGCAACTGCGGCAGGTGACCACATGGCCGCAGTCCCGGCACTGGACGATGGACGACGCGCCCCGCCGGTTCAAGAACAATATGGCCTGGTGCCCGCCCGCCAGACAGTCCTTCAATCCCTGGGCCAGGGCACGGCTGAAGATGCTGCGGTTGCCCTCGCGCAGCTCACGGCGCATGTCGCAGACCTGCACCTGGGCCAGCCGGGAAACCCTATCCGGTCCGGCGCTGACCCGGTCGGGCAGTTCCAGCAGGGTATGCAGGCCCCTGGTCGCCGCGTGGTAGGTCTCCACGTCGGGGGTGGCGCTGCCCATGACCACCGGTGCGCCCGAAAGGCGTCCCCATTCCAAGGCCGTGGCCCGGGCGTGGTAGAGCGGGTGGGTCTCTATCTGCTTGTAGGTCCACTCGTGTTCCTCGTCAATGACTATCAAGCCCAGGTCTTCTACGGGAGCAAATAGGGCGCTGCGGGGGCCCACCACCACGTCGTAGCGGCCTTCACGGATGTCCCACCACTGGTCGAACTGCTGGCGAGGCGTCAAGCGGCTGTGTATCACAGCCACCCGGCCGGGGAACCAGGCGTTCACCCGTTCCAGGGTCTGGGGGGTTAGGGAGATCTCCGGCACCATGAAGATGGCCTGCCGGCCCCGTTGCACCACTTCGTTTATCGCCCGGAGATATACCTCGGTCTTGCCGCTGCCGGTGATGCCGTGGAGCAGGAAGCTGCGGGGCGATACCTGGGGGTCGTCCAGGGCCTCTTGGATCTTGGACAGGGCTTCCGACTGGTGAGAGGTGAGGAAGTGCTGTTCTCTCTCCCCCTCGGGTTCGGGACGGGCCGTGGTAGCCGCGTCGGCGCGTACCCACTCCATGGCCACCAGACCCTTTCCGAAGAGCGCCTGGCCCACCCCGCTGCCGAACTCCTTGTTGGCCAGTGCGGCGGGATAGGGCGCCCGCTGCTCCCGGACCGCGGCAAGCAGGCCCTCTTGGCGCTGGGAAAGGCTGGGCGGCTCGCCGTCTTCGGCTGCGGGGGAAGGGAGCAGGAAGGTCTCGTACTTGGGCGCCACTCTGGGACGGGGCATGGTCAGCGACCGGCTGATGAGGCCCCGGTCCACCATGCGGCCAATCTCCCGGTTGGACTTCCGCCCCAAGAGTTTGGCGAAGTCGGCTTCCTCCAACCCGTTTTTCTTGGCCGCGAGTTGGGTGAGGGCTTCCAGTGACTCGGGTCTGAGGTCCGATTCCGATGGTCCCGCGCCGGTGGTGGCGGTGATTCTGGAGCGGACGTGGTCTTCAAAGCCCGGTGGCAGCAGGGGGCCGAAGGCGGTGAACAGGGAACACCGGTAGTGATCGCTGATCCAACGGCCCAGTTGGAGGTGCTCGAGGTTGATCAGGGGTGACGGCTCAACGGGCTGGAGGATGTCTCTGGTCTCGGGAACATTGGGCGTGGCGACCAACTCGACCACCAGGCCCTGGAGGATTCGGCGGCCAAAGGGCACCCAGACCAACTGTCCGGGCTCCACGGTGAACCGGTTGGGCACGGAGTAGGAGAAGGTCCGCGAATGACCCACCGCCGCGTCCACCGCCACTTCCACATATTTAGTGCTCACCATCGGCGACCCACCCGCTTGGGACTGTCTAGAAACCCCTCTAAAACCAACACGGCCCGCTGGATTGCGGGCCGTGAGTCATTCGCTATTGCTGCCGGTCTATTGTTCTTCGGGTTTCTCTTCCGCCGCGTCTTCAGCAGGTTCTTCGGCGGGAGGCTCCTCTTCGGGCTCTGCCTCAGCCTCCGGTTCGTCCGCGGGTTCCTCGGCAGGCTCGTCGGCCGGGGCCTCATCAACGGCAGCTTCTTCCAATTCCCCGGTGGGCTGTTCTTCCACCTCGTCCACCGGCTCTTCGGCCTCTTCTTCCACGTCGGCGGTGGCCTGGGCGGCTACAGCCTCAGCTTCGGCGATGGCAGCCTCTTCCATGGCCCGGCGGCGCTGCACGGGATTGAGTTCCTTGATCCTGGCCGCACGGCCCTGGAGGCCTCGCAGGTAGTAGAGCTTGGCACGCCTGACCGAGCCGTACCGGGTTACTTCCACGGACTCCACCAGGGGTGAATAGAGCGGAAAAACGCGCTCGATGCCGATGCCGGCCGTGATGCGACGCACCGAGAAGTTGGCGGCGGGGCCCTTGCCGTTCATGAACCGGATGCACACGCCCTGGAAGGCCTGGATCCTTTCGCGCTCCCCCTCTCTAATCCGGAAATTTACCCGGACGGTATCGCCAGGTCCGAATTTGGGGATCCGAGGGTTGGCTGACTGTTTGAATAGTTGGGCGGCTTCCATCCTGTTTCACTAACTCGCAATTTCAATACCGGGTCAGC
>PBMF01000035.1 GCA_002721995.1 Chloroflexota bacterium
CCCATCAACCAGGCCGACTGGATCTTCCGCATGGTGAACACCCAGCGGCCCCTGGAAGAGAAGATGGCCCTCTTCTGGCACCAACTCTTCGCCACCAGCAACGCCAAGGTGGACAACCCTCCAGAACTGACCCGGCAGATCGCCATGTTCCGGAAGTTCGGGCTGGGCAGCTACCGCGAAATGCTGGTGGAGTTGGCTAAGTCCCCCGCCATGATCTACTGGCTGGACAACCACGGGAACCACGACGGTGCCATCAACGAGAACTGGGGCAGGGAGCTTCTGGAACTTTTCTCCCTGGGTGTGGGCAACTACACCGAGGACGATATCCAAAACGCGGCCAGGGCCTTCACCGGCTGGTCCATCGCCCCCAAGATCCCCCGCAATCCCCTGGGCCGGTTCTACTGGCGCTTCGAGTACAAGCCCGAGGACCATGACGAAGGCGACAAGACCTTCTTGGGCCACTCAGGGAATCTGAACGGCCAAGACATCGTGGACATCATCGTGAAGCAACCCGCGTCGCCCCGGTTCCTGGCCCGCCACCTCTACCGGTTCTTCGTGGCCGAGGAACCTCCGGTGTCCAGTTGGAACACCGCTCCGCCCACCGACCCCCAGGCCATCGAGATTCTTGGCGATGCCTACGAAGAGTCCGGCGGCGACATCCGTTCCATCCTGAGAGTGCTGTTCAATTCCGACTTCTTCAAGAACTCCCAATACGCGAGGGTGAAAAGCCCGGCGGAGTTGATCGTGGGTGCCGTGAAGACCGCCGGCAGCCACCAGGGGTTCAAGCCCGGCTACAATAACCTGGCACTGGAATGCGGCTGGCAGGGGCAGGAGCTGCTGAACCCGCCCAGCGTGGAAGGCTGGCACACCGGCGAGGCGTGGATCGACGCCGGCGCCTTGATGCGCCGGGTCAACTTCGCCGCCGGTGTCATAGGCGACACATCCCTGCCTGGGGTAAAGGCGATGATCGACAGGGTGCGATCCTTCGGGACCGCCACGCCCCAGCAAATGGTGGCCCTCTGCTTGGACGCCATGGGCCCCCTCTCCGTCAGCGACACCACGCTGCGGGAACTGCTTACCAACGCCCTGCACGGCGGTGACCTGTCCTGGGACACCGATTCCGCCGCAACCGAATCCGAGAAACGGGTGGGTAAGATACTCACCCTCATCGCCGCGTCCAGAGACTATCAATTTGCCTAGGCCCGTTAACTGGGAGGACCGGATTGACCGCCACCAATAAAGACCCGGTGCTGGTGATACTGCAACTGACCGGCGCCAACGACTATCTCAACACCGTCGTCCCCTACACGGACCCGCTGTACTGGGACAACAGGCCCAGGGTGAACATACCTCAGGACCTGGTGCTGCCCATCGACGACAAACTGGGCTTCCGGTCCGACGTTGAGATGTTCAAGAAGATATACGACCAGGGCAACATGGCGATCGTCCACGGCGTCGGGTTCGAGGACTCGCCCCGCTCCCACTTCCGCGCCATGGACATCTGGCACACCTGTGAGCCGGACAAGATTGGCATCAACGGCTGGGCCGCCAAGATCATCCGCGACCTGGACCCCTCGGGCGAAAACGTTCTCAAGGGAGTGAACTTCGGCCAGGGCCTGCCCAGAGCCATGGCCATGAGGGGCGTCCCAGTCACCTCGGTGAACAACCTGGCCACATACGGGGTCTTCTCGTCGGTGCGCACCTCAGACCAGGAACGCACCCAACTCCTGGACAGCTTCGCCCGGATGTACGCCCCCGCCGTCGGCACCGGCACCACCATGGAGTACCTGGGGCAGACCGGGCTGGACGCACTGCGCGGGGCCGACGTGATCAAGACGGCCCCCGAACGCTATTCCTCCACGGTGGAGTACGCCAACAACGCCATCGCCAAAGCCTTCAAGGACGTTGCCCAGGTCCATCTGGCCGGACTGGGCACCCAGGTCTTCTACACCTCCCACGGGCCCTTCGACACCCACTTCGACCAGTCCGGCTCCCACGCCAAACTGTGGATCGAGATCTCCGAGGCCCTGGACAGCTTCTTCGCGGACCTGCGCGAGCACGACGCTAGTGACAACGTGCTGGTCATGATGTTCAGCGAGTTCGGACGCCGGGTCCGGGACAACGGCACCGGCACTGACCACGGTGCCGCCGGCGTGGCCTTTGTCATCGGCGACCGGGTCAGGGGCGGGATGTACGGCGAATACCCCTCACTGAAGCCGGAAGACCTCACCCAGGGTGACCTGAAGCCCAACTACGATTTCCGGGGTTTCTATTCCTCCATCGTTGACCGGTGGCTGGGCCTGGACCCGGTTCCCATCGTGGGCGGCAAGTTCGAACAGATGGCCTTCGTTTAATGCGGGCTGGAGTATCTGACACGTTATGTTGACCACCGTCGCCGCCGGGCGCGTCTACGACTACAGCTACTGCATCGGCATGTACAGCCAGTCAGGCCGGGGATTCTGGACGCCCCAGGACTTCGTCTTGGGCAAGAACGGCCGCATATATGTCCTCAGCCGCGGCGCCGAGCAGTTGGGCCAGCGGGTCAGCAAGATCAACTTCGACTCCGAATTCCAGGGCCAGTTCGGGTCCTTCGGCGGCGAGGACGGCCGCTTCATGTGGCCCCGTTCCATCGACCTGGACCACAGCGGCCGGGTCTACGTGACGGACGAGTACCTGAACCGCGTCTCCATCTTCGACACCGAGGGCGCCTTCCGCTACCACTTCGGGCGCACCGGCAGCGAGGAAGGCTTGCTCAAAGGCCCCTCGGGGATCGCCTTCGACTCACAGGACACGCCGTGGGTGGTGGACAGCATGAACCACCGGGTCCAGAACTTCAGCCAGATCGGCGAGTTCCGCTCCTGCTTCGGTACCCAGGGTGATGGCAACGGCGAGTTCAAGATGCCCTGGGGCATCTGCATCGACGGCAACGACGACATCTACGTGGCCGACTGGGGCAACAACCGAGTACAGAAATTCTCGCCCCAGGGTGATTTGCTGCTCACTTTCCAGGCCACGGACAGCGGAGTGGGTTCCCTAAAGGGACCTTCGGGTGTCGCCGTGGACTCGGACGGGGATGTTTACGTCACCGATTGGGGCAACCACCGGCTGCAGATTTACGACGCCCAGGGACGCTACATCACGGTGCTGGTGGGGGACGCCCAGGAACCTTCCGCCTGGACCCAGACCTACCTGGACGCCAACCCGGAGATTGTCAAAGCGCGGCGCAGGGCCGACCTGGAACCCGAGTGGCGGTTCCACCGCCCCGTGGCGGTCAACGTGGACGAAGAGGGCCGCATATTAGTGCTGGAGTCCTACCGCCATCGCCTGCAGATCTACAACAAACTCAAGGACTACGAAGAGCACTCCCTGAACCTCTAGGCCAGTGTCGCTCCCAGTCCGGCGGAATCCGCACCGGGCGCGAGCTATCATCCCAAGGCATCCCCGCCAAGGAGCAACAAAATGGTGGAAACTTCCATCCCTCTGTCCCACCAGGTCATCCTGGGCCGGCCGGTGACTGTGCCCCTGGACGATGCCCAAGAGAAGAGATTCCAGCAACTGGTGGCGGATGTGACCATGATCGACCTCCACCAACACCCCATGGTGAAGCCTGAGGACCCGGGCAGGCTCTTGGAGTACCTGCGCGGCGACAGCTACGTATGGGGCTACGAGGCGGTACGGCACGGCGGCTTTACCGCGGTTGGGACAGCCAATGTCTACCGGGGGATGGTGAACACCGACGAGATGTCCTTTGTCCGGTTCAGCGACCTGTTAGACGAGATCGGAATGATGCTGTCCGACGTGGGCCGCAACGACGAGGTGGTCAGGGTCAGCAATGCCGATGAGATCGAGGCCGCCAAGGAGCGGGGTAAGGTGGGCTTCCTACCCACCGTGGAACACCTGGCCATCGGCAACGAACTGCAGCGTGTGGACGTGCTGTACAACGCCGGCATCCGGCTGGCCGGGCTAACCTACCGGCGCAAGAACTACATCGGTGACGGCCACCTGGAGCGCAACGACGGCGGGCTGAGCACCTTCGGCATCGATGTGGTCAAGAAGATGAACGACCTGGGCATGGTGGTCGACCTTTCCCACGCATCCTTCCGCACGGCCATGGACGCCATCGAGCACTCCCAGGCCCCCGTGGCTTTCAGTCACGACGGCTCCTACACCCTGGGTCTGGAACAGGGCGGCGGCGAGTACGCATCCGGGCGGCTGCGGCGGGACGAGGAATTGGTGGCCTGCGCCGAGAAGGGCGGCATCGTCGGGGTCACCGTTCAGCCGTCGGTGATCAGCAGTTGGGGTTCCACGCTGAGCATCGAGCGCCTGCTGGACCACTACGACTACATGGTCAAATTACTCGGTATCGACCACGTCGCCATCGGCACCGACTCCAGCGTGGGTGTGAGAAGCACCGGTTTCATTGAAGGAGTGGAGTCGCCTGCCGAAGCGAAGAACATCATCCGCGGCCTCATAACCCACGGCTACTCCGACACCGACATCCTCAAGATCACCGGTGGAAACGCGCTGGCCTTCCTCCGCCGGGTCATGGGGGAGTAGTCGGGTCCTCGTTTCCAGGCGCCGGTTATTCCGGGCATCTCTCTTGGCTTATAATCCCTTTTGTCTCAACGGGACCGGGGCGCGCAGACACCTCGCCCATATAGGAACAAACCCGGGCACAGCTTCCATGCTGCCCGTTATCCATAATGAGGGAATACTTTGGCTTTTGTGATTACCAAGCCCTGTATCGGGGTTAAGGATGCCTCCTGTCTTGAGGTCTCCCCGGTGCTGTGCATCGCCTCCAACGAAAACGAGGAGATGTATTTCATCGACCCGGAAGCGTGCATCAACTGCGGCTACTGCGAGCCGGTCTGTCCGGTGACCGCCATCTTCGATGAGTACAAAATGCCCTCAGACCAGCGCGAGTTCCTCAAGATCAACCGCGATTTCTACCTAAATAACCCTTAGGCCGACCCAAGTCAACAGCCGAAACTTCGGACCGTGATGCAACCGCCGCCAAATCCGATATAATCCGCTGGTCAATTCGATTTCAACACCCAAAAGGAGTACCGCAATGCCTTCTTTTACCAAGGGCGATGTCACCATACGTTATGAAGAGGCCGGCTCCGGCTTCCCCCTGCTGGTCACCCCCGGCGGCGGGTTGAACTCCGTGCTGGACGGCTGGCCCAACCAGGTCTACAACGTGTTTGACGAGTTCAAGAACGAATTCCGCTGCATCACCATGGACCAACGCAACGCCAACGGCGGCGAGTCCTCAGGCCCCATTCCCGTGGACGACCCCTGGGGCGCCTTCGCCGACGACCAGCTGGCATTGATGGACCACCTGGGCATCCAGGAATTCTTCTTCATGGGCCTGTGCATCGGCGGCCCCTTCGCCCTCAAGCTCATGGAAAAGGCCCCCAACCGTATCGTCGCCGGCGTGCTCTGCCAGCCTGTGGGCCACAACCCGGCCTTCCCCGACTCCATGTACGACTCCGGCCGCGACATCTGGGCCCCGGTGTTGATGGAGCGGCGTCCAGACGTCACCCAGGAACAGATCGAAGGCTACCTGCACAACCTCTACCGCCGCGACAACGCCGACTTCGTTTACAGCGTTTCCCGAGACTTCGTCCGTTCCTGCCAGACCCCAATGTTGGTCATGCCGGACAACACACCCTCCCACTCCTACGAGGCCGCCATCGAGGTCGCGGAAATGGCGCCCAACGCCCAGCAGACGGTGTACCCGTGGAAGGAACAGGCGGACGTGATCATCACCACCATGCAGCAGGTGCGCGAGTTCTTGTCCTCCCACCAGCCCACCGCCGCCCGCTAGGTTTACCCCGTAGCTTAGCTGCGAAAGGTCGTCTCTTTCCGCAAGTGACTCAGCCCCCGGCCGGCACTCCCGGCCGGGGGCCAATACTAAATAGGACCCAGTCTCGTCAGACTCAGCCTCTACGGGCACCCACTATTTGTCGTCGGGCTTGGAGTCGAACACGGACTGAGTCTCCGCGAACCACTTCTCCTAGTCTTCTTTCGTATGGGTCTCTTTCATCGTCTTCATATGTGACCGGTGGGCCTCGTCGGACATCATGTGTTGCATTCCTTTTTCAAGAATGTCCATGAGGGTGTCCCCAGAGATCCTCTCCTCACAGATTCCCAACAGTTCCCGGCAGGTGAATGTCTTGCTCATCTTATGACCCTCCTGATTATTTGCTCTGAATCCAAACTTCTCCTCATTCCTTACGTGGGCGCTTCATCCTTCAGTCCGAAGCCGGTTACAGGCACGACCACAGTGTCGTCACGCCGAATGACTCCCGCTTTTTTCAGTTCCTCCAGACCCGCGAAGGCCGCCGCCGAAGTGGGTTCGGCGAAGATCCCCTCAATTTCCGCCAGGTGCCGCTGCATGGATAGTATGCCGGGTTCATCCACGGCCACGGCAGACCCGCCGACCTTCCCCAGGATGTCAACTATCTGCCACTGGCGCGACGGCGCTGCCACTGAGATTCCACCGGCGACGGTCTTAGATGCATCATCCGGGCCCCAAGACTCGTCGTTGAACGCCGCCACCAAGGGCATGACGTTCCGCGCCTGGACCGCGTGCAACTCCGGCATCTTGTCGATGCGCCCTGAAGCAACCATTTCCCTTAGTCCGTTGTAGGCCCCGATGAAAAGAGAACCGTTTCCGACTGGGAAGACCAGATGGTCTGGCCTTATTCCATCGAACTGACTGACAACCTCATAGGCAAAGGCCTTAGTGCCCTCGGCGAAGTAGGGGCTGAGCATATGGGACGCGTAGACCAGGCCGCGCTCTCTGTGATAGGCCACCGCCGCCTCCGTCACGACCTCCCTGGTGCCTTGGATGGGGTGAATCTCGGTGCCGTAGGCCCGTATCTGGCGCAGTTTGGCCTCGGGGGCTTCGGCCGGCACGAAGATGTGGGACTTGATGCCGGCCCGGGCCGCGTAGGCCGACACCGAAGCTCCGGCGTTCCCCGACGAGTCTTCCACCAACTCGTCTACACCAAACTCCCTGGCCACCGACAACATGGTCGCCGTGCCCCGGTCCTTGAAGGACCCGGTGGGGTTCATGAACTCCAACTTGGCATGCAGCCCGTCCAACGACAGGCGTTCACCCAGGGCCTTCAATAGGACGCAAGGCGTGTTCCCCTCGCCCAATGTCACCATGGCTCTGGGCTCATGGATAGGCGTTGGGACGTCCGTCCCCGGCAAAGTCTTACCCGCTGCGAGGTACACCACATCCAGCGGCGAGCCACAGTCCAAACAACCCTCGTCCGACATGTCGGCAGCACGGGACCTGCCGCAGCGTGGGCAACCTAGTTCTATGTGTGACATTCCGACTCCCAGGCGGGATTGGCTTTCTTTTCAGGGTTTATAGCATATCCCGTTGGGGCGTCCCAACACCGCAACCACCTGTCCCACATGCGATTGACTCACCCCTCACCCGGACCTATAGTCTGGTGCATCCCGGCCTATCCGACGGTCCAAGGGATGTGTTCCCGCCAAATAGACCCAGGTTGTACCCGTTCCGGGAACGAGCGAGATAACGTGATCGGTCCGAAACGCAAATCCAGGGAACTGGGAGACGCCAAACCGTCCACCAACGGTACCTCTTCCCAGGAAGAGCAGCCCGTAAAAGCCGAATACGTGAAGGGCGTGCCCAAGGGCGCCAAGACCGCCGCCGAGATGTACGAAGTCTTGGGCTCCTTCAAACGGTTTAACCAGAATTACAACATGACCCGCCAGCGCTTCTGGGACCCCGGGGCCATGGCCCAGGACGAGCGCTCCGCCGCCAGGCTCAAGAAGCTGCTGGAAGAGGAAAAGTCGGGCTACACCTACGTGGACTACGCCTACCAGGTGGGCTCCAACGCCAACCTGGCCAACACCGGTTTTTCCATCAACATGACCAACGTCAAGGGCAACTCCTAGTCTCCTATGCGCAACGCCCAACCCAAGGATCCGTGGCAGGCGGAACCCAAATTGGCCTCCAAGGTCCTGGAGAAGGCGGCCAAACTCTATGGGGCGGACATAGTCGCCTTCGCCAGGCCGGACCGCCGCTGGGTCTACTCCCACTACTGGGGCGAGGAGACCAACACCGACCACCCCATCGTGTTCTCCGACGAGCCGGGTTACTAGCAGTACGACAAACCCCAGCGCCTGAAAGACCGCACCCTGGTCATCCCCGAGACCATGCGGTACGCCGTGGTAATGATCTTCGAGATGGACTAGGGCGGCATCGCCGCCGCGCCCACTCTGCTCCAACGGGCCAGCTCGGGCATCACCTACTCCAAGATTTCCTACACCACCGTGCAGCTTGCCGAGTTCATCCGCGCCCTGAGCTACAACGCCATACCCAGTTCCGACCGCACCGCCCTGAACATCCCCCTGGGCATCGAAACCGGGCTGGGCCGGTTGGGACGTAACGCAAAGCTCATAACCCAGAAGTACGGCCCTCGCTGCCGCATCGCGAAGGTGATCATAGACCTGCCCATGGAGACCGGGAAGCCCAAGGACTTCGACGTCACCGAGTTCTGCAACGCCTGCAAGAAGTGCGCCCGCAACTGCGCGGTCCAGGCCATTCCCCTGGGCGGCCGCAGCTACCAGCAGTCCAACAACACCAACCACAACATGGGCCCCTGCAGTGGACTCTGGACCACAAGAAGTGCCGGGACTACCAGATCCGGGTGGGTACCAACTGCGGCATGTGCCTGCGCACCTCCTCCTACAACAAGGACGACCACTGGGTCGACGACATCACCCGGTTCTTCATCCGGAACTTCAGGTTCTTGTACCCCCTCATCGCCAAGGGCGACGACCTGTTCAGATTTGGACGCTACAAGTCGTCCACCGAATACTAGGGGATGGAGGAAAAGGACCGGTGGCACAAAACCGCAACTTCAAGTTCGAGGTCGATGACGCCTACGAGGGCTCCGATCCCGGCTAACCAGCCGATGACTTGGCAAGCAAGCGGCCCGGCCTCCAAGGGCTGGGCCGTTTTTCATTTCTGGCCCCGATTATTCTGAAACCCAGAGTTGCTCTCTGGTGGCCGAGGCCAATCCAGGGTAGTATTGCTTCCCTTCCCTAACTTATGAAAACCAGGAGCGGCAACATGAAAGTTGAGAACAAGATCAAGGCGATGGGACTGGAGCTACCCACCTCTGGAAACCCTCCGCCAGGACGGGCGGGAGCGGTCCAGATCGGCAACATTCTGTTCGTGGGCGGGCACACTGCCGGGCCGGACCACGCCGGCAAACTGGGCGACAGCATCACTGTGGAAAAGGCCTACGAGGCGGCTAGGGGCGCCTGCCTGTCCTGCCTGGCCGACGTCAAGCTGGCCATCGGTGACCTGGACCGGGTGAAACGGGTTGCCAAGCTGCTCTGCATGGTGAACAGCACCCCGGACTTCGGCCAACAGCCCGCCGTGGCCAACGGCGCCACCGATCTCCTCAGCGAGCTATATGGGGATGCCGGAGCCCACGCCAGGTCGGCCGTGGGTATGGCCGCCCTTCCCAACGGCGCATCCATCGAGATCGAGATGATCCTCGAGATCGAAGGCTAAGACCAGCACCTCGAAGTCAACATCCCGAACTGTGGCGTCATTCCGCCGCCCCAGTTCGGGAGTTGGGAACGCCAGACCGCCTATTTCCAGGGCTGTTCCGCCGCAGAGTTCCGCCCCGAGATCCGTCCGAAGACCAGGCATTCGCCGATATTGCCCGTGCCCTGGTACAGATAGCTGTACATGGACCCCAGTTCCCCGGCGCTGTAGAGCCTGGGCAGCGGGTTGCCGTCGGGCCGGACGACTTGGGCCTTGCCGTTTCGCCTGGGGCCTCCCTGGGTATTGAGCATGGAAGGCGAAAGCTCCAGCGCGTAGAAGGGCGCTTTGGCCAAGGGCGCGAACATCAGCGTCCGGCCGAAATCCGTGTCCTCTCCCCTTTCGCAGTGTTCGTTCCACCTGCCAACTGTTTTCTCCAGGGTCGAGGCGTCCAAGCCGATGGCCGAGGCCAACTCGCCGACGGTCTCGCCCTTCTTGATCCAACCTCTGGCCACCTCCGCGCTGTTGTCATCGCTCCAGTCGTACTTATCGACCATGGTGTTCCAGCCGCTGCGGGGCTCCTTATCGTAGATGGGGCCCGAGGACACCAGGGTATCGTCCACGATCATGTGCATGGGACAGGGAGTGGGTGTGGGACCCCACCTCCCGTGCTGGAGAACCTTGCCGTGGGAGGTCTTCCGCTTTTCGTCGGCAAACCGGTTGGCGTCCGGCCCCACCACGATCATCCCGCCCGGCATCTCTCTGGAGAAGTGCAGGGGAATCATGGAAAAGGTGGTCCGGTATTCGGGCACCTTCAGGGCCANGGACGGCCCGGCGAAGTTGTTCATGTGCCACAGGTCGGCCCCGACCTCCATGGCCATGCGCACGCCGTCACCCTCGTTGTANGGNGAGCCGTTGGTNTANCAATAGGGCAGACCCGGCAGATAATTCCTGATCATCTCCTGGTTNTTCTCAAAGCCNCCGCAGGTCAGGATCACGGCCCTTTTGGCCTTCACGTAGACCTGCCTNCCCCNCTGGTCAACTTTCACGCCGACTATCTCACCGGCGCCGTCCCNCTGGANCANCTCNGTGGCGGGAGACTCGTACCAGACCTCGATCTCCCTTTCGTTNACNACNCNNTGGAANANNAGCCAGGTATTGGAANATCCCACNANGGGNCCCTCGTGGAACTTGTGNGTGCTCTGGCTNCCCGGAAGCTCNGGNAANTCGATNCCCAGGGGCGGGTGCTGGTGTTCNTGNGGGTCGCCGCCGATGCTGGTCAGCCAGTCGTTGTTCNGGCCTATCTCTTCTCCCCACGCCTGCACCACCTCCTGNTCNACCGGNAANGGGCCGCACAAAGCGTTGAAGTATTCCATGGCCTNGTCNGTGGGCGTGGCGTTCAGNTAGCCCTGCCCCGCGACCTTGGTGTTGCCCCCTTCTTGGCCCTTGGGTGCCTTTTCCAGCAACANCACCGAAGCTTCCGGCGTCTTGGGCGGTGATGGCTGCCGCGGCGCCCGCTCCGCCGAAACCGACAACAACAACATCCGCTTCCTTATCCCATTTNTCGGNTAATCTNCTTCGAGGTGACATGCGCTCCTTACCAATGCTCCATATTTCAGCCCGACCAATCATAGCACCTACTTCTCGGGGCGGGCATTCCTAAGATTCGCTTTAGAAATCCGAGGATTTTCTCTATGATTGGGGCGCTAGATAAAACGCCGCAAAGGGGAGGCCCAAGAACCCATGAAAGCCAGAAGTATCTCTCACATAGCAGTCTGCGTCAGGGACCTGGACAAGTCCCTGGGATTCTACCGCGACATCCTTGGGATGACGGTCTCCATGGACGCCGTCCAAGACACCAGCACCGGGTCGAGGGCCTACACCTACAAGCACCGCCGGGCCAACCGCCGCGTGGTGCACCTGGGCTGGGAAGAGGGACAGGAGCCCTTCTTGGTGATGACCTGTCACCCAGGAGACCAAACGGACGGTGAACCCATCAAGCTGGACCAGGTGGGTGTAAGCCACTTCTCTTTTACCGTGGACGACCTACCCGGACTGGCCGAAGAACTGGCTGCGAAAGGCGTTGAGATCCCCGGCGGCATCGAGGCGTTCACCAACGCCCAGGGTAAACTCAATTCCTTCTATGTCCTTGACCCCGACGGCATATTGGTACAATTCGACAACGGCAACGCCGCCTAATCCCTTGGTCAAATAACCCGCTTTCTAGGAGTAATCAAGATGGACGTCTACCAATGTATTCGGTCCCGCCGTACGGTCCGGGACTACAAGCCCGACCCCATCCCTGAAGACGTGCTCCACAAGATCCTCCAGGCGGCCCGGTGGTCGCCCAGTTCCAGCAACACCCAGAAGTGGTCCTTCATCGTCATACGGGACCGGGACACCTTGGCAAGTCTGGGCAAGATCTGCACCCAGGGGCCGTTCGTGGGACAGGCGCCTTTGGCCATCGCCGTTGTCATGAACGACGCGCCCCGGCCGCAACTGGACGCCGGGAGAGCCCTGCAGCAGATGGAACTGATGGCCTGGTCCCAGGGCGTGGGCATGTGCTTCGTGGGGGTGCGTGAGGCGGACCAACAAAAGGCGGTCAAGGAACTTCTGGGGATACCCGAAGCGATGGAATTGATCACTATCCTGCCCTTTGGCTACCGCGCCGACACTCCCCGGCCGGCAGGAACACCCAGAAAGCCCATGGCTGAAATCATCCATTGGGAACACTTCGGGGCGACGGCCCAGGGCTAACAACCGCCGGTCTTTCACACGGTCATTCGTCGCCGTTGCCACCGGTCATCAGCCACTGCTAGGATAGCGCCATTCCCACGGGGTGGGTGACCCAACTGGGAAGCCCCCAGCGCCATCCGCAGATCTGGGAGGACATCCATGCTGGACCACCCACTCAATGAAGCTCTGAACCGGGTCGGCCCCGGCACTCCCATGGGCGAGACCATGCGCCGGTACTAGCTGCCGGCCCTGCTGGCCGAAGACGTCTACCCCAAAGGCGAGAACTGGCGGGAGGCCCTGCTGGAACGCATGTATCCGGAGGGAGTGCCCAATTAGGGTTCCCCGGAATCGAGTAAAAATAAAATCCCCCGCCTAATGGCGGGGGATTTTCTATACCGGCCTGGGAATCTGGTTAGTGCTTATCAACCAGAACGCTGGGCGCGTTATTGTCTTTGAACTCAATGAACGCAGCCACTACGGGGCTGGGGTTCTTGATGCACTTCCGGCATCCGTCAGGCATTGAGACGTAGGTGGTCCCGTTCAAGGGCACCATCCAAGTGTGGCCAATGCTGCATTTCATGATGATGAAGTTTGCCATCTCGCGGTTTTTATTCGTCCTCCACTCTATTTACAATAGTCACTGGTCTTCCCCTCTTTGCCCGTGGGCAAAGACCGCATGGTGGCGCCGTCGGTACCGGGTAGATGATCGAAGAAACACACGCCGTAGTGTCCAAACTCCCGGTCCGTGGCGAACAAGTCCGCCCAGGCCGGGTCCGGCGTCACATCATTGGGCTTTCGCACGTCGTAGAGGCCAAAGTCCACAAAGATGTTGGACGAGGGAATCCCCACCGATGTGCCAACGATCTCGCCCTGTTCCACCCACAGCGGCGGGCTGATGAAGGTTGTCCTGCTGTCTCCCGCCACCGGCCCCGGTACGTTCAACATGGCGTCGGTGATCTTCTGGGAAAGCCCGCTCACGTGGTCAAAGCGGTAGAAGAATCCGCAGGGGATCGAGAAGAACAGCAATATCTGCTCCACGTCGCCCTACAGGTAGCGGGAGGCCCGCACCAGGTGTCCGCTGACGGGCGCGCGGACGGTTATCGCATCACCACTACTGGCGTCGAACCGGAACCCGCCACGACCCTTGTACCCGCCGCGGGACTGGCCGGGCCAGAGCGCCGAGGTCACAAGACTCATATCCACCGGAGTCTGTATCCGGTAGGGCTCGGCGCAGTTTGGTGCGGGCTGGATGGGAGCCCACTTGGTGCCGTCGAACCGCCACAGGACGTTGGACGTAGCGCCGTGGCTGCCGGTGTTGCTGGGTTCCGGGGTCCCGTGAGCAGCCCGAGTAGGTGCGGGAGTTGCCGTCACCGGGGGCGGGGAACTGGCCTGGGCCGTGCCGCGTTGGACCATCCGGTCGATCACCTGAGTTCCGGCGCTGGTCCTAGCGGTAAGGATCATGGATGCGGTCTGCAGCGTGTCCGCCGAACTGACACCCTCCATATGCCAGTGGATCTTGGCCTTTTCTCCGGGAAGAACGCGCAGTTGTTCACCGCCGTAGGGAGACGGTGGGATCTGTATATATTCGCTGCGCTCCCAACTGGCCCGCGAGGGGAATTTTTCCCAGGTCCCGCTGGTCTGGGCCCGGGTGATACTTCCCTCGGAGAAGGTCAGCCGCGGGTTTACAAACTCGATGACCTCATCCGTTTCGTTGTAAGCCAAAATCTCGGTCTCACTGGCCGATAGATTCCCGTTGTTGTCAAAGGGCCAATAATATTCCAGGACTATGCCGCCTTGGTTGTAGAAAACGGCGGGAGATGGGGGTGCTAAGCCGCCCGGCGTAGTGGCTGGTTTGTGGGGAACGGCAGTGCCAGCCTGAGGCACAAGGGTAGCAGTGGCCGCTCTGGGCGTAGATGTCGGAGCTGGGGCAGCAACAGTCGCCGTCGGTACCTGGGTATCGGCGGGAGCAGGGGTCGGGACGGCCGTCGTCCCCACAGTAACCGGCACGGTAGTGTTGGCCGGCCCGTTAACCGGCGTGGGCTCTTGGGTCGGGGGTTCGGTCGCCGCCTGGCAGGCGGCCAGCAGCAAAAAGGCTACCGGGAACAGAATTCCGGTCACGGTCTTTCTGTAGCTCATAGCTCGATGCTATCAAAGGCCCGTCACAAATTCGAACCGGAATCCCCATTGATTTCGCCAAATTAACTATCAATTTTTCTAATAATTCTGATGGGTTATTATCCAGCTACATGTTAAATTATGGGAAGTGCTCCAATCCTGATCGCCGGAGACCGGACCCATCAGCGTAAACGCCATATCCCCTGCCCGGCTGAAAGAGACACTCGCCTACCCCGGTTGGAAGGTGGTGGCGGCCTGTTCTTTCTTGGCCGTTTTCGTCGGCAGCATCTTCGTCTACGGGTTCCCTGTCTTCTTCCTGCACATCCAGCGGGACCTGGAACTGAGCAGCGCGTCCACTGCTTTGATATTCGCCCTGTCCCGGGGCGAGGCCGGGATCGCCGGACCCATCACCGGCTGGATCGTCGACAAGTTCGATTCGCGCCCCATCATCGTCTTTGGCGCGCTCATGGTCGGCGGTGGACTTGCCATCCTATCCATCGTCCATAGCTACTGGCTCTTCATCGTGGTGTTCATCGGCATGGTGGCGGTGGGCAACAACACCAGCTTCGGCCAGACGTTCTTGGCGGTCATCAACCGGTGGTTCATCAAGCGAAAGGCCGTCGCCATGACCCTCATCATCACCTCCTATACCATCGGCGGCGCGGTGATGGTGCCCCTGCTCTCCCGGGGCGTCGAAGCGCTGGGTTGGCGTTCGGTCTTGCTCTACTCCGGCATCTTCGTGGTGGTGTTGGCAGTCCCCACGTCCTTCTTCATAAGGCGCTCTCCTGAGAGCGTCGGCATCAACATCGACGAGTCGCCCGAGGCCCCGGACCAGCCGGCTTCGGGGGCCCAACGGCGCATAGCCGACAACGACTTCGGAATCAAAGAGGCCCTGAAGACCACCACCTTCTGGCTGATGCTCTGCGCCAGTTCCCTGCGCATATCGGTAACCAGCGGGATACTGGTCCACGCCATCCCCATCATGACCTGGAAGGGGGAGAGCGAGCAGGCCGGGGCCGACCTGATCGCATTGCTCTTCTTCATCGCCATTCCGGCCCGGTTGTTCTTCGGGCTCTACAACCCGGGGATACCCACCCGTTACATCCTGACCATGGGCATGACCTTTGGTGCCCTAGGCCTGTTCACCTTGATATTCGTGGACGCCGGATGGGCGGTCTATACATTCGTGGCCGGCATTGCCCTGTTGGAAGGCGCCACCACCCTCAACTGGGTGCTCATGGGCCAGTACTACGGGCGGCGCAATTTCGCCACCATCATCGGCATCATCACCGCCGTCTACAGCGTGGGCATGCTCACTTCCCCCCTGTTCCTGGGTTGGCTGTTCGATGAGACGGGCTCCTACCGCACCGGCCTGATAGTCTTCTTGGGGATGTACGCGGCCAGCGCCATTTTCTTCTTCTTCAGCTTCCGTCCCACCCGGCCCGCAAGGCCCACCGCCCAACCCGGCTAGCCCGCCTTCCCAGCGTCGGGCCTGGTAGAATGGGCTGTCCCAGGGAAGGTGCAAATGGCCAAGACCATACTGTTCGACATAGGCGGCGTCCTGGTCCACCTGGACTGGGAGAAGGTCTGCGGGCCGCTGTCCGAACTGTCGGACCTGAGCCCCGGGGCAGTAGATGCCGAGGTCAAGAACGGCCCCATCGTAGAAGAGTCCATGCTCGGCCATCTGACTCCCGACGAGTTCCACCTGCAGATCTGCGCCAAGTTGAACGTGGACATCCCCTTTGACCGGTTCATCGAGCTTTGGAACAGCATCCTCCGTCCCGATGAATCTATATTGCCACTGGTCCAGCAACTGGGCGACGGACACCGGCTGGCGGTCGCCTCCAACACCGACGCCATCCATTTCGCCCACACCAAGGACGACTTCGGAATCCTGGAATCCTTCCAGGAGTTCTTCCTTTCCTGCGAAATGGGCCTGCTGAAACCGGACCCCGCCTTCTTTCAACGGATACTGGGCGGGCTGGGCGCCCCGCCGGAAGAATGTGTTTTCATCGATGACCGGCCTGAGAACGTGGAGTCGGCCCGGACCCTTGGGATCGATGCGCTGCACTTCCAGTCCCTGGAGAAGCTGGAGACAGACTTGAAAACCGTCCTTTAAGGAGCCACAGATGCCCCAAAGCGAACCCATCCACTACAACGACGCCAACCCCGAAGTCCGCGCCGTCTACGACGACATCATGGCCACCCGGAGCGTCACTGACATCAACAACTTCTGGAAGCACATCGCCAACCACCCGCCAACCTTGAAGCACACCTGGGAGGGCGTGAAATCGGCCATGGCGCCGGGGGCATTGGACTCGCTGACCAAGGAGATGATCTTCTTAGCCGTGAGCGCCTCCAACGGCTGCCAGTACTGCCTGCGCTGCCACACCGACGCCGCCCGCAAGCTAGGCATGACCGATGAGATGCTGGGCGAAGTGCTGGCCGTGGTGGGCGTGGCGACCCAGTCCAACATCCTGGCCACCGGCTACCAGATACCCCTGGATGAAGACCTGACCTGACCGGCCAGGCCGGCTGGGCTATACTGTTCCGGCTAAGACTCCACTGGAGGACCAACGATGGCAGAGATATACGTTCTGGGCGGCGGCACCCCCACTCCCACCGAGTTCCGTTTCGGCAGCGCCCACGCCATGAAGATCGGCGACGAGGTGCTCATGTTCGACTGCGGGCCCGCCGCCACCCACAAGCTGGTGAAGGCCGGACTCTACCCCACCATGGTGGACAACCTGTTCTTCACCCACCATCACTTCGACCACAACATCGACTACCCCTGCTTTCTGCTCTGCCGTTGGGACCAGGCCGCGGGCGAGGGCCAGGAGCTGAACGTCTACGGCCCGACGCTGACCGAGGAAATCACCCAGAAGGTCATCGGCGTCGGCGGGGCCTTCGAGTCCGACTGGCAGGCGCGGGTGAACCACCCCTACAGCCAGCAGGTGTTCGTGAACCGGGGCGGAACCCTGCCCCGCATCCCCCCGGCGCCCAAGGCGACGGACGTGGGCCCTGGCGAGGTGGCTTCGGGCAAGAACTGGCAGGTGACCGCAGCCCCAGCCATCCACGTCCAGCCTTACTTAGATTCTCTAGCCTACCGGGTGGACACTCCCGAAGGCAGCGTAATCTTCACCGGCGACACCGAACCCTGCGACTCGGTACGAGAACTGGCCCGGGACGCAGACATGATGGTCTGCATGTGCTGGGACGAACAATCGGTGATGGAGGACAACAATGAGCACCGAGGACAGTGCGGCACCACCGGTGCCGCACAGATGGCCCAAGACTCGGGAGTGAAGAAGCTGGTGTTGGTTCACATGGGACCCAGCCTGTCCAAGGACGCCCCCTTTGACCAGCATTTTGAAGACATGGCCCCCTTCTATGACGGCCAAATCATTTTTTCCGAAGAACTGATGAAGATAAAAGTGTGATTCCCTAGCTCGTGCTAAACTTACCTGCAAGCATCCCAACCAGATATGATGGAGACGTAGTATGCAAGCTGAAATCAATCACATGACCATGAGCGAGCTGGAAGCTGGCCTTGAATACATACGCAGATCTCCCAAAAACGAGGGACCTTTAGACCTAATTGTTAGCCGTCCCAACGAAGGCGAGAGGGAGGTCATGGACCTGGCCGACCTGAACGTGGAACTGGGTCTGCTGGGAGACACGTGGAAAGATCGGCCCAGCGTGCGCAGCGTTGATGGCAAAGCACACCCTGACATGCAAATAACTATCATGAACTCCCGGGTGGCCAACCTAGTGGCCCAGGACAAATCTAGGTGGCCGCTAGCCGGAGACCAACTTTACGCCGACTTGGACCTGAGCACTGAAAATGTCCCACCCGGCACCCGTTTGTCCGTGGGCGAAGCCATCCTGGAAGCCACCAACCAGCCCCACACTCCATGCAAGAAGTTCTCTTCCCGATTCGGTATCGATGCTCTGAAATTCGTCAGCACCGCCATTGGCAAAGAACTGCAACTCCGGGGAATCAACTGCAAAGTCATCCAGTCTGGCTCCATCAAGCCCGGCGACACCCTGAAAAAACTCTAACCAGTAACTGGGGAAGTGACAAGACATGGCCACACTGACGTCACCCAGCTCCGTCTCCATGGACGAGACAAAAATGGAACGGGTCAAAGATCTGTTCCAACATCAGATTGAAGATGGCCTTCACCCTGGCGCGGGACTGGCAGTTTACCGCTACGGGCAACTTGTGTTGGACATCCACGGCGGAATGGTTCGCCCCGACTCCCGTAAGGCCGTCGACTCCAGCACCATGTTCGTGCTCATGTCCTCCACCAAACCGCTGGCGGCTTCCTGCCTCTACATGCTCAAGGAACGGGGCAAGATCGCCTGGGAAGACCTGGTGTCCAAATACTGGCCCGAGTTCGCCCAGAACGGCAAGGAGACCGTGACCATCGGGCACATCCTGACCCACCGGGGCGGGTTCCCCGAGACCCCCAAGTCCCTGCCGCCCTC
>PBMF01000036.1 GCA_002721995.1 Chloroflexota bacterium
GTCCACTCCCAGGTCGTTCGGTGAGTGTTCCGCTCTCCCGAAAGCCGACAGGTCGAGCGCAATTGTGCTCCCCGGCTCACGGAGACGGTTCCCTGAGAAAGCTCATCGACCCCGGCGCAAGCCGGGGAACATTAACTAAGCAAAACAAACTTACGAACGAATCCTCTCTTACTTCCACTATTCAGCGGTTAACAAGCAACAAAAAGAAAGGCCCCGGCATATGCCGAGGCCTTTCTTTTTGTTGCCGTATCTTCGTGCTACCTGGAGTGATCGACTTTCGCGTCCAGGTCCCAGGCCAGTTCGCTGAACCGGCCCAGAACGCCGCCCACCCTCCGGGGCACCTCGATATGGAGCGAGTGGCCGCAACCGTGGTAGACCTGCAAGTGCCGGTGGTCATGGGGCAGGGCCATGTAGTCGGCCAGAATGGTGTCGATGTCCAAGATGGTGTCGTTGTCGGTCCCAATGACCACTGTGGGTACCTGGATCTCCTCCAGCCGGTCTCTCAGCCTCAACGCAGCGATGGACCTTCTACTCCCGACGTAACGCTCTATGGGCGTGCGTGCCACATCGGCCAGGACCGACCTCTCAAAATCCTCACTGACGTGGGCCGATTTGAATCCAAATTCCCCTGCCCTGGGCAACCCTGCCGCCACATCGCGCCTCAGTTGAAATTCCCAATCATCGGGCAGACTCTTTCCGACCAGGGAAGCGCAATTGATGAGAGCCATACCCTTGATCCGGTCCCGGTGTTCCAGGGCGAGCTGGACGGCGATGGCGCCGCCCATGGAATGACCGACCAAGGTGAAGCCGTCAAGGTTCAAAGCCTCGACGACCTGAAACAGGTCATCAGCCATGGTCCCAACCGAATAGTCCTCTTCGTTGGGAGTTCGGTCGGAATTCCCGGCGCCCCGGTTGTTCAGGACAATCACCCTGAACCGGGCTAGGGACATGTTCTCCAGGGTGTAACTCCAGATGGCCGCCGAAGTTGCGTAGCCGTGGACGAACACCAGTGTGTCGAGGCCCTGCCCGTACTCAAAATATTCGAGGCGCACCGGACCAGCCTGAACGAACTGGGACTCGAGTTGTGTATTTTCGGGTATAAACATGGGGGAACCTAACCATATTAGTTCCGAGTGACCTTAACTGAAAGCCCCAGGAAGATTCGCTCTCTGATCAGGCGGCCCGGAAGGGCCGGGAGAATGATGCGCGCCGGGCCGTCTTGGGTTATTCTTACCTGGCTCGACTGATTCAGTGGTTTTTCACCGGCTGACGGCTCTGCGGACAAGGTAGCAGACCGATCGCCTCGGGCCGTATTGGAGATGTTATGAGATTGGAAGGAAAAGTTGCTCTGATCACCGGAGGAGCCAACGGGATGGGGGCCGAGGAAGCCCGGCTCTTCGCCAGGGAAGGCGCCAAGGTCGCCATTGCCGACGTCCGGGAAGAAGACAGCAAGAAAGTGGAAGCGGAGATTGCCGAGGCCGGCGGTCAGGCGACATTTATTCCACTGGATGTCAGCGATGAAGACCAGTGGGTAAAGGCCGTATCCCAGGTGGTCAGCCATTTCGGCAAGTTGGACATCCTGGTCAACAACGCCGGCATCAGCGGCAGCGGCGAAAAGGACTTCGGCAGCACCGAAGCCTGGGACCGGCTGATGGACATCAACGCCAAGGGCGTCTTTTTGGGCATGAAGCACGCCATTCCAGAGATGGAGAAGGCCGGCGGCGGGTCCATAGTCAACATCTCGTCCATATCCGGGTTCGTGGGACAGTCCTACGTGCATCCCGGCTACAACGCCTCCAAGGGCGCCGTACGTCTGGTGACGAAAGCGGCGGCCGTGCAGCACGCCAAGAGCGGCATCAGGGTGAACTCGGTCCACCCAGGCAGCATGCCTGCCATGCTGACGTCGGGACCCAGGGGAGACGCCGACAGCCAGGAGGCCCGGCTGGCGGCCATACCCATGGGCCGGGAAGGCCGTTTGATAGAGGTGGCCAACGCTGTGCTATTCATGGCCTCGGACGAAGCGTCCTACATTACCGGCACCGAACTGCTGGTGGACGGCGGGTTTACAGCACGCTAAGCCGCGTCAGATAGGTAGAGTGCGAAGGGCGGAAATCCCCCAACCCCCCTTTATAAAAGGGGGGCTTTATCTTCCTCTTTTAACAAAGGGGGCCTTTCTTCCCCCTTTCGTAAAGGGGGACTGAGGGGGATTTCCCCGGCCTCTCCACCAGCGCTCCCCAACTCCTACACCCACTTTCCGGCCTCCACAGCCGTCAGAAAGTCCAGCACGGTCTGATTGTAGAGGGCAGGCTCTTCCAGATTGATGGTGTGCCCAGACTGGGGAAACACGGACAGCCCGCATGAGGGGATGTTCCGCTTCATGAAGACGGCCGGCTCCACGCACGGGCCGTCCTCGTCGCCGATCATCACCAAGGTCGGGACCTTGATCTGTTGGAGTTCCTTTTCCAGTTGGTAAATGGTGGGCCGTTTCATTTGTACGCCACGAAAGGTCAGGGACGAGCCCTGGGCCGAGTGTGCCGCCAACCCGGCGTGGAACTTGGCCCAGCCCACCGGGTCCTTGCGCAGAAACTGGACCCGCTCCGGACCCCGGGCGTAGCCGTCGGCGAACTTCTCCATTCCCTCGGTGATCATGGATTCGCTGAGGCTCTGCCACGACGCCAGCATCCGTTCCCTGTCGCCGGAGTCGCTGCCCGCGCCCGCGGAAGCCACGACCAATGCCCGGCACATCTCCGGATGGGCGATGGCGAAGCCAAGGGTCAACGTACCGCCCATGGAGAGGCCGCCTATGTAGGCCTGCTTGATGTTCAGGTGCTCCAAGAGACGGCGCAGGTCTTCCACCTGGTGCTCCTGGGAATATGCGTCCGGGTCGGCGGGCACCTCAGAAGGCGGGTAGCCGCGGTTGCAGAAAGTGATCACCTGGTAACGGCGGGCGAAGAAGTTCACCTGGGGCTCCCAACTGGTGATGTCCCCGGCGAATTCGTGACCCCAGACCAGGGGATAACCTTCGCCAGCCACTTCGTAGTAGATCTCAACTCCGTCCGAGTTAAATGAAGGCATCTCTAGGCTCCAGTGTTGGATTTTCCGGATGATAGGTCCTCTGGGACCAGGCAGTCAATTTCCGGGGGTTGCCTCGCGCCAGCAAAGAGGCTAGTCTTCTGGCCACCAACATCCCGCCCAGCAGGAGGACATCATGCTGAATAAGGTGCACCACGTGACCTATGTGGTCGAGAGCATATCCGACATGGCCGCCTACATGGAAAAGAGCTTCGGGCTGAAGCCCATCTCAGAGGACGAGTTCACCGAGCAGGGATTCAAGTCCATCCTCTACCGCATCGGCGAGACCCTGGTGGATTTCTTTGAGCCGCTGCGCGAGGACACCACCATGGCCCGGCAGCTGAAGGCCACCGGCCCTGGCGTGATGCACGTGGCTTGGGGCGTGGACAGCATCGACGACGTCTTCAAGAGCCTGCAGGAAAGCGGCAGCACCATGCGGGGCAACGCTCCCGCCGTCAGCCCCTTCGGCTACAAGACGGCCAACATCGAGACCGACAGTTCCCACGGCATCCACTTCCAACTGGCCGAGGGAGAACCGGCTTAGGTAAACGTTACTTTCCAGAAGACGGCGGAAATCCCCCCCAACCCCCCTTTACGAAAGGGAGGCTAATCCATTCCCTTTCACAAAAGGGACGCAATCTTCCCCCTTTTATAAAGGGGGACCGAGGGGGATTTCCGGCCCCCCCCAACAATCTCCCGCAAAACCCGCCTAGACCTTGCTCCACACCTTGGTGGCGAACTCTTCCATACGGCCCAGCATGGTGTCAAAGTCGTTGGTCTGACGCAGGAAGTCCCAGATCATGGTGGTGACGCCCATGTCCTGGTAACTGCGGATGTCGCCGGCGATCTGATCGGCGTCGCCCACAAAGGGAAGACGGTCCGGACCGCCGGGAGAACCGGTCAACTCGAACTGATGGGTCCGGTAGATGGTCTCGATCTCCGAGGGGTCGCGTCCGAACCGGGCGGCGTACTGGGCCAGGCGCTCCAAGCCGCCCCTGAGCTGCTCGGGGGTGCCCATGGGGAAGGTGGGGTTGGAGCCCAGGGGGTACCAGCCGTTGCCCAACTCGGCGGTGCGGCGCAGGGCGGGACGGCTCTCGCCACCCACCCAGACGGGAGGATGGGGCTTCTGAACCGGCTTGGGTAGGAAACTGATGTCGTCGAAACTGACGTACTTGCCCTCGAAGCTGGGGTTGTCCTCGGTCCAAAGAGTCTTGAACGCCCTGATGTACTCGTCGGTGACCGCGCCCCTTTCCTCGAAGGGCGGCAGGCCCAGGGCCTGGAACTCCTCCCGCATCCAACCGACGCCGACGCCCACCACCAAGCGGCCACCGGACAGCACATCCAACGTCGCCAACGACTTGGCGGCGATGAGAGGGTTCCGGTGGGGTACGATCAAGACGCTGGTCACCAGGCGAATCTTGCTGGTCTGCCCGGCGATGTAGGACAACAGGGTGATCTGCTCCATGGACTCGCCCGAATCGGAGCCGGGAAACTCGCCGCCCTCGGTGTAGGGATAGGGCGACGAAATGTTCTTGGGCACCAGGATGTGGTCGCCGGTCAGCAGGCAGTCAAAGCCCAGATCTTCGCCCCTTCTGGCGATGGTTCCCAGTCTTTCGGGGCTGGCCATGGGCCCTCTGCCCGGCAGGGTGAAACCGTATTTCATAATTTTGGCTCCGATTAATGTAAATTCATTATTTCGATATGTCGGCACGCCTGGCAGTATCCAACCGCTCCCGGCTCAGCTCGGTCCTGGGATGGTCTGCTCCCAGCACCCGCACCCGGTCGTCGATGATCTCCTGGTGCAAGGCGGCGGCCTCGGCGTGGCGACCCAGGGCGGCGTAGGTGTTGGCCAGGCTGCTGCGGCTGCGCAGCGTGTCGGGGTGGTCTATCCCCAGCACATGGATGCGACCGGCCAAAATCTCACGGAACATTGGCAGCGCCTCTTCGTACCGGCCCGCGGCGTAATAGGTGTTGGCCAGCCGGCTGAGACTCCGCAGAGTCTGGGGGTGTTCCGGGCCCAATTTCTCGGTGTGCACCCTGATGTTCTCGAAGTAGAGTTCAACGCACTCGTCGTACTGCATGAGGGCCCGCAGCGACCGGGCCAGTCCGCTCCGGGCGTTGATGGTCTGGAAGTGCCTCTCGCCCTGGTGTTCCAGCCTTTCCGCCAGCACCCTGCGCAGCAACGCAACCGACTCCTCGAACCGCTTGGCAGAGTGGTGTTCCCGGGCCTGGGCTTCCAGGCCGGACATGGCTGCTGAGTTGAATGTTTCTGGGGGCAAAGCGGCTTCCCTGCTTAGAGATATCTATCGAGGGGCGGTGGTTCGACAGGCTCACCATGAGCGGATTTGAGTAAGTGTTGTTTCGGCGATACGCCACCTAAAGCGTAGTCTTCCTGGATTCCAGATTCTGCTCGAATGACGGGTCGCCGACGTGGGCTACGACCCTTTCTCCCGCTCATCCTGAAGCTGTGGAAAGACTGCACCCCAACAACACTTTCCCAACTAGAACGCCTTTTTCAACACCTCCATCACCTGGTCGGCGGTGGTGATGGGGATGGCGTTGCTCTTGCAGCCGCCATCGGTGAGGACCAGCTCTGCAATCTTGGGCAGGTCTTCTTCGGGTATCTCCAGTTCCCGGATGCGGTGGGGCATGCCCAACCCAAGGATGAAATCGTCCACGGCACGGGCAGCCAGCTCGGCCGCTGCGTCGTCGCTCATGCCCTTGGTATCAAAACCCGCGGAACGGGCCAAGAGGGCCTGCTTACCGGTCGAGACCGGGCGGTTGTACTCCATGACGTAGGGCTGGGTGACGCACGAGGTGTAACCGTGGCCCACCGAGTACTGCACTCCCAGGATGTGGCCGATGGCGTGGCTCATGCCGGTGGCGAAGTTGGGCGCTCCCATCATGGACATCCAAGCCGCCACCAAGCATTGCTGCCGGGCTTCGGAGTCGCCGTTTGATTCCCGGGAGAGGGGCAGGTAGTTGAAGATCATCTCCGCGGCGGTTAGCACCGGGGCGTCGATGGCCGGCTGCCTGCCGGTGGTGTAGAGGCGCTCGATGCAGTGGTCCAGGGCCTTCACCCCGGTGGACAGCCAGAGCCAGTCCGGTGTGCCCTCGGTCATGGCCGAGTCCAGGACGATCAAATCCGAATAGAGCCTGGGGTGGCGGACCCTGATCTTGTGGCCCGCCGCGTCGTCCAGCACGTTGCCTCCGCCCATGTTAAACTCACCGGCGGAAAGGGTGGTGGGGATGGACACCTGCAGAGGCAGTTCCTTGCCGTCCAGGTTTGGCTCCAGCATCATGTGCTGCTCTTCGCCCATCCGGCGTAGCTGCTCCACCGTGTTTATCCCCTCAGCCATCATCACGGCGATCATGCGGGCGGCGTCTGATATGGTGCTGCCGCCGACCCCCACCAGGGTGTCGGCGTTGTTGGCCACGGCCAGGTTGGCCGCCTCAACGGCGGTGGAAAGCGGAGCCCTCTGGACTAGGCCGGAGTAGACCCCCACGGACATGTCACCCAAGCCGTCCACTATGCGCTTCACCGAGTTGGTCTTTTCGGCGACGGACTTTCCCGAGAGCACCAATACCCGCTTGCCGCCCAGCTCCTTTATCTCTTGGCGCAGGGTATCAACCTTGTCCCGGCCGAAGACGATCCTGGTGGGGACAGTGGGATTGAACTCCCCCTGCAACAGGTCTTGCTGGGTCATGGCAATCTCTCCTGGTTGATTAATCGGACAGCGGAATGACGATGGTGAACCGGTCCTCGTCGCCGATGACCCGCGTGGAATGCCCGGTGCCGGTCATGTCCTCGGCCAGGAGCACGGTGCCCGGACCGTACTGTTTCAGGGTACCGTCTGGCAGACCCAGCTCCACCGAGCCGGTCAGCGAGATGCTGTACTGCCGCCGGGGCGCGGTGTGGAAGTCCAGGAAATACCCGGCCTTGATCATGCGGAAGGATATCCCCGGCGTCTGCTGGGTGGCCGATGCCAAACCGTGGGCGCCCTCAGTGTCCGTGAAGGGCTGCATCTCAAACTCTTTCTCTTCAATCACCGAGACGCCTTCCGGTCCGGTGTAGACGTGTACGAACTTGGGCATTTCTCAACTCCCTCAGTTATTTGAAATTCGGCGCTACCTTTTCGTTCAACAGCCGTACCGATTTTATCTGATGTTCCAGGGGTACGTTGCAGCCAAAGTTGACCTCATAGATCACCTGGGTGATGCCCAGTTCTTCTTGCAGCTGCTGCAACCGGTCTACTACCGACTCGGGCGTGCCATAGACCACCATGTTGGCCAGAACGTCCTCGTAGGTCAGGGATTCCAGCCGTTCAGCCTGGGCCCGCCGGTCGTCGCCCACGGTGATCCCCTCTTGGTTGATGGACTCTTTCACCACACGGACCAGTCGCTCCATCTGGAACATGGTGCTGTATTTGGGCTCTGAGTAGGCCTTTTCCTCGGTCTCTGCCACATACACCGGGATACGCAGGCCCACATCCACCTGTCCGGTATGGCCGGCCTTTCGCCGGGCCTCGTGGAACTCGGCGATCATGGGCTTTAGGTCCATCATCGTCGTCACCCGGGAGGGGTTGATGAAGATGGGGTAACCCATGCGCCCCACCAGCTCGAAGGTGTCGGCTGATGTGGCACCGATACGGATGGGAGGATGGGGCTTCTGCACCGGCGTGGGTGTCACGCTGAGGTCCTCATAGTCGTAGTACTTGCCGTGGAAGGAGAAGGGCTCTCCGGTCCAACTGCGCAGGATCACTTCCAGGCATTCGTCGAAGCGTTCCCTGCTCTCGGCGTAATTGGCCCCGTAGCCCCGGTAGATCCTGGGGAACGCCGCCCGTCCCACTCCGAAATCCAGCCGGCCCTCGCTGAGGTGGTCCAAAGTGGCGACTTCTTCGGCGATTCTCACTGGATTGCGCAGGGGAAGCACATGGACCGCCAGGCCAATCTTGACATTCTTGGTGCGGGCGGCCACCGCTCCGGCCACGGTGATGGGCGCCGACAGTACCGACCGGCTGGGATCAAAGTGGTACTCGGCCAGCCATATCCCTTCTGACCCCGACTCCTCGGCGGCCTCGATCAGTTCCATGGAATCTTTGAATATCTGGGCCTGAGTGGTGGTCTCGTTCGAGGGGTACTCGACGAAAAGTCCGAACTCCAAATTAAGCTCCAAAGGGCGTTGATTCTGAGTCTTCCCGAGAACTCGCTAATACTACACCAAGCAGTGGGCCGCCGTATCTATAGGTCGTGGTTAATCGGAGCTCGGAGCCCCCAGCGTCCTCTCCACCTGGCGGCGGTGGATGCCGGTCCAGTGACGGACCAGGGAGTTGGAACGTATCTTGAGTGGGGATATGAGCATCATCCAGTAGACCCACCGGCGGCTGACCTTAAGTGTGGAGTCCGGTTCCAGCCATCTGCCACTGCGGGCGACCTTGGCCAGGGTGGCCAGCCCCAAGAGCAGCGGCCAAAGGCAGGCCAGCCGCAGGCGCACCGAACGCCTGGGGATGGCCGTCAGGTACTCCTCGGCGGCATAAAAATGACCCAGGGCCGTCCGGACCCACTCCTCGAAGACCGGTTTGGCCCGGCCCGCGTTTTGCGGGTCTTTCAGGTCTTCCGGCGATAACCCTACAGCCGCCAGCCCATCGGCGGGCAGATAACAGCGGCCGTTCCTCAGGTCACGGGGCACGTCCCGCAGCACGTTGGTCAGTTGCAGGGCCTTGCCGAATCTGATGCCGGCCTCGGACATCTTCCCCGCGTCCCAACCGGCAAGTTCTCGTTGGTGGGCCGCCATGGTGGTAGTCCAGAATTCACCGACACAACCCGCCACCAGGTAGGTATACCGGTCCAGGTCGGACGCGGTGGACAACGGCGCCAGCTCTCCAGCATCACCAGCCGGAAAGGTGGTCAGGTCCATCTCCATTCCCTGAGTCAGGGTTGTCACCACTCCCCGGACCCGCTCCTGGTCAGCCGAATTCAGAGAGTCCAGAAGGGAGAAGGCGGCGGGCAGCGAGTCGAACATGACCCATTCTTCGGGGGTGGCATCCCCGGCCAGCCCCTCGGTGACGACTTCCTGCAGGGCCGTGGCTTCTGATGGGCCGAGGACCAACCTACGGAATGCCAATAGGTCTTCCAGCCGCTGCTCCGGCGGCCCGGCTTTCCGGTCGGCGATGGTGTCGGCGGCGCGGGCCAACAGGTAGGCCAGGCCCACCGGCTGACGCATTCCTTTGGGGAGGACGCGGATGGTGAGATAGAACGAGCGGGAGACGCCCTTCAGTACATCTGTCAGGAGCCGGTCGCTGGCGGTGCCGTCCACGGGGGGCACGGCTACTTGGCCAGGGCGGCGGCCTCCGGAGAGGCGAAGTGGCAGCGCTCGGTGTTCTCCACTGCGTCTTTGACCAGACCTTCCACGTCCAGTTCTTCTTCCAAACGCAGCACCGTTTCCAGGTCGGCCTTGGTCTCGGGGTGCTTGGGGACGAAGAGGGTGCAGCAGTCCTGGTCGGGCAGGATGGAGATGGGGAAAGTACCCATCTGGGTTGCCTGGTCGACGATCTCTTCTTTGTTGGCGCCGATCAGGGGGCGGAGCATGGGGACTCCGGCCACCTGGTCCACCACTGCAATGTTCTCCAGGGTCTGGGAGCTGACCTGGCCGCAGCTTTCGCCGGTGATGATGGCCTGGGCCCGGTACTTGCGGGCCAGGGCCTCGGTGATCCGCACCATGAACCGGCGGTAGAGCACCACCCGGTAGGACGGCGGCGCGGACAGGATGATCTGCTTCTGGATGTCGGCCAGCGGAGCCAGGAACAGATTGGACTCGTATTGGTGCTTGGTCAGGTGTTGGACCAGGTCCACGGCCTTTTCGATAGACGTGCGGTCCACCAGGGGGTAGCTGTGGAAGTGGACGAACATGGCATGGCAGCCCCGTTTCATCATCTGCCACGCCGCCACCGGAGAATCGATGCCCCCCGACAGCATGACCGCAACCTTGCCGCTGACGCCCACCGGCAGGCCGCCGTGGGCTTTCACCTCGTCGAAGTAGACCAAGAAACCCTTGGGCTGGATATCGACAAAGATGGAAATCTCCGGGTTTTTGAGGCTGACGGCCGCGCCGGTCAGGTCTTTTACGAAGGCGCCCAGGTCCCGGTTCACCTGTTCCGAATTCATGGGGAAGCGCTTGTCGGCCCGGTTGGTGGTGATTCGGAAGGAGTTGAAGCTGCGCCCCTCCAGGAGCTGGGGCATCCGTTCCTTCAGGGCGTCCAGATCCTGGGGCAGATCGTAGGCCTTGTAGAACTTGGCCACGCCGAAGACGTCTTTGATGCGGGACTTAACTTCGGGCCAGCAGTCGTCGTCGGCCAGGCTCAGGCCGACCATGAGCTGTCCCTGCCAGACCCGCTCAACACCGGCTCCCCTGGTGGCCTGGCGCAGGTTGTTGGTCAGCTTGCGCATGAACCAGGGGCGGTTCTTGCCTTTGAGGGCTAGTTCGTGGGTCTTGACGATGGCGTGGGTCTTCAGGTCTTCCATACCGGGCTATTGTACCCGATGGGGGGGCGGAAATCCCCCTCTAGCAGACCCTAGGAAAAAATCGCCTCTTTGATGGCCAATACGTCCTGGCGGAGCTGGCCGTTCTCGGCGACCTCGCCGTGAATCTTCCCCGCTCCGTGGATGACCGTGGAGTGGTCGCGTCCGCCCATCATCCGTCCCACCTGCGTGGGTGAAATTTCCAGCTCGTTGACCAGCAGGTACATCGCGACCTGGCGGGCCAAGGAGACCTTCTTGGTGCGGTTCTTGGCCATCAGGTCCCGGACGGACAGGGCGTAGAAGATCGCCACCTGCTCGAAGATGCGCTCCGGGTCTATGGACTCGGGTGAGGTCTCCGGCGACATGTCGTTCAGTATCTGGAGCGTGGACTCCAGGGTGATGTTCACGTTCATCAACTGGGAGTAGGCCACCATCCGGTTCAGGCTGCCCTCCAGCTCCCGCACGTTCCTGTGGATGCGCTTAGCGATCATCTCGATGACGCCGTCGTCCAGGTCCACCCGCATCTTGTCGGCCTTGTTGGCCAGTATCGCCATGCGCGTTTCCAGGTCCGGCGGCTGGATGTCGGCGATGAGACCCCACTCGAAGCGGGAGCGCAGCCGGTCTTCCATCAGCGCCAGTTCCTTGGGCGGACGGTCCGAGGATATGACCACCTGGTTGCCCGAGTTGTGCAGATCGTTGAATGTATGGAAGAAACCCTCGTGGGTCTGTTCCTTCCCGCTCAGGAACTGCACGTCGTCGATGAGCAGCACCTGCACCGACCTGTAACGCCGGCGGAAGTCCTCGGTTGTACGGTTCCGGATGGCGCTGATGAACTCGTTGGTGAACTGCTCCGAGGTCACATAGAGCACCGACATGCCTCGGCTGACGCAGGTCTTGCCGATGGCCTGGAGCAGGTGGGTCTTGCCCAACCCTGGGCCCGAGTACAAAAACAGGGGATTGTAGGCCTGCCCCGGCGATTCGGCCACGGCCTGGGACGCACTCAGGGCCAGACGGTTGGATGGTCCGGCCACGAATGTGTCAAAGGAGTACCTGGGATTGAACGACCGCATCTCAAATAGGGGAGGCGCGGTGGGGGCGGCGTTGACGGGCCGGGCTCCGGCCGGGGTCGCGGCATCATCAGCCGGGTCCACGGCGTAGAAATTACCTTCCGTCTTGACCCTCAGCTGCAGCTCAAACTCCCGTCCGGAGACCTTCTGGAGCGTCTTCTGGAGGGCCTGATACATGCGGCGTTCCAGCCACTCTACAGCGAAGGAGTTGGGCGCCTCGACCACGAAGGTATGCTCATCGTAGGCCACACCGTCGGTGGGTTTCAGCCATGTCTCAAAGGTGGGGCGTGGGAGCTGCAACTGGAGCTCTCCCAACACAGCACGCCAGACCTCTCGGGGGGTTGACTCAGTCATGAGACACCCCCACGCCAGTTGCAGCTCCCACGCTCTTGCCCTTCACTCTCCCCTCGCTCACTACCCATATTTTTGTGGTTTCAGGCCCAGTTTTTGGGCCCACATTATGTCTAGTAGCCCTTAAAAAAGGCAGTAGGAAATCCAGGGATTTGGACACCCAAAAGAAAAACGCCGTGCCTGGTTCAGATACTTGTGGTATACGGTCCGGCCCTAAAAGGGCCTGCGCCGTTTTCTTGTTTTCCCTTTATCCATTGACCACCTGCGGCAGTGGTCTCTTAGTTGACCGGGTGGGACTTGGCCGTCTGCCCAGCACCGGATTTTTGTGTTCGGCCCAGTTGGACCTGAATAGTGCTCATGTCACGAATGACACTCGGACACTAGCAACATCTGTGAAGAAAAGTCAATGGCGATTTGGGGCAATTTGGTTTTTTATTTTTCTTAAATTTTGACTTCAAATCGGCCGAAATCTCCCGTGACCATACCCAAATCAGTCACCCTGGTTGTCCTCCCTGTCAAAGGCCGGAACTCCGCCGGAAAAATTCGGCCGCCGGGCCATTTGCCGTGCTTCAACGGGGCATATATAATCCGGTGACCAGCCAGGCAGGGCAGCAAACGTTGAGTTCTCCGGCTGGCCTTTCATACCAGCAGCTATGGGGCCCCAGTGGACCCCATTTATCTACCGATCGCATTTCCAAGCCGGAGGGTCCGGCCTGGATAGGGGAGTAGTGATGCCGAGGAAGCGGACAGCCCGTCCCCAGGCAGGCGGCACCACCGCGTCTGCCAAGCCCAAGTTGCCCCGGGGACTAAAGGCCGCCGACCTGGTCGATATCTACACCAGAATGGTCCAAGCCCGCTCCCTGGATGAACGCATCTGGGCGTTGAACCGCCAGGGAAAGGTGCCCATCGCCGCCTCCAGCCAGGGCCACGAAGCCGCCCAGTTGGGCAGTCTGCTGGCCGCGGAGAAGGACGGCGACTGCTTTCTGTTTCCCTACTACCGCGACCTGGCCCTCAAGGTTTCCGCCGGACTCACCCCCGTCCAGACCATGATGTCATTCATGGGCAAGGCCGGCGATCCCTACAGCAACGGACGCCAGTTCCCGCTGCAGGGGGCCGACCTGCCCCACAACATCATCCAGATCTCCAACGTGGTCGCCGCAGGGCTGACCCAGGCCGTCGGTTACGCCCTGGGGTGCCGGATGTCGGGAGACAAAACGGTGGTGCTGGTCTATTTCGGCGACGGCGCCACCAGCCAGGGCGAGACCCACGAGGCCATGAATTTCGCGTCAGTGCACAAACTGCCCGTGATATTCATCTGCGAAAACAACAGATACGCCATCTCCACCCCCCAGCGCAACCAGATGGTCATTGAAGAAGTGGCCAGCCGCGCCTCGAGCTATGGGTTCCCGGGGTTCACCGTGGACGGCATGGACCTCGTCCAGTGCTATGAGGCCACCAGGGAGGCCATCACCCACGCCCGCACCCAGGGTCCCGTGTTGCTGGAGATGTTGGTGGAGCGGTTCATGTCCCACACCACCGACGACGACGACCGCCGCTACCGGCCCGAGGGCGAGGTCAACAAAGCCCGTGAGCGAGACCCCCTCTTCAGCCTGGGAAGGACCCTGGTGGAGGCCGGGTTCCTGACCCAAAAGAAGGCGGATGAGATTGCCGACCAGGCCCAAAAAGCCACCGATGAGGCGACCGACGTTGCCGACGCCTCAAGTCCGCCTCCCGAATCCACCCTGAACGACTCGGTCTACGGGCCGTAGGAGCCAAATTGGCTGTCAAAAGCGTAATCGAAGCTGTTAGGGAAGCCATCCGCGAGGAGATGACCCGCGACTCCAAGGTCTTTGTCATGGGCGAGGATGTGGGAGTGCGGGGCGGGGTTTTCATGGCGACCCAGGGAATGGTGGAAGACTTCGGCGAAGAGCGCATCATCGACACCCCGCTGGCCGAGGCGTCCATCATGGGTATGGCCCTGGGCGCGGCCTTCCGGGGCATGCGACCCATACCCGAGGTGCAGTTCTCCGACTTCGTCTGGCCTTCCATAAACCAGTTGATCGGCGAGGCCGCCCGTACCTGCTACGGCACCAACGGCGCCCTCCAGGTCCCCATGGTGATCCGCATCCCCTACGGCGGCGGCATCAGAGGCGGGCTGTTCCACTCCCAGAACGTGGAGACCCACTTCTTCCACACCCCCGGCCTAAAAGTCGTTGTGCCCGGCACGCCCTACGACGCCAAGGGGCTACTCAAATCGGCCATCCGCGACAACAATCCGGTTGTGTTCTTGGAACACAAGAAGACCTACCGCCTTGTGCGCGGCGAAGTGCCCGAGGAGGAATACACCCTGCCCATCGGCAAAGCCGACATCAAACGCCCGGGCACAAACATGACCGTCGTTTCCTACGGGCTGACCCTGCATTACACCCTGGAGGCCGCCGAGGAACTCGCCGCCGATGGAGTGGATATCGAGGTCTTGGACCTGCGGACCCTGACCCCGCTGGACACCGAGACGGTGCTGGACTCGGTCAGGAAGACGGGCAAGCTGGCCATCGTGCACGAAGACAACATCACGGGCGGCGTGGGCGCTGAGATCGCGGCGCTGGTGGCCGACCAGGCCTTCGAGTACCTGGACGGCCCCATCACCCGCATCTGCGGGCCGGACGTCCCAACCATGCCCTTCGCCCAGACCCTGGAAGATGCCTACATGCCCACCGCCGACAAGATCGCGGCCGGTCTGCGCAAGCTGGCGGCCTACTAAGTAATGTCCGTAACCATAGAGCTACCCCACGTCGGCGAATCGGTGGTGGAAGGGACCATCGGCAAGTGGCTGAAACAGCCGGGCGACCCGGTGAAACGCTACGAGCCCCTGGTGGAGATCGTCACCGACAAGGTAACCATGGAAGTCCCTTCTCCCGTGGAAGGCTCCGTGGTGCGCCTCCTGGCCGAGGAGGGCGAAACCCTGCCCATGGGAGCGGCCATCGCCGAAGTGGCCACCGCCGACAGCCCCGAGGGTGCCGAACCGGCAACCGCGGCCATCGAGGTGGAGTCCGCGCCTCCGCCCCCACCTGCACCAGCAGCCCCACCAACGCCCCCGGCTCCGGCAGGGACCACGGGTTATCTATTGCGTGACGTCCACCCGGTGGGCCCCACCGGCGGCGCTGCCATCGAAAACGCCGAGCCCATGGAAGGTGGAGCAGCGGACGCGACCATACATACCGTGCCCGCAGCCGCTCCAGCTCCGGCTGCAACGGCCGCACCAGCCACGGCTCCGGTGGCAACGCCGGCTAATTCCGGCGGAGCCCGGCTCTCACCAGCCGTCCGGCGGCTGGCCCAAGAACACTCAATCGACCTGACCCAGGTCCGCGGTACGGGACTGGGCGGGCGCATCACCCGGGATGATGTCCAGAGATTCATCGACAGCGGCGCCGGCGCCATGACCGCTGCCGCCCCATCGACTCCGACCCGGACGGCCCCCCAGATTCAGGGCGAACCCTCGGCTGACAGTCAGGAGATACACGTCCCATTGACCCCGGTGCGCAAGATGATCGCCGAGGCCATGGTGCGGAGCGTGACCAACATCCCCCACGCCTGGAGCAGCCTCGAAGTGGATGTGACCGGGCTGGTGGCGCTGAGGGCATCCGTCAGGGCTGACTTCGAGGCCAAAGAGGGCATCTCTCTGACCTACTTCCCCTTCATCATCAAAGCCGTGGTGGAATCACTGAAAGAAGTGCCCACCATGAATGCGTCCTGGGGCGAGGACAAAATCATCTTGAAGACCAGGGTCAACCTTGGCATGGCCGTGGCCGCACCCGACGGGTTGATCGTTCCGGTGATCCACAACGCCGACCACCTCAGTATCGCCGGGCTGGCCGCCGCGGCCGCCGACCTGACCAACCGGGCCCGGACCAAAAACCTGACCCTGAACGACGTCCAGGGCGGCACCTTCACGCTGAACAACACCGGGGCGCTGGGTTCCTACGTTTCTGGACCCATCATCAATTACCCCCAGGCCGGCATCATGACCACGGAAACCGTGCAGAAAAGGGCCGTGGTCATCAATGACGCCATCGCCATCCGCTCCATGATGAACATCTGCCTGTCCTTCGACCACCGCATCAACGACGGCGCCGAGGCCGCCGGGTTCCTGGCGGCAGTGAAGTCCAAGCTGGAAGCCATGGGCCCCGGCACCTCCATCTACTAGGTTCCCGGCGCCAACCTTCGACCTCGGCCCACAAGGAGAACCGGTGGTGATTGGTTGTGCGGGTGGCAAGGGCGGGTTGGAAACGCGCCCCTACGGCGGAGAAATTCGTTCGTCCTGAGCCTGTCGATGGGCGCGCACAAGGTATGCTGCCGATGTGGCCACCTCGACCCGGAGCGGTGGTTCGACAAGCTCACCACGAACGGGTACGCCGGATTCGTGAGTGGGACGGGTTGAAAACCCTCCCATACGCCACAACAGCCCGTTCGTCCTGAGCCTGTCGAAGGGCCCGCACCAGGCATGATACGAGGCCTCGTCTCCCATCCGAAGGAACTCACCACCAACATGCCGAGGAACACCAACGGGTGGCAACCCGGAATATCGAAAGGAAATCCTTGACCTCTTTAACTCCCCAAATCCCCTGCCGCACGGTCTGGCTGGGCACCAAGGACTACCTGGAAGCCCGCGAGCTACAGCTTTCTTTGGTGGAGAAGGTCCAATCGGGCCAGTCCCCCAATACGCTGCTAATATTGGAGCACCCCCACGTCTACACCAAGGGGCGTCTCAGCAAAGAGTCGGACGTGCTTTTATCAGAAGATGAGTTGGCGGCCAGGGGCGTGCCCGTCTACGAGACCGACCGGGGCGGTCAGGTGACCTACCACGGGCCGGGGCAGTTGGTGGCCTACCCCATCATCAACCTCAGAGACTGGGGCGGCCCGGTGAAATACGTCCGCTCTCTGGAGCAGGTGGTCATCAAGGCCCTGGCCGAGTTCGGCATCACCGCCCACTGCGAGTCGGGCAACACCGGCGTCTGGACGGACCAGGGCAAGATTGCGGCCGTCGGCGTCAAGATCAGCCGGGGGGTCTCCTTCCACGGCTTCGCCCTGAACGTGAACACCGACCTCGCCTACTACCAAAACATCATCCCCTGCGGCATCGCGGACCGGCCCNTCACATCCATGGCCGCCATCCTGGGAAAGCCGGCGGATATGGAGCTGGTTCGCGCNGGGCTAGTTAGGGAGTTTGGTGCAGAGTTTGGGTTTGGGATGTTGGAGGGCCCTTTAGAGTAATGTAGCTCCCATCTCCGACCCCGTCGTGAGTCTCGACCTCGTCGGACCCAACCTTCCCCTTTACAAGGNGAAAGGAGCATTTCTTCGGTATCTCTTTACACCCACGTACCCCGTTGCTACACTCGCGTGGCCCGGCCGCAGAGGCTGGTGCAAGGGTAAAACGGAGGTATGTAGATGGCGGTTTCGCAGAAGGTCCGGCGGTTCATGGAAGAGGGTGGTTGGATCCGCCGCGTCTTTGAAGAGGGACTGGCGCTGAAGGCCCAGATCGGGGCCGATAAGGTCTTCGACCTGTCCTTGGGCAACCCGGTGATGGAACCGCCCCAGGAGTTCCACGACGAACTGCGCCGCCTGGCCAACGACCCCCTCTCCGGTATGCACCGCTATATGCCCAACCCCGGCTACATGGAGACCCGCCAGGCAGTGGCCGACGCCCTGAAAGATGAGACTGGATTGGGCTTCACCGGCGCCGACGTGATCATGACCTGCGGGGCGGCAGCCGCCGCCAACGTGGTGCTGAAGACCATCCTCAACGACGGCGACGAAGTCATCATCCTCTCCCCCTACTTCTGGGAGTACCTCTATTACATCGACAACCACGGCGGAGTGGCCGTGACCGCCCCGACCGACGACAAGTTCCAGCCCGAGCTGGCCAAGATTGAAGAGGTCATGACTCCCCGGACACGGGCCATCATGGTGAACTCGCCCAACAACCCCTCGGGCGCGGTCTACTCTGAGGAGAGCATCAAGGCCCTGGCGGCGTTGCTGGAGCGGAAGCAGGCGGAATATGGGACCGAGATCTTCATAATCAGCGACGAACCCTACCGCCGCATCATCTTCGACGGCATGACCTTCCCCCAGATACTCCCCCACTACGCCAACAGCGTGGTGGTCACCTCCCACGCCAAGGACCTGGCCCTGCCCGGCGAGCGCATCGGCTACATCGCGGTGAACCCCAATTACCCGGACCGGGAAGAACTTAGCAACGGCCTGTCATTCTGCAACCGGACCCTGGGATTTGTGAACGCCCCGGCGCTGATGCAGCACATCGTCCGCAACCTCCAGGGAGTCAGCGTGGATGCCGGGTACTACCAGGAAAAGCGGGACTTCCTCTGCCGCAACCTGGGCGAACTAGGCTACGAAGTCGTGGAGCCCCAGGGCGCCTTCTACCTCTACCCCAAAGCGCCCATCGAAGATGACGTGGCATTCTGCCGGACGCTCTTGAATTCCAACGTGCTGGTGGTGCCAGGGCGGGGCTTCGGGACTCCCGGCTACTTCCGCATCTCCTACTGCGTCGAAGACTGGGTGCTGGAGGGAGCCGTAACCGGTTTCGCCAGAGCCCTGGAGAGCTAGTTCGCTGCCGAAGGCGGTTAGCTGTCCTTGGCCTGCTGCTGGTAGGCCCGCACCCTGGCAGGCGTCCGTGGGGTGGGAATCACCCAATAGAAGATGGCCGCCAGGCAGTAGATGATGATCAGGGGTATGAGCGCCCACTTGTAACTCTGGGTGTGGTCAAAGATGACCCCCATCCACACGGGCGTGCTCATGGACATGAACTGGTCGGGCAGGTGCTGCCAGCCCCTTAGGGTTGCGTAACTGCGCCGCCCGAAGAAGTCTCCCATGATGGCCCAGGCCAGCGGGTTGGCAGTCTCTGAGAAAGCCAGGAGCACCACGAACACCACCGCCTGCCAGATGTGGCCGGTATCGTCCACCAACACCAGCAGGGACACCGCTCCGCCCACCATGCAGGCTGAACTCAGTTTCTGCTTGGACCACCGGTCGCCCAGCCAGCCGATTATCGGTGTCATCAACAGCAGGCTAAACGACATCACTCCGACGAAAGCCACCGCGATGGGCTGGGCGGCGTCCTCCGTCCGGCCCGACCCCATGAGGAACCACACCACCAGGGGCACCATCAGGAAGGTGGTGCCGGAGTGGACGGTGTTCCGCATACCCACGGCCAGGACCAGCATCCAGAAGGTGGGCGTCCGCATCGCCTCGGAAGCCATGAAGTCCGGCTCACCGACGTGGAGGATGGCCGCACCGTGGGCGTCACGCTCCGGCGGCTTCTCTTCCGGGTGCTCCATGGACGCCAGGTTCACTTCGTTTTCCGGGATGGGGTCGCCGTCGGGGCGCATGCCCATGCTCTCCGGGTCTCTTCGGATGAGGAAGGACATGGGTATGACCACGGCAAGGATAATCACTCCGGAGATGAAGGCTGCCGGCCGCCAGCCGACGCTGAGCACCAAGAATCCCATCAAGGGAGCGATGGCCGTCCCGCCAATAGCCGTGCCCATACCGGCGATACCCATGGCCAGGCCCCGGTGCCTCCGGAACCACTGGTTGATGGCCGGCATAGTCGCGTTGTTGTAACCCGCCCTGAACCCCAGGGACAAAAGCCCCACGAAAACGCAGACGAAATACAGGTAGTTCTGGGTGAATGATAGAAGGATGAAGCCCAGTCCCGACGTCAGACCGCCGAACATCAGTATGATCCGGGGGCCGAACCGATCCGTGGCCCAACCCATTATCGGGCCCTGGAGCCCTCCCTCCATGCGTCCCAGCATTTCAGCGAAGGATATTGCGGCAACGCCGATGCCCAGTTCGTTGCGAAGGGGAATAATGTAAGAAGTGAATCCCTTGTTGAAGGTGCCGTGTTTCAGTGAATCGGCCCCTGCTGAGATGATGGCGATCCACCAGCCGTAAAAAATTCTCTGGGGAAGATGAAGTCTTCTTCTGGTGGGTGGTCTAATCACTGCAGAGGAGCTACTCGAGGGTTGGAATTTCCTGGAAATTGTTGAAGCCCATCAGCCCAACAAAACAGGCCTGCCGCTGGGTAGTTATCTGGTCCGGTGGGGTCTGGGCGGCCAGCCTAACGGGACGCACCGTGGCCGCGCTGGTCTAGTATACATCTCCCAGACCCAGAGATGACCGGCCGAAACTGGAAAGAAGCCAGACAGAAAGGGTTTTCAGGCCTGGCTTCTTCCCGATTACGACTGCCAACTTCCCTATGGGGTGTTACAGGTTGACCACAATATTATCGGGACCCCGCGATAGCACCACTTCGGCAGGCTCGTCGTAGGGGTTGCCCTCAATGTGGTTGAAATTGGCGGGCACGAAGAGAAATTCACCGGGCCCTGCTTCGACGTATTCCTTATAGTCCTCGCCATAATAGACCCGGACGTGCCCCTTAAGAACGTAGGCCGCGGTCTCGGCGTCACCGTGATGGTGGGGCGGCCCCATGGTGTTGGGCACCGCTTCAACGTGGCCCAGCCAGACCTTGGACGCCCCAGCCGTATTGCCGTCAATCCCGGGTTTTCGGATCATCCCAGGTGTTTGGGCCGTGGTGTCCGGCGACACCGTTCCCTTAACGATCTTCAGTTCCCTTCCGTTTGGTTTGTCGCTCATATCTACTCCTCATGGGCCGGGTACCTTTACATTTGCGGGCCTCTTTCGCCCGGACGGGCCTAATACTAGCAGGTAACGGACCTGGTCCAACATCCGGCCTGTCAACGGATCTCTCAAACTGCCCACGTTCCGAACAGATCTATACCCTGCCCCTCGGCTGGTTGTCCCCGTTTCCACCCAATTATCCACAGCTGCCGATCCGGGCCGGGGACAACCCTCTGCCAATCCCCATTTGCCTCGCCTGCCCAAGAGTGCTTTACTTGACCGGTAAATATCGCTCGTAGTGGACATGGGAGTATCACCATGGAAGTAACAAAGCGCATCGCCGAATATGTGGTCAACACCGGGTTGGAGGACTTTCCTCCGGAGGCCATCACCGCCGCCAAGGCGGCCATCATAGACTGTTTGGGCTGCGCCCTGGCCGGCTCCAAAGAACCCCTGGCCGATGTGCTGACCAACTATCTGAACGACCTGGGAGGCAAACCCGCCGCCACCGTGATTGGCCGGGGGTTCAAGACCAGTTCTCCCGAGGCCGCGCTGATCAACGGGGCCATGTCCCACGCGCTGGATTACGACGACATCACCGTTGTCACCAAGACCCACCCCAGCGCCGTGCTGATTCCCGCGGCCCTGCCCGTGGCAGAGGAAGTAGGCGCCAGCGGCGGCGATATGCTCTTGGCCTACCTCTTGGGGTTTGAAGTAGCCTGCGCCGTGGGGGAGTCCATCAGTCCGGCCTACTTCGATGACCTGGGCTGGCATCCCACCGGGCCCTTGGGCGCCGTTGGGGCCGCCGCGGCCGCCGCCCGCCTCTACGGTCTGAATGAAGAACAGACCGCCATGGCCATCTCTCTGGGCGCTTCCCAGTCCTCGGGCCTGCGCCAGAACTTCGGCACCATGACCAAGCCCTTCCACGCCGGCCACGCCTGCAAGTCGGGCATCACCGCCGCCAAGCTGGTGCAGGGTGGTTTCACCTCGGGCACCGACGCCATCGAGGGACGCTTCGGGTTCATGCGCGCCTTCTCCGGCGGCAAGGACTACGACCCTGAACACACCGCCGCCTCCCTGGGCAACCGCTGTTTCATGGTCGAGTCCGGCATCGAGATCAAGAAATACCCCTGCTGCGGCAGCGCCCACCTGGCCCTGGATGCCACCACCCTGCTGCAACAGCGAGAGACACTGGAAGCCGCCAACATCGAGAGGATCGACGTTACGGTGAACTTTGATCCGCCCCGCTCATTGATCCACTCCAGGCCCAAGGAGGGTCTGGAAGGCAAGTTCAGCATGCAGTACTGCCTGGCCGCGGAGATACTGGACGGCCGGGTTGGCATGTCGTCCTTCACCGATGAACAGGTGATGCGTCCGGAAGCCCAGGAACTCATCCCCAAGATCGAGATGAAGCGCACCGCCGGATACGAAGGTCAGACCAGCTGGACCGAGCCCTTCAATGAAGTGGAGATACATCTAAACGACGGCCGGGTGCTCACCGAACGGGCCCAACGGGACTCCAGCGGGGCCCTGCGGGGGGCCAGCTACGAGGATGTCCGCGCCAAGTATCTGGACTGCGCCGCCATCGCCCTTTCACCGGAAGCTTCGAAGCAGACTTTGGCCATGATGGACGACCTGGAAAACATGGGGCCCGTCGGCCCCCTGGCTGACCTGCTTGGCGGGTAGGAATCCGGCTTAAGCCAAGGCACGGTTTCGACGCCAGAATCATTATTAGCTAGTTATTGACAACCAAAGCAGGCCACCCCTAATATATGAGGCTAAGAGCAGTGGGCGTCCTGCGCCTTGAAATTACACTAAATCCAGGCTATAAATCCGGCATGACTCAATCACAAACTGAGCATGACCGATTGGGAGGAGTTAGATGAGCGACCAAGACATTGCCTTAATGGCCCATTTGATGCGCCGCGCTGGCTTTGGCGCCACCCGCCAGGAACTGGAAGAGCGTGTTGCCACGGGATACGAAGCCACTGTGGAAGAGCTTCTGGATCCCGACCAACAAGAGGCGCTGACGCGGAATGAAATGCAGCGGTATCACCCCTGGACCTGGCGTCCCGGCACCCTGCCCGGCATGGGCGCCGCCGAGTGGCTGCACGACCTGGTCAACACCAAGCGCCCCCTGGAAGAGAAGATGGCCCTGTTCTGGCATGGCATCTTCGCCACCGGCGTCTCCAAGGTCGACCACTACGACGATGTCATGGACATGATCATCAAGTTCCGCCAGAAGGGCATGGGCGACTTCCGCGAACTGCTCCTCGAAATGGCCAAGGATCCGGCCATGATCTACTGGCTGGACAACTGCGAGAACCACGCCGACGCCGTCAATGAGAACTGGGGCCGCGAGCTTCTGGAACTCTTCAGCATGGGCGTTGGCAACTACACCGAGGTCGATGTCCGGGAATGCTCCCGCGCCTTCACCGGCTGGACCATCGAGCCCAAACTCCCCCGCGGTCCCATCGGCCGTCACGACTGGTTCTTCGAGTACCGCGAAGAGGACCACGACGACGAAGAGAAGACCTTCCTCGGCCACACCGGCAACTTCAACGGCGAAGACATCATCCGGTACATCAGTGAAGACCCGGCCTGCGCCAGGTTCATCGCCCGCCACCTCTACAACTTCTTCGTGGCCGACGAGGCCCAGGTCCCCGCATGGTCGGTGACCCCGCCCCGCGACCCCGAGGCCGTTGACCTGCTGGCCAACACCCTGATGAACAACAACTACGACATGCGCACCACCCTGCGCGTGCTGTTCAACTCCGACTTCTTCAAGAACGCCCGCTTCGAGCGCCTGAAGAACCCCACCGAGGTTGTGGTGGGTACCCTAAGGATGGTCGGCGGCGCCGAATTCCCCGCCCCCGGCATCGGTGACCTGTCCCGCCAGCCCAACTACATGGGCCAGGACCTGCTGAACCCGCCCTCCGTTGAGGGTTGGCACACCGGTTCTGAGTGGATCAACAGCGGCTCCCTGATGCGCCGCGTGAACTTCACCGCCGAACTGGTCGGTGACGTCTCCCGCCCCGGCATCAAGGACATGGTTGACCGCCTGACCGCCAAGGGCGACACCTCGCCTGAGGCCGTGGTCAATGGCTGCCTGGACCTCATTGGACCCTTGGAGGTTAACCCGGAGAGCCTCACCGAGTTGGTCGGCTTCGTCAGCGACGGCGGCAACTTCTCCTGGGACTCGGCCGATAACATAGAGAAATCCACTGTCCGCGTATCTGAGCTGCTGCAGTTGATCGTTTCGCTGCGCGAATTCCAGTACGCCTAAATCGTAGGAGGATAGCTAAGAAATGACTAGCACGAAGAAAGACCCGGTCCTGGTTGTATTCCAGTTGTCGGGGGGCAATGACTACCTGAACACGGTTATCCCTTACGCCAACCCGATCTACCGGGACGCCCGCCCCACCGTCGGCATCGCCGAGGAGCGGGTAATCAAGATTGACGACCACGTTGGCTTCCACCCCGAGATGGCGCCTTTGAAGAAGGTCTATGACCGGGGCGATATGGCCATCATCCACGGCATCGGCTATCCCAAGTCTCCTCGCTCCCACTTCCGCTCAATGGACATCTGGCACACCTGTGAGCCCATTGAACTGGGTACCGAGGGCTGGCTGGGCCGCGCCACCCGGGACATCGACCCCCAGAAGGAGAACGTTCTGACCACCGTCAGCTTCGGCCCCTCCCTTTTCCGGGCCCTTGCCCTGCCTGGCACCCCCGTCGCCGTTGTAGACGACCTGGACAACTATGGTCTTCTCCCCGGCATCACCGAGAAGGAACAGCGGAACAAGATTCTTGACCGCTTCGCCCGGATGTACTCCCCGGCCATCGGTAGCAGCGCCGTCATGGACTACATGGGCCAGACCGGCCTGGACACCCTGGAAGGCGCCGACATCCTGAACAAAGCCCCCGGCATGTACTCCTCCAACGTCGAGTACCCTGACACCTCCATCGCCAAGAAGCTGAAGGGCATCGCCCAGGTCCACATGGCCAACTTCGGCACCCGGGTGTTCTACGTCGACCACGGCAGCTTCGACAGCCACTCCAACCAGACCGGAATGGCCGACAAGCTGTGGAAGGACGTTTCTGAGGGCCTGGACGCCTTCTTGGACGACCTGCGCGAGCACGATGTCAGCGACAACGTCTCCGTCTTGATGTTCACCGAGTTCGGCCGGCGGACCCATGACAATGGTTCCGGCACCGACCACGGCGCCGGCGGAGCCGCCTTCATGTTCGGCGACGCCATCAAGGGCGGACAGTACAGCGAATTCCCCTCCATGAAAGCCGAGGACCTGGAACAGGGCGACGTCGTACCCAACTACGACTTCCGCGGCCTGTACACCACCGTCCTGGAAGACTGGATGGGTCTGGACGCCAAGCCCATCGTGGATGGCAACTTCGAAAAGCTGCCCATCTTCGCTTAGGTCTACCCGGCGACACTCTAACCAAGCACCAAACGGGCGGCGCATGCGTCGCCCGTTGCCAAATGTCTCCCAGCCGTAATCACCCACTACCGCTGCGGGACATCATTACAAGGAGGCAATCAATGCTCACGGAAACAGTGGCAGGACGCACTTACAACTACACCCACAACGTTGGCCGTGGTGCGCAGTCCGGAATGGGGTTCAACTGGCCGGTGGCCATGACCTTCACTCCCGACGGCACCGTATACGTGGCCAATCGTGGCAGTGAAAGCATCAGCAACGTCGGCTGGAACCGCACCGGTGTCGGCCAGCGTATTTCCAAGATTACCATCGGCGCCGAATGGGGCGATGAAGAATTCCTCGGCGAATTCAGCCGCTACGGCGACGGTGACGGCCAGATCATCTGGCCCGCCGGTCTGACCAACGACGACCAAGGCAACGTCTATGTCACCGACGAGTGGCTGAACCGTGTCCAGGTCTTCGACAAAGACGACAAACTGGTCCGTTCCTTCAACACCGTACAGCCCGGCGACGGCGACACCAACGGCGCCTCCGGCATCGCCATCGCTGCTGACGGCACCCTCTACGTCACAGACAGCCGCAGCCACCAGGTGCGCATATTCAAGAACGACGGGACTTTCGTCAGCGCCTTTGGATCCCAGGGCGTCTCGGAAGGCCAGTTCGATTCCCCCTGGGGAATCACGGTGGACAAGGACGGCAAGGTCTACGTCGCCGACTTCAACAACCACCGGGTGCAGAAATTCTCTGCCGACGGAAAATTCGAGCAGCAGATAGGCCGGCCCGGTAACAAACGGGGCGACCTGAGCTTCCCCACCGACGTGGCAGTGGACGACGATGGCGACATCTACGTCTGCGACTGGAGCAACAACAAGTGGGACCGGGGCCGGGTCCACATCTTCACCCCGGAAGGCCAGTTCCTCACCGCCCTCCACGGCGATGCACAGCAGCTGTCCCAGTGGGCTCAGATGACCGTCGACGCCAACGCCGACTACGCCAAGCGCCGCCGGGAAGTCCGCACCACCGAACCAGAGTGGACCTTCGCCCAGCCCGTGGCAGTGGAATGGGACAAGGCCAACGGCCGGTTGGTTGTGGCCGACACCCAGCGCAGCCGCCTGCAGATCTACAAGAAGCAGTCCGGCTACATGGTGCCCCAGCTCAACCTCTGATTTCTGTGCCGGACACCGGCATACCAGATGGCAACTATCCCTTGGCGGAGACCTTTACGGCTCCGCCAAGGGCATTTTTAGACCAGGCGTAAAGATGCGAAACTTCAAAAATATCCTTCTCAGGCGGGCCGACTCCCATGCCTGAACCGTTAAGCGCGGAGGATGAAGCCCGTTTCCTCAAGATGGCCGAGGAAAACCCAGAGATGACCTGCGGGGAAGCGCCGGTTGAGATACTGGAACTGGCATCATCCGAAGCCGAGCCGACACCCTTCATGGAAGAGTACTTCGCCGTGGGTCATGCCGAATTTCTGGCGGTGAAACACGGGAGAAGGATCAACCTGCCCAAGAACCTCATGGACCGGGCCATTTTGGTGCTCTGGACCAGGGCGGGTATACTGCACACCGCCCACATCATGGGCCAGGAGAGCCCCGACGCCAACGTCGGTTTCTTTGATGATGAGGGGTTGTATTAGTTAACTTCGGCTTGGGCGAAGTGAGGAAAATCCCCCTAGCCCCCTTTATGAAAGGGGGGATTTACCACCGGAAAACCCCGAGCTCAGTGGAACAAGAAGAATTGGAATAGGTCTCCCCCTTTCGCAAAGGTAGACCAAGGGGGATTTCCACCCCAACCAGAGTACCGACACCAACAGGGAGTAGACCATGGCCGAACAATTCAGCTACGACAGCCTTTTCTCCGCCGCGTCTCGGGAGACCCCTCCGGGCAGCGTACGCCACTCCAAGTACGATTTCGCCGTGGCCTATCCCGACCCGGATAACCTGCCCCTTGATGACCTGATAGAGGCTGTCCGGACCGGCTTCGAGCGGGAAGGCCGGGATCTGGCCTACTACTCCAGCCCCTCCGGCGACCCCGAGCTGCGCCAACTGGTGGCGGAAAAGCTGCAACGGGAGCGGAACATGAAGGTCACCGCCGACGACATGGTGCTGACCTCAGGTTCCGGCGAGGCCATCGGCATCCTGATCCAGGCCCTCACCGACCCCGGCGACGTGGTCCTGGTGGAGGAGTTTGTCTACCTGGGCACCCTGAACCAAATGCGCCGCTACGGGGCCGACGTGGTGGGGGTCAAGTGCGACGACGACGGCATCATCCCCGAGGACCTGGACAAGGTGATAACCGAACAGTTGGGCAAGGGCAAGAAGGTCAAGTACCTCTACACCATCCCCGCCTTCCAGAACCCCCTGGGCTGGACCATGTCCCTGGAGCGCCGCAAGCAGGTGCTGGATATCACCGGCAAACACGGCGTCGCCGTCTTCGAGGACGACTGCTACGCCGACCTGCGTTTCGAGGGGGAAGACGTCACCTCCTTCCACTCCCTGGACGACACCGGCCGGGTGGTGTACTGCGGGTCCTTCTCCAAGATCATCGCCCCCGGCATGCGGATGGGCTATCTGGTGGCCCCCAAGCCGGTCATCGCCCGGGCCTGGAGCTTCAAGTCCGGCGGCGCAGTGAGCCAGTTCACCGCCCTGACCATCGCCGAGATAATGAAGGGCAATCTGGGCCAGCACATCGAGATCCAGAACCAGGCATTGCAGGTGAAGCGCGATGCCATGGTGTCTGCATTGGGTGAGAACTTCGGCTCCAACGTCTCCTGGTCCGTCCCCAAAGGCGGTCTCTACATCTGGGTCAAGTTCCCCGAGGGCACGGACCTGGCCGCGGTGCAAGAGCAGGTCTTCGAAGAGGGCGTCAGCTACTACAACGGCTCCCAGTTCTCACCCACCGGCGAAGGGTCCAACTATATCCGGCTCTGCTTCGGGCACCCGTCACCGGACACCATCCGCAAGGGTGTCGCCGAGCTGGCCCGCATCCTGCAAAAGATCGGCGCCTTTACCGGGTAAGCATCTAGCGACACGCAAGCACAAAAAGGGGCGTCCCGGTCATCAGGACGCCCCTTTTTAGTTTCCAGCCGGTTTTTGTGTCTCCCTTTGTGTCTCACTAGGAAATGGCCGAAACCGCCTCTTCGGTGCTCAACACCGCCCCGGCCATATAGCGGAAATTGGTCAGCGCGGTCTGGTAACCGTCTCCCAATTGCTCATGGACCGCCGCAGCCGTGGCATCCGCCACCACTGCGACCTCGAACCCCTGTTCCAGCAGCTCGCGCATGTGGCCCTCGGTACAAAAGTTGGCCGACATTCCGGCCAGGATCACCTTGGAAATTCCCTGCTTGCGAAGCTGCAAAACCAGGTCGTTGCTCTCAGGTCCGTAGACCTTGTGTGGGCTGGCCACCACGGTCTTGCCGTCTTCTATGTAGGGCTTGTACTGCTCCAGCCAGTCGGCTCCCGAGCCCTTCAGGCCATCGGTGGTCAGAGCGCCCTTGCGGTCAAACATGTTGATCTCGTGCATCATGTTCTCGACGGTACCGCCGAACTGCCAACCCCGGTCCGTGGGGTAGTAGTAATGGGGCGAGATGAAGACGTTGTAATCCTTCGACTTGGCAGCCTTGAACAGGTCTTCGATGTGACCGACCGTCCCGTTGGCCTCGACGCTGGCGCCCACCAGCCCCCAGGTAACGCCCTCCGGGCTGAGAAAGTCGTTCTGAGGGTCCGTGATTACCAATGCGGTGTCTTGTTTATTGAAGTCCATCGTTTCCTCTCCCTTGTTACCGCGCCGGAAACTAAAATTTTTTGTACACCGGCGCCATACAGGTATAATATGCAGGCCCACGTCTGTAGTGGTCTGCGAAACGTCTTACATCGTCCGGTATCCGATATGCCGGTGCCCAGCTAGGACGAACACGATGCTTCTCGACAAACTACTCGACTACATAGTCGTCCACTCCGAACCCTTCGCCACCTGCTTGGTGAGTTCGGGATGGCGCTCCAACTTGCCCGGACCGCCCCATGTGATGTTCCATTTCGTGATGCAGGGAAGTGGGTTACTGCGTGTCCCCGACGGACGTACCTATCCCCTGGAGCGTTTTTCCCTGGCAGTCGTGCCCCACGACGCCAAACACACCCTGGAATGCGGCCGGGACGTCCAGGACGAAAGGACCATCGAAACTCCCCCGTCGGGAGATGGCATCGTCCGGTTGATCGCCGGCGCGCCGGCGTCCGCCGAGTTCCGAGTGGCCTGCGGCATGGTGAACGTGACCTACGGGGACACCCTGGGCCTGTTCCGGAGGCTGGACGAGGTGATCGTCGCCGACCTGTCAGACTATCCCCAGGTAAGGAGCGCTTTTGAGGGGATACTGGCCGAACAGGGCGGCGCCACAGAGGGCAGCGTGGCCCTCACCAGGGCCTTGATGACCCAGTGCATCGTATACCTGTTAAGGAACCTGAGTGAACAGGCCGACGGAAGGCTGCCCTGGCTCCCCGGACGGGAAGACCCAAACCTGTCCCATGCAGTGGACGCCATCTTTGAGAACCCCGAAGCCGCCCACACTGTGGACTCCCTGGCCGACCACGCGATCATAAGCCGGTCGGTGTTCGCGGAGCGGTTCCGGGAAGCCTTTGGCTCCACACCCATAAACTTCGTGCACAACATACGTATAAGGAAGGCAGCGGAACTTTTACGCAAGAACGACGGGCCGTCCGTACAGGAGGTATCCCGCCGGGAGGGGTTCAACAGCCGCACCCACTTTTCCCGTGCCTTCAAGGAACAGTTCGGAGTATCACCGGCCGCCTTTAGAGAGGGACAGTTTGTGGGGCAGACGTAAGGAGTTATACGAGAACAACAAGAAAGAGCGTCCCGATGAATGGGACGCTCTTTCTTGTTGTTACGATCTAATCAAGGACCAGCACCCCCATCCTAACCTTCCCAGAAGGGGGAATGGATTTAATGGCTCAAGGGCTAGTTGTAGGGCATCAGTTCGATGCCCAGGCCGTTGCGGTCTTTGACGTATATCGAGCCGCCCACTTCATCGTACTTGACCTTCCGCTGGTCCAAGCGCCCCTTTATCCGCTGAAAGGCCTGCTGCTCGATGGGCAAGGCCACGTGCATCACGTTCCCTACGCCCTCAGGGGCCCGTCTTTGGAGCCTGGGCACGTGGGGAAAATCGAAGAAGGACAGCGCCATGCCGTTCCCGATTGCCACGTTCATGTGGGTCGATTCTTGTACATCCCGGTTGGCAGTGACGCTGATCACCGGCATATCCATGACTTCGCCGTAGAACTGGGCCGTAGCCTCCAGGTCCTTGGCGAACACCGCGATGTGGTTCACGCCCTGGGTGGGGCCGTCCCCTCCACCGGCGGGGATCAAACTCCGCAGCCGCTCCCGCTTGGCATCAGTCGCATCGTTGGACCCAGTCATAAACCACCTCCCGGATAGAAAGACCAGCCGGCCCAGGTCGACAACCCCATGGAAACCCGGCTGTGCCGGCGGTTAGGCTACGGGGCGATTGGTCACGTCCGTGTTGACCTTGCGGGGGATGAACTGTCCGCTGCCGGCCACGGCCTTGAACTCACGGTTGTCCACCACCACATTGCCGCGCAGCAGGGTGGTCACCGGCCAACCGTCGGCCTCGAAGCCCTCCCAGATGCTGTAGTCGGAGATGTGGAAGTCGTCCATGGTCAACTTGCGCTTAAAGTTGGTGTCAATGAGCGCGATGTCCGCGTCGCTGCCGGGGGCCAAGACGCCCTTGCGGGGGTAGAGACCCATGATCTTGGCGGCGTTGGCTGAGGTCACATCAACATAGCGTTGCAGTGTCATGCCCCGGCGGGAGACGCCTTCGCTGTAGGTGACGCCCATGCGGGCCTCGGCACCGTTGTGGCCACCGGTCACGTCGGCCACCGTGCGGCCTGAAATCTTGGTCTCCCAAGAGGTGCAGTACTCGTCGGTGGCCATTGTGCTGAGTCCGTTATTCACGATACCCCGCCACAGTGCCTGGCGGTCGTCCTCGGACTTCAAAGAAGGATAGGTGTGATACTTCATGCCGTTCTCTTCTTTGTAATTCTCCGCGCCAAAGCAACAGTAGTTATGGAGGGTCTCGCCATAGACCGGTCGGCCATCGGCCCGGGCTTCCAAGATATTATTCAGGCCCTGGCTCGCGCTGACATGGACAAAGTAGACCGGAGCGCCCGTCCACTCGGCGACGCGGAGCACCCGGCGGAAGGAGACATCCTCGGACTCGGCGCTATGGACCAGGTGCATGTTGTACCACTCGGTCCGCTCCTCCCTGGCCAGCTTCTGATACATGTGCTGGACCATGTCATCGTCCTCAGAGTGGACCAAGAGCATGGCATTTAGCCTTTGAATCTCCTCCATCAGGTCGTGGAGGTGTCCGGTGCCAACCATCCGCGGTTCGCCGGTGGTGGCAGGAGGACGGATGTTGGTGGTGAAAATCTTGATGGTGGGAAACCCCTCTTCCACCGCCTCATGGATGGACCCGAGAATCTCCGGCGGAATGGCGCCCAAGAGCATCAGGTGATGGGCATAGTCAGCGTAGGAGTTGCCCTGCCATTCGTTGGTGCGCTCGGCGATCGCCTGTGGAATGTCTATCCCGGGGTATTGGATGGCGAAGTCCAACAGTGTCGTTGTACCGCCGAAGAGAGCGGCCCTGCTGACCTCGGGCGGAGGGGCGGTCTTCAAGTCGCCATGGCCCATGATGGGCGCGGAGATGTGGGCATGGGGCTCGATCCCGCCGGGAACGACCACCATACCGGTGGCGTCGATCACCCTGCCAACCTCGTCGGTCAGTGTCCCGGGAGCTGCCACTGCCACAATCTTTTCACCCTGGATGGCGACGTCCCATTCGCCGACACCCATGGGAGTTACTACTTGTCCGCCTCTGATAACCACGTCCAGCATGATTCTGCCCTCCTATAAATCCAGAAGCCCGGGGACATTGGTCCTGCCAACAGGCCATCCCCAGAATTGATAACGGAGTTTAGCACATAGCCGGAGGCGTGGCACAAGTGTGGGAGGCCGACGAAAAAGAGGCTAATCGTCGTCGCCGGCCGGGGCAGGGGCGGGAACGGCTTCCCGGGGCAACTGGTCCTCCCAGTCTGGCAGCAGTTCTTTCTTGGTGGTGGGGAGAATGAGAATGCTCAGGACGCCGATCAGGCTCAGTACCAAGGATAGGCCCATGGTGACATCGAAGTTGCCGGTCCAGTCCCGGAGTTGGCCGCCAACCAACGCGCCGACAGCCATCCCCACACCCGCGCCCATCATCTGGTAGCCGTAGGTGGTGCCGATGGGCCCACTGCCGTAGTACTGGCGGTTGATGATTGGGAAGGCGCTCATCTCCCCGCCGAAACCGATGCCGAAAAGCACTGCGAACAGATAGAAGTGCCAGGCTTCTTGGGCAAAGAAGAGTAGAACTATGGGCGCCACCTGGAGGAAGAAACAACCGGCCATGGCCGGCTTGCTGCCCATACGCTCGGCCACGATGGGCACCGCGAACCGGGTAACGGTGCTGGTTACGGTCATGGTCACAAAGGCGCCGGCGGCCATACCCTTGGAAACGCCTTCGTCCTCGGCCATCGCCACCAGATAGACCAGGATGATGGCGTGTCCGGCGCAGCCCCAGAAGTGGATACCGATCAGGTTCCAGAAGGCGCTGGTCCGCTGGGCCTGCTTCAAGAAGACCTTGGTGCGTACCTTGGCGATATCCCCGCCTTGCGTGACCTTGATGGGTTCATCGTCCGGAGCGCCAAAGGGACGCATGCCGATCTGGGCGGGCTCGTTATAGAAGAAGCGGACCAAGAGCAGCAGTATCACACCTCCCCCCAGGCCCGGTATCCAGAACGCCGCTCTGACACCGTCAATCCCGCCTCCGAAGAGGTGAATCACCAACAACATGATGGGCACGGCCACCAGGGGGCCGATGCCCTGGGACGACTGCAAAAGCCCCATACCGGTGCCCAGATGCCGGCGGAACCAGAGAGTGACCGCGGCGGTGAGCGGCACTTGGAATATGCCCATCGAGGCGCTGAGAATCACGCCGAAGAACAGATAGAACTGCCAGAGTTCTCGCATCAGACCCGTGAGCACCATGCCGACGATGAAGAGCACCGCTCCCAATGTCATTGTCCAACGGACACCGTAGCGGTCGCCCATCCATCCTGCAGGTGGGCCAAACAACCCTGAAACTATCCACTGGATGGAGAAGCCAAGTCCCACGGCGCCGTAACTCCAGCCAAAGGAGTCAACCAGACGGGGGATAAGGATGCTGGATGAGGAGCGGAAGGAGGAACTGAACAGCCGCATGGTTGAAGCGACAACCACTATGACCCACGCATAATGCACAGGCCGGCCGGCGAGCACCAGGTCGGACGGTTTTAGGCTGAAGCTTGCCATGAAGTATTGGTTACAGCAGTCCTAGAAAAATCGGTCCGTGAAATCGGCCTTCGGAGATAATAGCCCACCGGCCAACGATATTGAAAGATGGGGCGGAAAATAGAAAACCCTGAATCGAAGTTGGTAAATTTCATAAATTCAGGGCAAATTACATTGACTTTGTCTCAAATTCTTGTATAATCGTAATTTACGCAACACATGTATCACGTGATAAACACGCCCAGCATATTCGCCGGTACCCATCCTCCGCATCCCTTTTCGCTACATAACTTCGCGCTCCGTATATCCGGCCGCCCGGCCACACCCGTTTACTCTCGTTAAGGAGAACCGTATATGGCTTTGTCTCCTGCTCTTAAAGGGCAAGCTATGCAACTGCCCGATGTTAAGACCTACGCAAAAATCCCCCAGATTCTTGATGTCCCGAACCTGATTCAAAGTCAGATTCAGTCCTGGGACTGGTTGACCGCCGAGGGGTTGATCGAAGTATATCAGGAAATTTCCCCCATAGCGGATTACACCGGCAAGAAGTACGAGCTCCATTTCCTAGAGCACTATTTCCGGGAGCCCAAATACTCTCCCCAGGAGAGCAAGGAGCGGGAGATCACCTACTCCCAGCCCCTCTATGTAAAGACTCGCCTGGTAATGAAAGAGACCGGCGAGATTAAAGAACAAGAGATCTTCATGGGCGACATACCCATGATGACCAATAACGGTACCTTTATCATAAACGGCGCCGAGCGCGTCGTGGTAAGCCAATTGGTCCGCTCTCCGGGCATCTACTTTGTCCTGGAGCGGAACGCCGTAACCAACCGGAACCTCTGCTTCGCCAAGCTGATTCCCTCCCGGGGTGCCTGGCTGGAGTTCGAGACCAGTTCCAAGGACATTCTTTCCGTCAAGGTGGACCGGAAGCGCAAGGTTTCGGCCTCCACGTTCCTGCGCGCCCTCGGCGTGTCCGACGACGACGAGATGCTGGCCCTGTTCTCAGACATTGATAACGATGAAAACCATCGTTACATGGAAACCACCATCGAGAAGGACCCTGTCCTTGACCCCAAGGACCTGAACTTCAAAGAGGAAGACCTGCGGTCCCTCTGGGAGTGGCTCCACGAAGACAAGGAGTACGATGTCGAAGCGGCCCGCCGCATCGCCGCCGCCCAGATTGAGTTCTACCGCCGCCTCAGGCCCGGTGAACCGCCCAGCCTGGAGAACTCCCGCACATTAATAAGGAACCTGTTCTTTGGCGCCCGCCGCTACGACCTGGGCCGCGTTGGCCGTTACAAGCTGAACCGCCGCCTCGGACAGGCCGGCAACAACGAGCTGATGACCCTGACCGTAGAAGACATCATCTCGGTCATCCGCACCATGATCCGCATCAACCAGGGCGAAGGCCACCCCGATGACATTGACCATCTGGGCAACCGCCGTGTCCGGGCAGTGGGCGAACTGGTCCAGAACCAGGTGCGTGTCGGACTGCTCCGAATGGAGCGCATGGTCAAAGAGAAGATGACGCTGGTCGACCCCGAAGTCGCCGCGCCCCAAGGTCTGGTGAACATCCGCCCGGTGGTCGCCTCTGTGCGCGAATTCTTCGGCGGCTCCCAGCTGTCCCAATTCATGGACCAGACCAACCCTCTGGCCGAGTTGACCCACAAGCGCCGCCTCTCCGCCCTGGGCCCCGGAGGTCTCTCCAGGGAACGGGCCGGGTTCGACGTGCGTGACGTCCACTTCTCCCACTACGGCCGGATCTGTCCCATCGAGACCCCTGAGGGTCCCAACATCGGCCTGCTCAGCTCCCTGGCATCCTACGCCAGGATCAACCCCTACGGCTTCATCGAGTCGCCATACAGGAAGGTTTTCAACACCCTGCCCAACGACTCCGACGACCTGAAGGGCCGGACGGTGACCGAGGCCATTCTCGCCAGCGACGGTAAGACCATCGTCGGCAAGGGCCGGGCCATCGGCGCCAACAAGATCAACGCCATCAAAGCGCTCCCCAAGGGTACCGAGATTCACGTATTGCCATTCGTCGCCCAGGGAGATGAGAATGTCATCTACCTGTCTGCGGACCAGGAAGAGGACTACCGCGTGGCCCAGGCCAACGCGGACTTGGACCACCTGAACCAGTTCATCCAAGACAGGGTCGAACTGAGGGTGGGTGAGAACTACATCCAGGAGCCCGCCGACCTCATCGACTACATGGACGTATCGCCCATGCAGATCATGAGTGTCTCCGCGGCCCTGATCCCATTCTTGGAACATGACGACGCCAACCGGGCCCTCATGGGTTCCAACATGCAGCGTCAGGCCGTCCCATTGCTGCGGGCCCAGGCCCCGGTGGTGGGTACCGGCATCGAAAGCCGGGTTGCCCGGGACAGCGGCCAGCTGGTCACATCCGAGATCGACGGCGTGGTGACCTCGGTCAGCGGCCGCGAGATCATCGTGACTGACGAGAACGGCGAGGAATTCGCCCATCCGCTGATCAAGTTCTCCCGGACCAACCAGGGGACCTGTTTCGACCAGCGCCCCATCGCCACCAAGGGCGACGTGGTGGAGGTCGGCAGCGTCCTGGCCGACAGCTCCTCCACCGACCACGGCGAACTGGCCCTGGGCCAGAACGTACTGGTGGCCTTCATGTCCTGGGAGGGCTACAACTACGAAGACGCCATCATCGTCAGCGAGCGTCTCTACCGCGACGATTACTTCACCTCCATTCACATCGAAAAACATGAGATGGAGGCCCGGGAGACCAAACTCGGCCCCGAGGAGATAACCAGGGACATCCCCAACGTGGGCGAGACCAGCCTCCGGGACCTGGACGAGCGCGGCATCATCCGCGTCGGCGCCGACGTCGGCCCCGGAGACATCCTGGTGGGCAAGGTCACACCTAAGGGTGAGACCGAACTTACCGCCGAGGAGAAACTCCTGCGCGCCATCTTCGGTGAAAAGTCCCGCGACGTTAAGGACACCTCCCTGCGGGTGCCCCACGGCGAACGGGGCAAAGTCATCGACGTTAAGGTGCTGACCCGCGAGAACCGGGACGACCTTTCCCCAGGCGTGAACGAGGCCGTCCGCGTCTGGATCGCCCAGACCCGAAAGATATCCGTGGGCGACAAGATGGCCGGACGCCACGGCAACAAGGGTGTGGTAGCCCGCATCCTCCCCGAAGAAGACATGCCGTACCTGGCGGACGGTACCCCGGTGGACATCATCTTGAATCCCATCGGCGTGCCTTCCCGGATGAACCTGGGCCAGGTGCTGGAGACCCACCTGGGTTGGGCCGCCCGCGGCCTGAACTTCCGCGCCAACACTCCGGTGTTCGACGGAGCGGGGGACTCCTCCATTGAGGACGCCCTGGCCCGCGTCTGGTTCACCGAACAGGCAGGCGCATCCCACATGGGGCCGGTCGATGGAACACCTGAGGTTGATTACCCCCAGGTTGACCGCTGGCTGGAAGAGAAGGGCTACAACCCCAGGGAGATATTCGACGAATCCAACATAGGCGCGGCCCGCGAGGCCTGCCTGCGCATGTGGCTGACCGATGAAGCCGGAGTGGATACCAAGGGCATGACCCTTGAGGACATGCACGAAGCCGCCCTGGGCGTACACCGGGAAAAGCGCATCGCACCGCCCACCTTCGGCAAGTTCGAACTCAGCGACGGACGGACCGGAGAGAACTTTGACCAGCTGGTCACGGTGGGCAACATCTACATCTTGAAGCTCATCCACTTGGTTGAGGACAAGATTCACGCGCGCTCCACCGGCCCCTACTCCATGATCACCCAGCAGCCTTTGGGCGGCAAAGCCCAGTTCGGCGGACAGCGCTTCGGCGAGATGGAAGTCTGGGCGCTGGAGGCCTATAGCGCCGCGTACAACCTGCAAGAAGTGCTGACGGTCAAGTCGGACGACGTGGCCGGACGCGTGAAGACCTATGAGGCGATCGTCAAGGGTGAGCCCATCGGGCAGCCGGGCGTGCCGGAATCCTTCAACGTACTGCTCAAGGAACTCCAGAGCCTCGGCCTGGCGGTTGAGCTGTTGAACGAGGAACAACGGCCACCCCTCACCCAGGGCATCACCGATGAGTCAGACCTATTCCAAGCGCTGGAGACGATCTAATGGTCAGGATGGCAGACAGGGCGGAAACTCCGGGGACCAATTTCAATGCGATCCGCATCTCCATTGCGTCCCCCGAGCAGATTCTTAACTGGTCCCACGGTGAGGTAACCAAGCCTGAGACCATCAACTACCGCACCCTGCGTCCGGAGAAGGACGGCCTGTTCTGTGAGCGGCTGTTCGGACCCACCAAGGACTGGGAGTGCTTCTGCGGCAAATACAAGCGCATCCGCTACCGCGGCGTGGTCTGCGACCGCTGCGGGGTGGAGGTGACCCGCTCCAAGGTACGCCGGGAGCGCATGGGCCACATCCGCTTGGCCGCGCCCGTCGCCCACATCTGGTTCAGCAAGACCACCCCCAGCCGGCTCGGTCTGCTGCTGGACCTCTCTCCCCGCAACCTGGAACGGGTGCTCTACTTCGCCCAACACATAATCGTGTCTGTGGACGAAGACGTCCGTCAGGAAGCGCTGGAGTTGGAACAGGCCAAGTTCGACCTGGAACTGCGTAAGGCCCGCCGCCAGGCGGAAGCCCGCGTCAATGCCCTGAAAGTCCGCCTGGGTGAGGATGTCTCCGGAGAGGGCGAACCGGCCCAAGATGACGCCGCCGAGGAAGCAGGTGATACACCTGTTGACGAGGCAGCCACCGAAGAGCCCGTGGCCGAAGTGGAAACCGCGGCGGAAACGGACGCTGGAGACACCGAAGCCGCCGACGCACCTGTCTTCGCCGAGGAAGAGGAAGTCGAGATGGACCCGGTGGCCATCCAGGTCGAGATCGACGCCATCAACGAACAACTGGCCACCGAAGAAGGCCAGCTGGAAGAGCAGTACAAAGCGGCCATCGACGAGCTGGAAGACCTGCGGGTCCACAAGCTCATCGCCGAGTCCCGCTACCGGGAACTGAAAGAGGCCTACGGCGATGTCTTCGAAGCCGGCATGGGCGCCGAAGCCATCATGGCCATCCTGAAGACCACCAACCTGGAGGCCCTCAGGGACGAGCTCATCACCGAGATGCACGCCACCTCCGGCCAGCGCCGGAAGAAGGCCATCAAACGCCTGCGAGTCATCGAGTCGTTCCGCAACAGCGGCAACCGGGTCGAGGACATGATCCTCTCGGTGCTGCCCGTGCTGCCCCCCGAACTGCGCCCCATGGTGCAGTTGGACGGCGGGCGGTTCGCCACCAGCGACCTGAACGACCTCTACCGCCGGGTGATCAACCGCAACAACCGTTTGAAGCGGCTGATGTCCCTGGGCGCCCCCGAAATCATCATCCGCAACGAAAAGCGAATGCTGCAGGAGGCCGTCGACGCACTGATCGACAATGGCCGCCGCGGCCGCCCCATCCAGGGCAGCCACAACCACAAGCTAAAGTCCCTGTCCGACCTGCTGCGCGGCAAACAGGGCCGTTTCCGCCAGAACCTGCTGGGCAAGCGGGTGGACTACAGCGGACGCTCGGTCATCGTGGTGGGCCCCGAGCTCAAGATGAACGAGTGCGGCCTGCCGAAGCGCATGGCCCTGGAGCTGTTCAAGCCCTTCGTCATGCACCGTCTGGTGATACTGGGCATCGCCCCCAACATCAAGAACGCCAAGCGCATGGTGGAACGGGCCCGAGGCGAGGTCTGGGACATCCTGGAAGATGTCATCAAGGACCGCCCGGTGCTGATCAACCGTGCTCCCACACTGCACAGGCTGGGCATCCAGGCCTTCATGCCGGTGTTGATTGAAGGTAACGCCATCCAGATCCACCCGTTGGTCTGTTCCGCCTTCAACGCGGACTTCGACGGAGACCAGATGGCGGTTCACGTTCCCCTCTCACGCATGGCGGTGCTGGAGGCCAAAGAGGCCATGCTCAGCACCCACAACATGCTGTCGCCCGCTTCGGGTGACCCGCTGGTCGCGCCCACTCTGGACATGGTGCTGGGCTGCTTCTACCTGACCGAAATCAGGGAAACCAGTGAGGGCGTGGGCAGCAAGTTCAATGACTTCGACGAGGCCCGGCTCGCCCACGCGTCCGACCTCATAGACCTGCACGCTCCCATCCACGTGAGGGAAGTCAGGCATCACGACGGGGAATGGCTGGAAACCACCTTGGGCCGGATGATCTTCAACGAGATCCTGCCCGAGAAGATCGGCTACCAGAACATTCTTATGGACCGGAACGCCCTGAAGGACCTGACCGCCTCCCTGTACCGGCAGTTGAGCAACGAAGAGACTGCCAGCGTGCTGGACAGCATCAAGGACCTGGGGTTCCATTACGCCACCACGTCGGGTATCACCATCGCCATCAACGACATCCAGGTCTCCTCCCGGAAACAGGGAATCCTGGACGCAGCAACCGGCCTGGTGAACGACTACGAAGAACAATATATGTCCGGCCTCATCTCCGAAGATGAGCGCTACGACAAGGCTGTTGACGCCTGGACCAAGGCCTCTGACGAGACCACCGAGCTGGTACAGGAAGAACTGACCAACTACGGCGGCATCGCGGTCATGGCCGTATCCGGCGCCAAGGGTAACATCTCCCAGATCAAACAGATGGCCGGCATGCGCGGCCTGATGAGCAACCCCAAGGGACGCATCATCGACCTGCCCATCAAGTCCAGTTTCCGTGAGGGCCTCACCGCCCTGGAGTACTTCATCTCCACCCACGGAGCCAGGAAGGGTCTGGCCGATACAGCCCTTAGAACAGCCGACAGCGGTTACCTGACCCGGCGGTTGATCGACATCGCCCAAGAGGTAATCATCCTTGAAGAGGACTGCGGGACCTTCGACTCCTACTGGATAACCCCCAGGCCAGAAGACGAAGGCAACAAGACTCTGCCGGAGCGTATCACCGGCAGACTGGCAGCGGCGCCGGTGCCCCACCCGGAGACCGGTGAGATTCTGCTGGAACGGAACCAGGAGATTGACCTGGAGATAGGACAGACGCTGGTAGATGCGGGCGTAACGGAAGTACCCGTACGCTCACCGCTGACCTGCGAAGCCCACCGGGGCGTCTGTCAGGCCTGCTACGGCCGTCTGCCAGCCACCGGACTGACGGTGGAGATGGGGCAGGCCGTGGGCATCATCGCCGCCCAGAGCATCGGCGAGCCAGGCACCCAGCTGACCATGAGGACGTTCCACACCGGCGGTATCGCCGGTCTGGACATCACCAGCGGTCTGCCCAGGGTGGAAGAGATCTTCGAGGCGCGGGTGCCCAAGGGAGCCGCCATACTAGCCGACATTGACGGTCTGGTGGAGATGGAAGCCGACGAAGAGGGCCGCCGCCTGCGCATCGTCAGCCGTGAGGAGTTCCGCGAGGACTATGTGGTGCCGGAAGACGCCCACATCATGGTCGACGAGGGCGAAGACGTGGAACCGGGCATGGTCCTGGCCACCAGCATGCCCGCGCTGAAAGGCCGCAAGACCAAGGCCGCCATCGCCAAGGCCATCGAGGCTGCCAACGAGGCCGCCGAGGCCGGTGAGGGAGAACCCCTGGACCAGGTCGTCGCCAACGTCGGCGGCAAGGTCGAGATAGACTCCGGCATCATTTCCATCGTGTGGGACGACATCGAGGTCAGGGAGCACCTGATCCACGCCTCAGCCTACATGCTGGTCAAAGACGGCGACATGGTACGGGCCGGGGACCCGCTGATCAGCGGTCCCATGAACCCCCATGACATCCTCCACATCCGGGGTAAAGACGACCTGCAACGCTACCAGGTTGACCAGGTGCAGCAGGTCTACACATCCCAGGGTGTGGCCATCCATGACAAGCACATTGAGATCATCCTCCGGCAGATGCTCCGCCGCGTTCAGGTGGAGTCCACCGGGGATTCCGACTTCATTCCCGGCCAGATGGTCGACAAGTTTGCGTTCCAAGACCAGAACGCCAAGGTCCTGGCGGAGGGTGGCGAGCCCACCACCGCCAAGCCCGTTCTCTTGGGCGTGACCCGGGCCTCGCTCCTAACCGACAGCTTCCTGTCCGCGGCCTCCTTCCAGGAGACCACCAGGGTCCTGACCCAAGCGGCAGTCAGCGGCGCGCAGGACTGGCTACAGGGTCTGAAAGAAAACGTCATCATCGGCCGGCTCATCCCAGCTCGGGTCGATATTCCGGGTATGGAAGAGCTGCTCAAGCCTCAACCGATGCCGGAAATCGCGGCAGTCTCTCCGGGCGGTTGGCTGGGCGTTACCGACGCTCCCGCCGGCGCCTTTGAGCAGACCGCCGAGGGCGAAGATGGGCCTCCTGAGCCGAACATCTTTGCCGACAACGAGGACGGTGAGGACTCCCCGTTGGCCACTTTGGCGGCAGCCCTGGCAAGCCAGGATGACGACGAAGATGATGATGACGACTTCGACGATTTCGACGACGATGACGACGAAGACGAGTCCGATGACCTGGGCTCCAACGGCCTCGGTCAGGATGGAGGCGAAAGCCTAGCCTTTGGAGAGGACGATGCGGAGGGGAGCAGTGAACCAGCCGCTCCAACGGATGACGAGGGAGACGAGTAACATCGAGTCTGTTACTGGGCCGGACCTATCCGTAGACCTGGCCCCGAACAATCTCCATCATCTGCGATTGGCAAACCCGGTGATGATTGCCTCCGGGACTTTCGGTTACGACGGTTACGGCAGGGGCATCACACAAGACATGCAGCTGGGCCGATTGGGCGCGGTGGTCCCCAAGACGTTCACCCGCCTGCCCCGCGAGGGCAACCCCGAGCCCAGATGGTATCCCAAGTCCTTTCGCGAGGCGTGGGAAGCCGGCGACACGTTATTCCTGAACGCCATCGGGCTCACCAACCCAGGTATTGAGGCTGGCCTGCGCGATGTCACCCCCACCTGGGACGATTACCGCGCCACCGTGCTGCTCAGCTTCTCCGCCGATTCGGTGGACGAGTTCGCCGAAATGACCGCCATGGCGGACCAGGGCACCGGGTTCCAGGGCATCGAACTCAATCTCAGCTGCCCCAACGTGGAAGACGGCTCCCTTTTCAGCCACAGCGCTGAACTCACCGCCCAGGCTGTCGCAGCCGTCCGGCGCAGCACCAAACTTCCGGTCATCGCCAAATTGGCGCCCAACGTCCCGGACATCACCCCCATCGCCCGCTCCGCGGCGGACGCCGGCGCCGACGCTCTTACCATCTCCAACACTATGCCGGCCCTGCACATCGACACCCAGACCCGTCAGCCGGTGTTGGGAAACATCACCGGCGGGCTCTCAGGCCCCGGTCTAAGGCCAATCTCCCTGAATCTGGTATATCAGGCCTCCAAGGCTGTGAATGTGCCCATAATCGGAGTTGGCGGCATTTTCAGCGGTGAACACGCCGCCGAATACATCCTGGCCGGCGCCACAGCCGTACAGATAGGGAGCGCCAATCTGGTTGGGCTGTCAGCCCCCTGGCGGATACTGGACGAATTCAAGAGCTGGGTAGCCGCCACGGGCGCCGCCAGTATCGCGGAATTGTCCGGCTCCGGACGGCCTGAAGTGAGCGTCTAGGCCAAGGTCAGCTCCGGCCTGGAAAGGGCGTGCATCCCGTGAGAGGGATGCAATATAATGGTCATTGGTCCAATTACGGCGGTCACGGCGCGAGCCTGGCCCAGCGTCAATCCACGAGGTCTAACCGCACATGGTATCCGTTCTTCAAAAAGTGCTTGGCGACCCCAATCAAAAAGCCCTCAAGAAGCTCTATCCCATCGTGGATGAGATCAACGACCTTGAGGCTGAAACCCAAGAATTAACCGACGAACAACTCAAGGCTAAGACCGAAGAGTTCCGTTCCCGTCTGACCGGCAAAGAGGACCTGGAAGACATCATGCCGGAAGCCTTTGCCGTGGTCCGTGAAGCGGCCCGCCGCATCCTGAAACAGCGCCATTACGATGTGCAATTGATCGGCGGCATGGTCCTTAACCAAGGCCAGATTGCCGAGATGAAGACCGGCGAGGGCAAAACCCTGGTGGCAACCCTGGCCGTCTACGCCAACGCGCTGGAGGGCAAGGGCGTCCACGTGGTCACCGTCAACGACTACCTGGCCCGCCGCGACCCGGTCTGGATGAGTCCCATCTACCATGCCTTGGGTCTGAGTATCGGCTGCCTGCAGCACGACGCCAGCTACATGTACGACCCCGAAATAACCGAGGCCCCCAACGGTATGGAATACCTGCGGGCCGTCTCCCGGTCCGAGGCCTACGCCGCCGACATCACCTACGGCACCAACAACGAGTTCGGCTTCGACTACCTGCGGGACAATATGACCCTGGATGCAGCCAACCGAGTTCAAAGGGAACTGCACTTCGCCATCGTCGATGAGGTGGACAACATCCTCATTGACGAAGCCAGGACGCCGCTCATCATCAGCGGCCCCGCCGAAGAACCGGTCCAGCTCTACCAGAGTTTCGCCAAGCTGGTCACCCGGCTGGATGACGAGACCGACTTCACCATCGACGAGCGCACCAAGGCCATCTCCCTCACCCAAGAGGGCATCGCCAAGATGGAGAAGTGGACCAACACAGACAATCTTTACGACCCGGAGAATTATCACCAGGTCCACTACATGGAGAACGCCCTGACCGCCGAGGTCATGAAGATCCGGGACAAGGAATATGTGGTCAAAGACGGTGAGGTGATCATCGTCGATGAGTTCACTGGACGCTTGCAACCAGGCCGGCGCTGGTCGGATGGCCTGCACCAGGCTGTGGAGGCCAAAGAGGGCCTCAAGATCCAGCGGGAGAGCATCACCTACGCCACCATCACCCTGCAGAACTACTTCCGTATGTACGAGAAGCTGGCGGGGATGACCGGTACCGCCCTCACCGAGTCCGACGAGTTCTTTAAGATCTACGGCTTGGAAGTCGTGGCAGTGCCCACCAATCTGCCCCTGGCCCGGGAGGACAACTCGGACCTGGTCTTCCAGACCGAAGACGGGAAGTGGAAGGTCATAACCGAAGACGTGGCCCAGTTGCACGAGGAGCAAAAACCGATTCTCATCGGCACGACATCCATCGAAGCATCGGAATACCTGAGCGAACTACTCAGAAAACGGGGCGTCCCACACCAAATACTGAACGCCAAGAACCATGAACATGAGGCTTCAATCGTCGCCCAGGCCGGACGCCTGGGAGCGGTGACCGTCTCCACCAACATGGCCGGCCGCGGCACGGACATCGTGCTGGGCGGCGCCGACACCAGCCGCTCCGACTGGCAGGAAGAACACGACAAGGTGGTGGCCCTCGGCGGCCTCCACGTCGTCGGTACCGAACACCACGACGCCCGCCGCATCGACAATCAGCTGCGCGGCCGCGCCGGACGCCAGGGCGACCCCGGCAGCTCCCAGTTCTATGTCTCATTGGAAGACGAACTAATGCAGCGGTTCGGCGGTGAGAAGATCAAGACGGTGATGGGTTGGGCCGGACTGGACGAAGAGACCCCCGTTGAGAACCGCATCATCACCAAGTCCATATCCAGCGCCCAGGTGAAGGTGGAAGGCCACCACTTCGACATACGCAAACACCTGCTGGACTACGACGATGTCCTGAACAAGCAACGGGAAATCATCTACGGGGACCGCCACGAGGCCCTAAGTGAAGAATCCCTGAAACTCAAGTTCGTGGAGATGCTGCGGAATGAGTTCGCCGGCGCCGTGGACCGGCACCTGCCGGGACGGCACGGCGACGACTGGAACGGCGGCGGTCTGATCGACGAACTGGGACGCATCTGCCCCCTGCCACCAGAACTGGCCAATGAGGACCAGGTCTACCAGTGGAGCCGGGAGCAGGTCCTGGAGATTCTCCACGACTTCGCCGAGACGGTCTACGAGGCCCGGGAACAAGACCTGGGCGAAGAGCAGATGCGGACCGTGGAACGGCTGCTTCTGATCCGCGCCATCGACACCCACTGGGTGCAGCACCTGACCGCCATGGAGAACCTTCGCACCGGCATCGGCCTCCAGGCCTACGGTCAGAAGGACCCGCTGGTGATGTACCGCTCGGAAGGCTTCAAGATGTTCGCCGAATTGCAGGCCCGCATCGAAGCTGAACTGGTCCACACCGTGTTCCACGTCCAGGTGTCCGAACAGCCCGCCCAGGGCAGGCCGCGGCGCGGAGGCGCCAAGCCCATGGCCCAGGCCAGCCCCATGAAGGCCGTCAACGATCCGCGCCGTGGGGCGGCCCCAGTCGGCGGCGGAGAGAAGGTTGGCCGGAATGCCTCATGCCCCTGCGGCAGCGGCAAGAAGTACAAGCGTTGCCACGGAGCCACCTAGAGAATTCTTTCCGGGTAGGACCCTACTTGCGGCCGAACAAACGGGCCAGGAACCCCGGCCTGCTGGGCGCCGCGGTATCGGCGGGACTGCTGTCCGGCATGTGATGCCCGTGGCTATGCCCGCCGGGCCCGTGGTCGTGCCCATGCCCGTGATCGTCTCCGCCCCCGTCCTCTGACAGGTACTTGTCCGGCTCCTTGTCGAAGGCCACCTTGCAGCCCGGAGCGCAGAAGAAGTAGGTCGTCCCCTGGTAATCACTCTGCCCGCCCGGCGGGTTGTCGGTGTCCACGTCCATCTTGCAGATCGGGTCGATTGCTGTGGCCATTGTCCTCTCCTCTATCTGTGCCTGATTCGTTACGCCTGGGTCTGAGACCGGCTAGACCTTGGCCCGCCGCAGTCTCAGGGAATTGCTAACTACAGTTACCGAACTGAATGCCATGGCCAGGGCGGCTAGGACCGGGTTCAAGAAGCCCTGCTCCCCAAAGAAGAATTCCAGACTCCCCGGCACCCCGCCGACACCCTGGAACACCGGGTAGAGCACGCCGGCTGCCACGGGAATCAGCATCACGTTGTAGAAGAATGCCCAGAATAGGTTCTGCTTGATGGTGCGGATGGTCTGACGGCTCAGGTCCAGAGCGGTCGCCACACCGTTCACGTCGCCCCGCATCAAGGTGATGTCCGCAGACTCCATTGCAACGTCGGTCCCGTTGCCCATCGCCATTCCCACGTCTGCTTGGACCAGCGCCGGCGCATCGTTGATGCCGTCACCGACCATGGCCACAACCTTCCCCTCGGATTGGAGCTTCTTCACCACCGCCGCCTTGTCCTGGGGCAGCACTTCGGCCTCGACACGGTCCAGGCCCAACTGCGTGGCAATGGCGTTTGCCGTCTGGGCGTTGTCCCCGGTGAGCATCACCGCTTCTAGCCCCATCGCCTGCAATTTGGCCAGCCCCTCCTGGGCTTCGGGCTTCAACGTGTCGGCTACTGCGATCAGGCCCATGGCTTTGTCACCGGAAGACAAGAACATGGGCGTTTTGCCCTGGGCGGCCAGTTCCGACGCCTTATCCACCAGCCCATCCAGAGCTATTCCGGAGTCCTCCAGCAGGGCCTGGTTCCCAAACCTGATGGTGCTGCCATTCACCTGTGCCGAAATTCCCCGGCCGGGAATGGCCTGAAAATCGGTAACCGGGTCCAGCTCCAGCCCCCGTTCCTGGGCCGCATTGACGACCGCCTCGCCCAGAGGGTGCTCGGACCCGCGCTCGGCGGAAGCTGCCAACCGCAGCAGCTCCTGTTCCGTGGCTCCAGGGGGCAGCAGATCGGTCACAACCGGTTTTCCGGTGGTGAGAGTGCCCGTCTTGTCCAAGACCACGGTATCAACCTTGTGGGCGATCTCCAGAGCCTGGGCCTGTTTGACCAGCACGCCCGTTTCAGCGCCTTTGCCGGTGCCGACTATGATGGCCGTCGGCGTAGCCAGGCCCAGGGCACAGGGACAGGCTATGATCAATACTGAGACCAGCACCAGGGTCGAGAATGTGAGCACCGGAGCGGGACCCAACACCATCCAGAAGGCAAAGGCCGCCAGGGCCACGACGATCACGGCCGGCACGAAGTAGGACGCCACCCTGTCGGCCATCGCCTGGATGGGGGCCTTGGAGCCCTGGGCCTCTTCCACCAGACGGATGATCTGGGCCAGTACCGTCTCCCCGCCCACCTGTGTGGCCTGGAAATGGATGGCGCCATTGGAGTTGATGGTCGCTCCGTAAACCCGATTGCCGAGACTCTTTTCCACCGGCATGCTCTCGCCGGTGAGCATGGACTCATCCACTGCCGAATAGCCCTCTGTGACCACACCATCCACGGGCAGTTTTTCGCCGGGCCGTACCAAGACGATATCCCCGGGCACCACCAGTCCCACAGGGATATCCTCTTCCTGGCCGTCGCGCACGACTCGGGCCGACACAGGCCGCAGACCGATCAACCTGCGGATGGCCTCGGACGTCTGCCCCCTTGCCCGGGCTTCCAGAAACCGGCCCAACAGTATCAGGGCGACGATGATTGCCGCCGTGTCGAAGTAGANCTTGGCGTCGATGCCGTTATCAGCCAGCACGCCGGGCGANAACTCGTTCAGCAACACCACCGCCACGCTGTACCCGTAGGCCACACTGGTGCCCAGGGCGATCAGGGTGTGCATGTTGGCGACACCGTNGCGCAGCGTTCCGATCCCTGAGGTGTAAAAAGTGGACCCCGCCCAGAACTGGACCGGGGTTGCCANGGCCCACAGCAAGAACGGGAAGTAGGCCTGACCCATGAACTTGGNGACCCAGGGNAAGGGCTCGAACGTNCCTAAAAACAGCAGGACAGCCCCACTGCCCGCCAGTATCAGGCGGTGACGGAGCTCCCGCACCTCTTTGACCTTGGACAGTCTTTCCAGTTCTCTCTCCTGGTCGCCGGCGTCATTGAAGCCCTCAACCCGGTAGCCGGCCTCTTCCACCGCCGTTTGCAGGTCGGAGAGTTCTGCCATACCGGGTACGAACTCCACCGAGGCCCTTTCCACCCCCAGGTTCACGTTGGCCGTGGCGACGCCGGGGACTCCGAGAAGGGCGTTCTCCACGTGGCCCACGCAGGCGGCACAGGTCATGCCGCCGATATTCAAGGACGCGGATTGGGTGCCGATCTTGTAACCGGCGCTGGATACCGCATCCTGGATATCCTGCACGGTCACCTCGGCCTCAGAAAACTCCACCGAGGCTTTCTCGGTGCCCAGGTTCACAGATGCATCGACCACGCCGGGTACGCCCAACAGAGCGTTCTCCACGTGTCCCACGCAGGCGGCACAGGTCATGCCCTCAACGGGCAGGTTCAATCTCTTGATGTCTTCTTTCGATGCAGCCATTTCTTGTTTCCCGGTCTTTCCTCTCCGTTAGATGCCCGCGGCGAAAATGACGTTGCCGGAGGAAGCGGTCTGACGGATCTTTTTCAACTCGCTATATTCGGGCGAATGGTACCAGGCCTTGGCCAGTTCCAGGCTTTCAAACTCGATGACCACCACCCGCTTGGGGGCCCAGTCGCCCTCGGCAGGCTCGCCTTCAGCCCCACGGACCAGGAACCTCCCGCCGTGGGCGGCGATGGTGTCGGGGACCCCCGCCCGGTAGGTGGCGTAGGTATCCATGTCAGTTATCTCTATGTCCGCTATGACGTAGCCGCCGGCTTCAGGTTCCTTGTCTCTGACCGGCTCAGGGTCGATTCCCTCCGCGAATATCAGGTTGCCGGTGGACGCGCTCTGACGTATCTCCCGCAGTTTGGTGTACTCGGGGGAGTAGTACCAGGCCTTTACGGTCTCCATGTCCTGGTATTCGGCCAGCACCAAACGCTCGGGCAGCCAGCCGCCCTCGGCTATCTCGCACCGGTCCTGGCCCCGCACCAGGTAACGGCACCCGTAGGCGCCGCTGCTGGCGGGCACTCCGGCGGCATATCGGGCGTAGGTATCCGGGTCTGAAACCTTGATATCTCCAATCACGTATGCGGACATGTTTTAACTCTCTTTTACGGCGGGCTTACTTATTGGATAGGATGTACAGGTCTTTGAGCTCTTCAACTATTTCCTCGGCGCGGCCGGTCTGGATGCCCTCCACCACGCAGGACTGCAGATGGCCTTCCAGGAGCAGGCTCTCCATCTTTTCGATGGCACGGCGGACGGCGTAGGTCTGCTTCAAGACATCGACGCAGTATTTGTCGTCTTCCAGCATCTTCCTGATGCCCGAGAGGTGCCCTTCGATGTAACTCAAACGCTTGAGTGCGTCGCCTTTAACCTCGGGAAACATTCCAATTCCTCCGTAACCCATACCCCCTGGGGGTGGGTTTCAGTTCCGATGATACGCGTTGGCGCCATGCGCGTCAACCGGGACCTAATCAACTCCATCGGCGGTTATGTTATTCTGGGCCAATCCCGCTGCCGAGGATATTTGATGAACGCCCATGAGTTCTGGGGAGCCCTGAAGGGCCGGGGGCTTGATTTCTTCTCCGGGGTCCCCGATTCCACTTTTCACGACGCCTACAACGTGATGGTCGCCGACCCGGAGATTCGCTACGTACCCGCCGTCCGCGAAGACGTGGCTCTGGGCATAGCCAGCGCGAACTACTTCACCAACGGGTTGGGTGGGGTAATCATGCAGAACTCGGGCGTGGGCAACCTGGTCAACCCACTCACATCCTACAGCCTGATGTACAAGATCCCTGCTTTTCTGGTGATCGGTTGGCGGGGCTACGGCGGTCAGCCCAACGACGCGCCCGAACATTGGGTAATGGGCGTGAAGACTCCGGAGATTCTGGACCTGCTGGAAGTGCCCTACGAGATATTGGAAGAGGACAACCTGGATTCATCCCTGGACCGGCTGCTGGCGGCCATCAAAGAACGCTCGGTTCCAGGTGCGCTCTTGGTGCGGGCAGGGGTGATCCAATGATCGACCGCTACCGGGCCATCGAGAAGATCTTGGAGCACGTGGGGACAACTGATCTGGTGGTCAGCACCACCGGTATGATCTCTCGAGAACTGTTCTATACCGACGACCGCCAGGGGAACTACTACATGATCGGCTCCATGGGATTGGCCTCGGCCATGGGTCTGGGTCTGGCCATCCGGGCGCCCCACAAACGGGTGTTCGTGCTGGAGGGCGACGGCAGCGCCCTGATGAGCCTGGGCACGATGCCCCTCATCGCCTCGGAAGGTGTGCCCAACCTGGTCCACATAGTCTTGGACAACGAGGCCTACGAGTCCACCGGGGCCCAGGAGTCCATCAGCTCCGAGTTCGACATCGCCCAGTCGGCCAGGACCTTCGGCTATCCATCGGCCCACCGTGTGGAAGACTTGGAAGGCTTGGAGTCGGCGCTGTTTGAAGTGACAAACTCCAACCAACTGGGGCTGGTCTTGGTCAAGTGCGCCATCGCACCGGTGGAGGGAATCCCCCGGGTGTCCCACTCCCCCACGGAGATACGAGACCGGTTCAAAGCCGCGGTACAGTCCTAGGCGTTTCCTGGGAGCCAAGCCCGAGGACTGCCCTCCAGCTTCACCTCCCTGGTCCCTTCCGTACGCCCCACCAGCCCCTGCTCGGCAAGGCTGGCGGTGACCGCCCGGCCCAAGGCGCCGCCCAGGTGTTGACGGCCCTCTGTCCAGTCCAAACAGCCGAAGGCGAAATTTCCGGTGGTCCTGGCGGCTGCGCCGAGGTCCACGTTCAATCCTTCCATTCCCGCGATGCCCGCTTGACTGAGCCGGTATGCGACCCGGTTCCCGGAAGCGGGTGTGAGGGTTTCTTTCAGCCAGCCGAGGGCCAGTAGGCGGTCCATCAGTTCCACCCCCGCCACTCCCGCCAGGTGTCCGTAGCAGGTGCGCGCCCGCCGCAGTGGCGTATCCCGGCGCACTTCCCGTTCCGCCTGGGGACTGAGTTTGGGCCGCTTTCTGAGTAATCCAGCCATCGTCCGTCAACCTCTCGAAATAAAAAGGACGGGGCCGGCGGAAACGCGGCCCCGTCCTTTGGTTTAGCTTGCATCCGGGTGCGGGACTAGCCGCCGCCTATGGCGGGCAGGAAGTGCACTTCGCTGTTCTCCTGCACCTTCTCCAGCATCCCCAGGAGGCTGGTCTCTCCGTCAATGATGACCGCCAGACCAGGGACCAAGTCCTGCTGCTCGTCGTCAACAAGATACTCCTTGATCCCGGGGTAGTCGCGCTCCAGGCTGTTTATCACCTGGCGCACGTTGCCACCCTCCACTTGGACCTGCTGCTTGCCGCCGGTAAGCTGTTGCAGCTTGGGCGGAATCCAGACCTCAGGCACGGCTGACTACTTGCCCTCTTTGGCCCAGAGGGCCTCTAGGACCTTGTCCGGAGACATGGGCAGATGGTTCATCCTGACGCCGATGGCGTCGTAGATGGCGTTGGAGATGGCGGCCATCGGAGGCACAATGGGCACCTCGCCGACCCCCCTTACCCCGTAGGGGTGGTTGGGGTTGGCCACTTCCACGATGACGGTGTCGATCATCGGCAGGTCCAGGGTGGTGGGCATGCGATAGTCCAAGAAGCTGCTGTTCAGGAGAGCGCCATCGTCGTTGTAGACGTACTCTTCGTTCAGCGCCCAGCCGATGCCCTGCACCGCTCCGCCCTGTATCTGTCCTTCCACATAGCTGGGGTGGATGGCCTTGCCGGCATCCTGCACGGCGGTGTAGCGCAGAACCTGGACTTTGCCGGTGTCCACATCCACTTCCACATCCACGATGTGGGCGCCGATGGCCGGTCCGGGGCCGGGAGGGTTGACGCCGGCGGAGCCGACGATGGGACCGCCGGTTGGAATCATCCGGGCCGCGATCTGCTTGAATGTCAGTTTCAGTTCCGGGTCGGAAACGTGCTGGAGGACGGCGTCCTTGTACTCGACGTCGGCTTCAGGAATCTCCCAGATCTTGGCGGCGCGCTCAATCATCTGCTGCTTTACGCTGTGGGCCGCCTCGTAGCAGGCCCAGCCGGACTTGAAGGTGGCGCTGCTGCCGCCGGTGTTGGAGGTGAAACCGATGGTATCGGTGTCGCCGACCTGGGGCTTGATGTCCTCCACCGGGATACCCAGGACCTCGGACACGTGAAGGGCCATGGCGACCCGGCTGCCTCCGATGTCCGGCGAACCTTCGGTGAGGCTGACTGATCCGTCGGAGTTGACCACCGCTACCGCTGAGGCCGGGCCGGAGTTATTGCCCCAGAAACCGGAGGCGACGCCGCGGCCGCGGTACTTGCCTTCCAGCTTGGCGTTGTAGTGGTCGTGGTCCTTGGTCGCCTGCAGGGTCTCGATGTAGCCGACCTTGGGAGTCATGGGACCGGTTACCCGGCGCACGCCCTCCTTGGCGCTGTTCATCAGGCGGAACTCCAGGGGGTCGATGCCCAGCTTCTCAGCCAGTTCGTCCAGAGCGGTCTCCATGGCGAAGGCCGATGCCGGCGCACCGGGGGCCCGGTATGCGGCCGCCTTGGGGCGGTTGATAACCACGTCAATGGCCACCAGATGGGCGTTGGGAATGTCGTACTGGCCCATCATACACTGGACGCCGGCGCCCACGGGGGAACCGGGGAAAGCGCCTGCTTCGTATACCAACTCCGCCTCAGCGGAGATCAACTTCCCCTCTTTGGTGGCGCCCAACTTAACCTTGATCTGTGTTCCCGAGGTGGGGCCGGTGCCCTCAAAGACCTCGGGACGGGACAACTGGACTTTGACGGCCCGGCCCGACTTGCGGGCGAGGAGGGCCGCCACAGGCTCCACGTAGGTGATGCCTTTGGCCCCGAATCCGCCGCCAATCTCCATGGGGACGGCCTTCACCTGGGCGACGGGTATGCCCAGGAACCGGGCGGTGTGGTCGCGGACGGTGAATTGTCCCTGGCTGCTGGACCAGATGGTCAGCTTGCCGTCGGTCTGCCACTGGGCCACGGCGGCCTGGGGCTCGATGTAGCCCTGGTGGACGGCCTGGGTGGTGGTCTCTTTTTCAACGATGACGTCCGCGTCTTTGAACCCCTGCTCGGAGTCGCCGAGGACGAATTCAAACTGGTTGGCGACGTTTGTCTGTTGGCTTTCAGCGTCGTCGTCCAGCAGTCCACCGGGGCGGAGGGCCGGGCTGGACACCGAAGCCAGCCGCTCATGGAGAATGGGCGCGTCTTTGGCCATGGCCTCGGCCGCGGACAGCACCGGCTTCAGTACCTCATAGTCCACTTTGATCAGCTTCATGGCTTCTTCGGCCACGTGGGGGCTGACGGCAGCAACCGCGGCCACCGCGTGACCCTTGTAGAGGGCCTTGCCCCTGGCCAGCACGTTCATGCTGAGGAAGCCCAGGTTATGGATGGAACCCTCGGCCAGGTCGGTGATCTTCATGGAAGTCTCGGGCCAGTCAGCGGAGGTCACCACCGCGTGCACGCCGGGAAGGGCCTCGGCGGCGCTGGCGTCCACCGACTTGATGACCGCGTGGGCGTGGGGACTGCGCAGGATCTTGCCGTAGAGCATGCCCGGCATGTTGGTATCGGCCCCGTAGCGGGCGCGTCCGGTAACCTTGTCGGCGCCGTCGTGGCGGACGGGCGTGGACCCCACGGATTCAAATTCTTCATTGGAGAGGACCATGTTGGGCTTATAGGCGACCATTCTCTCGCTCCTAGACCTAAAAAATTCTGTCGCGGCAGAGCGCCGTTAGGCGTGAATTCCCGTAGTTGGAGATGTAATTCTGCAGGCTGAATACGCTTCGGGATATATTATCACAAACCCGGCTTCCGGCCCACGCCTGCGGCCCGCTTTAGTCCACCTACCGGAACCGTACAAATCGTCTGTCGAATTCCCATTTTCGTGTCGGATTTTACTCCCTTGTTTAGCACTGTACTGGCCCTGGGAAGTTGCGATATACTGCCAACGGCGATTTTCCCACGGCTGAGGCAGTCCCACAGATGCTTCGCCCGCAATTTCGAACCGGAGTTTATGTACAAGGATGCGCATCCCCAAATTACGTGCCCCTCGCCCTCTCATCGGGTTGTTGTTGATAGCCGTTCTTCTCATGGCCACCACAGCCAGCCACGGCTGCACGGTCAGCGGCTCGTAACTGTACCCATTTAACAACCACGCCAGCCTTATTTCTCCGGCAGCCCGACACCAGATGGGTATACTGGACGCGTCGGCATCATCTTTCCGATGATTTCAATCCCGGCAACAGGACCAATCGAAAAATAATGTTTGAAAGGAGAAAGTGATGCCAGACGCTGAATCCGCATCCGCTGGCAAGCTCAATGTTCTATCTGAAGACCCCCTTTGTGCGGGAGTCTTTCTACCGAATACCGACGTTCCCGTATCCCCCATCGGTGGCCATTTCATCCGCAGCCACTTCCCCGCTCCCCAGATCGACTCATCCTCCTGGTCCCTCCCCATCTCCGGCGAAGTAGATAATCCCATCGAACTCAGCTACGCCGACCTGCTGGCCATGCCCAGCCATGAAGTTACCAACATCATGGAATGCGCCGGCAACAGCCGGTCCACCATGCAGCCGCCCGCAGAGGGTGTGCAGTGGGACAACGGCGGGCTGGGCGCCGCCACCTGGAAGGGTGTACCGGTCAAGGATGTTCTTGAAAAGGCCGGTCTCAAGAGTTCCGCCACCGACGTTTTGTTTGAAGGCTCAGACTCCGGCACCGAGCCCCATTCCGGCGGACCTTTGAATTACGCCATGAGCGTGCCCCTGGAAAAGCTCCTGAACCCAGACACCATCTTGGCCTATCAGATCAACGGCGAGACCCTGCCCAAGAACCACGGGTTCCCCATCCGGCTTCTGGTGCCGGGCTGGTACGGCATGGCCTCAGTCAAATGGCTGGACAAAATCACGGTTCTGGACCATCCCAATGGCGGATTCCATGAGATGGACTACCGGATCTATCCCGCGGCCGACGACAAGAACGACACCTCCATCCAGCGGGTGACCACCCTCAAGGTAAAGTCCCTCATCGGGTCACCCTCCCGGGGAGACATCCTCAAGCCAGGGCCCCACAAGATCAAGGGGGTTGCCTGGTCCGGTGACGGCCACATCACCAAGGTGGAGATCAGCACCGACGATTGCCGCTCCTGGCACGAGGCCAAACTGGAAGAGCCCAACGGGAATTACACCTGGCAGCACTTCGAGTACGACTGGAACGCCGTCAGCGTGGGGCACTCCCTGCTCCGCTGCCGGGCCACCGACAGCGCCGGTAACGTGCAGCCCATGCTGGCCACCTGGAACTTCCGGGGCTATCAGGTCAATTCCATCCACTCGGTGCCCATCACTGTCCGCAGAGATTAGCCTCGCCGCACGATGAAAGATACCGCTGGTGTACCTAACGCACCGGCGGTTTTAAAATGGTACTAGCCTTTATGTAAAACGGGCGTCATGCCGGTCAGCCCGCTGTCCGTCGGTAGGGGGTAGTAACTGTGTTCATCGAAACAGTGAGGATAGAAAGCCTGGCCAACAACAGCTACGTTGTCGGTTCGGAACAGACCGGCCGGTGAGTAGTCATCGACCCCGCCCGGGACGTTGACCAGTACGTCCAGATTGCAGCCAACCGCGGCGCCCGCATCACCTACGCCTTTGAGACCCACGTCCACAACGACTTTGTCTCCGGCGCCCGGGAACTGGCCGACCAGACCGGCTGCCAGGTGGGCGCCAGCGCCTCCGGAGGCCTCCTCTTTCCTTCGGTCCGCCTTCAAGAGAACGACGAATTCGACATGGACGAGTTCCTGATCCGGGTCGTCCACACTCCCTGACACGCCCCGGAGAGCATCTCCTTCATGGTGGAAGTCCAAGGCAAACCCACCGCCATCTTCGGCGGCGCGGCCCGGGTCGATCTGTTGGGCACCAAGATCGCCCCCTTCCTGGCCCGGTGGCTGCACAACACCATCCATGAGAAGCTGCTCAAGCTGCCCGATGAGGTTGAGGTCTATCCCACCCACGGCGGCGGGTCTTTCTGCTCGGCTGCCACGGCCGGCGGCGGTGGAGTGCCCACCACCATCGCCCAAGAGAGACTGACCAACCCCTTTGCGGCCGAGGCCGAGGAGACCCAGCTTTGTCCGCTACGCCCTAACCGGGCTGGGGTCTTATCCTGCCTATTACAAATACATGGCCGACATCAACAAGAGGGGTCCGGATATCCTGGGCGGCGTTCCGCGCCTGGCCTCCTTGACCGCGCTTTCGGTGCGGCATCAACTGGAGTCAGATGCTGTCCTGATTGACGCCCGTCCGGAGCGGAATTTCAACCTGGGCCATATCCCCGGTTCCTATGCCGTGCCCCACGGCAACGCCATGGCCACGTGGGTGGGTTGGGTAGTCCCCTGGGGGCAACCGCTGGTGCTGCTCTCGGCGGACGCCAGCCACCACGACGACATGGTGCGCCAGCTCATACGCATCGGTTTCGACCGGGTGCACGGGTTCTTGGCCGGCGGCATAGAGGCCTGGAAATCGGCTGGCCTGCCCGTGGAGGTGACCAACCGCATCGGGTTGGATAACCTGAAGGAAGCCCACGAGGAATCAACGGC
>PBMF01000037.1 GCA_002721995.1 Chloroflexota bacterium
TGGAGGAGATGAAGTTCGCGTCGCTGCTCCAGAAGGTCAGCACTCTCGACCCGACCGTGGGAGACCCATGGGACATTTTGGACATGGCGACCCGGGCCGGTGCATCGGCACTCGGTCTTGGCGACGTCACAGGTACCCTGGAGGAGGGTAAGGACGCAGACATCGTGATGATCGATGTGAGCGCACTGCATTTCGTTCCACTCCTCCATGGCAAGGACTTCAACGCCCCGGCTCATCTCGTGTTCACCGCCAGTTCCCATGACGTCACCGACGTCTGGGTCCAAGGGAAGCATCTGGTTGAGGGCGGCGAGGTCAGGTCAGTGGACGTCATGGTGATCGCAGAGCAATCACAGGCTGCAGCGGAAGAACTGTTCGCCCGTCGGGCCGCCTTGCAGGGTCGTACGCCCAGCCCCGCCACGGAACTCGACAAGAACGGATAGCCACCAGGGGGCTCGTATATGCCAGCAGGCTGCTACATAGATGGGGTTTGGGTGCCGACCGCTGCAACGTTCGAGGTGACCGATCCGGCTACTCGAAAGGTCGTCGGCGTTGCCGCTGATGCCGGACCGGAACTGGCTTCGACGGCGATCGGAGCTGCCCACGGGGCCTTTGATAAGTGGGCCGACTGGACCGCGCAGGACCGGGCTGAGGTAATGCGGCGTATCTCTGCCGAACTGCTCGCCCGCCTCGACCACATTGCGGATGTAATCGTCTCTGAGCAGGGTAAACCCCGAGCCCAGGCCATCTTCGAGGTCAGATATGCGACCCAGTGGCTCGGTTGGTTCGCCGAGGAGGGTCGTCGTGCCTACGGCGAAGTGGTCCCCAGCCATGTTCCCGGGAAACGGCTCATTGTCCAGCAGAAGCCCCTCGGGGTTGCGGTTGCCGTCACACCATGGAACTTCCCGCTAGCCATGATTGTTCGCAAACTCGCCCCAGCGATGGCCGCCGGCTGCACGATGGTGGTCAAGCCTGCAGAGCAGACCCCGCTATCGGCGGTCGCCCTTTTCCAGGCCATAGAGCGGGCCGACGTCCCGGAAGGGGTTTGCAATCTCGTCACCTCCTCCAGCCCTGGTTCCTTGGCTGCGCCGCTCCTTGAGGATCCCAGGGTTCGCAAGATCACCTTCACGGGTTCCACTGAGGTTGGGAAACTGCTCGTGAGGGCATCCGCCACCAACCTGGCCCGAGTCTCACTAGAACTTGGTGGACAGGCGCCGTTCATCGTGTTCGATGACGCTGACTTGGATGCTGCGGTTGAAGGCGCATTGATGTCGAAGTTCCAGGTCAATGGTCAGTCCTGCCTCTGTGCGAACCGGATCTTTGTTCAAGACGCGGTCGCCAAGGACTTCACCGCCCGTCTCGCCGCGGCTGTGTCGAAACTCAAGGTTGGAGCCGGCGCCGAGGAAGGTGTGGATGTCGGCCCCCTGATCGACGATGCAGGCCTGCAGAAGGTCGAAGCCCACGTCGCTGACGCCTTGGCCAGAGGGGCCAACGTCGAGACCGGGGGAGGCCGGGCAGTGGCCAATCCGGACGGATGTTTCTTCGAACCAACGGTCTTATCGGGTTGCACGGACGAGATGATGTGCGCCAGCGACGAGACCTTCGGACCCGTGGCACCCGTGCTGACGTTCCAGACTGAGGCCGAGGTAATCACCCGCGCCAATCACACCAGGTACGGGCTAGCCGCATACGTCTACACCCGGGATCTCGGTCGGGCGATGAGGGCTTCAGAGAGGCTGGAGTTCGGAATGGTGGGGGTAAACGATCCGATGCCGGCCTCGCCTACCGCACCGTTCGGCGGATTCAAGGAGTCAGGACTTGGTCGCGAGGGAGGCCACGACGGTCTAGAGGCGTTCCTCGAGAAGAAACTCGTCTCGTTCGTGTGTTGAGTTCTTGGATGCCGCTATTCCATTAGCCCCAGATCCTGGGGCGGGACACCGGTGATCTGGATGTCCTCGAGCCGTTCCACATATCGAACGAACCGGTACTTGTCCTCAATGCCGTCAGTGCGCCGAGGCGCAGCCCGTGAGTGGCCAGGTTCGGTGCGCACATTGAGGAAACTGCACACGCTGCGGGAGAAGGCCAAGTCGATCTCGGTGTCGAGTTGGTCCTGCGTGGAAATGTCCGCGGTGTAGGGCACGCCGCAGGATGCAGCGATAGAAGCCAGGTCGGCCCAGCCTGCTGTGGCGGAGGCACGGCGTCCCGACTCTCCCCATCCGATGGACTCGTAGACGCCGTTGTCCACGACAAACACCACGAGGTTGTCAGGACGGTGCTGCCCCATGGCGACGAGTTGGCCCAACTCCATCAGTACCGAGCCGTCGCCATCCAGGCAGACCACCTTGCGATGCGGGAGGGCTAGGGCCAGTCCGACGGAGAGGCCGATCACGTCACCCATCTGTCCGAGATGCCCGGTCCGTGGATGCTCGTCGTTGTGGTGGGCCCATTCAAAGGAAACTGCACCGATATAGGTGGACATGACCAGGCAGTCCTCCGGTAGCGCTTCAGCGAGCCTTGCCAGCCAGTCGCTGCGGCCAAGAGCCATCAGCGGTCACCTCCGTCGTCCCACACGCAGTCACCGGAGATGAGCAAGGCCGCTGGATGCAGTTGGGCCTCCGAGATGCGGTGGGCCCGCACTATCGCCTGGCGCAGCTCGTCAACCCGGCGGACGACCAGGTACTTGATGCGGAGTGCCTGCAGCAGCGGTTCTGCCACGATGCCATGGGGGATACCCCAGTGCTCTGTCTCGCCGACGTCACCCCGGTAGGAACAGAGGAGGGTGACCGGAACGCCCGTACCCAGCGAGATTCGGGCGATGTACTCGGATGCCACCCGCAGGCCACTGTTCTCCATGATGAGCGCCGACTTCTTGCCACCCAGCCACGCACCGGCGCACATCGAGAATCCGACACCCTCGTTGCACACCGGGGCGTATTGGAATCTGTCGTTGTTCTCGACCAGTTCGTGGAGGTTTCGTTGCCAACCATCTGGCAGCCCGGATACGAAGTTGATCCCGGCGTCCTCGAGGCCACGAACAGCCTCCTCGGCAGCGTGTTGCAGCACCTTCCACCTCTTCCAGGATGGGTCTGATTCTTGCCTGCGGATGGTAGCTATCGGCCGCGCCGCAGGCTGTGACCGCCGCTGGGCGTTCACCGGGGACCGGACTATCCTGCAGGAATCAGGTCCCTGTTCGTGTGTGTCCGGAGTAGCCCGTAGTGGCTCGGAGTACCGATTCTGTTGTGATTGACCGGCCCCATCTAGTCGGAGTCGCCCTCGGGCAGGAGCCCGCTGACCGGGTTCTTCGTGGTGGCCGAATCGTAAGTGTCGATACCCGCGAGACATTCGCGGCAGATGTGGTTATCGCAGCTGGCCGGATAGCGGCCTTGGCGCGAGAAGGGGACTACCGGATCGACGACGAGACCGAGGTCATCGATCTGGATGGTCGTCATGTATGTCCCGGGCTGATCGACCCGCACATGCACATCGAGAGTTCCAATCTCACGCTCGGGGAACTCGCACGTGCCATCGTGCCGCGAGGAGTGCTTGCGCTCGTTGCCGATCCACACGAGATCGCCAACGTCCTGGGGATGGCAGGAATCGAGTTCCTGCTCGGACAGTCGGCCGGTTTGCCGGTGGATGTCTTGCTACGAGTGCCGGGACGCGTTCCGGCCCTACCTGCGCACCTCGAGACGTCTGGTCACGAAGTGAACTGGGAGTCCACGCTGGCCCTATTGGATCGGCCTGATGCCATCTGCATCGGCGGTGACGTCAATCCGGCGCTCTTGTTGGAGGCGGACGCTGATCATCTCGGCAAGATTGAGGCTGCCATCGAACGGGACATGACGATTGGAGGCCAGTTGCCCGGCTTCATCGGCCCGGAACTGGATGCCTCCGTGGCCTGCGGTCTGGAAGACACCCACGTTGCCGAGTCCGTGGCCGAGGTCGTCGAGCAGTTGCGACGTGGCCTGCGGGTCCTCCTGACTCCGAGGATTGACCGCCTCCCCGCTGCTGAGTGGCCCGAGCTGGCATCCACGCTGCGTCGACAGGGCATCGACACGCGCCATCTGGTCTTGTGTACCGACGACGTGCACCCCAACCGGCTCCGCGACGAAGGCCATCTCGACCATCGTGTTCGTCTCGCAATCGAGTCGGGCTTCGGACCTGTCGAGGCGGTGCAGATGGCCACGCAGAACAGCGCTGAACTGATGCGCCTTGGCAGAGACCGGGGCAGCATCACCCCGGGTAAGAGAGCGGATCTAGTGGTGCTCGACGATCTCGGTTCCTTTGACGTCTCGATGGTCCTCCACAACGGACAGGTCGTAGTCCGAGATCACCGTCTCGACGTCGACATCGACACCCCGGGATCTCCTGACTGGGTCAAGGGTACGGTCCGACTTCCGGATGAGGTAAAGGCGGAGGACCTGGTCGTGCAGGTCGAGGTGGACGGCCCGGTGACGGTCAACGTGGTCGAATTTGGCGGCCCCAAGACCATGCGTCAGGTCGACCTGGTCTCCGTCGGCGGGATTGTGCAACTTGACAGCGAGCAGGATGTCGCTGGTCTCGCCGTCTTGGAGCGACACAAGGGCTCCGGGGCGGTCGGGCGGGGATTCGTCGCCGGGCTGGGCATCACGGGTGGGGCGGTTGCATCCACGGTGAACCACGATTCGCACAACGTTTTCGTGGTCGGTGATGACCATCAGTCCATGGCGGTCGCCGTCAATGCACTGTCGGCGTCGGGCGGCGGCTACTGCGCTGTCGTGGGTACCGAAGTTCGGGCGCTCGTGCCGCTACCCATAGCCGGGCTCCTTTCCGAAGAGCCCCTCGAATCGTTGGCCGAGGCACTTGACGCGGTCGAACGTGTTCTCGTCGATGACCTGGGTTGCAGCGTCACCTTCCACCCGTTGTACGCACTGAATTTCCTCTGCCTTCCCAACATCCCTGAAGTAGGCATGACGGATCAGGGCATAGTCGCGACCTCCACGCTGAAGATCGTGCCCACGGTCGTCGGTCCTGCTTCCGGCTAGCGCCGCGCCACAGTCGCCCGCCGGGAACCTGGCTCTAGCCGCCGGCCATCGGGGTGGCCAGGGCGAGCTGCAGCCGCTTTGCGCCTGTGACGTCCCGGTCGATACACGTAGCGCTGGGCAGGTGTTCACCATCAACGAAGATCATGCAGCGAGCGTCGACCCAGCCGTAGTCGTTGATCAGCCACTCTCGGAGGTCCTCGCCCCGAATCTCGATCAGTCGTTCCAGAATGGATCCGACCGTAACCTTCGGCGAATCGAATTCGAGGCTGATTTCACGGCACCCGATGCGCCTCCGCAACGTTCCGAAGAACGAGATTTCGGTCGTGGTTCGAATCTGTGGGGCCCCTGTCATTTGGACTGAATGTGGACTGGGGGGAAGATCCCGACCCGCAGCGTTGTCAGGCGAAGCAGCAGCCCGCCCGGGAGAAGCAGAGCGAAGGAGGCCAATGCCACCGCCGTCCTGGTTCCCGAGGCTGCAGCACCCACGAAGGCCAGCAGCGCGGGTAGGGCCGTTCCGAGCAGGACGACGATCCCGACGAAGATTTGTCGGTGGGTTCCCCGCAGCAGACTGTCCAGGCTCTGCTGCTTACCCGGTGTGTCTTGGTGGGTCGACAGGTGGACGACTACTGCGACCAGCAAGCCTGTTGCCAGCGCGCCGAGGAGAAGCATCTGTCCACGGCTAATGGCCTTGTCGTGGATGGCCTCGAGCGCCAACACGGTGGCCGTTGCCATGGCGAGGGACGAGAGGAGGAACTGGATAGGCACGGCGGGTGAGTTCCAGTAGGGGATCGACCGGGGCCTAGCCAGTACAGCTCCGGCGTAGGTCATGACGACAATGGCGGCGACTCCAGCGAGAATCTCCATGGTCAGGCCGGTTGCGTCGCTCCCGTCGGGTTCCCAACCCAGTCCGTCGAACGGCCGCGAACTGCCCAATGTCAAAGCTGGAAGCACGAGGATGCTGGCGACGGTCAAGAAGACGAGGTCGGACCATGCACCCCAACTGATCCAACTCGTGCGAACGTTTGCGAAGGCCCTCCAGAACTGGAGTGGCCGCCCCAGATCGGCAACCAGAATCAGGCCGCCGATGGCGATTGCCACGAAGCTGATGATGTCGACCATCGGTATGCCGAGCCAGTGGCCGAGTCCTTCCGTCAGGTTGAGAATGCGTCCGACCAGGAAGACGCCGCCACCCAGGCCCATCAGGGTGAACCAGATGGCGTGGTTAAGGTCCCAGACCCTCTGAGTACGTGCCTCGAGGTTGAAGTGGTCCATGAACGGGTTCTGGGGGGCCGACTTCACCTCGCTGCCGATCGAAAGGTTCACGATGTTCACGACAGTCCGACGTAGGTGGTCTTCGGGCTGGTCTTGGCGTCAGGCCGGAGGACCTCGCTGGGTCCCTTCTCCGAGAGGTATTGGTTGACGTTGCTCTCGGGGTCGTCCAGGTCCCCGAAGATTCGACACTCCGCAGGACAGGTCACGACGCATGCCGGTGTGGCAAGAGGGTGGACGCCGACTTCGAGACCGTGCTCAAGTCCATAGTCGATGCGGTGGGCGCAGTAGGTGCACTTGGAGATCGCCCCAGTGACGTGCTTTTCGCCGGCGTAACTCTCCGGAAGGCTTTCTGGTGCGGCGGTGGATGTTGCTGGCGGCGAAACGGTGCCACTGTCCTCGAAGAAGTTGATGGCGCCGTAAGGACAGGCCGCCATGCAGGCCCTCGACCCAATGCAGACGTCTTCGTCCGCGATCACGATGCCGTCAGCCCGACGCGTGATTGCCCCCGAAGGGCAGGCCGTCACGCACGGAGCATCCTCACAGTGGTTGCAGAGTGTCGGTAGGTAGTTGAGCTTGGCGTCCGGAAAGACGCCTGACTCCCATTCGATTACAGGCGCATACCAAGCGTCGTAAGGCGACTGGTTCTCGGTCTTGCAGGCAACAGTGCAGGCGTGACACCCGACACAGCGTCCAACGTCGATCAACATCCCCCAGCGGGTCATGTCGCACTCCCGTGGTCCGAAAGCCTGCGCACATCGGCCGCTATGCACGAATCCAGCGCGCCTGAGACGAAGTCGATGTGGTCGGAGTCGATGTTCAGCAAGGCGTTGAAGTTGATCTCCTCACTGTCGCTGCCCTTGGTCCAGCCGCCGCCGCAGCCCTGGGTGGCGAGTACCTCGGGGTGGACTAGTTGGGTGACGCGGGCGGTTGCCGTCTGACGGCGGCCCTTTGCGGTCTCGATCTGGACCCGGTCGCCGTTGTCGATGCCGCGTTCCTCAGCGGTCTGTGGGTGAATCCAGACGGACCGGAGGTCGTTGTGGCGGTTCGAGAGGCTGCGCAGGATCGGGTTCTTGTGCGTGTGGGAGAGAGCGTGGCTGGGAACCTTCATGTTGATGACGAATAGGTCGTAGGGACTTGTTCGTTCGTAGGCGGGCCCGGGCTTCCAGTCGGGGATCGGTTGGTAGTCATCGGTCTCCCAGGGGATTTCGAGTTCTTCGACCTTGCTCTCCAGGTCTGCCTTCGCCCGCAGCATGAACTCGAAATAGACCTGCGCTCGCGCTTCGAAGAACGGGCGCGGGTACTTCTCCTGGACCGTCTTGTCGTCGGTCCACAGCCCGTCCTTCAGATGCCAGTCGAGCCCCTTGTCTGGTCCAAAGGTGTTCTTCAACCATCGGTCGCAGATCTCGAAGTAGGAGTAGTGGGCATTCGGGTCAAGCCTGTACTCGTCCTTCAGTTTGGCGATGATATTGAATGCTTCGTAGACGTCGCCAAGGGTGCCGCTGCGCCGTGACAACTCGAGGTAGATCTGCATTGCGTCTACGTACGGCTCGCCCGCAACCGGACCCTCCATGGGTGGCGAGACCACAGGCTTGGATCCATACACGGCGTGGCGCCCATCGCCGGCCGTGAGGTGTTGAAAGACGAAGGGGGTCAACCGCTCGAGGTAGTGCAGGTCGGGGAGAACGATGTCGGCCATTTCGGTCGTCTCCTCGAATCGCCTGCTGATCGAAACGATGAACGGAATTCGCTTGAGGAAGCGTTCGACGATCTCGGGCGGGCCCGATGTCTTCATCATGTTGGACTGAAAATTGATCATCATCGAAGGGAACGGTGGTGCCCCAAAGAGTTCGGGTTCCTCCGAGTTCAACAGGGAGAAGACGGTCCCATATGGGGCGCACGGCATCAGCTCGAACATCTCAGTGGTCTGGGGGGCGCGGACCTTGCGAGGTGGGTAGAGGCCCCCTACGCGCCCTCCGCCGATGAATCCCTGTGAGATGAGTCCTTCGGGACTGGCGGTCGCGCTATAGGTCCTGTCCTTCACCTTTCCCATCAGGCCCCAGGGGTCGCCGAGCAGGCCGCCGGGCACATCCAGTGCCCCCATAAGCGTCGGCAGCAAGATGATGGCGAGGCCATTGAGCATGGAGTGCTTGTGGGCTGATAGTCCCCGGTACCAGATGGCAGTAGCTGGCCGGTACGGGAGTTCCACGCCGTCGATCTGGATGGTCTCGCCGATACATGCGGCCTCTCCGAATTCGCGTGCCAGGCGTCGGACGGTTTCTCCCGGGACGGTGGTGACGGACTCGACATACTCCGGCGTGTAGGTCCTTACATGGTCCTTGAGTAACTGGAATCCGGGCGTGACCTCGACGCCGTCGAGGTCGAACGTGCCGGTCAGCGCCGCGCCGGTGGTGCCAGCATCGAAGGGCTGGGCGCCGTTGTGCCGGTCCCAGACCAATGGCTTTTCGTCGCCTGCTTCACGCACGTACTGGCCGTCTGGCCCGACCAGATACGCGGCATTGGTGAAGTTCCGGAGGAAGTCGGCGTCGTAGATGTCGAGTTCATTGATGAGTTGGTTGACCATTCCCAAGATCAGTGCAGCGTCCGTACCTGGACGGATCGGGACCCACTCGTCGGCGGTCGAGGCGGCCGGACTGCAAACCGGGTCGATTGAGACCAACTTGACATCAGACCTGCGCTGCGAGATCTCGTTGGTGGCGTTCATCGTGTCGTAGTGGACGACCGACCCGTACTGTGAGCCGAAGTTCAAGATGTACCTGCTGTAAGTCGGGTCGGGTGTGCCCTCGAAGGCGTTCTGATTCATGTAGGCGATGCCGTGGACGTTGTTTCCGCAGAAGATGGCGGCGGACCACGTCGAGTACCCCGGCATCCCCATTCCTGTGACCCAACTGGCGGCGAGGGCCCCGCGTAGATGGAAGGTGTCGAAGCTGGTGTACAGGATCTTCTCGGGATCGTCTGCAACGGTGTCTCGGATCCTCTCCGCGACCATGTCGAGCGCTTCGTCCCAGCTGATCGGAACCCACTGGGGGTCCATGCCGACGCCACGGTCGGGGTTGGTTCTCTTGAGCGGCGTGGTGATCCGATCAGGGTCACTCAGGCCTTCGAAGCCGGAGTCACCCTTGGCGCACGTCCGACCGTGGTTGTGGGGATTGGCCGGATCCCCCAGGATCTTGTCGACCACCTCGTCGTCGTTGACATGGGCGAGGATTCCGCAGCGGTTCATGCAGATCGAACATGAGGTGCGAACCCAGTCGTCCCCGTATGCGGTTCCCGAGCGGATTCCCAGAACCGGTTCCATGCCACCACTACCTTCCCTGCGCCTGCGTCAATTGGCAGGTGCCCGATCGTCAGTCACTCCAGGACGGGGAGAATAGTGACAAGTTCGGAACCTCGAGTCACTTCGGCGGCTGCCGGATACTCCTTGGTCAGGCCTGCTGGTTGAGCGCCTCCCAGATCCGGTTCGGGGACAGGGGAGTCGCGAGTTTCGTCCAGTCGACCTCGGGTAGTGCGGCACAGACGGCATTGACAATCGCCGCATAGGAACCGTTCGTTCCCCCCTCGCCCATGCCCTTCATCCCACCGGGTGTGAACGGGCTGGGGATTTCGAGGTGCTCGATTCGTACCTCCGGCATTGATGCGCTGGTAGGCACGTGATAGTCGAGCAGTGTCGACGACAACGGCTGCCCCTGGTCGTCGTGGAGTACCTCTTCCATGAGCGCGGCACCCAGGCCTTGGGCCACACCACCATGGATCTGACCCTCGACGATGGTCGGATTGACGATCGTCCCGCAATCGTGCACGACGACGTATTCCTCCACGTCCACCACTCCGGTGCCGGTGTCGACCGCAACCCGGCACGCGTGCGTCGCATAGGAGAAGGTTGCGCTAGCCGGTTCATAGCAGAACGATTCCACCAAGCCGGGATTGCTGCCCTCTGGTAGTCGAAATCCCTGCCATGCTCTGCGGGCGACGTCGGCGATCGCCACATGGACCCGGGTTCCTGCAACCGTGGCCAGACCTGCGTCCAACACGATGTCAGCGGAGGCGGCTTCAAGCATCTCGGCTGCGATCGTCTTGATGGTTTCGGCTACGCGTCGTGCGGCGACGACAGTGGCCCCTCCGCCAACCGCGATAGACCGTGAGGCGGCAGTCCCGTAGGCCGAGTACGGGGCGGTGTCGGTATCGCCGTGGATCAAGGTGATGGACGCCGGGTCGACGCCGAGTTCGTCGGCGACCAACTGCGGAATGGTGGTCTCCAGACCCTGCCCGTGGGGCGAGATCCCTGTTTCGACCTCCACGGACCCGTCGGGTTCGACGCGAACGGTTGCGCTCTCAAAGCCGCCGATTTGAAGTCCGATTGCCTCGTTGGCATCGCTGGGTCCGATGCCCGCCATCTGGACGTAGCTGCAGTAGCCGATACCGCGAACCCGGCCATCGTTGGGGGAGGCTGGCAACTGCGTGATCAAATCGTTCGCTCGTCGGAGTGCCGCCAGGTAGTCGCCGTTGTCGTACTCGATGGACGTTCGCGTCTGGTACGGCAGTTCGTCGACGGAGATCATGTTCATCGCCCTCAGTTGCACCGGGTCGACGTTGAGTTCTGATGCCACGAGGTCGACGGCGCGCTCCCTGATCAGTGCCGCTTGGGTTTGGCCGAAGCCTCGATAGGCACCGGTGGACATAGTGTTGGTAGCGACGAGTTGGCCGACGCTGTGCACGGACTCCCACCGGTACGGACCGGGGATCAGGCCGAAGGCGGTGAACAAGGGGCCTCCTCCGAAGACTGCAAGGCGGGCGCCCACGTTGCGTCGACCCTCAACCCGGAGACCCTTGAGCGTTCCGTCATCATCGAAGGCGACGGCAACCTCGTGTATCTCGTCCCTCGCGTGGGTCGTCGTGAGCAGCGACTCGAATCGATCCTCGACCCACTTCACCGGACGTCCCAGCTCCAGTGCTGCGATCACGACCATGATCTCGTCTTCGTAGACGTGGTCCTTGAGGCCGAAAGCGCCCCCCACGTCGGGTGCGATTACTCGGACGTCGTTCCGCCGCAGGCCCAGCACTTCGCAGATCGAATCGCGCACGCCGTGTGGTGTCTGAGTGGAGGTGTAGATCGTGAGTTTTCCCCCAGGGTCCGGAACCACCACGATCCCTCTACCTTCGAGGGCGAGCCCGTGGATGCGGCCGACCCGCAATGTTGTCCTAAGTGTCCGGTCTGCTGCATTAAAGACAGCGTCGTTGTGTTCAGCGGTGTCTCCCACTTCGAAGGTGGCGATGACGTTGGTTCCGGAGTCCGGGTAAAGGAGTGGTGCGGTAGGAGCCAGCGCCTGGTCGATGTCGACGACGGGCGCGAGTTCTTCGATAGTGAAGTCCACTGCTTCGGCGGCATCCTCCGCGAGGTATCGAGAGCCGGCGACGGCGACGCCTATGGGTTGGCCCACGTAGCGGAGGTGTTCGTCGGCGACAGGTGTCGAAAGTTGCTCCTGATCGCCCACGCTCCAGAGAACCGGTAGTTCGGCGTGGATGCGGGACCGGAGCCGTTTGATACCGAATACGAATGAGTCCTCCTCTGATTGAGGGGAGTCGAAGGAAGTGAGAAGCCCATGGGCCACGGGGCTTCTCACAATTGCCGCGTGGAGTAGGTCGAGATGCTTGATGTCGTCGAGGTAGCGGCCGGTTCCATGAAGAGGCCGGTGGTCGTTGACTCGCAAGGCCCGCTGGCCAACGTTTCGTGAACTCATTCCCCCACACCCAAGTCGCTTCTTTCCGGTCCGCCACCGGTTGTCTCCCACGCGGCGTCGATCGCAGCGCGGATGTTCACGTATCCCGTGCAGCGACAGAGGTGGCCTTCCAGTATCTGGGCCTTCGTAGTTTCAGCATCTCTTCCGTAACGAGAGGCAGCTACCAATGACATGACGATCCCCGGTGTGCAGAATCCGCACTGGAGACCATGTTGTTGATGGAGGGAAATCTGGACGGCGTGCTCTATGCCGTCTTCCGCCACGCCTTCGATTGTCTCTACCGTCGATTCGTCGGCCTGGACGGCCAGAATCAGGCAGGAGCGCTGTGGCTTGCCATCGATGATGACTGTGCATGCGCCGCATGCTCCCTGTTCGCAGCCCACGTGCGTGCCCGTGAGCCCGAGTTGGTTCCTGAGCAGGTCTGACAGGAGAGTGCGCGGCTCCACGGCCATTTCCGACTCATCGCCGTTTACCTTGAGTCGAATCCTGTGTTCCTTCAAGACAGGGCGACCAGTGCGCGCTCGACCAAGTTTGCGGTGACCTGCCGCCGGTACTCGCTGGATGCGTGTGCGTCGGCTAGGGGCGCGATCTCACCTCGCACCAATTCGACTGCCTCCTGGAAAGATTCGGAACACGGGCTAGCACCCCGCAAGGCTTCTTCGGCCGAAGTCATTCGCATCGGGCGTCCGCCCACACCGAACGCGGTGATACTCGGACTGGAGATGGCTCCGTCGCTTATCGCATATCCGACGACGACACCGACTGTCGCAAAGTCGCCTGGGCGTTTCACAACCTCGAGAACGGCGACTTGTCCGGGGTGTGCTGGAAACGACACCGAACTAACTAACTCGTCGGATTCGCGTGCAGTCATCATCGGACCACTGAAGAAGTCGTCTGCGCTGACAGTCCGTTCACCACGTGCCATGCTCCGGAGAACGATGCTGCCGTCGAGAGCCACCAGCAGTGCCGGAAGTTCGGCGGCCGGGTCGGCATGGGCCACCGAACCCCCGATGGTGCTGCGGGATCGGATCTGTGGGTGAGCGATCTGGCACAGGGCGGCATGGAGTCCAGGCACCTGGTCGACGTCGGGATGTTCCTCGACCTCGAGGACACGGGTCATCGCACCGGCCAGCAGGCCCTTCTCGCTGATCTCGTACGTTGCTAGTTCCGGGATGAGACGGATGTCGATGACCAATTCGGGGCGGGCTAACCGAAGGTTGAGGATCGGCACGAGGCTTTGCCCTCCTGCAATGACGACGGCGTCATCTCCTACCCGTTCCAGTAGGTCGAGGACCTCGTCGAGCGTCTCCGGAGCGGCGTAGTCGAACGATGGTGGCTTCATGCGGGTGATCGCAACGCGCTAGCAGTGCTTAACAGTTCTCGATGAATGCTTGTACTGAAGCGATGACCGCAAACTAGAGCGCTCTGGCCACAAGATAAAGACCTTCGTTCATGAGGAGGAGGATAGATGCTCCGGTCCTGTTGCTCGCTCAGGCGTCCACTGGCGAGCACCTGAACGTTCGTGTGTCTGCATGCCGGACAACGGACGAGAAGAAAGTCATGGCGGGGATGAAGCTTCCCGCTGCTCTTGTTCCGGTCGTAGTGATTGAACTGCTGCCCATTGTCGGGATGGTCGTGTGGATATGCCGTGTTCGGTAACTCCGACTGGGTGGATCTGAGAGTCGAACTGCACGAGGTGCCACCCATGTCACGATGTGGCTGCGTCGAACAACTTCCGAGCGATAGACCTAGCCGGTCAGTGCGCGCGAGCTGTCTCCGTGTGCGTCGTTGCTCGGTCGACAACCTGCCTGCCGTCCACCCAGACTGCGCTGATCTCCGTCGGTCCCGCAAGACGGACGACCTTCTCAACGACGCTCTCCGGGGTGTCCAATCTCTCCCATACCCGCAACGGGCCCGCGGTCGACGTGGTGTCGACGGCGACGGCAACTGCACGTATCGGCCGGCGCACCCTTCAGGTCGGGTCCGCGAGGCCTGTCTAAGGACCTTTACGACCTGCGAAAGATACGGGGCGGTATGGGTCTTTCCAGGAGACCCGCCGGTGGAGCCGGAATGGTTCCAAGAGTTCGATGAGTCCGGCTACCAATCCGTGCACCATGCACCGCGCTTGGTTCATGCGTCCGGCCCGAGGATCATCGAGAACTTCCTCGACATGGCGCACATCCCGTTCGTTCATCCGGGGTCCCTGGGGGCCGAACCCCAAACCGAAGTCCGCGACTATTCCGTCACCGTCACGGAGGGAGGCGTCGAGGCGGTGGGCTGTGTGTTCTGGCAGCCGGCGTCCGGGCCCACAGCGGTCCATGGAGGCGATGTCGCGTACACCTACCGGGTGGCCTATACCTTTGTGGCAGTGCTCACCAAGTGGCCGGTCGATGATGCGCCGAATTTCTCGATAATGCTGGTCGCGTCACCTGTCGACGAGGCGTCCTGTCGCGCTTGGATGATCTCCGCCTTCTCGGAGTCACTCGACGCAGGCTCGTTCCACGACTTCAACGAAGCGGTGTTCGACGAGGACATCCCGATCCTCGAGTCGCAACGACCGCAGAGGATTCCTCTCGACCCAGCTGCCGAGATGCACCAGCGAGCAGACAAGTTGTCAGCCGCCTACCGGCAGTATCTGCAGGCCTTGGGCCTGACTTATGGTGTCCTACCGGCTCTTCCAAGGTAGGTGACAGGAATTATTACTAGTGCCACCGACGAGCACCTGCGAGCGCTGCCCAAGGTCGAACTCCACTGCCATGTCGAAGGGGCGACCCGTGCGGCGACGGTCAAGGACCTGGCTGCCATAAATGACGTGGATCTGTCCGTCGACGACCCGGCGGAGCTGTTTCGCTTCACCAGTCTGAACCAGTTCCTCGAGATCTATGACGTGGTCTGTCGCTGTCTCCGCACTGCCGACGACTATCGGAGGATCACCTATGAGGCCCTGGAGGATGGTGTGCGGGCGGGTGTCCGATACCGGGAGATGTTCTTCTCGCCCGGATTCGCCATCAGGCTCGGTGTGCCGATGGAGACCGTCTGGGCTGGAGTGTCGGCAGGAGTCAAGGACGCACGCCACGACTTGGACATTTAAT
>PBMF01000038.1 GCA_002721995.1 Chloroflexota bacterium
GGCCTGGAACGTCGGCTTGGGGAAACCCGCCTGATGTTACAACACCGTTGCCCACATCACAACCGTGCCTGATATCCGGGTCAGATGGGCAGATTTTCTGGGGGCGTTGTAGACCAATGTAAATACGTGATATTCTTTATCATGCAACGAAGATATCGGGTCGGCCGCACGGTTGACCTGTTCAGGTTTACAGTCTTATAGAGGTCCATATGCCCAGCAATTTTTGGATGATGGTCAGTAACGAAGAGAACTACCGCATCACCAAAGACCGCGGTTTCAATCTCCTTGGCCTAAAGGCACAGCACAGGCGCAAAGTGCAGCGCATCACCGAGGGAGACCGGGTGCTGCTCTATGTCTCGCACATGCGCAAATTCGTGGCCACGGCCACGGCCATGTCCTCCTATTTCGAAGCCGAAGAGCCCATCTGGGTGAATGAAGGCAGCTCCGGTTTTCCCTACCACATCAAGCTGAAGCCGGGTGTCATTCTGGAGGATGACCAGTTCATCGACGCCAACATCCTGGCGCCCCGCCTGGAGTACGTGAAGCGGTGGAATCCCGAAGACTGGTACATGGCCTTCCAGGGCAACCTGCACCTGCTGCCCAAGAACGACTTCATCCTGATCGAAGAGGAGATGAAGAAGCTCCACTTCGGCAAGGAGTATGTCCCGGCGGACTTCACACCCGCCAGGACCAGGCAGCGCCAGCGGTCGGGAAGCCGCAGGAAAAAGACAGCCCAGAACCAGGCCGAGCCCGCCGCCACTTCCTAAGCGGCAGTTCGACTCAAAGCTGCTTCGACCTCTTCGAGGACGTAGGGGTCTGTCTCGGACTTTTGGGCCTGTTCCAACGCGGATAACGCTTCGGTAGTCCCAATCTCGCCCAAGGCCCATGCCGCGTGCCCCCGTACCAGCGGCTCAGCGTTTCGCAGCGCGGCGGTTAATGCGGGCACGGCAGAGGCCTCCCGGCTGTTGCCCAAAGCCACGCAGGCGTTTTTCTGCAGCCCCACGTGTTTGGCTCTCATGATTGATGTGCCCTGGAACCGGCTGCGGAACTGCTCCTCGGTTAATGTTAGGATTTCCTTCAAGTCCAGCTTCCCCGCCTTGCCAATGTTGACGGCCAGGGGTATGGGTTGGCCCGGCAGTGCGGCCTTCCGGTTGACCGGGCAAACGTCCTGGCAGATGTCGCAGCCAAAGACCATGTCGCCGATGAGCGGCCGCATCTCCACTGGTATGACACCCCGGTTCTCGATGGTCTGGTAGGAGATGCAGCGGACGTTGTCCACCACGTACGGCGCGGTGATGGCTCCCGTCGGACAGTCGTCGATGCAGCGGACGCAGGCACCGCAGGTCTTTTTCAGTGGCGGGTCTGCTTCCAGTTCCAGGTCGGTTATCACCTGTCCCAGCAGCACCCAGGAGCCGTGGGTGGGTGTGAGAATGTTGGTGCTCTTCCCGGACCAGCCCAGGCCCGAGCGGGCCGCCGCCGCGCGGTCCAGCATGGGCCCGTCGTCCACGTACCATTTGGCCCCGATCTCCTTTCCCAAGGTCTCCTCCAGGCCCCGGACCAGGGTCTTCATCCGCCGCTTCATGGCCCGGTGGTAGTCTCTGACCCGGGCGTAGCGCGCCACCGTTCCAGTTCCCATTTCAGGGCTGGTCTCGCCCTCTCCCAGGTAGCTCAACCCCAGACAGATGACGCTTTTTGCGCCGGGGAGCAGCTTTTCAGGGTCGGCGCCGCGGGCAACACGGTCCGGGGTGAACCAGGGCAGGCCGTCCATGTGGCCGGAGTTGATGCGCTCTAAAGCCCTGTCGCGGTCTGCGGTGAACTCCTCGGCCCCTGTGATGCGCACCAGGTCGAACCCGCATTCGATGGCGTACTTGGTGATGTGGCTTTTCAGGTCTTGCATGCTTGGGATTTCCGGAAGTTGTTGCCCTGAGCCGGGGAGGGCGAGTCCGTTGCCGTTTGCTTTGCGGGGGTAACGGGATTCTTCGTCGGCAGCGTCTCCCCAGAATGGCAAGACATCCGCGGCCGCCGCCCTAGATGTTTTCGGACTGGTAGCGGCCTTGGTAGCCCTGGCTGGCGGCGTCGTCCATGCTGAAGAAGACCAACTGCATCAGCCTGGCGTCTTTTTGGACCCGGTAGCCGTTCGGCTGGTAGACCATCAGCAGTGCCTGGGAGCGTCCGGAATAGCCCGCGTCCCAGACGGCGGTGTGAATGGCAACTCCGCTGCGGAGCAGGCTGGATCGGGGCCTTCCCAGGGCCATGACGTCCAGCGGCAGGTTGACGATCTCGTTGAAGGTGACCAGGTAAGGACCGGGAGCCAAATCCAGCCAGCCGTCGGCGGAGAAATCCATGGAGTGCGGTTCGGATAAAACCCGATCAGCGTCAGACGCGCCGATGGCGCCGGGAGTGGCCAGGCCGGCTACGGCCTGGAGGCTGAGGTCGAACCCGTTGGGCTGGAGTTGGTCTTCCAGAGATAGGTAACTCTCCACCAATGGTGGCTCACCGGCGATTAAGCGGTTGATGGAGTCTCTGTCCAGGGGCGTTCCCGGCATATGCTGGTCCAGTTGGTCGGCCAAAAATTAAGCCCGGCCTGCCACCGATGTGGCTGGCCGGGCCAGTTTATCCTGTTTTGCCGACGTGTGTCGGCTAGTCGTACATGAAGTCTTGGATATCTTCCGGCAGGGGGATGAACTCGGGTATCTCGGTGATGATGGCTTCGGTGGTCATCATCATGCCGGCGATGCTGCAGGCGTTCTGCAGGGCCGAGCGCGTGACCTTCACCGGGTCGATGATTCCAACCTCGACCAGGTTACAGAATTCGCCCTTGTCTGCATCGAACCCCCAGTCGCCCTCGCCGCTGCGGACGCCTTCCAGGACAACCTCGCCTTCGTGGCCGGCGTTCTGGGCGATGAGCAGCAAGGGAGCGCTGAGAGCATCGGCGACCATTCGGACGCCCAGCGCCTGTTCGTCCTGCACGGTCTTTTCCAGGTCGGCCAGCACCTTACCGGCGCGCACCAGGGCGACACCGCCGCCGGGGACGATACCCTCTTCGATGGCCGCGCGGGTGGCCGAGAGGGCGTCTTCGGCCCTGGACTTTTTCTCATTGACCTCGGGCTCGGTGGCCCCGCCGATCTTCAGGACGGCGACGCCGCCGACCAGGGCGGCCATGCGCTCCTGGAGTTTCTCACGGTCGTAATCGGAACTGGTTTCCTCGATCTGTACCCGCAGTTGGTCCAGCCTCTCTTTGATGGCCTGGTCGTCGCCCCGGCCTTCGATGATGGTGGACTCGTCCTTGTTGGCGACGATCCGGCGGGCGGTGCCCAACAGGGGGATATCGGCGTCTTCGACCTTTAGTCCCCGGTCGGAACTGATGACCGTGCCGCCGGTGACGATGGCGATGTCTTCCAGCAGGGCCTTGCGGCGTTCACCGAAGCCCGGGGCCTTGATGGCCAGGCAATCGATGGTCCCGCGCATCTTGTTTACAACCAGGGTGGAAAGGGCTTCCCCTTCCACATCCTCGGCGATGATGACCAGGGAGCGGTTGCCCGACTGGACCAGCTTTTCCATGATGCCCACAACGTCGTTGGGGGAGCTGATCTTCTGGTCGGTGAGCAGGAACATGGGTGAGTCGATGGCCACTTCCATGCGCTGGGTGTCGCTGACGAAATGGGGGGAGATGTAACCGCGGTCAACGCGGACGCCCTCCACGAATTCAAGCTCGTTGTCCAAAGCCTTGGACTCTTCGATGGTCACCACGCCGTCGCGGCCCACCTTGTCCAGTGCGTCGGCCAGCAGTTCGGCGATGGGTTCTTCGTGGGCGGAAAGGGCGGCGACGCGGGCGACCCGGTCGCGGTCCTCCACGGGGATGGCCATGGATTTCAGTTCGTTGATCACGGCCTCGGTGGCCAGATCGACGCCTTCACGGATGCCCATTCCGTTGGAGCCGGCGGCGACGTTCAAAAAGCCGTTGTGGACCAGGGCTTGGGCCAGGACCACGGAGGTCGTCGTACCGTCACCCACGGCGTCGTTGGTCTTGGAGGCGGCCTCTTTGACCAGTTGGGCGCCCAGGTTTTCGTAGGGCTCGGGGAGTTCCACCTCTTTGGCGATGGTAACGCCGTCGCTGCAGACGATGGGCAGGCCGAACAGGCGGCTCAGGACCACATTCCGACCACTGGGGCCCAGGGTCAGACCGACCACCCTCCTAAGTTCGTCCACTCCGCGCAGTAGGCTGGCGCGGGCTTCTTCATCAAATACCAGTTGCTTGTCGGCCATTGCCGTCTCCTCGATGTCCTAGCTGCACCACGGTTGCGACCGGTGCGCAGAGTTTCTTTGCATGTTGTCTAATTGAATATCGGCTCAATTCGCCGACTAAAAATATGCGTCAGAAGGGCAAAATTGTCAACCGGGCCCGCCGACTGCTAAAGGATTCCAGGCACGAACCAGCCCAACGGAGCTTAGGCGAGAGGGTGCACGCCCTCCAGACCTTCCGCATCATCGGCCAGGTCTTTGACCGTCCTGCCCAGCACCGGGTGCACCGCATCCGGCGCCAGTTGGGCCAGAGGGACCAGGGCAAAGGCGCGCAGGTGCAGGCTGGCATGGGGAATATGCAGGTCCAGCTCGTCCACCACAGTCTGGCCGTAGAGCAGGATATCAACGTCGATAAGTCTGGGCCCGTAGCGGGGGCCGGGTTCACGGCCCAGCTCTTGTTCCAGGCCTTTGACGCAGACTAGCAGTTCCCGGGGGGAGAGCCGGCTGGAGACTTCGACCACCATATTAAGGAAGGAGGGTTGGTCGGTTACTCCCCAGGGCGCGGTCTCGAATATGCTGGACGACCGCAATACCTGGAGCCCGTCAGACTTTTCCAACGCGGAGACCGTCCGGGCCAGGTTGCCCTGTCTGTCTCCCAGGTTGGTGCCCAGACCCAGGTGGGCGACGACGGCATCCGGACCGGTGCTCAAGAAGTCTTCCACCCATCGGGCCGCCAGCCGCGCACCACGGCGTCGGTAACCCGGCAGACCCGGACCATCTCTTTGACGTCGTGCACCCGCACGATGTCCGCGCCGCCGGCTATGGCCAGGGACACCGTGGCCGCTGTGCCCTCCACCCGTTGATCGGCGGGCAGGTCCAGGAGCAGGCCCAGGGTGGACTTGCGTGAAGTGCCCACCAGTATGGGGTAGCCCATGGACTTGAGCCGGCCCAGTTCATTCATGACTATCATGTTGTGGTCGGGGGTCTTACCGAACCCGAAGCCGGGGTCGATGACGATGTTTTCTTGGGCGACTCCAGCCGCCAGAGCAAGAGCCACGCTTTCTTCCAGGCTGGTAATCATGTCCGGAACAAAGTCTTGGTACTCGGTCCCCCGCTGGTTGTGCATCAAGACCAGTCCCGCACCGGTGTCGGCGGCGACCCTGGCCAGCTCCGGCTCGGCTTTCAGTCCCCACACATCATTGATGATCACGGCCCCGGCGGCGACCGCTTGGCGCGCCACTTCGGCCTTGTAGGTGTCCACACTGATAGGCAGGTCGGTCCGGTTGGCGATGGCTTCCAGGGCGGGCATCAGCCGCTGCAGTTCTTCTTCCTGGGAGACGGCGGCGTAGCCGGGGCGGGTGGACTCGGCGCCGATGTCCAGGATGTCGGCGCCCTCCTCTTGGAAGCGCAGGGCCTGGTTCAGGGCGGAACCGGTGTTGCCGTTCAGACCGTCCCCGGAGAAGGAGTCGGGGGTGACGTTGATTATGCCCATCACATACGTGCGCTTCCCCCAGGCCAGCTTCTCGCCGTTGGCGACGGTCAGGCCGGTGATGGGGGTTTGGACTTGGGACATTGGGAACGGCTCCGGTGCATGGCCCTGAATCTTGGGAATCGGACCGTGAATCTGCTGGTTCTGGAGGCCCATTTTATCACCGCGGAGCACGCCCAGGCTCCTTGCACCTCTGTGAAAGCCTCTGCTACGATTAACCGACTTTTATGCGACATAACATGTGCCGAATTCCATCGCAAACCGGCGGCTAAGAGATGGTATTTGGCCTGTTCATATAGGCATACCACCGGGAGGGGACGTGACTGCTGAGAAACGGCAGATTGACGAGGAGATCGAAGCCCTGGACGCACTGCGCCAGGAGGCGCTGAAAGGCGGCGGTCAGGACCGCATCGACCAGCAACATTCCAGGGGCAAGCTGACCGCCCGCGAGCGGCTCAACCTGCTCATGGACGACGGCACCTTTGAAGAGCTGGACCCCTTTGTGACCCACCGCGCCACCGACTTCGGCCTGGGCGACCGCAAGGTGCTGGGGGATGCCGTGGTCACCGGCTATGGTCAGGTGGAGGGCCGTCAGGTCTTCGCCTTCGCCCAGGATTTCACCGTCATGGGCGGTTCCCTGTCCGAGGCCGTCAGTCAGAAGATCTGTAAGATGCTGGACCTGGCCGTAAAGTCCGGCTGCCCCGTGGTCGGCCTCAACGACTCCGGTGGCGCCCGCATCCAAGAGGGTGTCACCAGTCTGGCGGCCTACGGCGACATCTTTCTCCGCAATACCATGTACTCCGGGGTCATCCCCCAGATATCGGTCATCGTCGGCCCCTCGGCCGGCGGCGCGGTCTACTCCCCGGCCATCACCGACTTCATATTCATGGTCAAGGGCACCGGCCAGATGTACATCACCGGCCCCGACGTGATCAAAGCCGTCACCGGCGAAGAGGTGACCCACGAGGACCTGGGCGGAGCGGCCACCCACGCCACCCGCAGCGGCGTGGCCCAGTTTGTCTATGAGACTGAGGAAGAGTGCATCAACGAGGTGCGCCACCTGCTGAGTTTCCTGCCCAGCAATAACCTGGACGACAACCCGTACGAGCCCACCCAGGACCCGGCCACCCGGCGGGAGCCCGACCTGCGTTACCTGGTGCCCGACGATGCCAACCGCGCCTACGACATGCGGGAGATCATCTATAAGGTGATTGACGACGAAGAGTTCATGGAGGTCCACCAGAACTTCGCCCCCAACGTGGTGGTGGGCTTTGCCCGGCTGAACGGCCGGTCAGTGGGCATCGTGGGAAACCAGCCCGAGTACCTGGCCGGTGTCCTAGACATTGACGCCTCGGCCAAGGCGGCCCGGTTCATCAGGTTCTGCGACTGCTTCAACATTCCCATCGTGACCTTCGTGGACGTGCCGGGATTCATGCCCGGCGTTGACCAGGAATACGGCGGCATCATCCGCCACGGGGCCAAACTGATCTACGCCTATGCCGAAGCCACGGTGCCCAAGATCGCAGTGATCACCCGCAAGGCCTACGGCGGGGCCTACATCGTCATGAGCAGCAAACACCTGCGCTCGGACATCAATCTGTCCTGGCCCTCGGCGGAGATCGCGGTCATGGGGGCCGACGGTGCGGTGAACATCATTTACAGGGAAGAGATCAACAAGGCCAAGAACAAGGACAAGCGGCGCCAGGAACTGATCGACGAATACAAGGAGAAGTTCACCACTCCCTATATCGCCGCCAGCCGCGGATTCTTGGACGACGTAATAGACCCGGCGGACACCAGAGTGCAGATCATCAAGGCCCTGGAGATGTTGCAGAACAAGCGGGAAAATCTCCCTGCCAAGAAGCACGGGAATATTCCTCTTTAGGGGGTCCGTCCTGGTCCCTGGTGGTTGGTTGGGGTTGGAATGTGGCCCCCATCCTAACCTTCTCCCGGACGGGGGAAGGGACTGCATCCCCTTCCCGAAAAGTAATGTGATTCCCTCCCTCGCAGGCGGGGGAGGGTTAGGGTGGGGGTGACGCCCCTGCATCACCAACCCCACCCCGTTTGTATTAGAATAGGCGGGCCCCGGCCTATTCGGCCCCTGAGGAGACTTTCATGGAGTTCGGCGTTTTTTACCAGCTGCCGTGCTCGGTAGACCAGACCCCCGCCGACCGCATCCAGGACACCATCGCCCAATGTCAACTGGCGGACGAACTGGGCTACGATTCTGCATGGCTGGCGGAACTGCATTTCAACCCCAAGTTCTCGGTGATGTCGGCGCCGCTGATGATTGCCGCGGCCGTCGCCCAGACCACTAAACGCATCCGCATCGGCAACGCCATCAGCCTGCTGCCCCTGCACCAGCCCATCCGCCTGGCCGAAGAAGTGGCCACCCTGGATGTCATATCCCAGGGCCGGGCCATCTTCGGCGTGGGCCGCGGCTCCATGCCCAGCCACTACGAAGGCTACGGCATCGACCAGGAAGAAGGCCGGGAGCGGTTCATCGAAGGCCTGGAGTTGGTACTCGGCGCCTGGGCCCAAGACGATTTCGACTATCAGGGCAAGTTCTACCAAGCTAACAAGCTGTCTGTGACACCCAAGCCCATCCAGCAGCCCCACCCGCCGGTGTATGTGGCATCCAACAGCGCCGACACCTTCGGCATCGTTGGGCAGTTGGGACACAGCATCCTGGTCGCTCCGACTATCGTGACGACCGAAGGGGCGCTGACCGGGCTGGCCTCCTACCGGGCCGAGTTGGCCGAGAACGGGCACGACGAGAGCAAACTCAAGGTGAACGTCAACGTCCCCACCCACGTGGCCGCCACCGAGAAAGAGGCCAGGGCTGGGTTCACCAAGACCATCGACAACTACCTGGAAAACCTGCGGGAGATTGGCTCGGCGCGGGGCGCCAGCCAGGGTTCAAGCCGGGCATCCAGCCTGACCTCCGAAAGCGTGATGGAAGAATTTGCCGCCGTGGGCACCCCGGACCAGGTGGCGGACAAGTTCGAGAAGCTGAGAAAGATGTACGGGCCCGATGAGTTCATGTGCTGGTTCAACATCGGCGGTATGTTGCCCCACTCTGAGGTGGCCGGTTCCATGAAACTCTTCGCCAAAGAGGTCATGCCCCGTTTCCAATAAGTGCCCTACGAAACGCCGCAGGGATTAGCGCCCATGAGTTCATCAGAGTCTTTGTTCGAGCACGGCAGAAAGGTACAGGCGGAGCGCGACGCACCGCTGGCCGAACGGATGCGCCCCCGCACCTTTGAAGAGTTCGTGGGCCAAGACCAGATCGTTGACCCGGACCGGGTGCTGCTCCGCTCCATAGCCGCCGGACGACTGCCTTCCTTCATCCTCTGGGGGCCGCCCGGCACCGGTAAGACCACCCTGGCCCGGCTGGTGGCAACGGTGACTCAGGCGGATTTCCAACCCGTAAGCGCCGTGACATCCGGTGTGGCGGACCTGCGTCGGATAGTTGCTGAAGCCAAGGACCGGAAGGGGATGCACCAGCAGTCGACCATCCTGTTCGTGGATGAGATACACCGGTTCAACAAGGCCCAGCAGGATGTCATCCTGCCCCACGTTGAGGACGGCACCATCACCTTCATCGGCGCCACCACGGAGAACCCGTCCTTTGAAGTGATCGCTCCCCTGCTCTCCCGTGCCCGAGTCTTCGCGCTCCAGAGCCTCACGCCGGAGCAGATGACGGCAATCGTACGGCGGGCCCTGAACGACGAGGTCCGTGGGCTGGGCGCGCTCCACGCCACCATGGCCGAAGATGCCATGGAACATCTGGTAAATATCGCCAACGGCGACGCCCGCATCGCGCTGAACGCTCTGGAGACTGCGGCCTACGTCAGCCAGGTGGATGCCGAAGGCAACCGGCATATCGACCTGGAAATCACCGCCGATGCCCTCCAGCGACGGTCCCCCATGTATGACAAGGCCGGGGAAAGCCACTACGACACCATCTCTGCCTTCATCAAGTCGGTGCGCGGTTCTTCGCCCGACGGCGCCCTGTACTGGCTGGCCAGGATGATTGAGTCCGGAGAGGACCCGTTGTTCATCACCCGCCGTCTGGTGATTCTGGCCTCCGAAGACATCGGCCTGGCCGAGCCCCAGGCGCTGTCGGTGGCGGTGGCGGCCCAGCAGGCGGTCCATTTCTTGGGCATGCCCGAGGGGCGGATCCCCCTGGCCGAAGCCACTGTCTACCTGGCAACGGCGCCCAAGAGCAACTCGGCCTACGCCGCGTTGAACCAGGCCATGAAGGACGTGCGGGAACAGGCCAACGAACCGGTGCCCCTCCATCTGAGGAACGCGGTGACGGGAATGATGCAGGACATGGGGTACGGCAAAGACTACAAGTACTCCCACAGTTACGAGGGGCATTTCGCCGAGCAGGAGTATCTGCCGCCGTCATTGAAGGGACGACGATATTACGAGCCCAGTCAAGAAGGGGCCGAGCGAGAGATAGGCCGGCGGCTCAGCAATTGGTGGGGACAAGGGGGCCAGGCAGAAGAAGACCAGGACCCGGAGGAAGCTGACTAGGTCGAGGTGAAGACCTGGACTTCCCGTTCCACCTGGTATGGCTCGGGGGCCTCATTGGTGTCCACCACGGCCCTAAGCACCCACGACACGGTGGTGTGCCGGCCCTTCACCGAGGGCAGCGTACGCTCCCGCACGGGCAGGCTGAAGGCCCAGACGTAGGGCTCCGCGGAGGTCAACTGCACCCCGCTCTCCAGGGACACCCTTTCCCTGACAGCCTCCGCCTTGCGGTCACCCGCCGACTCGGAGCTGTGCAGTTCCATCCGGATCTCTCTGGCCTGGTCGGTGCTTTCCATGCGCGCCCGGAGTTCCCCTTCCAGGTAACCTCCGGCGCCGATCACATCGTTGACCAGGACCAAAGCCAGGGTACATCGTTGGAAAGTGGCCTCTTCCGTCAGGGCGGCAAGGCTGCGGCCGGGCTTGATGTCCGGCGCAGTGAGAACCGTAACTTCCTGGGCCTTGGCGGTCTGAATGCCGCTATCCGTCTCCAGATTGCCGCTGATCTCCCAAGTTACCTGGGCAACGGAGCCATGTACCGTGGGCGGGTCCTGCTGGGGAATCTGAAACCTGACGTACCTGACCATGGGCTCATCGCTGGTGGCTTCTGTCTCGCCTATGAATGACTGCGCCAGCCGCTGGGGTTGACCGGAGCGGATCTCCAGCCGTCCCTTGTCCCCTGCTTCAGGGTTTGTGTTTTCCCACCATTGCTCGTTGCAGACCAGCTCTACCTGGCCGGACTTGATTTTGGTTCCCTTTTTGGGCCGTATCGTGACTTGGGCATCAATTGTTCCGCCGGGCCGGAATGACCCGCCGGTTGTTGTGATTTCGATCCCCGCGCTTGAGCGGCGAAACCAAGAAAGAATACGAGCTAGAACCGGTGCACCTCCAGATGTCCGATTTACATAAGGAACACGCGGACGCTCACGCTCACGTTATGGCAATGCCGCGTGTCCCACCGCATGTTAATGGCCTTTTGCTCCACAGGCAACTCACAGTCAATGCCGAGTGCGGGACGTTTGGAATTATCCATGCCTGGGGGCCCGACCATGCCGCGTTCTTAATCGAAGACGTGGTCGCGCAAAAAGGCATAGACCACGTGCCCTACGGAGATTGCCAGGGCGGCGATTGCGATATATAGGGTCCGAAGCTGCATCCGGCGGGAGCGTTCTTCTGGGGGCAGGTCCGCCAATTACCACTCGCCCAGGGCGCGGACCACATCATCGGAACTGACCACGTCCGCCTGGCGGGGGAAGATGCGCTGGGTCAGAAAATCGTGGACCTCGGCGTCTGTGTCGGAACAGCAGTCTTCCACTACGTAGAGGTTGAAGTCTAGGTCGGCGCCGTAGCGGACCGTGGACAGCACAACGCCGCTGGTGGCGTAGCCCAGGATCACCAGGTCCAGGACGTTGTTGGCCCGCAGTGCCACGTCCAGGCCGGTGCCGTAGAGGGCATTCACCCGGTGTTTGCCCACCACAACCTCGCCGGGCAGGGGCTCCACCGCTGGGTGGATCACATCCAAGGGATTGGGAATCGCCTCCTGTCCCGAGTCCTTACGCTGGCTGAAGGTCTTGTTGCGCCGGCCGATCTCCGGGTAGCCGGGGCGGAACACGGTGGCGCAGTAGCAGACCATGGCGCCGGCGTTCCGGGCGGCCGCCTGTACCGCCGCGGCCTTGTCCACCACGCCGCGTTCGATGGCGTGGGGCAGGGTGTTCATCATCTCGGCGTAGAAGTCGGCGATGAGCACGGCGGTGTGGCCCCTGGTCAGTGTGATGTCGGCCATGTTAGCTCTTCCCCTGGAGTTCTCTCACGACCCTGGATGTGCGGGAGAGGGCCTCTTCGGTGTCCTCGGCGGAGATGTGCCGGTGGGTCACCATGCGCACCGACTGTTCGCCGGGGTAGGAGACCAGCACGCCGGCCTCGGCCATGGCCTTGATGAAATCGGGGGCCTTGGCCGTCTTCTCGTCCACATCGAAGATGACTATGTTGGTCTGGATGCTCTCGGCATCCACGCTGAGGCCGTCGATATTGGCCAATCCCTCGGCCAACCGGCGGGCGTTCTGGTGGTCTTCGGCCAGGCGGTCGACCATGGTGTCCAGGGCCACCAGTCCGGCCGCGGCCAGTATCCCTGCCTGACGCGTGCCCCCGCCCACCATCTTGCGCCACCGGTGGGCCTCCTGGATGAACTCTTTGGAGCCCACCAATACCGATCCCACCGGGCAGCTAAGGGCTTTGGACAGGCAGAAGCTGGCGTCGTCCACGTCCTTGGTCAACTCGGCGACGGGCACTTCTAGGGCCACTGCGGCGTTGAAGATGCGGGCGCCGTCCAGATGTACCGCCACGCCGGACCCGTGGGCCACGTCGCAGACGGCCTTCGTCTCGGCGGGGGTCATGGTCATGCCGCTGCAGCGGTTCTGGGTGTTCTCCAGGCAGACCATCTTGGTCGCCGCCACGTGGGGGTTTCCGGCCGGCCGAATGTTCCGGGCCACGTCTTCCGGGCTGATGCCGCCGGTTGCGTTCTGGGGGATCAGCCGGGTCTGGACGCCGGCCAGGGCGGCCTGTCCCCCACCCTCGTTCCAGAACATGTGGGCCTGGTCGCCCATCACGATCTCGTCGCCATGATTGCAGTAGGAAAGGGTGGCCAAGAGGTTGCTCATGGTGCCGCTGGAGGTCAACAGACCAGCTTCATGGCCCAGCATGGCGGCGGACCGTTCCTGAAGTTCGTTTATGGACGGGTCCTCGCCGTAAACATCATCGCCCACCTCGGCCGCGGCCATGGCCCGGCGCATCTCGTCGGTGGGTTTGGTTACCGTGTCGCTCCGCAGGTCGATGGTTGCCATCTAAAGGTCCCTCCGCGGTGTCTCGCCACGACTGTGGCTCCGCCTGGAAAAGTTATTCGGTATTCTAGCAGGAATGTATCTGGTTGTGGTTTGGCGCGAGTAATATGGAAAGAGAATGGGCCCCTCTTCAATCGTAGGGGCGGGTTTCCAACCCGCCCTTGCGGGGTGGACGTCAATTATCGAACCCGCAGTGCGACACCCATATGCAATACATTTCTTGCCAAAGGGCAGGCCTTTACCTAAGATGGATATAGCCTAGCACTAGCCTGTTTAGGGAGTATTTGCCGTGCGTCAGAGCGCAGTTTCTTTCGAGACCGAGGGNCTAAAATTCGAGGGTGTTGTCACTCAGCCCGACGACGGCACCGGCCCCTGGCCCGGCGTGGTCATCTGTCACCCCCATCCCCTCCACGGCGGCAGCATGGACAACAACGTCGTTTTGGCCCTGGCATTGGGCCTGGTTCAGGACGGTTTTGTGACCATCCGGTTCAACTTCCGCGGCGTTGGTGGCAGCGAGGGCGAGCACACCAAGGGAGAGCAGGAATACCAGGAAGTGCTGGGCGCCCTGGACCTGTTGAAGTCCTGGCCCGACACCAACGACAAGGTGGGCCTTGTGGGCTACTCCTTCGGAACGTCCGTGGTCGCTGGCCACGAGAAACTGCACAAAGAGGTCCAGGCTATCGCCCTGGTTTCGCCGTCCTTCCGGACGGTGGAGGGAACTCCGCTCAAAAAGTCCAAGATGCCGTTGATGATTACCACCGGCGACCGGGACCGCCTGGTGGACTCGGAACAGTTGGACGCCGAGCTGGCCAGCTTCGACAACACTCCCCAGTTCAAGCTATTCGACGGAGTGGACCACTTCTGGTACGGACAGGAGTCGCGTCTCGTGCCCGAGGTCAGCCGGTTCTTCACGGAGGAACTGAAATAGCCTCCGCTCCCCACGCCGAGATCCCATCGTGATCCCAGATATACCCCGGACTCCCATCTACAGGGACTGGTTCCTGGTCCAGCTGGCGCTGCTGGTCTTCCTAATTGACCAGTTCAGCAAGTTCGTCGTCAGGGACCAGTTGTTGTGGCGCCAGTCCTTCCCCGACACCGGTTTTTTCCGCTTCACCCACACCCACAACACCGGCAGCGCCTTCGGAATCTTCCAGGACCAGAACACCGCTCTGATATTCGTTTCCATCATTGGCGTGGCCATCCTGGTCCTGATCTACCGCAGCCAGGTCGCGCCCTCCGGACTGCTGCGGCTCAGTCTAGGCCTGCAGATCGGCGGCGCCGTGGGAAATCTGCTGGACCGTCTACGGCTGGGCCACGTGACCGACTTCATGGACGTGGGCGACTGGCCGGTCTTCAACGTCGCCGACGCTTCCATCGTCACCGGGCTGGTGCTCCTGGCCTACATTTTTTTGATACTGGAATCCGGTTCGGTCAAAGAGTCCGGCCCCGATAGCGGTTACGGGTGGTGCCCGGTCTGTGAGGGTGAGATGCGCGACGTGGTGGGCGGCTGGCGCTGCTCCACCTGCGGGGTGAAAGAACGCACCGTGGACCCGGCCCGCTGATGACGGCGGAGGCAGCCGTCCATGAGTTTCGGGTCGGCGCCGGCGAGTCGCGTCTCGACCAATACCTGGCGGGGCAGGATACCGGTCTGACCCGCAGCCAATTGTCCCGCTTGATCACCGAGGGACAGGTGCTGGTCAACGGCAGCCCGTCCAAGCCCGCCAACAAGGTGCGGCCCGGCGACAGTGTCACTCTTTCCGTGCCTCCGCCGCGCCTCACCGGTGTGGTGGCCCAGGACATTCCGGTCAGCGTGGTCTACCAGGACGACGACCTGGTGGTCATCGACAAACCCGCTGGGTTGGCCGTGCATCCCGGCCCCGGCCACCCCGACACTACCTTGGTCAACGCCCTGCTGGCCATGTGCCCCGACATCCAGGGAATCGGAGGCGAGATCCGGCCCGGAATCGTCCACCGTCTGGATAAAGACACCTCGGGCCTCATGGTGGTGGCCAAGACGCACCAGGCCCATACCAGCCTTTCGGCCCAGATCAAGGCGCGGGAAGTGACCAAGGGATACCTGGCCCTGGTGGAGGGAACGCCGTCGTCAGAGCAGGGCAAAGTGGACGTTCCGGTGGGCCGTCACCCCCGCCGCCGCACCCGCATGGCCGTGGTGGTGGGCGGCAAAGAGGCCCGGACCAGCTACAAAGTCCGGGAAGAATTCCCTGGGCACAGTCTGGTGGAGTTGTACCTGGAGACCGGCCGCACCCATCAGATACGGGTGCACATGGCCCACATCGGCCACCCGCTGGTCGGCGACGAACTCTATGGCAAGGCCAGCCCCCTGGTGGACCGTCACTTCCTCCACGCCTTTCACTTGGTGTTCAACCACCCCACTAGCGGGGAGCCTCTGGAGTTTCAGACCGCTCTACCGGGAGACCTAGCCCCGGCCCTGGAGGAGCTCCGTAAGGGCTAGTTCGGCCCTGGATCTACCCTTATTCGTCGTGCCTGGCCATGCTACAATGTTGGCTGTTCCCATTTATTCCATCGGAGAATAAACGTGCCCGGAGAAGTCCGCGTCCGGTTCGCTCCCAGCCCCACCGGATTACCCCACATCGGCAACATCAGAACGGCCCTTTTCAACTGGCTCTTTGCCCGTCACCACGGCGGCAAGTTCATCGTCAGGGTCGAAGATACCGACCAAGTCCGCCTGGTTCCCGGTTCCATAGAGGCCATGTTGGCCGGGCTGCGCTGGCTGGGCATCGATTGGGACGAGGGCCCCGAGGTGGGCGGCCCCTACGGCCCCTACCAGCAGTCGGAACGGCTCCAGATCTACTACGACCTGGCCAACAAGTTGGTGGTCCAGGGCAACGCCTACCATTGCTACTGCAGCCGTGAGCGCTTGGACCAGGTGCGCCAGGGGCAGCGGGAACGGCACACTCCCCCCAAGTACGACTGCAAGTGCCGGTTCCTGAGCCAGGACGAAAAGGACAGTCTGCGCGCTGAGGCAGAGTCGGACGTCATCCGCTTCGCCATGCCCCAGAGCGGTATCACCCGGGTGAACGACCTGATCCGCGGCGAGGTCGAGTGGAAGAATGAACTGCTGGACGACTTCATCATCCTGAAGTCCGACGGCTTCCCCACCTACCACCTGGCCGTGGTGGCCGACGACCACCTGATGGAGATCAGCCACGTGATGCGGGCCGAGGAGTGGCTGCCCAGCACCCCCCGCCACCTGCAGCTCTACGAGGCGCTGGGGTTCGATCCTCCCGAGTTCGCCCACCTGCCGATGATTATGGGGCCGGACCGGGCCAAGCTGTCCAAACGCCACGGCGCCACGGCCATCGGCGAGTATGAAGATGACGGCTACCTGCCCGAGGCACTGCTCAATTTCATGGTGCTATTGGGCTGGTCACTGGACGGCGAGACCGAGAAGATGCCCACCCAGGACATCATCGACAACTTCACCCTGGACCGGGTCACAAAATCGGCGGCCATCTTCGACCAGGAAAAGCTGCTCTGGATGAATGGCGTCTACATCAGAGAGCTGACCTCGGACCAGTTGGCGGACCGGATGCTGCCCTATTTGGAACGGGACCTGGACGACGAACTTAAGCCGGTAGAACAGGATTACCTGCGCCGGATCGCCCCGTTGCTGCAAGAACGCATCAAGCGGTTGGACGAGGCCGCCAATATGAGTTCCATCTTCTTCAAGGTCGACAAATTTGAAGACACCGGAATACTGGTGCAGAAGGGTATGGACCGGGACTCAACCCTGACAGCCCTGAAAGCAGCCCTGGACCAACTGAGCGCCACCGACGACTACGGCCACGAAAAGCTGGAAGAGGTGCTGAACGCCACAGGGGAGAAGCTCTCCCTCTCCCGCCGCCAGTTCTTCGGTGTGCTGCGCACCGCCACCACCGGCCGCACCGTGTCACCGCCTCTGTTCGAGATGATGGAAGTACTGGGCAAGGATAGTGTCGTCAGCCGCATGGAAGATGCGGTGGAGCAGTTCAGCGCCGCCGGCTAACCTCAAGCAGTCACCCCCCAGGATTATTAGAGAATGACACAGATCGATACTTCGGCTGACTTCGTTCGCGGTATGGTCGCCGATGACAACAAATCGGGCCGGTTCGATGGCCGGGTGATCACCCGGTTCCCGCCCGAACCCAACGGCTACCTCCACATCGGCCACGCCAAGTCCATCTGCCTGAACTTTGGCATTGCAGAGGACTTCGGTGGAGTCTGCCACCTGCGCTTCGACGATACCAATCCCACCAGAGAGGAGGTGGAGTTCGTCGAATCCATCCAGGAAGACGTGCGCTGGCTGGGTTGGGACTGGGGGGACAACCTTTTCTACGCCTCCGACTATTTTGAACAGATCTACCAGTACGCCATCCGCCTGATCGAAAAGGGCAGCGCCTATGTCTGCGACCTGAACGCCGATGAGATCAGGGAGTACCGTGGCACCCTCACCGAGCCCGGCAAGCCAAGCCCCTACCGGGACCGGAGTGTGGCGGAGAACATGGACCTGTTCCAGCGCATGCGGCAGGGGGAGTTCGACGAGGGCTCCCATGTGCTGCGGGCCAAGATCGACATGGCCTCGCCCAATCTGAACATGCGGGACCCGGTCCTCTACCGCATCCTGAAGGAGTCCCACCACCGCACCGGCGACGAGTGGCCCATCTACCCCACCTACGACTTCGCCCATGGCCAGTCCGACTCCATCGAGCGGATCACCCACTCGGTTTGCACCTTGGAGTTCGAGAACCACCGCCCCCTCTACGACTGGCTGCAGGACGAGTTGGAGATCTACCACTCCCAGCAGATTGAGTTCGCCCGGCTGAACCTGACCTACACCGTCATGAGCAAACGCCGCTTGATGGAACTGGTGGAGAGCGGCTACGTGAACGGCTGGGACGACCCCCGCATGCCGACAATCTCGGGACTCCGCCGCCGAGGCTATACCCCCGAGGCCGTCCGCGAGTTCTGCGACCGCATCGGCGTGGCCCGCCGCGACAACACGGTTGAGATCTCCCAGTTGGAGCACGCCCTGAGGGACGACCTTAACAAGCGGGCGCCCAGGGTCATGGCCGTGCTCGACCCTCTGAAAGTCGTCATCGAGAACTACCCCGAGGGACAGTCGGAAGAGATAACCTCGGTCAACAACCCCGAAGACAACACCATGGGCGAAAGGTCCATTCCCTTCTCCAGAGTGGTGTACATCGAGAAGGACGACTTCCGCGAGGAGCCGCCGCCCAAGTTCTACCGCCTCTCCCCCGGACGGGAGGTGCGTCTCAAGGACGCCTATTACATAACCTGCAACGAGGTGGTGAAGGACGAGGCCACCGGAGAGATCATCGAACTGCGCTGCACCTACGATCCCGAAACCAAAGGCGGTACGTCAGCCGACGGCAGAAAGGTGCGGGGCACGTCCCACTGGGTCTCGGCGGAACACGCCGTGGAGGCCGAGGTCCGGGTCTATGACCACCTGTTCATGAAGGAAGACCCCGACGACCTGCCCGAGGGCGGAGACTTCAAGGACAACCTGAACCCCGAATCACTGAAGGTCTTGAAGGGCTGCAAGCTGGAACAGAGCTTGAAGGACGCCAGACCGGGGGAGAGGTTCCAGTTCTTGAGGACCGGCTATTTCTCGGTGGACCCGGACTCCACGCCACGTAATCCAGTGTTCAACCGGACGGTGGCGCTGCGGGACACCTGGGGACGCATGGACCGGGCCAGGGGCCAGGGCTAGGCGGGCGTTTAACCGTTGGTGTTGTAGACCTGGAGCCGGTGGCGGATGCTGTCGGCCACGAACATTCGGCCCTCGCCGTCCAGCTTCACCGCCGTGGGACCCCAGAAGAGACTTTCCACATTGGCGGACATCTCCCGGTCGCGCCGCACCGGCGGTTCCACTTCCGGCGTCAGGTCGGCCTCGGCCCTGAGACGGCCCTCTTCCGGGTTGGCCTCAAAGTAGTCCGCCGCCCATTTGGAGTCCACCGACTCGCCCCGCAGTGACGCCAATAGACTGCCGTCGGGGGCCAGGACCTTCACGCGCTCGTTACCCCAGTCCGCTACGTAGATATTGCCCTCATCGTCCACGGCAAGACCCGCCGGGCGATGGATGGCGTCCTCGCCGGGAAACTGTGGGAATTCTTCGATCAACCTGCCCGAACCGTCGTAACGCTGGATGCGGTCGTTGCCCCAATCGGAGATGAACACGTCCCCTGTGCCGCTCAGGGCCAGCCCCCAGGGAGCGTCAAACTGTCCGGTCCCTGAGCCCCGATTTCCCCAGGAATCCAGCAGCTTGCCGTCGCGGGTGAACTTCTGCACCCGGTGGTTGCCGCTGTCGGTCATGTACAGGTTGTCGTCGGTGTCGAAGGCGATGCTGGAGGGGTATTCAAGCTGTCCTTCGCCCGATCCCTTCTCGCCCCACTTGTCCAGGAACTTGCCGTCCTTATCAAAGATGGTGACGCGCTGCAGGCCCTCGTCGGAAACGTAGACGCGGTCCTCGCTGTCGATGGCGATGGAACTGGGCCACCAGAACTGGCCGTCTCCCGTGCCGCCGGTGCCGAAGTCCCCCAGCCAGTCCTCGTCCAGGGTGCACATGGTCACGCGTTTGGATGGCAGCCGGATGGGAGTCTCTGGCCCGGCCCGGTTCAGCACATAGATGATGCCCTGGGAGTTGATGGCCAGGTCCACGGGGTTGGTCAACCCCCGGCCCGTGGCCGCCAAGAACCCAATGGTGTGACTGTAGATAAAGGTCTTGGTGGTGGTCATGATTAAGGAGACCGCCTTAGGCCATCTGGTATTCGCGGGTCGCCATCACCAGTTGCAGGAGTTCAATCACCCGCTGCTCGGAGCAGGCCACGGCGTCCTCTGGGGTGAAACACAACTCGCCCCAAGCGGAGGCGTACTCCACCAGCCGGTCGCGGGTGCCGTCCGACACCTGCAGCCCGCCGGCCAAAAGGAGGCAGGCGTCCACCAGTTCCTCCGGCTGGTAGGAGTCCTGGCGGTCCTTCAGGTTCTTCAGCATGCCTTGGACTCCCGGTTGGGTGGCATCGCCGATGATGAGCGCTGCGGAGTTGATGCGTTCCACCAGGGTGCCGGTGTCCACCCATTCGGTGCCGGTGTGCCAGCCCTCGACGGTGGGTGGGTTCAAGATCTCCTGCCCCATGAAGTTGGCGTCGTTGGCCAGGTTGGTGATGTCCCAGCGGGGCGACTGGTAGCTGCCCGCCAGGCGCGCGGTGCCGACCACCAGTTCCGCCGGGCTCTTCACCCTGGAGTACCAGACATTCTCGGATTTGAAGTAGTCGGAAAGGAACAGCGCCCGCAGCATGGAGCGTATGTCGCCGCCGGTCTTGCGGTACTCCTCGGCCAGGAAGGATGTGGCTTCTTCGTTGGGAGTGTCCGAGACGAAATAGTTGTAGAGCCGGCCGGCGATGAACCAACTGGCGGCTGGGCGCATGGCGATGATGTCTATGATGTCTTCGCCGTTGAAATTCCCGGTGCGGCCCAGGAACGTCTTCTCGGTCTCGTCGTGGTCTTCGGGCAGATACTTGAACTGCCAGTCGATGCGGCCCGAGGGCCAGATGGAGTCGCGGGAGGCCCGGACGCTCATGTAGTCCTGGTTGGCGATGGTCCAGCCGGTGAAGGCCCGGGCGCAGTTCTTCACATCGTCTTCGGTGTAGTTGCCGATGCCCATGGAGAAGAGCTCCAGGAGCTCCCGGCCGTAGTTCTCGTTGGGGGCGTCTTTGTGGTTGTCCTTGTTGTCCAGCCAGAAGATCATGGCCGGGTCCTTGGACAGGTCCATCAAGATGTCACGGAAGTTGCCCAGGCCGTTGCGGCGGAAGGTGTCGGTCTGGTTGACCACTCCCTTGGCATGGTTCAACTTTCCGTAGGCGGTGGCGAAGAGGCCGTGCCAGAACAGGGCCATCTTCTCCTCCAGGGGCCGCTGGGAGTTGATCATCTTGTACATCCAATAGGACTGGGCGCTCTCGAAGTACATGATGCTGTTCTGGTCTGCGTGGTAGCGGCGGACCAGGTCGTCGTTCCATTCGGGGGCGTCTTCGGGGTGGAGCAGTTCCTCCACCGTGGCTTCGTAGCCCTTGGTTTGGTAGGCCTCCAACTCGGGCAGGGTGGCGCCGAAGCCGGCCCGGCGCAGCAGGTGGGCCATCAGTCCCAGGTTGTTGTCCGCCATACGGACCTCCAAAGACGAAATTTTTTCCGTCCTAGATAGTCTTGATTACCGTCGATGAAAAAGGATCTCGAAAGGTTTTCGCTAGTATAGCACCGTCAAAATCGCCGAAACCAGTGTCACCTCGAAAAACAGCGGTTTTACATAAAAATGGGTTTCCAGGCGTCGGTTTGACATTAATTTTAAACAAATATAAAATTTCTAAAAATACTGATAATAAATTCGCGGATTTACCCCTTGACAGGCCGTGTTGCCCTTACATTAATCTGCTACGTGGGTCAACGGGAGAGAGTGGGCGTGGGTGTTGTGATGTTGCCCGGTAGAACTCTAAGCCGGTGGCCGAAGTTTCGGGCCACCGGCTTTCCTGTTTAAGGGATCAATCAAAAGGAGAAGAGATAATCGAGGAAAAACTTCCACCGGCCAGAAGCCGCGACCAATAGAACATGAATGGAACGGCCCCGTCAGAAATCAAACCGGCAGATCGTCTCCACGGTCCTGAGCACTATTCTCTCTCATCTTCGGAAGTCTCTGACGAGACCCCCGGTATTTCCTTTGGCAGATCTTCGGTGTTTCTACCAAAGTTGTAGTATCGAGTGGCGACGACATCGGATGGGGCGCACGTTCAATAATACTTGAGGGGTTTGCGTGTAAAGATGATGTCGACAGCCGTAAAGATCATCAGTGATGGTGTCATCAAGATGGACGGTGGCTCCATGTTCGGCCAGGTGCCCAAGGTTGCCTGGGAGAACAGCGTCGTAACCGACCGGAAGAACCGGATGACACTGGGACTAAATTGTCTGCTGCTCCAAGTTGGCGGACAGAACGTATTGGTAGACACGGGAATCGGCTCCAAGGAAGTCGATACCGATAAAGAGAACCTGGGACTGGTCCCCAGCCGCCTGTTGAAGGGGCTCAAAGGCGTAGGCCTCACCCCCAAGGACATCAGCGCGGTGGTCCTTTCCCACCTGCATTTTGACCATTCGGGCGGTTGCACCCGGCTGGACCGGGCCGGCAACTTGGTGCCCACCTTCCCCAGGGCCAGGTACTATGTCCAGGGGAAGTGCTGGGACGAGGCCTGCAACCCCAACGAGCGATGCCACGGCGTGCACCGTTCCGAGAATTTCCTCCCCATCGAAGAACGCGGTCAGCTTGAACTGTTGGACGGCGATTCCGAGATACTCCCCGGGCTGAATGTGATGGTCACCGACGGGCATGCCCTCGGCCACCAGATGGTCATGTTCAACCACGGCGGCGAGCGGGTGGTCTTCCTGGGCGACCTGGTGCCGACGCCCCATCACCTGAACCTGGTGGCAATCTCCGCCTTCGACAGCTCTCCCGAAGTGACTCTGGAAGCAAAGCGGGACCTGCTGGACCAGGCAGAAAAGCAGGGCTGGCTCTTGGTCTTCTCCCACGGCCACGATATCAAAGCAGGATATCTGGAGCGCCGGGGCGAGATGGGTTACCTAAGACCCGTCGAACTCTAGAACAACGACAGAATCACATCCGGCCACACTGCCGGACATAGCGGGAAAAATTAGGGGAATGCAAATTCGGCAGAGGCTCTTCGCCGGCGTGCCTGCCAGCAGCGAGAGCCGCATGCTTTCGTCCCAACTGCCCTGACGAGTGAAGGACAGTGAGGACCGCCAACACGTCCGGTCGGCCTGCGGGTCAGCTAAACGACTTCGCTCGTCAGCCAGTCTTGGTCCAACGCAATCAATCGGGCATTTGTAATCACGTTGCCCAGGTCCTTGTCGTATTGCGTCCGGACTCGAAGGTAGTTATCAGTGAGGCCGCTCCACCATTGGGTGGATTCTTGGGCTTTCCTCGGCTCCCACAAAACGGGCCGTGTCTGTCCCAACGACGCCCTGCGGAAATTGCTGGCGCACGATGCGGCCAGTTCCAGCATCTCGCCGGTCCGCTCCTTCTTTAGGGCGCTGTCCACCTGCCCATCCAGATAGGCCGCCGATGTGCCGGGCCTGATGGAGTAGGGGAAGACGTGGATGTCGCTGAACCCCGTGGACAGGGCGAAGCTGTAGCTTTCGGCGAACTCCCTAACGCCTTCACCGGGGAACCCGACTATGATGTCGGCGGTGATTCCGGCATGGGGGACGGTCTTTCGCACCAGTTCCACTGTCTGGGAGAACTGCTCTGTATCGTAGCGTCGGCGCATGGCCCTGAGTATGGTGTCGCTGCCGCTCTGCAGCGGGATGTGGAAGTGGGGGCAGAGCCGCTTGTCGTCCCAGAGCGAGAGCAGGTCCGGGGTGATTTCCTGGGGCTGTAGCGATGAGACGCGGAGACGGTCGATGTCCGTCTCCGCCAGAACCCGCCTTATCAGTCCTTTCAGATCCGTGCCGGGTAGGTCGTGTCCGTAGGTGCCCAGTTGGGTGCCCGTGAGCACGGCTTCGTGGCAGCCTCCCGCGCCCCAGTTGTTGATCTCTCCGATGATCTGCTCGGGTGGGATGCTTCTCTCCCGCCCCCTAACCTTGGGGACGATGCAGTAGGCGCACACCTGGTCGCAGCCCTCTTGAATCTTAACCATGGCCCTGCTGCGGCCCTGGGCTCCTTGACCGATCTCCAAGGGCGCGGCGTTGGTGGTTTTCAGATGGCCGGCGACGGTTGCAACCAGTGCTTCCTTCTCCCGGTTATCCAGTACCAGGGAGACCGCTTCCATGGCGGATAGGTCCTCCTTGGCCCTTTGGGCGTAGCAGCCGGTGGCGATCACCAGGGCGTCGGGGTTGGCGCGGCGGGCCCGGCGCAGGTACTGGCGGGCTTTGGAATCGGAAGTTGCGGTGACAGTGCAGGAGTTCAGCACCACCACATCGGCCTTGCCGGGGGAATTGACGACTGTGAAGCCGGCCTGCTGGAACTGGCGGGCCAGGACCTGGCTGTCGGCCTGGTTCAGTTTGCAGCCGTGGGTGTGGATGGAGACGGTCTTTCCGGCCGCCCTAGTCTCGGCCACCGTAGCCTCCCTCGGGCCGTCCGCCGTCCATCTCTTCCAGCTCGTCCAGTTCTTCGTCGGTGGGGCCAAAGAGCAGGTCGCCGCCGGGGGCCATGTCCCACAGCTTCTCCACGGCTCCCGTGACGTCTTCCAGGGTAGTTACCAGATGGTCTGCCCTGATGCGGGATTCCCGCACCTGTTCCGCGGTATCTCCGAAGACCGCCAGTTTGGTGAATGCTTCCCGGATACGCCGGTCGCGGTGTTCGTTGCCCAACTCCAGGGCGTACTCTTCCACCGCCTTCATGCCGTCTTCCAATTCCCGGCCCCGTCCCAGGGCCACACCCTTCACGGCCAGGGTAAGACTGCCCCAGAGCAATTCCTCGCAGCGCAGCCAGCGGCCGCTGCGAATCTCATCCATGGCGTCCTGGAGGAGCCGCAGACTCTGGCCCCGGTAGCGGACCATGCGGTCTTCGTCTTTCTTCGACAGATGTGGCATAGGTTTGTTCAGCTACGATTTTAACACCGGCAGTCCGGTTGCCAAATCCAGGCTCCGGTGGCAACATTAACGCCTGTCTCAGCCAGGGCGCGACGCGCCTGAAGGAAGATGAAAACCGTGAGCACAGACCCATTTCGGTTTGTCGGTTATCCCGTGCGGGTGCATGCCGGCGAAAATGCCATCAGCAAACTGCCCGAAGAGGTGGACCGGGCCCGTTCCCAGCGGGTGTTGGTGGTCTGCGGCCAATCCGTCGCCACCAAGACCGACCTGGTCGGCCGGGTGAAAGAGTCCTTGGGAGAGCGGTTCGCCGGGGTGTTTGACGGTGGCCAGACCGGCTCGCCTTTGACCTCGGTACTCGCCGGTGTGGCCAAGGCCCGGGAGGTGGAAGCCGACGGCATCGTGGCCCTGGGCGGCGGAAGCGCCGTGGTAACCGCCCGTGGCATCACCATCCTGCTGGCCGAGAAGGGGACCGCTCAGGAACTATGCACCCAGTACCCCGAGGGGAAACCACCGGTGAGTCCCCGTCTCATGGCCCCCAAGATCCCCAACTTCGTCGTACTGACCACGGCCACCACGGCGGTCACCCGCGCCGGCACGGCGTTGATCGACTCGGAGTCGGGCCACCGTCTGGAATTGTTCGACCCCAAGACTCGCCCCGCCGCCGTCATCTGGGACGACCAGGCCCTGCTGACCGCTTCGCCCTGGCTGTGCCTCAATGCCACCGCGTCCTGCTTTACCGGCGTGGCGGCGGCGCTGCAACGGACAGGATTGAACCCGCTGGCGGAAAGCGATTTGCTGGAGGCCCTCCGGCTGCTGAAAAAGAACCTGCCCCTGGTCAAGAGTCAGCCCGGCGACCCATCGGTGCGGACCAACCTGTGCGCCGCGGCCTTTCTGTACAACCGGGCCACCGACGCCGGGGCCGGGGGCAGCGCGCTGGGAGTTGTGACCGCCCTGGCCCACTCCCTGGACACCCGTTACCCCGAATGCGGCCATGGCGACGCCTACTCCATCCTGACTGCGCCGGGCATGCGCTACAACGCGGAAGCCAACGCCGCCGGACAGGCCCGTTTCGCCCGGGCCATGGGCGTGGTCAAACAGGGAATGGACGACGCCCAGGCCGCGGCCGCCGGGGCCGATGCTATCTCGGAACTGTTCTCGGGCCTGGACCTGCCCAGCCGGTTGAACCAGGTGGGCGTTCCCGAAGATGGGATCAAGATCATCGCCCAAGACGCCATGTCCGACTTCGGCCTCCACCGCAACGTCCGCAGAGTGGAGAATGTGGCGGAACTTGAAGGCATCCTGGCGACCGTGAAGTAGCGGGACTATAATGTGCCGATGCAATTCCGGGTCCGTCTTATGAGATAGCGGTCCGGCCTTATCCAACACACCATAAAGGTAGGGAGATCATGAAATACGATTACATCATCGCCGGCGCCGGTTCGGCGGGCTGCGTACTGGCCACCAGGATCACCGAGGACCCCACCAAGACCGTGTTGCTGCTGGAGGCCGGCCCCGATTATCCCGACTTTGAGCACCTGCCCGAGGACCTGAAGAAGGGCTATAACGTGTGGCGCTCGGCCTACGGTCCCCATAGCTGGGACTACCGCGCCACCGCCACGCCCCTCCAGCCCGAGCCGATTATCATCCCCAGAGGCAAGGCCACAGGCGGCTCCAGCTCGGTCAACGGCCAGGTGGTTTTCCGGGGTCTGCCCGAGGACTATGACCAGTGGGCTGAATGGGGCAACGACGAGTGGGCCTACACCAAGATTCTGCCCTACTTCCGCAAGATGGAGAATGACTGGGACTTCCCCGGTGACGACTTCCACGGCAACGAAGGCCCGCTGCCCGTCCGCCGTTTCAAGCGGGAGGACTGGATACCCGTGGCCAGCGCCTTCTATGACGCCTGCATCGGCGTGGGTATGCCCGAAGACCCGGACCAGAACAATCCGGACTCCTCTGGTGTGGCTGCCCGTCCCCTGAACAACATCGACGGCGTGCGGATGAGCACCGCCCTCACCTACCTGAACATGGCCCGGCACCGGCTGAACATCACTGTCCGCGGCGGGGTAACCGTCCGCCGGGTGATATTCGAAGGCAAGCGGGCGGTGGGATTGGAGGCCGAAAGCGGCGGTGAGGTTTTCAACGTCGAGGGCAACGAGATAATAATCTCCGGCGGCGCCATCGGTTCCCCCCAGGCCCTGCTGCTGTCCGGCGTGGGCCCGGCCAAGGAGCTGGAGTCCATGGGGATCAACGTGGTCCACGACCTGCCCGGCGTGGGCAAGAACCTTCGCGACCACCCGGCGGCCTACATGCTATTCCGGGGCGAAGGCGACCCGCCGGACGTAGATACCCCCAGCCTCCAGGTGGGCGCCCGGTTCAGTCTGCCCGGGTCTCCGACCAGGGGCGACTTCCAGATGACGCCGACCCTGATGAGCAGCGAACACCGCCCGGCCAGCGTGACCTACGAAGGCGACACCTTCCACTTCGGGATCAGTGTTGGCCTGCAGAACGCCACATCCGCCGGGGAGTTGACCCTCAACTCCACCGACCCACACCAGCAGCCCAACCTGAATTACGACCTGTTCTCCGCCGAGTACGACCGGGAGCGCATGCGTGGCGCCCTCCGGTTGGCCGGACAGGTCGCCGAGCACCCGTCCTTCGCGGCGCATGTGACGGAACAGGTCAACCCCACCAAGGAAGAGTTGACCGATGATGCCCTGCTGGACCGGTGGATCATGACCAACTGTTACACCCAGCACCATGTCTCTGGCACCTGCAAGATGGGGCCCAGCTCCGACCCGATGGCGGTGGTCGACCAGTACGGTCACGTGCATGGCTTGGAGGGCCTGCGCGTCGTGGACGCCTCGGTGATGCCCGACGTCATCAGGGCCAACACCAACGCCACCACCATCATGATCGCCGAGCGTGTGGCCGACTGGATAAAAGAGGGCAAGTAAACCGGTCCCACCGGTCTACCGTAGGGGCGGGTTTCCAA
>PBMF01000039.1 GCA_002721995.1 Chloroflexota bacterium
AACCGGGAATTCAAGCCGCGGACGGTCTGGTCGTCGGTGATGAACAGGCTCATTTGGGCCGCCCCCGTCTCCTCCAGCGCCACTTCCAGCGCGGCCTTGGCCACGGTCTCCAACCAGTCTTCGGCGGACGCGCCCGGCGCTGGTCCCAGGATGTCTCTGAGAATACCGCCGGTGAAGGGCTCGTCCACGGATACGTAGACCTGACGGTCTGCTTGGCTGTTCAAATACGGGTCTCGGGCCGGTCAAAGCTGCGGTTTTAGCCACGGTTTTGACCGAAAATCGAGGCTGAGGCAATCATAGCACGGTGTTCGGAACAGGGACAAGAAGCCGAAGCCAGAAGACATAACCTGCATGCCCGATTGGTCTGCCGTGGACCGAACAGTGGCCCAGAGCATAATCCTACTGGGTTATCCAGCTTTGTTATCCAGCTTTACCCGGCGGCCTTCCAGACCTGGTGGTGAAACTCCTCACCCACCAGGGTGTTTGCGGCGACGCTGTCGATGTTGATGGCGAAACAATGGAAGTATTCGTGCGCATCCATATCGATGTCTATTTTCTCAGACATGGCGGCCATGTAGCGCCCGCGCTCTTCGGGGTCGGTGACGTCAATGGCCCGTCCGTAGACCTTGAACTCGCCCTCGCTGGCGAGCCGGTCGGAGACGGCGTTATGCAGAGAGCGGCGTGGGTCGCGCAGCAGGTCCAGGGCCTTTCGGGACTGCCACATCATGCCCAGGTACAGCTTGCCGTTGAAGAAAAGGGGCTCCACCGGCGAGATTCGGGGCCAGCCGTTCTTCCGCAGAGACGCCAGCATCACCAGGCCGTTCTTGTCGAGGCGTTCCTAGCCTAGGGCGGCCAATTTGGGGTTTTGCTCGGCGAATTCCTGCCAGGTCAATGTACCTCCTCCCAAGGGGTGTTGGTGTGAAATCCACGCTAACTGGCCTGGTCAGTAACCGGGATTCGCTGCAGCCAAATTGACATGGTCTTGGTTGACTCTGATAATGCCATGATTCCGGCCAGTAATGCCTAAAGATAGTCTCATTCACGGTATTTTGCCACTGGGGGTGACAGGAATGGCAAAGAGAATCGCTATCTTTTCCGACGGCACTTGGAACACTCCAGAGCAGGCGAACCCCATCAACGTCATTCGTCTTCACGACGTCACCCTGGGGCAGGACTCAAATGGGACGGCCCAGGCCAAGTTCTACGACCGGGGTGTGGGGGCCGACGGGAACAAGCTCCAGCGGCTGCTGGGCGGGGCATCGGGAACCGGTCTCAACAAGAATATCTTGGACGGATACCGTTTTCTGGTGGACAACCACGAAGAGGACGACGAGATCTTCCTCTTCGGTTTCAGCCGGGGCGCCTACACCGTCCACAGCCTGGTGGGCCTGATCCGCAACTGCGGCCTCCTGCGAAAGGAGCACGCCGGCATGGCGGACGCGGCCATGAAGCTCTACAGGGGCCGGAGGAAGAATTCCGATCCCTACTCGGCGGCGGCCCAGGACTTCCGCGACCGGTACTCCAAGACCACGGACATCCGGTTTTTGGGCGTCTGGGACACGGTGGGAGCGTTGGGGATTCCCTTCCGTGGGCTGGGACACCTGCTCAACTGGCGGTACAAGTTCCATGACGTAGAACTCAGCGGCACGGTAAAGTATGCCTACCACGCTGTGTCGGTGGATGAGAAGCGGAACGCGTTCAAGCCGTCCCTCTGGGGACATACAGGGAAATAGGGTCAGACCGTTGAGCAGGTCTGGTTCGCTGGCGTCCACAGTGAAGTGGGCGGTGGAAGTTCGGATTCGGGTCTGCCCGACATCGCCTTCATGTGGATGATGTATAAGGCCCAGGCCTGCGGACTGGAGTTTGACCAGCAGGCCATCAGCGGCTCCATCCACCCGTCCTGGTCCGGTGACCTGCACGGGGAACGGCCGGGGTTTTACAAGTACCTCTCCAGTCACACCCGCCGGGTGGGCGACCCCAGATTCGCCAGCCAGGCCGTGCATCCGGAAACGGCGACCAGGTTCGAGAGCGACGCCGTGGACTACAGCCCAACCAACCTGGCGAATTACCTGGCCAGTTCCGGACGGCAGGTCGCCGAGACCGGGCTCTTCCACCCGGTGGACTAAACACCCATCAACCACAAAAAAGACCCCGCAACGCATGCTGCGGGGTCTTTTCTTTCGCTGGGCTGGTACCCCGGATGGGCTTCGATCCCATGATCTCCACCTTGAAAGGGTGGCGTCCTAGGCCAGGCTAGACGACCGGGGCACGAGGGACATTCTACTATAGCCCCGTAGCTAATGGTAGCAACAAATCCCTTAGCTGAAAGCTGATTGCTGTCCGCTGATGCTTACGGATAGACCGCCAGGGCCTCCAAGGACGTTTCCTCGGGGAAACCGCACATCACATTCATGTTCTGCACGGCCTGGCCGGCGGCGCCCTTTACCAGGTTGTCCAGACAGCTGATCACCATCAGCCTACCGGTGCGCTGGTCTATGGTCGGGTGCACCAGGCACAGGTTGTTGCCCAGGGTCTGTTTGGTCTGGGGCGGCACGGGCACCACTTGGACAAAGGGGTCGTCGGCGTAGTAGTCCTGGTACAGGTCCATGATCCTCTTTTTGCCCTCGTCACCGGTCCACTCCGACGGGTTGGCCAGGGTGGCGTAACTGGAACTGAGGATCCCTCGGGTCATGGGAATCAGATGGGTCAGGAAGGTCAGGTTCAGCGTCTCGTCCGACAGATTGCCCAACTCCTGGGTAATCTCCGGCAGGTGCCGGTGTCCGCCCAGCGCGTAGGCGAAGACGTTTTCGTTCACCTCTGAGAAATGGTTGGTCATGGTCAGGCTGCGGCCGCCGCCTGAAACGCCCGACTTGCTGTCCACGATGACGTCCTGGGTGATTATGCCCTGGGCAACCGCCGGCGCCAAGGCCAGGATGGCGCTGGTCGGGTAGCAGCCAGGGTTGGCCACCAGGCGGGACTCCCTCACATCGTGCCGGTGCAGCTCGGTCAGCCCGTAGACCGCCTCTTCCAGGTAGGTGGGGTCCGGGTGGTCAACGCCGTACCATTCGGCGTACTCATCGGCCTGTTTCAGACGAAAATCGGCGCTGATGTCCACCACCTTCACGCCCTTCTCCAGCTCGGGGATGCAGGCTTCGGCGCTGGCCTTGTGGGGTAGGGCTGAGAACACCAGGTCCAGAGAGCCGCTCAGCTCTGGTTCGATGGTCAAGTCCATGGCCGACAGGTGGGGGAACACCTCGTTCAGTTGCTGGCCGGCGGCGCTGCGGCCTGTGACCGAGGTTATCTCCACCTCCGGGTGGCGGTACAGGATCCGCGCCAATTCGCTGCCTGCGTAGCCGGTGATGTTTATGATTCCTACTTTCATCTTGCCAACTCTTTTTCTAATTCAAGGACTCTTGAGTCTGGGGCACATGGGGCATGGGCGCTCCGCTGCTGCCCGCCAGGGTCTGTTCCTCGGAGGCGGCCAGTTCGGCCAGCTCCTTTTTGGTCATGAACTTTTTTCGGGAGGGACAGAGGTCTCCGACCACACATTCGGGACATTTGGGCCGTTGTGCCCGGCAGACCTGCCGCCCGTGGTTGATGTATGAGACGTGGAAGTTGAAAACTTCCCCCGGCTCCACCTTCTCCTCCAGTATGTCGTGGGCCTTGTCAGCGCTGACCTTGGGGCCGATTACACCCAGGCGCTGGGACACCCGGTAGATGTGGGTGTCGATGGCCATGGCCGGCATGCCCAGGGAGAAGCTTAGCACGATTCCCGCCGATTTTGGGCCGATGCCGGGCAGCTGACGAAGCCATGCCTTGGCTTCCTGCAGGGGCATTTCCCGCAGGAAGGACAGGTCCAGAGATCCTTCGTTTAGCTCCAGCACCTTATTCAGGACTTCCTTGATCCTGGGGGCCTTTATCTTGGCCAGGCCGCCGGGGGCGATGGCCTTTTCGATGTCTTGGATGTCGCCTGCCGCCACCGACTCCAGAGTCCCGAATTTCTCCATAAGTAGACGGAAGGCCCGGCTGGAGTTGATGTCCGAGGTGTGCTGGGAAAGGATGGTGAAGACCATCTCATCCATGGGGGGCAGGCGGGGCTCTTCGGAGAACGGTCCGTACTGCTCTGCCATGAGTTCAATGGTTCGGGCGATATCGGCCTTACTCTTCGTCCGCGGGGCCCTCTTTTTGGTGGTGGATTTCGGCATACTTTCTGCTCGAATCTAACCGGCGTTACAAATTCAGTGGCAAGTTTAGCACTGGGGTGGGCCAAATAAAAAACCGGGAGGCCCAGGCCTCCCGGTTTTTGTTCCTATCCTGTTAAGGGACGGTTAATACAGGTGGCAGGTGATGGTGTGTCCAGGCGCCAACTCTTTACGCTCCGGCTTGTCGACGGCGCAACGGTCCATTGCGGCGGGACAACGGGGGTGGAAGTAGCAACCCGGCGGCGGATTCAGGGGTGAGGGTACCTCACCGGTGAGAATTATCTCTTCCTGCTCCATGTCGGGGTGAGACGGCAGCGCGGCCGACATCAGTGCCTTGGTGTACGGGTGGGAGGGGTTGGTGTACATGTCCTGCACCGGAGAGAGCTCCACAATCTCACCCAGGTACATCACCGCGACCCAGGTGCACATGTAGCGCACAGTGGCCAAGTCATGGGCGATGAGCATGTAGGCAACGTTGTACTCTTTCTGCAGGTCCTTCAGCAGGTTCATGATCTGGGCCCGGATCGATACGTCCAGGGCCGAGACGGGTTCGTCGAGCACGATCACCCTGGGGTTCAGGGCCAGTGCCCGGGCGATGGCCAGCCTCTGGCGCTGCCCGCCGGAGAACTCGTGGGGAAACAGATTGGCGTGGTATTCGTTGAGCCCCACGTCGTAGAGCAGCTTGATGACCCGCTCCTGCTGTTCCGCCTTGCTGATGTCCCAGTTGATAACCATGGGTTCGGCGATCAGATCCTTGACCCGCATCCGGGGGTTCAGGGAGCTCCAGGGGTCCTGGAACACTGCCTGCACCGAACTACGGTAGGACTTTCTCACCGCAGCCGAAGAGTGGTGGACATCGTCACCCTCGAAGAGGATGCTGCCCTCAGTGGGGGTCTCCAGCATCAGCATCATCTTGGCTGTGGTGCTTTTGCCACAGCCGGATTCGCCTACGATGCCCAGGGTCTCGCCGGCCCTGAGCTGGAAGGAGATTCCGTCAACGGCTTTGATGTGGCCGGTGACCTTGGAGATCAAGAGACCCTTGGTCACCGGGAAATGCTTTTTTAGGCCCTGGGCTTCCAGTATGACCTGCCCGGCTTGGCTGGGTGCAGGTGATTGTTCTGTAGTGGTCATTCCAACTTCCAGCAGGCCGCGGAGTGGCCTTCAGATACGTTAGTCACGGTGGGATATTCTGTCCGGCACTTGTCCATGACAACCGGGCACCGGTCTGCGAAGGCGCAGCCCTCGGGCAGATTGTGCAGTGGCGGGGGCTGTCCTTCAATGGAGAACAACCGGTCCACGTCTGCGTCCATCTTCGGCACCGATGCCAACAGAGCTTCAGTGTAGGGATGGGACGGGTGGTTGAAGATGTCTCTAACGCTGCCGTGCTCGACGATCCGCCCGGCGTACATCACCGCTACCCGATCACACATCTTGGCGACGATGCCGAAGTCGTGGGTGATGAAGATGAGCGAAAGGTCGGAGTCTTTCTGCAGGTCCTTCAACAGCTTCAGGTACTGGGCCTGGATGGTCACGTCCAGGGACGTGGTGGGTTCGTCGGCGATGAGCACCTGGGGCTGGCAGGAGATGCCGATGGCTCCCACAACCCTCTGGCGCATACCACCACTCATCTGGTGGGGGTAGTCTTTCACCCGGGACTCGGCAGCGGGGATATTAACCTTCCGCAGCACGTCCAGGGCATGTTCGACGACGGACCGTTTGGGAATGTCCTGGTGGATCTTGATAGCCTCTTCCACCTGGTCGCCAATGGTGAAGACCGGGTTCAAGGATGTCATGGGGTCTTGAATGATGAGGGCGATCTTGCTGCCCCTCATCTTGCTCATTTCCTCTTCCGACATCTGAACTAGGTCATCGCCGTCAAGGATGATCTTCCCCGACACGATGCGTCCCGGCGGCTCCGGAATCAGGCGCATCAGTGAAAGCATGGTTACGGACTTGCCGCACCCCGACTCACCGACGATGCCCAGGGTTTCGCCCTTGCGCAGGTCGAAGGAGATTCCGTCTACGGCCTTAACCGTTCCCCAACGGGTGCGGAAGTAGGTACGCAGGTCTTCGACCTGTAACACGGTCTCGGTATTTACTCTGGTTTCCGTGGCCATGAATTTTACTCATCCCTCTAATTACTGAGTTAATGGGTTGCCTTTTGCCGTGGTTACTCCATCTGCCGTAGGCGTGGGTCCAGGGTATCCCGGAGCCAGTCGCCAAACCAGTTAAGGGAGACCACGGTCAGCATGATGGCAACACCCGGGAAGGTGGAGATCCACCACACGCCGCCGGCCAGCTTATCGCGGCCGTCTGAGACCATTGATCCCCAAGCGGGGGTTGGAGGCGGTACGCCGGCGCCAAGGAAGCTGAGAGTGGATTCCAGCAGAATCACGATACCGACCTGCAGGGTTGCCACAACGATCAGCGTGTTGATGGTGCCGGGGAATATGTGGATGAACAGGATTCGGGCAGTGGAAGCGCCCGACACCTTGGCCAACGACACATAGTCCATGTTCTTCAGTTGGAGCACTTCGCCGCGCACCTGACGGGCGAACCTGGGCCAGATGAATAAACAAAGCACTGTGACGATGATTGCCAGCGACTGGCCCAATGTGATGACCAGCACCAGTGCAATCAGAATCAATGGAATGGCCAATTTTACATCGACCAACCGCATCAAGAATTCGTCTATAAAGCCGCCGTAATAACCTGCCGCCAGACCCATTACGACGCCAATGCTCCCGCCCACGCCCAAGGTTACCAGGGCCACGATGAGTGAAATCCTGGCGCCGTAGATGACGCGGGAAAGGACGTCCCGGCCCAAGTGGTCCGTGCCCAAGAGGAACTTGGTGCTGCCACCGGGCTTGGTCACAATGTCAACCTGATCGCCGACCTGGACTGTTGGGTCGATTTTCTGTGCGTCGCGCAGGGTTACCTGGCTGCCCCTGTCGTTGATTGACAGACGCTCGACCACCATCTTCGGCGACGACTCACCGCCGGACCATGCCGGAGGTATATTCCGCTCTTGAAGTTCGCCCTTTTCCGGGTCATGGGGCGAGATCAGCGGTGCGAAGAGTCCGGCGAACACCACTAGACCCAATAAGAAGACCGGGACAAGCGGCCAACGGCGGAGCTTACGATAGATCCCGGCCGCTTGGGCCAGCCTCGTAGGGGGTGCTACAACTATTCCGCTAAGATCTGCAGCCATTATTCTCTCCTACTGCCTAAGCGTACCGAATTCTAGGATCAACGTATGCGTACATCACGTCCACGATGAATGCCGCGGAAACATACAGCAGAGTGAAGGTGATCACCACGCCTTGCAGTAGCGGGTAGTCAAAGGCAAACAGTGCTTCAATGGCCAACCTGCCCAGGCCGGGCCAAGCGAATACTGTTTCAACAACCAGGGAGCCTGTTACCAGAGCGCCCAGGGTGACTCCGGCGAAGGTCAGAGGCGGAATCAAAGCGTTTCTAAAGGCGTGCTTCAGAATTACGCTCTTGGAGTTTACCCCCTTGGCCCGGGCCAATTTGATGTACTCGGAATCCAGCACGTCCAGCATGGCGGAGCGGACCAGCCGCAGGTTAGCCGCGGCGTAGTACCAGCCCAGCGTGACAGCAGGGAGAATGATGCTGTTCCAGTCTTGCTTTCCATAGGGGGGCAGCCAGCCCAACTTCACGGCAAACAGGAACATCAGCATGATGCCGAGCCAGAAGGGTGGGGCCGATTGCCCGATTAAGGCAACCAACTTGCCGAAGGCGTCAAGGAATGTGCCGCGTCTGATGGCAGACAAAATTCCCAGGGGGACCCCGATTATCAAGGAGAGGGCAAAGGCCACGGAGCCCAACATCAAGGTTGCGGGCAGCCTTTCCCAGACCACTTCAATCACGGGCCGGGCTTCTCGGACAGACTCTCCCAGGTCACCCCGGAGAGCGTCCTTCAAGAAAAGGCCGTATTGCTGGTAGTAAGGCTTATCGAGGCCGAGTACCTCGCCCATGCGGTCCCAGTCTTCCTGGGTCGAGTAGTCATCCAGGTAGATATGTCTCGGATCACCAGACACCCGGCTCATTATGAAAATGACGAGGGACACGCAAAGCAGCGTCACAAATGCTAGGACTAACCGGCGCGCCAAATACTTTTGCATATCAGTTAACCGTCAGTTCACCCTTTCCCAAATTTTTCTGCCAATGTTTTGTAGATGGTCTCGCCCACTATTTCCCGGTGAGCGTACGGACTGCCGCTACTGCGACCCCCCCAATATTTGCCGCTGCGGTAGCCCCTATAGATGTGTAGTAAATCGGTGATTTGGTAGGCATGGCGCAGCATTCAATCTCCTGCGTCGAACCGTATTCAAATCCTATCCACGCTCCTACTATTCCTGTGCCGACGACCGCAAGAGCCGTACACACCAGGACCAGCATCTCCTCCCTATCCAACCTCAACCAGGCGAAGAAACAAGCTGTTCCCGCACCTAGTCCAGCTCCGGCGTAGAGCCAACCCAGCCAAACATTCGCCGAAGAAAAACCGAAAAAAATGAAGAGGGCCCAAGCTACTCCGATACCTGTCATGCTCAGGACTAACCCTAAGCAGACCCCTACAATCGTACGCCCGATGGGAAGTAAAAATGGACCGAGCTTGTCTCTTATGTCCTCGCCGGGCGTGATCTGCAATTTGGATGGGACCCCTTGGTATCTATACGCACAATGCCGCAATTTGAATCAGGTCGGACGTTTCTCCTTTTCTGCTGGGCTGAAGACGCTTGAATCCGTAGGTTTTGTGTCTGGCTTATTGCCTGAAATTCAGTCCTTTCTTCCAGTTTTTCGTTCGACCGGCGACGTGAAAGAGGGGGCCGGAAAATCAGTCCCCTCCCAAATTGCTAACTAGATATATACTATCGGCTTTGGCAAGTCAATAGGCTGAAAAGGAGCCTAAAACACGCATAAAAATGGGCATTCGAGACTGTTGAATCAGAGTCTTTGATACCATCCCGTAATAGGTATCCGCCAATTTCCGAGAAACCGTCTGATTTGGGTTAAAGCAGGGGGGAAGTTTCGAGGCAAACCCCTGTTTTCCTTGGGCCCAGTTGAGACTCCTTAACGCCGTTTGGGATGCACCGGTCATCTCATCCGCGGGGAATGTCGGCCGCAGTCTTCAGGGGCCTGAAAGCCAATTGCCCGGCGGGGGATTCCTCGCCGGGCAATTTTTCATCGATCAACCAAGTGGGCTGCTCGATCTGTTAACGGGGTTCGATGTATTCGAACCCATTGATCTGGCGCAGGTCGCCCTGTTTGACCTTGCCGTCCCAGATGGCGAGATTCGGGCCGACGGGCCATACGTTATCGAAAACGTAGAGACCGGTCTCGCCGAAGACATTGTCAAACTGCCAGCGGGCGATCTCCACCTCCAGGGCCTCCCGCTCGGCGCGGTTGGTGGTTCCCTGGACCACCGGAATCTTCTCTTCCAAGAACGGGTGCTCGGTGCCGTAACTGAAGACGGAGTCGTTCAGATAGTTAGCGAATCCCTGCACCGGCGCCAAGCGTATGGCGACCGAGTGGCAGGTGATGCCTTCATACGTCCGGGCTACCAGCGTCGGGCGCAGGGTGCCGTAGGGTACGTTCTGGAAGGTAACGTCCAGACCGATATCATCCCAGTACTGGGCTATGGCCTCACAGGCCTCGACCTCGGAGGGCGCACCGCGCAGTGCCGGGGTCAGGGTCACGGAGAAACCGTTGGGATACCCAGCATCGGCCAGGAGGGTCTTTGCTTTGTCAGGATTGAACTCCCAGACCATATCATCGGGCAGACGGGCCGCATCGGGTCCGCCCCAGTCCCTGAGGGCCAAGGGTTTGCCGAATCCCAGCAGGAGCTCGTCAACGATGGTCTGCCGGTCGATGGATATGGACAGTGCTTCCCTTACCTTGCGGGCGATCTCCCATTCGGTCGAGCTGGTGTCGGCATTGGGCGATACCCAGGGAAGGTCGGTGTTGTAGTTTGGCCACTGGTCAGCGGTGCCAACGTTCACATAGGTCTGACCGTAGATGTTCAGACCGGCCTGTCCGGCGTCGGGGACCTGCATCAGCAGGGCGCCGTCGACGCTCTCCACCTCGGAGATGGAGTCCAGGGCCATAACGAAGGTGTCCAGATTACCGGTCTTGAAGCCGGCGACGCGGGCGGACTCTTCGGGGATTTCCCATTCCACCATCTCGGCGAAGGTGGGGGTCTGGCGCCAGTGGTCTTCGACCGCTTCCAGCGTCCAGAACTCGCCGGTCTTCCACTCGCCGATGGACCATGGTCCGGTGGCGGCGGTGTTCCGGTTCGCTTCTTCTTCACCCTCTTGGTCGAACTGCTTCTTGCTCACGATCCAAGCCATGGTGGCGCGGGGTGTGGCCAGCAATTCGAAGATCGGCACGTCCGAGAATGGCGATCCGGAGTCGACGACCCAGGTGTAATCGTCGGGCGTTGATTGGCTACCGTCTTCGGCGAAGAAGATCTTCTTGGCGTTGGAAGCGCGGGGGTGCTTCTCGCTATTGGCTAATTGGTCAAAGGAGAATACGACGTCTTCCACTGTCATTTCGCCAAAGCCCTTGTGGAACTGGACTCCCTTACGGATCTTGTACGTCCAGACCTGTCCATCGGGCGAGATGTCCCAACCTTCGGCCAGCATCGGAACAACCTTGTTGCTGTCGAAGTCGTACATGCCCAGGGTCTCGGTGATGGGGGCGGCGTTGTTCAGGAATATCTGGGGGTTTCCGGCCAGTTTGGGATTACCGAAGTAGGGCCCCAATTCCTTCTGGCCGACGTTGATGGTCCCCGAGGGCGCTGCGGCCATTGCCGGCGCTTCAGTGGGGGCCACGGTCGCGTCGGGGGCCGTTGTCGCACCGGCTGCGGGCACCGCGGTTGGTGCCGTGGTTGCCGGCGGCGCTGAGACAGGCGTCGCAGTCGCCGATGAGCCGCACGCTAGGATGGCGGCCAGCAGGAGAGCCAAGGGTCCTAGAATCATTGCCTTTGGGTGCTTCAACCAATGGTTCAAGTGGGACATACCTCCAATCTTTAATCGGGTGGGCTCCGGCAAATCAATGCACTGCTGCCGCTGGATAACGGCGCCAGTGCAAACGATTTCTGATATTTCAGTCACCGGCCTTCCGCGGCCAGCAACCCATGGAACAATAATGATATTAATATAAGAATATTATTGTTTTTATTGGCAGATAAAAATCAAAAGATTAATGTAAAACATTCATATTTTTCGATAGTCTGACAGATATACGCGATGTCAGGTGGCAAGTCAAGATTCAACTGGGATATATATCATCTAAAACTTCGTAGATTACCGGTGATTGATGTTTGTGACTATACAAATCGAGTATGTATATAGCGAAATCGTTACACACTCTGAAGTTTTGATAGTCAAAAAGTTGAAGACATCCAATTCGATGTACTTCGCGGTTTTAGGGAGGTCGCTCCGGGGAGACGGGGAAAGGCAAATCTCAGGTGAACCGCTGGGGGGAGAAACGAAAAAAGCCCGGTGGGACGGTGAAGAACCTATCTGTTCTCTTCCGTTCCACCGGGCCTAATTGTGGCCGATGCACTGGAAAGTGCGTATTTGACCAGACCGAGCCGAATTACGGCTTGGGGCGCTTAACGGGGTTTGATGTACTCGAACCCGTTGATCTGGCGCAGGTCACCCTGCTTGATGAAGCCGTCCCACGGCTGGATGTTCGGCCCGACCGGCCAGATGTTGTCATTGACGTACAGACCGGTCATGGCGAAGACGTTATCGTAATTCCAGCGAGCCAGGGCATCCTCGGCGGCCACGCGGTCCGGATTGAGGATCGAGCTTTTGGTCGCGGCGATGTTGTCTTCCAGGAACTGATGCTCGGCGCCGTAGCTAAACGGCGAAGCATTGGTGAAGCTGGCATAACCCTGGGTGGGAGCCAGGCGTATGGATACCGAGTGACAGGTCGCGCCCTGGTAGGTACGGGCGACCAACGTGGGGCGCAGCGTACCGTAGGGCAGGTTCTGGAAATGTACATTTATGCCGATGTCATCCCAGTACTGGGCGATGGCTTCGCGGGCCTCGACTTCAGAGGGAGCGCCGCGTATGGCGGGCGTCAAAGTGATGTCGAAACCGTCGGGGTAGCCGGCTTCGGCCAGCAGTGCTTTCGCTGCATCGGGATCGTAATCCCAGATCATGTCATCTTCGTACCGGGCCTCATGGGGACCACCCCAACCCTGAAGGACGTTGGTATGGCCGAAGCCCAGCAGCAGCTCATCAATGATGGTCTGCCGGTCAATGGCAATGCTCAAAGCCCTGCGGACCTTGACGGCGTTCTGCCAGTCTTCGGTGGACTCGTCGGCCGAGGCGGAGACCCACGGCAGTTCGGGGTCGTAGTTGGGCCAGGGCTCGTCAGAGTCCTTGGCGTTCAGGTGAGTGGCTCCGTAGAAGTTGAGGCCAGACTGGGCGGCGTTCGGCACCTGCATCAGCATGGCGCCGTCCACGGATTCCACCTCGGAGATGGAGTCCAGGGCCATGACGAAGGTGTCCAGCTGACCGGTCTTGAAACCAGCCACCCGGGCAGACTCCTCAGGAATCTCCCACTGGATCATTTCGGCGAAGTTGGGGGTCTGGCGCCAGTGGTCTTCGACCGCTTCCAGCGTCCAGAACTCGCCGGTCTTCCACTCGACGATGGACCATGGTCCGGTGGCGGCGGTGTTCCGGTTCACTTCCTCTTCGCCTTCCTTTTCGTATTGCTTCTTGCTGATGATCCAGGCGCTCACCGACCGGGGTGTGCCCAGCAGCTCCAGGATGGGAACATCGGAGAATGGGACTCCAGAGTCCACCACCCAGGTGTATTCGTCAGTAACGGTCTGACTTCCGGTCTCAGCAAAGAAGATTTCATTGGCCACAGAGGCACGCGCATGCTTCTCGCTGTTTGCCACCTGATTAAAGGAGAAGGCCACGTCTTCAGCGGTCATCTCGCCAAAGCCCTTGTGGAACTGCACACCCTTCCGGATGTTGTAGGTCCACACCTGGCCGTCGGGAGAAATGTCCCAGCTTTCGGCCAGCATGGGTAACACAGCGTCGCCTTCAAAGGCGTGGATTCCCAATGTCTCCGTTATCGGAGCAGCATTGTTCAGGAAAATCTGGGGGTTACCCGCCAATTTGGGACTTCCGAAATAGGGTCCCAGCTCCTTTTGGCCAACGCTCAGCGTGCCGGAAGGGCCGGTCATCGCCGGGGCCTCGGTGGGGGCCACGGTAGCCCCGGGAGCTGTTGTCGAACCCGCTGCGGGCACCTCAGTGGGTGCGGTGGTTGCCGGCGGCGCTGAGACAGGCGTCGCAGTCGCCGATGACCCGCAAGCCACTATGGCGGCAAGTAAGAGCGCCAATGGTCCGAGGATCAATGTCTTGGGGTGCTTCAACCAGTGGTTCAAGTGGGACATACCTCCGTCGTTTTAGGTTTTGGGCTTGGCAAATCTCCGCACTGCTTGGGTCGTATTCGGCCCTGCGGTGCAGGTGATTTCTAAAAAAGGCCGCCGGCCTTTTGGAGGCCAACGGACCCGTTGTTTGTAATTGCTGAATTAATCGAATGGATATTGTATGTCAACACACTATACGGTCGGGATATATATGCGGAAAAATAATATATATTCGCAAAATCTGATAGTTATACGTAGTGCCAGGTATCAGGTCAAGATACTGGGGTACTGGGATTATTCGGAATTGGAGTATTTCCTATCTGTGGGCGGTTAGAGGGGAGTATTTGGTGCGGAGGCCGACCGAATTCGTTACAGGGACGGATTTAATAACGGGCACGAAGCAAGGAAGACCGAGTCGGCTGAGACCCGGTCTTGCTGGGGAAATTCCGTTCGAAAAGGTCTAGGGGAGTGGTCTGCTATGAGGAGAGATCTGTTGGAGGCCGGCGCTGTTCGCCCCTCAGGAACTGTTCCAGGTCACGGACCAACTCCTGGGGATCCGGGATCTCGATGGCGGCAACGGCCTCGTCGTACTGTCCTTCCAGTTTGGTGACATACGAGCTGATCTGGTCGTCTTTTTCCACGGCCTTGGCCACTTCACCATTGAATGTGGCGGCGGCCGACTGGATGTCTGTCAGGTCCAGGGGAAGGTCAAGGAGTTTGAGCAGGACCTGGAGCAGAGTGGAACCCACCCGGTAATTGGGTGCGGCCTGAAGGTAGTGGGAGGTGTGCCCCCAGATGGACGTGTACTCCATTCCCTCGTCCAAACAGGCCTGCATAACGGCTGAACTTATGCCCGTTGGGCCCTGGTAATTGGACGAGCGTATGCCCTGGCTTTCCAGGAATTCGCTTAACTGGGGTTGGCTGGCGGACCCGCTCAATTTGACGGGCCTGGTGTGGGGCACGGCGTCCAACAACGCGCCGATGTGGATGACCGATCTCACGCCGTGGTCGCTGGCCACCTTGGCCACGGTCTTGGAAAATGTGCGCCATTTCAGGTTTGGTTCAACGCCCACAAAGACCATCACTCCCCGGTCGGAGCCGGGGGCGGATAGATAGGAAAAGTCGTTCGCCGGCCACTGAATGTGACGTTTTCCGTCCCTGGTCCGGGAGGAATAGGGACGGGTCTGGGAGAAGTCGTAAAACTCCTCGGGGTCTATATCGGCGAACTTCTTGGCCTGGAGTTTGCGCTGCAGGAACTTTATGGCGCTGGTCGCGCCCTCGGCGGCATCGGCCCAGCCGCTGAAGGCGATCACCATCTTGTCTAGCTTGATGCCAGGGGTTTCGTGGATGGTCAGGTGGTCCATGTGTCTTGAATCCAACTTTTGGGATTATTCCTGCTAGATAGTGCCCAGTGCCCGCTAAGCCCAGCATATCACCGGGTGCAAATTACTCTCAAGGACGCCCGGTACGGCCCGGAAGTCCGAAATCCGCCGTCATCCCCCTTTTATTGAAGGACTACGAATCGAACCGGTCCAGCTTGAACAGGCTGATCTCGTGGGTGGTCTCGCCGTGTTGGGCCAGGTCGGCCATTATCTCTCCGATGACGCTGGCGAATTTGAAACCGTGTCCCGAGAATCCCGCCGCCACCGATACCTGGGGGTGGGTGGGCAGCCGATCGATGATGAAGTGTTCATCCGGGGTGTTGGTGTAGATGCAGGTCTTCAATGACAGCACCGGCCCGGCGGCCAGCGGGAAATAGCGGCCAACGAATTGGCGCAGGACTTCTTCGTCCTCGGAGTGTACCTCCCGGTCCATGTTGTCTGGGTCCACCTGCTGGAGCAAATGATGGGACCGGCCGATCTTGAAACCGGGGACGCTGTAACTGGGAAATCCGTAGTATCGACCCTCCTCGGCCAGCACGCCGAACACGGGGAACGACTCAGGCCGGAACAGTTCCGGGCGCTCCGGCTGGAACCAGCCCAGCACCTGCCGTTCGGGTACGGCGTACTTGGCCACCTGAGGGGCCAATTTGGCAGCCCAGGCGCCGGCGGTCACCACCAGTTTGTTCGCGGTGTAGGTGTCCCGGTCGGTGCGGACCCGCACGCCCTCTCCGAGAGGTTCCCAGTCCTGGACCGTCTCCCGGCCGTGGACCTCGCCCCCGGCGTCCAGGGCGGCGCGGACGTGCTCCACGATGCAGCGTTCCGGCAGCAGAAACCCGCCGTCGGCCTGGTAGATGGAGGCGATGTCCTCGGTCAGCTGATACCCGGGAAACCTGCGTCCCAACTCGGCGGAGGTCAGGATGTCGTAGGGGATGTTGTGGACGTCGCAGGACTCCTTGGCGCCAAGAAAGAAAGGGCTCTCCGGTGGGCCGGCCCGGACCGAGCCGGTGGTGACCACCAGCCGTTCGCCCGAGGCGTTCTCCAGCTGATGCCACAGCTCGTAGGCCCGGCGCACCAGGGGGACGTAGGAAGGGTGCTCCTGGAGGGTGTACCGGATCATCCGCGAGTAGCCATGGGAGGAGCCCATGTTGTGGGGGATGTCGTACTGCTCCAGCCCCAGGACCTTGAGCCCACGCCTGGCCAGGTGATAGACGGCGGCGCTGCCCATGCCGCCGACGCCGATCACTATGGCGTCGTAGTTGGCCAATTGGACTAACCCCTGGGGATTGGGGTGCCGGCGGTGGTCATGCGCATGCTGAAGACCGACGTACGAGCGGTGAAGAGCATGGTCTTGTTGTCGGGCCCGCCCCAGGCGCAGTTGGCGGGAATCTCGGGCAGGATGATGGTGCCCAGGTGATTACCCGCGGCGTCGAAGACCCAGACTCCCTCGGGGCCGGTGCAGTAGATGCGGCCTGCCACGTCCACTTTCATGCCGTCGGGAACGCCGTCTTCCGCGGAAAACATGTTGGCGAAGATGCGGTTGTTGCTGAGCGAGCCATCGGCGGCGACGTCGAAGGCGCGGATGAACTGGTGCTCGCACATCTGGTGTGCTTCCTTTTCCTGGAGGCAATCGGAGTCGCGGCGGGTGATGGCCACGTAGAGGATGCTCTCGTCGGGGGAGAAGGCCAGGCCGTTGGGGTATTCGGTCTCGGTGGTGGCCACCGCCTGGGAGCCGTCGGGGTTGATGCGGTGCACGCCGCTATAGTCCAGTTCCCGTTCTTCCGGGGTCAGACGCCCGCCGGGGTCGGTGAAGTAGAGTGTCCCGTCGGAGCGGCCTACGATGTCGTTGGGGCGGTTCAGCCGCTTGCCGTCGGCGTGGGTTGCGATGGGCGTGTAGTTGCCGTCGGCGCCCAACCGCATGATCTGGCGGTTGTCGCTCTCGCAGATGACCAGGTCGCCCTGCTTGTCCAAGGTCATGCCGTTGGTGCCGAAGCTGGGGTCCCTGAAAGTCTCCAGTTGGCCGCTGGGCGACATCTTATGGATCTGAAGTTTCTGGATATCGACGAACAGCCAGTAGCCGTCGGGATGCCACACGGGACCTTCGGTGAAGCCAAAGCCGCCCGCCAGCTTTTCGGCGGGAGAGTCGGTTATCCCTGCGATTTGTTCGGACATGTTCCCTCCACAGATAGAAAGCGATGAATGGGTTGGTCCTATTCCAGGTGGGCCAGATACTGTCCTTCAAAGTCCATACCCGCCAGGTCGCTGAAGGCGTCCATCAGGCGGCGGGTGACGACTCCGGGGGCGACACCGCCGGCGATGGGGGTGCCGTTGACCGAAGATATGGGGCAGATGCAAAGGCTGGTGGAGGTCAAGAAGGCCTCATCGGCGGTGTAGGCGTCATACAGGTCAAGGTCACGCTCTTCCACGGGCATGTCCAGCCCGGTGGCCAGGTCCATGGCCACGCCCCGGGTGATGCCTTCAAGAACGTACTGTCCCTTGGGGGTGGTGACCACACCATCTTTCACCAGGAAGATATTGGATCCCCGGCCCTCGGTCAGGTTGCCCGATTCGTCCAGCAGCACGGCCCAGGCGTCCGGGTCGGTGGCCTGGGCTTCCAGGTCGCCCAGTATCAGGTTCAGGTAGTTGTGGGTCTTGGCCCTGGGGCTGATGAAGCGTGGCGGAACCCTGGGTACGGATGGGGTGATGATTGCCGCGCCGTCCCGGTATAGGGATGCCCTGCGGGCGAAGGGGATGGCGTGGGTCTCGATCAATACAGTGGGACGCATCTCGTCGCCGGGCAGTATGGGCTCGATGCCCCGACTGATGCGTTGCATCACCCACATGTCTTGGCCGTGCGGTAGCAGCCCGAAATTGTGCTCCACCACCTGCCTGGACCAGTCTTCCATCTCGTCGGGAGACATCTCGGGGTCGATGCGCAGGTACCGCAGCGAATCGTAGAGACGTTTGATGTGTTCTTTCAGCCGAAAGGGGGTCCCGTTGAACGTGCGGGCGGCATCGAATACCGCATCGCCGTACAGGTATCCCCGGTCTCTGATGGAGATGCCGGCCTGGGATTCGGGCTTGAGTTCGCCATTCAGGAAAACGATGGGGCTGCTCTGTGCCATTTCATACACCTCGAGGCTGAGAGAATCTGGATTTAGCTCTTGAAGGCGTTGGCGCCGGTGACCAAGGCGGGCATGCCGCCAAAGAGGAAGGCCACACCGACGGTCTCCGCGATCTCAGCTTCGGTGGCGCCGGCGGCCCGGGCCCGGTCGGCGATGTTGGCCACTCCACCGGGATGGGCGAGCAGGGCGTCACAGAGCATGGTCATGAGGGTTTTCACCTTGAGGGAAAGGGCGCCGTCGGTCAGTACGGACTCACGGGCGCCGTTGACCACTTCAAAGAGTTCGGGGGCGTTTTTCTGCAGTGATTCTTGCCAGGATGCGGGCTGTGTCATGTATTCTCCGGTGTTGGCTTGATGCACGCGTGAATCAAGGCTGGATCGCGTGAGCCGCCATGATAGCACAAGAAAAGACACACGAGGGACGGGAATGGGGATGGGAAAAACCTGTGGCCGAAGGGGAGGGTCCTCCGGCCACAAAGAAACAAGTGCCTAACCTACGTAACTGGACGTAGGGGCATTTTCATCTGGCGATGGAAAGAATCTGAGTTGGGAAATTCCCGCAACCCGTCGTCACCACACGCTCAGCCCAACACATCGAAAAATAGGCTGTGTCGTAAGGAATCGAAGACCACTGCGCCCTGTCCACAGCCACCCGAACATCCACACAGGTACACACTGCACGGGGTGGCTGCAACAGGCCTAGGTCTTGATAAACGGGCGAAACTCCGCGTCCGGGTCATAAATACCGGACAGCTTCCTTGCCGCCCACGATCAGCTATTAAGAAAGAAGCCGGGAACCGTTGTTAGGCGGCCCCGATACGGAACACTTTGGTGCCGCAGGACGGGCACACACCCGACGTTGCGGGCTTTCCGTTCTTCATAGTGATCTTCTGAGGGTTCTTGATCTCGCGCTTGCTCCGGCACTTCACACAGTAGGCTTCCATAGCGCACCTCCCATCTTTTGGGTCGAATTATTGTAGCCCGGATACCCCAACATGTCAACATGTAGTATGCCAATTTCTTAAATTATGGCAACTACCGAGACTGTGTAGCCTCATCTATATGTTGTATGCCAAAGTGCTCCGAAAACATTAACTAACACACGGCGGTGTACTTTCAAGTGCCCGTTGATTAGAATATCCACCAGAATGGGGACTATTTTTATCGTTCGTCACGGCGAGACTGAATGGAACGCCCTAGGACGAATCCAAGGCCACACCGACATAGAGCTCTCCGATCAGGGCGCTGAACAGGCACGCCGTCTCAGTCAGCGTCTGGCATCGGTGCCGATTCACGCAGCCTATTCCAGCGACCTCAAGCGGGCCTCCCAGACCGCCAAGCTGGCGTTGGGGGAGAGGGACGTGGTGCCCCATGAGACTCCCAGGCTAAGGGAGTACCACAAAGGGGCCTTCGAGGGACTGACCCTGCCCCAGATCCAGGCCCAGTATCCAGACGAATACCCCAAGTACCTGGAAAAGGACTTGGACTACGCCCCCCAGGGCGGCGAGACCGTCCGGGACGTTAGCGTCCGGATGCAGGGCATCCTTGGCGAGATCAAGGACCGCCACCTAAACGAGAACACTCTGGTGGTGGGCCACGGCGGGTCCCTGCGGGCGGCCATGGTCTCCCTGTTGGGCATGCCTCTGGAAGGCAACTGGTCCTTTGTATTTGGCAACTGCGCCCTGACCGTGGTCGATACATTCGCCGACAACGCCGTCCTCCGGCTGTTCAATGACAAGTCGCATCTGGACGGTCTGACCACCAACCAGATCTGATCACCAACCCGGGTCCCAAAGGAACTTTTCTCTAAGATGGCAGGACAGGTACTCATGGTCCAGGGCACAGCTTCCCACGTGGGGAAGAGTGTGCTTGTGTCAGCCCTCTGCCGGATATTCCGACAGGACGGGTTCAGGGTAGCCCCATTCAAGGCCCAGAACATGTCCAACAACTCTTATGTGACCGCCGACGGCGACGAGATTGGCCGTGCCCAGGCGGTCCAGGCGGACGCCGCCGGGGTCGAGGCACGGGTGGAAATGAACCCGGTGCTGCTAAAGCCTGAAGCTGACCACATCTCCCAGGTCGTCGTCATGGGCCGGCCCATGCTTTCAGCCAACGTCAGGGACTACTACGGCTTGAAGCCCAAGCTATGGGAGGCCGTGCACACATCCCTGGACAGCCTCAGGAACGATTTCGACATCGTCATAGCAGAGGGAGCCGGCAGTCCCGCCGAGATCAACCTGAAGGCCACCGAGATCGTGAACATGCGGGTGGCCCTCTACGCCCAGGCCCCGGTGCTGCTCTGCGGTGATATCGACCGTGGCGGCGTTTTCGCATCGTTGGTCGGGACCATGGAACTGTTGGAGCCCGAGGAACGGGAGGCGGTGAAGGGATTTGTTATCAACAAGTTCCGGGGCGACCCCAGCCTACTCACCGATGGGCTCACCTGGCTGGAGGACCGCACCGGAGTGCCCGTGGCCGGCTTGGTCCATCACTACCGGGACATCCACATTCCCGAGGAGGACTCGGTGGCCCTGGATGTGACCACAGCGTCGGCGGCGGAATCGGTGCTGGACGTCTCTGTGGTCCAGCTACCCCACATAGCCAACTTTGACGATTTCGACGCACTGGCCCGCCATCCGGGGGTGAACCTCGAATTCGTGAATTCGCCGGCACAGATGGGCCGGCCCGACCTGGTAATCATTCCTGGCACAAAGACCACCATTCCGGACCTGGCCTGGATGAACGAAAGGGGCCTGACCAACACCATCAAAGAACTGAACAGCAACGGAACGGCGGTGGTCGGCATCTGCGGCGGCTACCAGATGCTGGGGACCAAGGTAAGCGACCCCGAGCATATCGAATCGTCCATGACCGAGTTGGACGGTTTGGGCCTGATGCCGTTGACCACCGTATTTGAAGGCACCAAGGAGACTCACCGCATAAAAGGCAGGGTCTCTGAAGGCTCCGGACTTCTGGCAGGGGCGGCTGGTATGCCGGTCACAGGCTATGAGATACACATGGGCCGGACGGTGGGTGAGGGCTTCGCGCCGGCCTTCCGCATCGAAGACCGGGCGGATGTGCCGGTTACCGAGGCAAACGCCCTTGAAGGCGCGTTGGGTGCCTCCGGCAATGTCATGGGCACATATATACACGGCCTGTTCCACAACGGTGGAGTGCGGAGCGCCATGCTGGCCGAACTGGCCCGGCGCAAGGGTGTGTCCCTTCCCGGTCAGGGCTCCGACCTGGACATGGACTTGGAGTACGACAAGCTGGCTGACTGGGTGCGGTCCAGCATGGATATGGACCTGATTTACCGCCTGTCCGGCCTCAACCGCGAATACGATTCGGACCGGGCCTGATGGCTTCCCGGCTCTGTCTGGTGCTGGGGGGAGTAAGGTCGGGCAAGAGCGCCTTCGCCGAGTCCCGGGTGAGTGCCCTGGAACAGCCGGTGCTCTACGTCGCCACGGGAGTGGCCACCGACGACGAGATGGCAGAGCGCATCCGTCGTCATCAGTCGTCACGTCCGTCCGGGTGGTCAACCCTGGAGGAGCCCGTAGACCTGGCCGATGCCATCGCACCAGCCCTGCGGGGCGGGACCGGCTCGGTCATAATCGATTCAGTGGATGTTTGGGTCGCCAATCTCTTGATGGAAAACCAGGGGCAATCAAAGCAAGAGATGGAAACAGCGACGCTCGGGCATGCCGACAGGCTTTTGGCCCTGATCGCCGACGCTAGCCATGGATTTGTGCTGGTGAGCAGCGAGGTAGGATTGAGCCTGGTACCCCCCGAGCCCTTGGGCCGGCGGTTCCAGGACCTCTTGGGGACGGTCAACCAGCGCATAGCCGTCGCCGCCAGTGAAGTGTTCCTGGTAGTGGCAGGCATCCCGAACCGAATCAAGCCGGCCGCTTCGGAGTAACGAGTGCCCCCAGAGATCAACCAAGAAGATTCCGGCGGAGAGTTCTTGGGCAGCGCCACCGTCCGTGCGCCCGGCGTCTGCGGCGAGTTGGCCCAGGGCGTTGTCGAGGGTATTCATTTCCTGGTCACCTGCCCGGTGGACTTCTATTCGCGGGTCAAGGTGGAGATCTATTCCGGGGGGCCCGGAATCGAAGCCCCGGAAGACTGCGGAAAGGCAGTGGCCGCCGTGCGCCGTACCCTGTCCCAGCTGAAACAGGCCAAGGTAAGGGCCAAACTCACCATCAACAACCCCATCCCCCGGGGCAAGGGCATGGGCAGCAGCAGCGCCGACCTGGCCGCCGCTATCGCCGCGACGGGCCTGGCCCTGGGCGAGGAGTTGACTCCCTATCAGATAGCCCAGATCGCCCTGTCCATCGAACCCACCGACGGCGTGATGATTCCCGGTGTTGCCCTCTTCGACCACCGGGCCGGGGTCATCCGTGAGAGCCTGGGCCCGCCGCCGCCCATGGAGATCGTGGCCCTGGACCTGGGCGGCACCGTGGACACCGTGCAGTTCAATATGGTGGACCGGTTCGGCCGCTGGCAGTCAGTGGACGAACAGACCACAGAAGCGTTGCGGCTGCTTCGCCAGGGCATAGCCGACCAGGACCCGGCATTGGTGGGCCAGGGCGCGACCATCAGCGCCGAGGCCAGCCGGACCGTCCTGGCCAAGCCCCGACTGGGCGAGGTACAGGACTTTGCCAAGTCTGTGGGGGCGGTGGGCGTGAATGTTGGCCACAGCGGTACGGTGATGGGGGTCTTGCTGGACGCCCGTGAGCGGCGAGGCAAATCGACATACCACCAGGCCTTAGAGGCCTTTCCCGACGCCGATTCGGTGTATCATTTCCGACTGTTGGGCGGAGGCGTCCAACAGGTGAACACCTAAATTCCTCAAGCTAAGACAAAGGACTGTAATGGCAGATTACAATTTGGCAGTTATTCCCGGCGACGGCGTGGGTCTGGAAGTCATCGCCGAGGGCCGCAAAGCCCTGGAGGCGGTGGCCAGCGTAACCGAGGGGCTGAGTTTCCAGTTCACTGAGTTTCCCTGGGGCTCGGAGTACTACCGGGAGACCGGGAACCTGATGCCCGAGGACGGAATCGAGATACTAAAGGGTTTCGACTCCATCTTGTTCGGTGCGGTGGGCGACCCGAATATCCCCGACCACATCACCCTCCACGGCTTGCTGCTTCCCATGCGGCGGGGCTTCGACCAGGGCGTGTGCATCAGGCCCGCATACCTGTACCCGGGTGTCGAATCTCCCCTGGCCGGCAAGAAGGCCGGCGACATCGACATGGTCATCTTCCGGGAGAACACCGAGGGCGAGTACGCTCCGGTGGGCGGCCGCTTGTATGCCGGGACGGCCCACGAGACGGTGGTGCAGACCAACATGTTCACCCGCCGGGGCACCGAGCGCATCATCCGCGCGGCCTTCGAGTATTGCGTGCGCCGTGACAAGCGCAAGAAGGTGACTTCGGTCACCAAGTCCAACGCCCAGTCATTCGGCATGGTGTTTTGGGACGAGGTGTTCCAAGAGGTCTCCGCTGACTATCCCCAGATAGAGACCGAGTCCCTGCTTGTGGACCGGGCCTGCATGGACCTGGTGCGCTGGCCCGAGGACTTCGATGTGATGGTGGCGTCCAACCTGTTCGCCGACATTCTTTCCGACATCGCCGCGGTGGTCACTGGCAGCATGGGTCTGGCGCCCAGCGCCAACATCAACCCGGAGAAGGAGTACCCGTCGTTGTTCGAGCCGGTGCACGGGGCGGCCTTCGACATCATGGGCAAGGGGATCGCCAACCCGCTGGCCACGGTCTCGGCGGTGGCCATGATGCTGGACCACCTGGGAGAACAAGAAGCGGCCCAAAAGGTGGACAACGCGGTGGCGCGCTGCCTGCAGGAACGCACGGTCCTGACCTCGGACCTGGGCGGCGCCGCCTCCACGTCGGAGATGGGGGACGAAGCGGCCCGTCAGATACGTGAGGGCTAAGGGGGTCGTTCGACGAGCTTAGGCCAAAGTACGGAGTTGAGAAATGCCATACGTAGATAACTCGGGCGTCAAGATTCACTACCACGTCTAGGGCGACGGCCCTCCCCTGGTGCTGCAACACGGAGTAACGAACAGCCTGGAAACCTGGTATGCCTACGGCTTCGTCGAGGGACTGAAGAAGGACTACCGGCTGATCTTGGTGGACGCCCGGGGCCACGGCCGCAGCGACAAGCCCCACGACCCCAAAGACTATGACCTGAAGCTGCGGGTGAGCGACATTCTGGCCGTGATGGACGATGCGGGCGTGGACAAGGCCCATTACCTGGGCTATTCCATGGGTGGCCGCATCGGGTTTGGCCTCGTGCAATACGCTCTCGAGCGGTTTCACTCCTTTGCCATCGGAGGGATGGGCGCGAACGTCACCAATACCGATATTCCGCCCGAATCCCGTATCGCCGTGCTGCGCCAAGGTATGGCTACTTACGTTGCCAACGCCGAGAAGACCGAGGGCCCGATGGAGGCCAAGCGTAAGGAACGACTGCTTCAGAATGACCCTGAAGCTCTGATCGCGGCCACGCTCGCTCCCAATGGCACCGATGGCGTGGAACCGCTGTTGCCCGGGCTGGAGTTGTCCTTCCTGTTGTACTGCGGCGATGCCGACGGGTTCTATCCCGCTGCCAAAGCGGCGGGCGAGGCCATACCCGGAGCTGTGTTCGTGACACTTCCCGGCCTCAACCACGGTGAAGTATCCAGGGCCGGGGAGCAGGTGTTGCCCCACGTTACCAAGTTCCTGAAGGAAGCGACTGCGAAAGTGGGGGCGGGCCGCTAACCTAAAGACTTATCGCGGGACATATCGCGTCGAGCCCTTTCGATTACAGGAGTTAAGCGTTGGCTATAGGTTGGGCATTCATCGGGACTGGCAATTATCCCAACACCAGGGTGGCGCCGGCTGCAGCCTTGGCGGAAGACACGGCAATCATCGCGGCCTATAGCAGAGACCAACAGCGGGCGGACGAGTTCGCCAAGACCCACGGCGCGCTGGCTGCCTACACGTCCGTGGAAGAGTTGCTGGCTGATTCCAGAGTCGATGTGGTTTTTGTCTCCTCTCCCAACAACTTGCACGCTTCCCACGTCCAATCAGCCGCCAAAGCCGGAAAGCATATTCTGGTGGAAAAGCCGATGGCGACCACGGTGGCCGACTGCGTGGCGATGATCAAGGCCTGCGACACCAACGGCGTCAAGCTGGGCATCGGCTTCCAGTTGCGGTTCCATCCGGGCCACGTGGAGTCCAGCAGGCTGGTGCGGGAAGGTGGATTGGGCGAGGTGGCCCTGGCGCAAGTAATGTTGGGCTTTGGCGTTAGAGGAGAACTCCAGAGGGAACTTCGCAGCGGCTTGCGAGAGTGGTGGGAAACGCCCGATATGGTCGGGAACTCCAGGGCCATGATTGGCTCCGGTGTCCACTGCGTGGATGACCTCGAGTTCATACTGGGCCAGACGGTGGTCGAAGTAGCGGCGATAACCGACGGCCAGACGGCGGAGGCCCCTCTTGAGAACCTGGCCTCGTTGTCCTTGCGGTTCAGCGGTGGCGCCATCGGGACGATGGTCTGTGGGAGCCGAATGCCAGACGCCATAAACGACGTGACTGTCTACGGCAGCGACGGCCGGGTCCTACTGAGAAATGCCGCCAGCCCAACCCTGGGCGGCGCCCTAGAAGTGACCAGCGAGACAGTGAACTCTGAGGTCACTTATGAGCCTGACCCTCTGGCGTTGGCGAAGTGGCAGATCGAGGGTTTCAACCAGGCTGGCACCAAAGACGTAGAGCCCCGAGCCTCGGGTCTGGACGGTCTCCGGTCTGTGCAGATCACCGAGGCCATGATCGAATCGGCCAAAACCAAGAGAACGGTGAGAGTGGAGCCCATCAGGTTCTGAGGTGGGGCCCCTACATCGACCCCAGTACCACTCTCACGATACGCTTTTCCAGGGCCTGGCCCAGCTCCACCACCTTGTCCAGGCGGTCGTGGTCGCCGGTCACGCCGATGAATACCACGCCCAAGATGCGTCCAACGCGGAAGTCCACCACGGTGGAGGAGATCAGGCCGTCGGCGCCGCCTTGCAGCACTTTGAGACCCACAGCCTCATCGAAGAACCCCTGGGGCTCCAGACGGGTCGTGGAAACCAGCTGATGGCCCTGCCCCACGCTCTCTCCCACCCGGTCCTCGAAGTCTTTCAGGAAGATGTCGTGCATCCAGTTGTGGACTGAGTCCGGGGAGTCGAACAGGTGTACCACCGAGGCGGTCATGAAATCGAACCCGTCGGACATGACCATATTCGAGGTGGGCCCCAGTTCCCGCATGGCCCCGGTCACCCGGCCGGCCAACGCAAAACGCTCTGAGGTGTTTCCCTCGAACCCGTGCTCGGCCAGTGTGGCGTTATCAAGGATTCCTTCCCGGATCACCTGGTGCCCTTGGAACTCCTCCGGGAACTCGGGCTTTTCCAGGACCATATTTTCAAGCGAGTTTTCGCCTATGCTATACGTCAGGCGGTCAATCGAGGACCTTGTCAAACCTGTCTCCTGTAGATTGGGCGTGTTCGTAGCCCGGTAACATTCAGGATGTTATTCCTGAGAATTTGCTCTTGTACCAGTCCCGAAAAGCCGGTTGGCTAACCGCAGACCATTGGATAAACGTGCAGATACCGGGTGGCCTCCACCGGGAGCATGCTCTTGGACCAGCTTCCACCGCCATCGGTACTGCTGTATATCTCGCCGCTGTAGGCGGCACAGTAGATGTGGTCGGGCGCGGCGCGGTCAATGGCTATCTGCATCATACGGCCCGGCACCCTTTCGCCCAAGTCCATGCGGTCATAGGTCTCGCCGGCGTCGGTGCTCTTGAACAACGCGCCTTCCTGGACGGTGTCGGGGGGAGCGGCGCCGCCGCCTGCCCCGGCCGCCAGATAGATGGTCTTGGGGTCGTCGGGTGCGACCAGCAGGTCGCGGCAATAGGAGCCGCCGGGGAACATTTCCTCCACCTGCACGTGCTCCCAGCGCGCGCCCTTGTCCCGGCTGCGGAACATGGCCGTCTGGGTGGCTATGTGGACGGTGCCCGGAGCGGCCGCGCTGACCTGGACCTGGTGCAGGTCCAGGGTGTTGTTCTTGATGTATGGGCCGTCGATCATCGAGTCCCATGACTCGCCGCCGTCACGGCTGGACAGCAGGCCGCCCACTTCGATGGCCGCGTACATGTCCTGGGTGTTGGTCGGGTCGATGGCCATACCGATGACCCGTTTCCCGGTTGGGGGCATATAGGTCGTGATGTGGGGATACACCACCCGGCTGGTGTCCATCATCTCCCAGGTGTCTCCGCCGTCTTTGGAGCGGGAGATGGAGCAGGGGTCGTAGCCGGCGAACATCACGTCGGGGTTGTCGGGGTGAATCACCAGGGACCAGACCTCTTTGCCGGGGCCTGCGTCATTGAGAGCTTCCCAGGTATCTCCCCGGTCCTTGGAGCGGTAGACGCCCTTATCGGTGCCGGCGAACACGATCTTGGGGTCGTCGGGGCGGATGGCCAGGGCGCGTACCTGGGGGTTGGCGGGCAATCCCTTGGAAATGTCCACCCATTCGTCTTCACCGTCGGCCCGGCGGAGCATGCCGCCTTCGCCGATATAGTCACCTTCCCCGGCCAATCCGAGGAATACAAAAGTCCGGTGGTCTGAGGCTACCATGATGCGTGTACCTCCAAACTTGCTGGTGTGCAAAATAAGATACACGAATTCTTGGTGTATTCCACCCATCTGTCAAGGGTCTGTGGCAAGACTCCAGCTATGGCGCGGTCTATCAGACTGAGGTAATATTTAATCCGCCAGCCAGTGGGGCGTCACGCTCATCCGGACCAAGGTATGGGACGGGCGCCGAAACGAGGGCTAATCAGGCACAGGGTCACTAATGAAGAACAAAATCTACAAGACCATGGATGACGCCGTGGCGGATATCCCCGACGGCGTCACTATTCTCAGCCCGGGTTTCAGTGGCGTGGGCGTGCCCCGCAACCTGTTGGCCGCGCTGAACCGCCAGGGGGCCAAGGGACTGACCGGCGTCTCCAACAACGCCGGGACCATCGACGAGAATGTGGACATCGGCACGTTGGTGGAATCAGGCCAGATGAAAAAGATGATCTGCGCCTTCACCGCCTCGCCCCATCCCTCCCAGGTCACCCCCTTCACCCGCATGTACAACAACGACGAGATTGATGCCGAACTGGTGCCCCAGGGCACCCTGGCCGAGCGTCTCCGCTGTGCGGCCGCCGGAATCGGCGGTTTCTACACCCCGACCTCGGTGGGCACCGAGCTGGCCGAGGGTAAAGAGCACCGGGAGATAAACGGCCGGGTCCATGTTTTGGAATACCCCCTGCCTGGCGATTACGGCCTCATCCGGGCTTGGAAGGCCGACACCGCCGGAAACCTGATATTCCGGTTGACCCAGCGCAACTTCAACCCCCTGATGGCCATGGCCGCCAAGGTGACCATTGTCGAGGTGGAGGAAGATATCGTTGAGGCCGGTGAGCTTGATCCCGACCACATCCACGTGGCCGGCATCTATGTGGACCGGCTGGTGAAGATCCCTGAAGACGGCATCTGGATCTAATAAAGAAATCGGCTGACAGCAGAACGCTCTCAGCTTAACTACGGAGACCAAGAATGGCCGAGAAAGTGAAACTGGAACGACAGGCGATGTGCGACCGGCTGGCCATGGAATTCCAAGATGGCTGGATCGTTAACCTGGGCGTGGGAATGCCCACCCTGTGTTCCAACTATTCGGACCCCACCAGGGAGATCATCAACCACGCCGAGAACGGAGTGGTCGGCTACGGCCCTCTGGCTAAGGAGGGCGAGGAAGACCGGCACCTGGTCAACGCCGGGGGCCAGAAGGTGACGCCCCTGCCGGGGATGGCCTGTGTCCACCACGCCGACTCGTTCATGATGATTCGCGGCGGGATGATCGACGTCACCGTCATGGGTGCCTACGAGGTTGCGGAGAACGGCGACTTCGCCAATTGGCGTATCCCCAGCCGCAAGGGCGGCGGCATCGGTGGGGCCATGGACCTGGCGGCCTGCGCCAAGCGGGTCTTCATCGCCATGGAACACACCACCCGCGACGGCGGGCACAAGTTGCTCAAGAAGTGCACCCTGCCCATCACCGCCCCCGGTGTGGTCAAGATGCTGGTGACCGACCTGGGCCTGTTCGAGATCACGCCCGAAGGATTCATGCTTTTGGAGCATGCTCCCGGCTGGACCCCCGAAGAGATTCAGGAACAGACCGAAGCCAAGCTGCTGATCTCCGACGATTTGAAGGAGTTCCGCTTTAGGAGCTAACTTCTAGAAGAAGTCGGTCCCGCCGTTTATGTGCAGGGTCTGACCGGTCATGAACCCGCAGTCGTCCGTGACCAGGAACACGGCCGCCGACGCGATGTCATCCACATGGCCCAATCGCCCGATGGGTATGTCGGCGGTGTCCCGCATCCCGCCCTGGGGGTACCAGCTAAGGTCCCTTGACGTGTCGATGCGGCCCGGCGATATGACGTTCACCCGGATGTTCTTGGGCGCGAATTCCGAGGCCAACCCCCTGGCCAGGCCGATGATTCCCATCTTGGCGGCTGAAACGTGGGAGCGCTGGGCGGTACCCTTGAACGCCCCGTCCCCGGTGAAGAACACTATCCGGCCGTAGCCCTTCTGCTCCATGCACGGTATGGCCGCATGGGCCACATGGAAGGCCCCGTCCAGGACCACGCCTCTCACGCGGTGCCATTCTTCCAGCGTTACTTCCGTGAAGGGTTGATGGGGCCGGATGGCGGCGTTACTGATCAGGATGTCCACTCCCCCGAACTGCTCGTTGGCGGCCGCGAACATGTTGCTCACCTGCTGATGGTCCGAAACGTCGGCCACGAAGGGCAGGGCCTCGACACCCAACTCCCGGGCCTCGGCGGCCACTGATTCGGCCTCTTCCGTGTTGGAACGGGCGTTGACCACCACGTTGGCGCCTTCCGCGGCCAGCTTCAAGATGATGGCCCGGCCGATGTTGCGGCCCGAGCCGGTGACCAGGGCAGTCTTACCTTCCAAGCGCTTCATTGTTGGACCTCATTCGCGGTTGAGATTCGGAGTCCCGGACGCGCAAACCCGAGCCCGGAACAAGTGGCCGGGATTATAGCACGGGGCCTCCCCGTCTCCTCCCGGAAACTTGGTAGACCGGAATTTAGTTGTTCGTCGTATAATCCGGTGCTGTGATGTCAATTATCGGTAATATAAGGGTAAGCAGACTGTTGGCGGCCATGCCTGGAGAGCCGTTCGGCGGGAGGGACAGCTGAGCCCGATGCCGTTCTTGTCGCTGGTCTACTGGCTCCTGCGCCGCCGGCTGCGCCAGTCCTGGCTTCTTTTGGCGGTCACGTCCTTCGGCATATTGGCCTCGGTGACCATCATGTCCACCGGGGCTCTCTACTCCCGTGCCCTGGGCGAGGCCGGACTGCGCCACTCCCTGGCCTCGCTGAACCCTGAGGTGCTGGACGTACAGGCCATCGCCCAGAACCGTCCCCTTGGACGGGCCGATTACGACCCTCTGGAATCGCTGGTTCGGAAGTCTGCAGACCAAAGGGTGGGGGAGCTTCTGCGGGGCATCGAGCGCTACGGACGTGCCCAGCCCAACTTGCTGCTTCTGAACACGCCAACTTCTCCCATGTTGGGCGCGCCTTCGGGACGGCCCTTCTTTCTCACCGGGTTCCAAGAGCATGCCAGGCTGACTGGAGGCCGTTGGCCCGAGAGCGGCGGCGTTGCCGAGAGCGGTGACATCGAGACCGTTGTCGGGACTGAGACCGCCAGAAAATCTGGCTATGAGATTGGCGACCGGGTCTTCCTGGTGCCCGTGCGCGGTTCACTGGAGCGCATCTCCTTCACCATCGTCGGCCTGACCGACCCAATAGACGCCCAGGAGGAGTACTGGATGGGTGCGCCGGTCTATTTCGACCTGCGGCCGGTGGGTGAGTCTGTAGTTGCTCCGCTATATGTCACGGAAGAGGACTTCTTTGGCCTCATCGGCGCCCGTTACCCGACGCTGGTTGGCGACTTCGGGTTCTACATCTTTCTGGACTCGGGCTACCTGACCGCCGGCAACGCCGATGCCGTGAAGGCGCAGGTTGACGCCCTGGAGACCGACCTCAACAAGGAATACCCTCGGACGTTGGTGTTGAGCCGCCTGGGTCTTACGGTGGACGAGTTTGACAAAGCCTTGACCCTGGCCCAGGTGCCCCTGTATCTGTTCTTGTCCCTTGTGGTTGTGGTAGTCCTGTATTTTCTAGCTCTGATAACCGGCATATTGGGCCGCAGCCAGGCCGAGGAAGCAGGGCTTTTGATCAGCCGGGGCGCCAGCGTGATGCAGGTAGCCGGAATCCTGGCCATGGCGGAAGGGGTTGTGGCCCTGCTGGCCACGGCCATCGGGCCATTCTTGGCCTGGGTCATCGTCAAGACCCTGCTGCTGGACACCATCAACCTCGGTGGAGATTTCCAGTCCTCCATCCCCTTGGGCCTGGGCCTGGATATGTTCTGGATGGGGGCGCTGGGCGGAGTGCTTGCTCTGCTTGTTTTGTTAGTCACCGCTGTGGGCCGGGCCAGAGTCGGCACGTTGGAGTCCTTGTTGTCACGCGCCAGGCCGCCCTCGGTCCCCTTCCTGCACCGCTACTACCTAGACCTTCTGGCGGTGGCCGTGGTTGCCGTGGTCTGGTATCAGGTGCGGGGCCGGGACGGGTTCGTCGCGGAAGAACTGGCATCCCAGGGCCTGAACGTGGACCCGACTTTGGTGCTGGGTCCGGTAATGGGCCTCTTCGCCGCCGCGGTGCTGTTGATGCGTGTGCTGCCGCTGTTGGTTCGGTTCCTGGCCTGGGCCGGGCGGAGAGGCGGCGCCGTCTGGTTACAGTTCTCCCTCTCGCGCCTGGCCAGAGACCCCATACCCCACGGGTCCCTGGCTGTGATCCTCATGCTGGCCGCGGCCCTGGGGGTCTTCGGGGCCACCTTCCAGTCCAGCCTGTCCGAGAACCAAACTGACCAGGCCAGCTACAGTGTGGGCGGCGATATGGTTGTCAGCGGCCCGGGTCTTCCAGCGGACGCCCCGGAGAAGTTGGCGCTGATACCCGGCGTGACGGCTGTGAGTCCGGTGCTTCGGGAATCGGTGGCCCTGTTGGACGGGCCCCAGGACCGGAGTGTTGACCTGTTGGCGGTGGAACCACGGGCATTGGCGGAGGCTGCTTGGTTCCGGAGAGATTTCTCTGATGACAGCCTGGTGGAGATCGGCCGCCAGCTGAGGCCAAAACCCTTTCCTGCCAACCTGGCCGGGACAGGCATCCCCTTGCCCGAGCAGGCGCGCTCCCTCGGGGTCTGGGTGGACACCAGCGTGTTGGAGGAGTTGGACATCCGGGCCGATGTGAACATGTGGGGCCGGGTTATGACCGCCACCGGCCGCTACCGCAGTTTCCTCATGGGGAGTATTCTCGATCCCGAAGAGGCCGTTTCCACGGGACCGGACCCCGGGAACCCCTGGCGTTTATACCGGGGAGAGCTGCCTCCCGAGTCCAGTTCCGTCGCCCTGCCGATGGAGTTGGTGTCCGTGTTCTTCAGCACCAGCCCTTCGGCCCGTCTGGCCAACGGTGTTTTGCACCTGGACGACATAACAGCCTACGGGCCATTCCTGGGCAGCAGCGGTGTGGTGGTGGAGGACTTTGAGGGGCTTTCGCCCTGGCAACCCCTGGCCAACCAAGCGTCAATTCCGGACGCTGCCCAGCGCCTGGGGATCAGCGCCCGGACCGGCGCCTCTGGGATGCAGTTTTCCTGGGAGGAGGCGTTTTCCGTGGGCCAAAAGGGCATCCATCTGCCCCCGGGCCCCTTTCCCCTTCCCGCCATCGCCGGGCCCGGTCTGGGAGTTGGTCAGCAGGTGCGGGTGAAGTTGGGAAAACTGGCCATGCCGGTCCATTTTGTGGGCCAGGTCAGCCACTTCCCGACCCTGTATGCGGAGCGCAATCCCTATTTCATCGTGGACCTTGCCGACTACCGGGAGTATCAACGGCGCCTGCCGGAGAGCGATGTGGAACAGCCCGGCGAGATGTGGCTGGCCCTTGACCCGGATGCCGACCGGGAGCAGGTCATAGCCCAGATACCGGCTCAGCTGCCCGGACTGATCTCAATCCGGGACCGGGAGAAGGTTGCGTCTCTGGCCCAGCGCAACCCCCTGGCCGGCGGCAGCTGGAACGGACTTACCGTCTTCAGCATGGTGGCCATCGGTATCTCGGTGCTCTTGACTCTCATAGTCCATGCCTTGGTATCCATCCGCATGGGGCGCATGGACCTGGCGGTGGCCCGGGTGCTGGGCTTCTCCCGGCGGCAGTTCTTCCTGTCCTTGGCCACCGAGCGGCTGATCGTTGCCGTGCTGGCCATTTCCGCCGGCGCCGCCATGGGCTATTGGCCGGGGCTGGAGATATTGGAACTGGTGGACCTGACGTCCAAGGGAGATGCGCCGGTGCCGCCCCTCACACCCAGCGTTAAAGGATGGCTGATGGCGGGGGTGATGGCCGGGTTGTTGGCGGCTTCCGCTCTGTCCGTACTCTTTGCCACCTGGGCGTCACGACGGCTCAACGTCGCCGAAGTGCTGCGCGGAGGCTCCTGATGACGGCCATGATCAGGTTCGCCTACGTGATGGCGGTAAGGCGGGTGGTCACCGGGTGGCGTCTGGAGGCGGTGCTCTTTGGCGGCATCCTGTTGGCGGTGTCTCTGATGGCCAGCGGCGTCATATTTTCGGACCTGCTTTCCAATGCCGCCCTCAGGCACGCTTTGCGGCAGGCCCCCGCCGAACAGGCCAACTTCTGGGTCCGCTCTTTCAGCAGCCAGGACGAACCGGCCACCAGCCAGGGACGCCGCCAGGCATACCAGGACCGCCTGGAATTCGTGGAACAGCGGGTTTTCCAACCCTTCGAGTCCTATCTGAAAGACAGGGCTCAAAAATTGGACACGGCGACCTTCTATTTCTCCGGCCATCCCCAGTTGGAATTGGACAATGAGGTCCGGCCCAGGGGGCCCATCAAATACCTGTCGGCCTTCGGACCCGAGCGGGTCACCCTCCTCTGGGGAGAATGGCCCGGCGCCGCCAACGCCGCTGCCCCCACCGGCACACCCGTTGATGTGCTGGTCGATTCTTTGGGATTGGATCTTCTGGGCCTGGAAGTCGGCGAGGTCATGGACGTGTTCCCGGCGGCCTCATTCACCGACCCGCCCACCATGCCGGTGCGCATATCCGGTGTTTTTGAGTTGAAGGACCCGGGGGATGAGATCTGGTACGGCGTAGAGTCCGAATTCAGCCTGAAAAATGACCGGTGGACCATTGTCCCCTTGTTCACCAGTGAAGAGGCCGTGCTGCGACGGGTCCTGGGCGATTACCCGACACTCTACACCGATGTCACCTGGTACTACTTCCTGGACCGGGAGGGGCTCCGGGCCGGCGACGTGGACCCCCTGCAGGAGGCCATCTTCAGGGCCGAACGGGACGTGGAGTTCAACTTGAAGAACTCCAGTTTCTACATTCGGCTGGATAACCTGCTGGCCGACTTTGATGAGCAACTCCTGTTGGCCAGGGTGCCCCTGTTCCTGGTAGTGTTCCTGATAACCGGGATCTTGCTCTACTACCTTGCCCTGGTGGCGGGACTGATCGTGCGTTCCCGTACCAGCGAGATCGCCATGCTCAAAAGCCGGGGCGCAACCACTCTGCAGGTGGGCGTCCTTGGTCTGGGAGAGGGTCTGCTGCTGGGAATTCCCGCCGTGATAATCGGGCCCTTCCTGGCTGTGGCGGTGGTTAAGGTCCTGGGCGACGTGTTTTTCAGCCTGGGCGGTGCCTCTGAGGAACTGGCCGGAGTGCCCGTCGCGGCGTCTCAAGGGGCGGTGGCGTTGGGCATCATAGGCGGAGCGCTGGCGGTGCTGGTGTTCACTCTGGCCACTCTGGCGGCGGCCCGTCACGGGATTGTGGAAGCCAGACAGACCGGGGCCAGGCCGCCAACGGCATCCTTCTTGCACCGCTATTACCTGGATTTCCTGGCCCTGGCCATCATGGGGCTGCTCTGGTGGCAGATCCAGAGCCGGGGAGCGTTCCTGGTACAGTCGGTGGGCAGCCGGGAGTTGGAGATCGACTACAGCCTGCTGCTGGGGCCCGTGTTGGGGTTGTTGGCGGTGGGCCTGGTGATCATGCGGGTCTTCCCCTGGTTTGCCTCGCTGCTCTCCAATTTGTCCGGCCCCGTGGCGCCTCCGTGGCTGGTCCACGCCCTGCGCCATGTGGCCCGCGACCCGCTGGTGCCGGGGATATTGATCGTGCTCCTCACGCTGGCCACCGCCCTGGGGGTGATTGGCAGCGCCTTCAGCGCCACGTTGGAACGCAGCCAGATGGAGCGCGCCCAGTATGCCGCTGGGGCCGATCTGAGGGTGGCCCACGGCGGCGCGTCCGACGCGCGCACCGGCGGGCGGTTCTCCCAGCAGGTCGGCGAAGACCCAAGGGCGAACGCCGCCGCGGACGTGCTGCGTGCCAACGCCCAGATAACCTCCACCGGGTTCAGCACTCCGGCTGAGCTGCTGGCCGTGGAATCGGGCAAGATCGCGGACGTGGCCTGGTACCGGGACGATTTCTCCGGGGGGACGACCCTGGAAGAAGCGGCGTCCATATTGGGCAGCGGTCCGCCTGCTCCCCAGGGGCTGGAACTACCTGAAGATGCCCACGGCCTGTCCCTCTGGCTGCAGCCGGCTGGCATAGATTCCGGGGCCAACCTGTGGGCCCGGTTGCGCGATGCCAGAGGCCGGTTCTTCGACACTTGGATCGCCAACATGGACCTGCAGGGCTGGACCAAGATCAACGCGGACCTCACTCCGGTGGTGGCCGCCGGGAGGCGCTTCAACAACCAGGCCCGGCGCATGCCGATGACGCCGCCACTATCCCTGCATGCCTTCCAGGTAACCAACCGGTTCGGCACCTTTGGCGTGGACGACCTGGGTGCGATCTTCATCAGGGACCTGGAGGCAGTCACACCCCAGGGCGCGGTGCCTCTGGCCGGCTTTCAATCGTCGGACGGGTGGTCGGTGATCGAAGACTTCTCCAGGCCCGGTCTTTACGCCCTGGAGACCAGCGAGTCGGCGGGCGGCGGCCGCTTCGCCCAATCGACCCGCTTCAGCTGGGCCAGCGGCGGCGTCGGCCTGCGAGGAATCATGCCCGGAGACCCGGAAGACCCCATTCCCGCACTGGTGAACCAGGAATTTCTGGATATCGCAGGCGCGTCGGTGGGCGAGGATGTCATCTTGGGCCTGTCCACCTATTCGATCATGGTCAATGTTGTCGGTGTGGCGGACTATTTCCCGACGCTGGACCCGGGGGAGAAGCCCTTCGCCGTCGTCGATCTGGATAGCTTTGAGGCCGTTTCCAACCTGCACAGTCCGGTGCCCTTGGCCGGCGCCAATGAGGTCTGGATCGACATCGCCGCGGCCGATGGGGTTTCCGCCTCATCCGGGCAGGTGACTGAGATCATGAAGAACCTGGGGGTCCGGGTCAGGGATGTCTACGACAGGGAAGCCATGGTGGCGGCCCGGGTAGACCAGCCTCTGGTCAATGCGGGCTGGGGGGCGTTGCTGGTTTTGTTGTTCCTTGCTGTTGCCCTGGCCAGCGCCTCCGGGGTGATGCTGTTCTCATTCCTTGATACCAGGGAACGGCAGACGGAGTTCGCTCTGCTGCGCACCCTGGGTTCCTCCGGGGGACAGCTACGGGCTGTCGTGTGGTTTAATCTATTCCTGATCGTTGCCTGCGGCGTGGGCCTGGGGACTTGGGTGGGCCGTCTCATCGGGTCCAGTATCTTGCCGCTGATGGAAGTGGCGCAAGAGGGTGCCAGGGTCACCCCGCCCATGGCGTTCGCCACCGATTGGTCCTCATTGCTGATCTCCTACGCGGTGTTGGCGGTGGTCACGGTCGGCACGGTGGTCTGGCTGGCGTGGTTGAGCGCCAAGATACAGGTGCAGCAGGTGCTTAGAATGGGAGACGCAGCATGACTCAGTTCAGCAGTTACGGCCCCCGCGCCGCTCCTACGGCCCAGCACACGCGGCCCTATATCGACTGCCGCGACCTGTTCAAGATATACAAGCGTGCCGACTTGGAAGTGGTCGCCTTGCGCGGGCTCGATCTGGCCGTGGAGTCCGGCGAGTTGATCGCCATAATCGGTGCCAGTGGCAGCGGAAAGAGCACCCTTCTGAATATCCTGGCCGGCCTGGACCGCCCGTCCGCCGGTCAGGTGATGGTCGGCGAACGAGACCTCCTGGATGTCTCCGACAGCGACCTGGTGGTCTACCGTCGCTCTGAGGTCGGGTTCGTCTGGCAGGCCACGGCACGGAACCTGGTGCCCTATCTGTCCGTCGCCGACAACATCGAATTGCCCATGGCCCTGGCCGGTCAGCCCGCCAAGTCGAGGCGGGAATGGTCCGGAGAACTGCTCGAATCATTGGGAATGACTGAAAAGGCCAAGCGTTTCCCCTACCAACTTTCCGGCGGGGAGCAGCAGCGGGCGGCCATCGCCGTGGGGTTGGCCAACAGGCCGCCGCTCCTGTTGGCCGATGAACCCACTGGGGAGCTGGACATCGAGAATGCCGACCACATCTTCGAGATGATACGCGGGCTGAACCGGGCCTACGGCGTGACCGTGGTCACCGTGACCCACTACGTCGGCGTTTCCCAGTTTGTTGACCGGGTGGTCCACATCAGGGACGGCCGCATCGGGTCCGAGACCTTTTCCAGGCCCGACTACCGGCGGGACGGCGGCACCGTTGAGGACGAATACGTGGTTGTTGACCAGGCCGGCCGGTTGCAGCTGCCCATTGAGTACACCGACCGGTTCCGTCACGGAGGCCTGGCCAAGATAGAGTCCGAGGGCGGGCAGATTATCATTGAACCGCCGGATTCTAATCCCCGGCCCACCAGGAATAGGAGCTAACGGTGGCCACCAGACGGTCTGCCGGCGGGCAAGCAAGCGGAGGACCGGTGATACGCGCCGAGGGTATCAGCCGGTTCTTCGGTTCCGGCGAAAACCGGGTGACGGCCCTGTCGTCCATTGACCTGGCCGTGCAGCCCGGCGACTTCCTGGCCGTCACCGGACGTTCTGGTTCTGGCAAGACCACGCTGCTCAACCTGCTTTCAGGACTGGACAAGCCCAGCTCCGGTTCCGTGCACTTCCAAGGCGACGATCTGGCAGACCTGAAAGAAGCGGACCTGGTGGAGCTGCGGCGGCACAAGATCGGATTCGTCTTCCAGTCCTTCGGGTTGATGCCCTTGCTGTCTGCCCAGGAGAATGTGGAACTGCCCCTTCACATCGGCGGCATGTCCTGGCGGGAGCGGCGCCAGCGGGCCCACGAGGCGCTGGACGCCGTAGGTCTTGGCAGCCGGGCGGGTCACCGCCCCTTTGAGCTTTCGGGCGGCGAGCAGCAGCGGGTCTCCATCGCTCGGGCCCTGGTGACCGGCCCCGAGGTGGTATTCGCCGACGAGCCAACCGGAGAACTGGACACGGCCACGGCCCGTTCCATCGCCGACACCCTGGCTGAAATTGCCTCCTCCGGTCATGCCACCGTCATTGTGGCGACCCACGACCTGGAACTGGCCGCCACCGCCCAGCGGCGCATAGACCTGGTGGACGGCGAGATCGTCTTCCAAAGCTAGATCAGGCCTCTAACCTCCCCATGGCCCGCTCCGAATTCCCACACTCAAAATCGACTCTCTAAAACGGCATTGACTTAAAACAATGCCGGTCATACGCTAGATTCAGTAGGCCCATAAACCGAGGCTAATCACAGTCACGGTTCTGGACCGTTTGGAGACTCAAAAAGCATCAGGAAACAGGAACGATAGAGGTTGTGCACCGGCGCACTCCCGCGGGAAGGAGTTGGCCGGTGATTTTCAACACTAAACTTGGACCGAGCAAAGGCCGGATTGCCCGGCGTGGGTGGGAACGGAGATTCAGGTGGCTCGTGGCAGGACGAACATGATTATCCTGGCAAGCCCACTATCACGGAAATTAAGCATCTTGGCCGCCTTTTTGGCATTGATGGCCCTAGTGCTGCTGAACCAGAACTCGGCTGCTGCGCCGGTGTTCGCCGACCACGGCCCCGAAGAGTCCCACGACGCGGCGCTGTCGGAGCATTACGGCATTGCATCACACGACGCGACCATCTCTTCCCATTACGACGTGGGCTCCCATGACGCCTTCGTGTCCGAATACGACCAGACCGGTTCCCCACACCCAGCCCCTCGCCTTTCACCGGCAATGGATCCGGTTCCGGCGTCGGTTCCGTACCCACACCCACGCCGGGAGCCCAGTCCGGCGGAGCAAGCCGGGCTTCCAACATCCAAGGATTCGCCCTGGAGAGTTTCACCATATCCTCGGGCACGACTGTGACCTGGACCAACCTGGACAGCTCCCCTCACACCGCCACATCGGGGATTTCTCCCAACTTTGATGGGGCCTTTGACAGCTCCTCTTTGAGTCAGAACGGGACCTTCAGTCATACGTTCAATTCAACGGGCGCCTCCCCCTACTTCTGCACCATTCACCCGTCCATGACCGCCACCATCACGGTCCAGGAGGCCGCCGGAGCGGGCCTGCACGCAGGCACGTTCATTACGTGTATA
>PBMF01000040.1 GCA_002721995.1 Chloroflexota bacterium
GCGATGCTTCACCAAGCGACGACACCCTGTCCACGACAAGCGAGGCCGCAGCGGAATCAGGCGCAAACGGCGATGCTTCACCAAGCGACGATGGGAATGTAAATCAATCCGATTCTGAAGATCCGGTTGAAGGATCCAATACAAATCTCGAAGAATACTCCTATGACGACCTGGAAATGGTAAAGATTGGTTTCGCCTATCCGGACGTCTCGGCTTTCGCTATTTTAAATAAGAAATTCAGCATTGGCGATCCGGAGGAGCAAGCTACTGCAGTTCTGGATGGTTGGCGCCGTGAAGGGCTGCTGCCCCTGAATGGTAGAGATATCGAACTTGTATTTAGGAACTTCCCTATCCTCAATACCAGTCAAAAGCTTGGGGTATGCACTAGCTTTTCTCAGGATGATGAAGTATTTGCCGTTGTATCAGGACGAGATTTTACTGCAGGTGCGGAATGTCTCGCCACACGCTATGCGATTCCTGTAATTGACCTCAACGCGGCTCCGCCCAGCACCTATGTACGTGGAGCGCCTTGGTTTTTCACGCTTCGATCTAACGAGTCGGAAGTTATGTGGAATCTCGTTCAATGGGCTCAAAACCGGGGTGAATTTGAAGATTCAAAGATTGGGCTATTCTGGGATACCCGTTCAGAAGAGGCGGCAGATGCTTTCAAAGAGGCGCTTGCAGAGTTTGGACACGAGGTTGTCGTCGACATCCCTTCCGATGGTGAAGGTGTTGGAAGCCCGCAGGACCAGATTTCGGTAGAGCGATTCGCAGCTGAAGGCGTCAATATTGCCGTGCTTCTAGTTGGCACTAGCAGCGTTACCAATTTTATGGCGTTTTCGGAACGTCAAGATTATCACCCCAAATATTTGGCCTTTGAGTGGGCTGGACAGATTGGTGACGTTGCTTCTGCTTCCTTGCCTCAAGAACAGTTCGATGGCGCAATCGCGATGGCATTGTCGAGAGTTGGCGAAATAGCTGCCGGTAACCCACTGTCCGTACAAGCTGACGCATGTCTAGATAACTATGTACGATTTTCGGGTAACGACATAGAGAGGACGAGTCCGGAGACCGCAGAATTCGTCCAGATTCTCTATACATGCGACCTAATGTCAGTGCTGTATGCGGGGCTTGTCCGTGCTGGCGAGGAATTGACCAAGGAGAAGTTCGTATCGGGGTTGGAAGGTTTGGAAGGGTTTCCACTAGCCTCCTGGGGGGACTTAACGTTTGGTAGTGGAGATCATTCAGGCGTCCAACAATTCCGTACGATCGAGTGGTCAACTGACTGCTTGTGCTGGACAGCAGTGAGTCAGATGTCCGACTTTGTGGTCAGGTGAAGCCGCTAAGGTCTATTGATCGCTCAGAACGGTATCTGCTTCAGATGCGAGAATTGTCTCCCTGAAGAAGTCGGGATTGTTTGCCGCATAGAACCGCACTGGATTCTCGAAGACAAAGTCCTTAAAATCTTTGTCGTTGATCAATTCGGTTTCGACAAAATGGTATGCGTGCCCGAGTACGGCGGACATGTCCGGCACATCCCAGTGTCCAATGTCCGATCCGAATAGTGTGTTGAGTCGAGCTCCAAATGGGTTGACCTTCGTGTTGAAGGCCCATACATTTGAACGGTCATCTGCTTCGCATCCGAAATAAAAGCTTGGGATAAAGAGGTCGACGATATCTTCTTCCCGCTCGATGTCAATGGCCTTCCACTCGTCTCGTTGGCCTCCGTCCTCTTGAGGGTCATCGATGACGCCTAGTCCGGCTGAGGCAACCAATGGACCCTTCCCAAGCCGTTCAAACTTGTCAGCCATCGGTCCGCCGTAAGTCTTGTAGAGATCGAAGAGCAGTTCTCGGTCAATGTGTTGAGGGTTGTAGTTCTCAACGGCATGTACGTTTCTCTTTTCCCAGTGTTCAATTATCGAACCGAATAAACTGCACGCCCAGCCCACGCCACCTTCGAGAAAAGCAAATCTTAATTCTGGGAAGCGACGAGTGACCCCGCCCATAAAAAGTGACTTGCATGTTGCCTGCCCAGCAGTTGCAAATGTTCCTATGTGGTTGTGTGCGTAGTTGGAAATGGAATCGTGGCCTGAGCCAACAGAGGTCGAATGGAATGCTGGGCTTACTCCGAGATCCCGGCACCTGGACCACACCGGGTCATAGTCGTATTCGCTGTCGAGTCCGTATGTGTCAAGCCAATAGGCCCATCGGGATGAATTCGGAGCTTCCTGTATTGCCTTTGCGATCGGTCGTCGGATGTAGCTTGGCATCGTTACTGCCTTGAGGCCGAGGTGATTCACAACATGCTCGAGCTCCGTGATCGCTTCTTCTGGAGTGTGCATTGGGATCACGGCTACTGGGGTGATTCGGTCCGAGAAGGGAGAGTACAACTCGGAGTAGTAGGTATTGAATGCTCGACAAGCCGCTTGTCTTACTTCAGCTTCATTCGGTCGCATCGCTGCTGCCCCTAAAGACGGAAACGCGATTGCAAAGTCAATTCCAAACTCATCGAGCCGTTCATAGAGTAGCCCCGGGATTGTCGCGGTCGCTCGATCTAGCGTATTTGACGCAGGTATACCCCACCAGGGAGAGCGCAAGACCCGGCCAGCATGACGTTCTGTTGACGTCAATTCGTGCCACCTATACCACCGACTCTTTGATAGACCATCGGTGAACTTGGTTGCCACGTCCTTCCCGCCGACGCTATTGAGAACGTCAAGAACGTCTGGTTCGAATTCAATCATGTGACCGTCTGAGTCAATTACGGGATGCCCCAGTTGCGACCGTATCTGCGCCGACAGTGTTGGTTCACCCGACAGGAATGGCTTGGCGTCCATGTGAAATCTCCTCGTCAATCTCTAACGATTGGTTTCCAACCACCGACTGCGACCCAACAAGGACATTCGGCGTCCCACTGAATCGTTCGGTATTCGTCGACACCCGAATGGTCCGAAGGGCCGAATGATCCGCTGCCGCTACCTGCGAATATGAAGTCGGAAGATGTCTCTATGCCTGTGACGAAGCTTTCTTTTGAGAGGTCCTCTGCTGCAGTCGTAAGGCCAGCAAGTAGTATTGACATGAGGTCACAGGTCAGCAAGATGTTCGAATATTCGCCTGTTTCGGCTCTTTCTCTAGAAATTTCAATACCAGAGTACCGTTCGTAGTTGTTCAGGCATTCTTCTGCCTCTGGAGTCGGGGTTCCGTTGGCAGCGACTTCCCCGGCTCGGGTCATTGTCATCGCAAAAGTGCCATCGTATTGCTCAGCAGGCATCGTCTTTGCGGCGACGTCAGTTGTGTGTTCTCCGTAATCCAGATCAATGTAGGTGGGCCGGTACCCTTGGCTTTCCGAGAAGGAAAATACGTTTACCGACGAAGATCCTCCAACAATAGGTATTACCAGGTCAACTCCTGCTGCTATGAATCGCTGAACCGCAATCTGGTCCTCGGGCGCTCCGACGCCTTCTCCGCTAGTCGAAATTTCAGACGCCACCTCATGTCCGAACGAGGCCAAGTCGTCGCGCAAGACGGGCACCGCTTCGTCGAGGCGAGTCTCGTAGTAGAGACCGATCGTCTTGTTCTCGAGGTGGCCTTCTGTTGTGGCCCAGTGAGCGAAGCTCCGCAATTGTGACGCTTGGTCAGCTCGGAGTGTGAAAAACCATGGGGCGCCTCGTTGATAAAGAGATGGAGGGGCACTGTTTGTATCGATTACCGGAATATCGAAGCGGGTTGCCAGACATTCGGCTCCAACTGTGAAATCTCGGCCACCAACTACAGCGAAGACCTCTTCATCCTGAGCCAACGAGGTGCATACCCCACGCTTGGCGTTGTCGCTGATTATGTTGTATTTACCGAAGACGAGATCAATTTCGAGGCCGTCGGGCAGCATGCATTCTCGTCGCCAGCGGTCTAGTACCGCTTCAGCTTGTTGGGCAGGATCGCCTATTCCGAAGGCCTTGTTGAGAATGGCGAATGCTGCCAGATCCGGGTAGGTGAAACCTATCTTTACGGTCTGCGTGGTCGTTGAGGATGCAACAGCACATGTCTCTGGAGCCGTCGTCGTCACCGTCGTCTCAGGAGGAGCCGTCGTCGTCACCGTCGTCTCAGGAGGAACCGTCGTCGTCACCGTCGTCTCAGGAGGAACCGTCGTCGTCACCGTCGTCGTCACCGTCGTCTCAGGAGGAACCGTCGTCTCAGGAAGAGTTGAGGGAGCGATTCGATCACTGGCAGAATGGCTTGCGTCGTCGGCGCTGCTTCCACACGATGAGGAAAGCACTGCGAGGGTCGCCCCGAGAGCCAGGAGGTGTGACCCGATCGGTCCAATTGTTGGTCTCATCGTCATCTCCTGTTGTCTAATATCCCGGATCTTGTCCGCCTGTCGCTGCACTTCTTCCTGCGCCCATGTATGCGGAGACAACTCTCTTGTTCGTATCCAGTATGGATGTCGGGCCTGAGGCAATCAGCCTGCCGGCCTCAAGTACGTAAAGACGGTCTACAACGGAACGGATCATCGGCACATCGTGGTCAATTATGACAAAAGTGACTCCCGCTCGCTCCCGCAGGTCATGGACTACTCGGACGAAGGAACCTGCCTCCTGAACAGTGAGGCCCGCCGTGGGCTCGTCCAGCAAGATGATCCGTGCACCCAGCGCAGAGGCACATGCCAACTCCGCGAGTCGCCGTGTACCGGTTGACAGTGCCCTTACCTGCTGGGCCGCATGAACCGAAAGTCCGAGAGGCTCCAGTAAGCTCATCGCTAGAGACCTTCGATCTCTTTCTTTTCTCCTTTCTGAAGGAGATCCAACCAACGTAGAAATAAGGTGAGAAGGTATCTTGCGCTCTAGGGCCACGCTCACAGCGTCCTGAAGGAGCATGTCTTCGAACAGCCTTGCTTGTTGGAACGAGCGGCCGAGGCCGAGACGGGCTCGTTGGTGTGGGGGAAGGGAACTGATGTCCTCCCCGTTCATCACTATTGACCCTGAATCGGGTTTCAGGTGTCCAGATAGAACATCAAACAGTGTTGTTTTTCCCGCGCCGTTGGGACCCATAATTCCAACAATCTCGCCTGCCTCAACCTCAACCGAGACGTCGTCTAACGCATCAAGTCCGCCGAACTTAACGGAAATGCTGTGCGCCTCGAGCTTGGTTGCAAGAGTTCCGGGATCAATAGGGCGGTAGGGGGCCTCGGTGCCCGTGGGTTCTTCTCCGTAGTCTTCGCCGCGTCGGATCAAACCGCGAACGTGAGAAGCTTCAACCAAGCGGTCACGAGTGGCAAAAACCAATGATGCAAGGCCACCAGGCAATATCAACAGAACAGCCAATACACCAATGCCCGAGGACAAGATACCCCAATCGTCACCGAGGATCCGCGGAATTCCTTCAACCCAGAGTGCACCGAGAATTGCACCAGTGATGGTGGTGATACCTCCGAAGACTGCCATGACTACTAGAGCGAGCGACCGGGCGGGACCGAATGTCCCTCCAATGTCTCCTGAGAAGTTGACCAGTAAGCAACCGTAAAGAAATCCCGCCAAGGAGGCAATCATTCCTGAGACGATGAAAGCGAGGAGTTTGGTCGAACGCGGCGATATACCGAGGCTGGCGGCCGATTGTTCGTTGTCTCGCACGGCCACCATACGTCGGCCGACTCCGCTTGTTCGTAAGCGGTGTACAAGTAGGGCGATGGCCACCAGCACACATAGACAGAGCCAGTAATAGCGGATTTCGTAGTCAAAACTAATTCCAAAGAAATGTGGACGCGGGATTGAAAGAGACGTCGCACCGATGTGGGAGCGGTGGTTTAGCCAGTCCTGTTGTAACAACCAACCGGTAGTGGCAACTGAAAACGCAAGTGTAGTTACGGCAAGGAATAAGCCGCGAATTCGCAAGGCTGGGAGGCCGATGACTAGTGCCACTAGACCGCCTGCCAGGGTGCTGACTGCTAGGCCGGGTAGATGTGGAAGGCCAATTTGGTAGAGGCGTCCCCCGAGTGCACAGCCGATCGCCACGAACGCGAATTGGCCCATGGATACCTGACCCGCGAATCCTGTGAGTACGACGAGGGAAAGACCCATTATTGCAAACAAGACTACGCCTGAGAGGAAAAACTGCTCGGCAGCAGAGAGTCGAGTGGGAAGGTAGACCGCAGACATGAGGAGAATGCCGAGACTGAAATATTTGACGAAACGAATTCTCACGCCCGCTGATACTTTCGGCGCCAGTGGCTTGACCGAGGCGGCGAGCGACCACGAGCTCTCTTCGTTCCCTCGCGCCAAGTAGCCCAGCCCACGTTTGAGCACAAAGCTCGCAACTATCAGGGCGAACAGAACTAGATCGAGCATTCCGCCGATTGGGTAATTCCAGAGGACCAGTGCCTCGATGATTCCGATTGCAACTCCGGCAAAAAAGACTGACGAGATCCGCGTGAGGCCTCCGAGCATTGCGGCTGCCAGTGCCCTCAGCATTAGTTGAGGGCCAAGCGCCACGGAAAGCGTGAGAGGTCTAGTCGGACCAATCAGTATTGCGGATGATCCAGCCAGAAGACCTGCCACCGCCCAGATGGCTATCGATACTCGGTTAATTGGGACGCCTGCCAACTGAGCAGCTTCGCCGTTTTCGGCTGCAGCCCGGCTGGCTTTTCCGAGGCTGCTCCGGCCTAGAAATGCAGCAAGTCCGATTGCAATGAGAGGAACTGCGGCCAAGATTGTGAGTTGTCCTGGACCCAGTATCAGAGTGTCTACTGAGATTCTCCAATCAAACGGCGTGGGATAACCTTTTCCGGCGAGATCTCCACCTTTTGGTAGGAGCGCTCCTGCTATGAAGAGCAACTGGGCTGCTCCGATGGTTGCAACCAAGACCGTGAGCCGCGAGGCGGAGCGAAGCCTTCGAATTATCAGATACTCGAAAAGCGCACCCAAGGCCATTGAGGAAATAAGGGCGATCGCAAGAGACGGCCAGTAGTTCCAGCCTAGATTTAGTGCGAATATCGGGATTAGTAGAGCTGGCAATGCTCCCATCTCACCGTGAGCGAAGTTAATTACTCGCGATGACCGGTATACCAGTGTTAGTCCGATGCCAAGTAGCGAGTATGTGAGTCCAGAGATGATGCCCAGGATGACCAAATTCCTTGGGATCTCGATCCCGACAATGGGCAAGACGAATCCTGTCAGCATTGGTCCAAGGCTTCAGGTGGCAGTCTTTGGGGAGTCTCGGCTAGGCGTCTGTATAGGAAAAGCTGGGAATGCTCGAGCAAGCAGTGTTCTAGTCGTTTGGCGTGATGACCGAGGGGATAGGTCCAATAGTTCAGGAGTAGGTACTTGACGTGATTTAGGTCGGGTGTTTCTGACCCCGTTGTTGGTAGCGCGATTCGAAACACTGCTGCACAACTCCGTAGAAGAATCGATGGGCGATTCTTGAGGCCAAGTCACCCAGATTTCAGTGTACTGTGTGCGGATGGCCGACTTAGCCGAGTCACGGGGTGATCAGGGTCAGGACTCGTCTTCGGAGGTCTTCGCTGGCAAGGTCGTTTTGGTGACTGGAGCCGGTCGAGGCCTCGGACGGGAATACGCACGTTTGTGTGCTGCGGAAGGCGCTGCTGTAGCGGTCGCAGATATTGATGAAGATGGTGCCCAAGAAACAGTCGAGCTCATAGGTCAACGTTCCATCGGGTCTACTGCGATAGCGGTCTTTGTTGACGTAACTAGTCCGGAGAGTACAGCTTCCATGGTAGCGAAAGTTCGCCACCATCTTGGAGATGTTGGGATATTGGTGAATAATGCTGGAATCTGGGGCGATTTGGAGCCGGCTCCCCTGATGCAGATTTCTCCGGATTATTGGGATCTGGTTATTGGTGTTAACCTCAAAGGTGCGCTTCTATGCACGCAAGCAGTCGTTGACTCGATGCGTGCCAAACGCTGGGGCAGGATCATCAATATCTCGTCGATGGGCGCCTACATGGCATCTGGGGCTTATGGCGTTAGCAAGCTTGGGCTTAACCAATTGACATGGGCCATGGCATCGGAGTTGGGTGCTGATGGCATCACGGTTAACGCTGTAGCTCCTGGTCCGATTGACAACGAAGCCACCCAACGGCAGGTTCCCCCGGCGGGTATTCAGAAGATGATTGAAGGTACAGCAATTAAGCGAATGGGAGATGCTGAAGATTTATTTGGGATGATTCGCTACCTTTCGAGTGATTCCGCTGCGTGGGTAACTGGACAGACGTTTATGGTCAACGGCGGATTTAGTACTAGATTCTGAGGCCTTGTGAGCGTAAGTTCTACGATGTTCAATAGGACATTTTGCTACGGACTCCTTGTTTGAGTAGATCTCCATAGTTTACTTGGATTGCGTCACACTGGAAAGCCGACCGACTGAGAAAACGTTGTTGCGATAACCGTCGCCGATTATTATCGACGGTCTGCATCTATTGGCATGGGCTGTTAGGAGCCGTATCTTGTTGACCGAGCTGGTTGGGTGTTCTCAATGACGTCGATGACTGGTGGTGAAGCCGTCGTCTTGACACTCGAGTCGATTGGGGTCCGGCACGTATTCGGAATTGTGAGCGTCCATAACCTTCCAATCTTCGATGCAGTCAGCCGATCCAAGACAGTGAAACTGATTCCGTGTAGACACGAACAAGGCGCAGTTCATGCTGCCGATGGTTATGCACGTTCTACAGGTGAAATCGGAGTGGCAATAACCAGTACCGGACCTGGAGCGGCTAATGCGATGGGTGGAATGTTCGAGGCCTATACGGCCTCGTCACCGGTATTGATGATTACTGGACAAGTTGGCTCTAGCTCGTACGGCAAGGGGCAGGGAGAACTCCACGAGGCTGAGTCACAAATGTCAATGTTGGAATGCGTCACTTGCTGTGTAGAGCACGTGTCGCGACACTCAGAAATTGTTCCGGCACTTGTCTCGGTCATATCAGAGATCCGAAATGGAAGGCCACGCCCAGGAGCAGTGGAAATCCCAATAGATCTCCAATACGCCGTCGGTGAGGTGCAGGATATCTCTGTCCCGATACCACCGCGGACCATGCCGCCGCAGTCCGATATTGACGATGCTGCGGTGATCTTAGAAAGTGCCGTCCGCCCATTACTCGTAGCGGGCGGGGGAGTCGTCAATTCAGACGCCTCAGAGAATCTGGTCGCTCTCGCCGAACGAATTGGGGCGCCCGTTCTGACCACTATTGAAGGACGGGGAAGTATTCCTGAGGATCACCCATTAGCTATGGGCCCCAACACTGATATGGTGGTTATGGACCCCTTGTTCTACGAAGCTGACGTGGTTCTAGCAGTCGGAACTCGGTTTCAGCAAAGCAACAATACGCACAAGGGAATCGTTATCCCAGGTCGCCTTTTGCATCTTGATGTCGATCCTGGCATGATCGGTCTCGTTCACGAAACTGAATTGGCCCTTGTCGGTGATGCGCGCTTGGGGCTCGCAGCACTCGTTGCTTCTCTGCGTACAGCAAATACCGAAAATGACTGGCTACCTAGGGCACAATCTCTCCGAGAACATATTGTGAGTACCTCACGAAACGCGATTGGTCTCGATATATCCGAGATCATGGATGTGATCGCTAGGAGGCTTCCACGAAACGGAATAGTCGCAAAGGACGCAACCATTTCGGCTTACCTCTGGGCCAATCGCGTCCTCCCCGTCTACGAACCCCGTACATCAATGCGTCCGGTTTCGATGGCAATTGGCCCTGGGGTTCCTATGGGAATAGGCGCCGCAATTGGGTCTGGCCAACCGACCGTCGTGGTCCAAGGTGATGGGGGCCTGATGCTTAGTCTTGGCGAAATGGCGACGATTGTTCAGGAACAAATACCGCTGGTAATCTGCGTATTCAATGACAGAGGCTACGGAATCTTGAGGTTCATACAGAAGTCAGCCATCGGTGGCCGGCAAGTTGGCGTTGATCTCGAGACGCCTGCATTTTCTGAGATAGCAGAGGCCTTTGGGATGGATTCGGCTAAGGTTTGTAACCCACGAGAGTTTGAGAAATCGTTCGGCATGGCACTCGACTCCCAACGGCCGTTCATGATTGAAATAGACCTATCGTCTTTGGCACCGATGCGAATCCAACCGCAAGGTACGCCGGTGAGAGACTAGAGCCGAGTAAATCGATTCGGGTTGCGCAGATGGCATCGCTGGGGAAAAGTTATCCGATGTTATTGTCAAGTTGTTGATGGAAGACCTGAAGGCTGGGATCACTTGGATCAGGATCTATGGATAAGCTCTTCAAGGTGCGCGACACACAGGTATAAAATGCCGCAGTAAGAATTATTTCGATACAGCTTCCTGAATCGAAATGCCTATTAAGTTCCCGAACACAATCTTCTGATGCGCCTCCGTCTTGGACAATTTCATCGGTGCAACGTAGTGCTATCTGCTCTTCTGCGGAAAAGTATAAGGAACTCTCCCAGTTTCTGAGCGAAGTCAGTTGTTCATGAGTGACACCGTACTTCACTGCCGCAGGCCAATGAGCCTGCCATTCGAAACCTGAGGCCGAAAGAAGTGCAACTCTCATAATGAGGAGTTCTCTCAGACCTCGGTCGGACTTGGCATCAAATCGTAGTGGCCAGGCCATAGCGGTCCAGGCATCTAGCATTGATGGGGCATTCCCCAATATTCGATAGAGGAGGGGAACCTCCCGTTCGCCGTGTGCGAAGCGGCCAAAGATTGCCTTGAGTGTTGGGTCTTCGGATTCGGCGTCGACTGGCGTAATCGTCATCTGGGTTAGCTCAGTCTCAAGAAGCGTTCAGCGTTCTCTGACATAAGTCTGCGCTTTGAACTGTCTGGAATGTCCCAGGAAAGAACTGTGTCCGCAGACGTGGGAAAAAACGATTGAGTATGTGGATAATCAGACGAGAACATTATTGCTCCATCGCCCATAGTGTGGATGATCCCTTGAAGAATCGTTTCGCCTTCAGCTAATTCCACGCCGATGAAGATCCGGTCATCTTGTGCGTACTCAATGGGTGTCTTCTTAAGGGTTGGAAGGGTCCCGGATAGGTATTCTGCTTGTGATTGCAGCCGATTTAGCCATGGAGGAAGCCACCCGGAACTGCATTCAGAAAACCCGATCCTAAATCTCGGGAACCTATCGAGCAGTCCTGACAAAATGACGTAGGAGAGTAGGCGTTGTGCTCCCCAGACGTGAGCAGCGGCGCGAGCGACTGCAATGTGGCCCCAGACGTCGCGGTAGCCAGGGAAGTATGGCGGTTCGTAAAAGAAGGAATGGTGCAATAACGGTAAATCAGCGTCTCCCATGGACGCCCAGACCGGGTACAGATCGGAATCGTCAATTGACATTCCTTCAGGTAGTGGGACAGAAACCGCGGCAACGCAACGTTCTGATGAGTATCTCGCAATCTCTGAGGCTGAGAAGTCAGGCGCGAATCCTGGAACTAGGAGAGTCGCCTTGAGACGGTCCGGGTCAATGCTGCAGTAATCCACTATGTACCGGTTATACGCTGCATAGAGTTCGATAGCGAGTTCCGAGTCAATGGCGGTAATAGCGTTAGAGAAGGTTCCTGGGATAATCAGATCGATATCTCGTCCTTCCCTGTCCATATCACGCAGACGGCCCTCAGAATTCTTGACTTGAACTCCGTCTTCTGGTTCATCAACGAGGAGACTTACGACCTTTCCCTTAAGGGTAGGTGCACCTCCGCGTTCTACTGATTCCTCACCCGCCTTCAGACCCATTTCCCGCTTGTAGGGGTACGGTCCAATACTCAAACCAAGACCGTCTCGGATCTCGGTCTCGTACTGCCGCATCTCATCACGTCGATTCCAGAACGCTTTGCTCGCGTAGGAGTAGAGAACATCGGCCGTCGGTCCTACGTGGGTGTCCGTGTCAATGACCTTGAAACCTTGGCGCATTTTGTAGATCCAATCGTTGTGACTTGCTTGATGACCCGATTGGTGAAGTGTGGCAGACAACTAGTCGAGTCAGCAATTCGAGATGCTCTATAGTTCTTCTGTCGTGTAATCCTGCTCTGGAGGGCTTGGTCCACATGGTCGTCACGTCGGATTGCCTGTCTGGAAGGAGCGTGGTCATTCTCGGTGGTACTTCGGGCCTGGGATTGGCAACTGCCAAAGCCGCCAAGGAAGCGGGGGCTGATGTAGCAATTGCTGGAAGGGATCCTGAGAAGGCATCTGAAGCCGTGACGGAACTTGGAGGAGGTGTAGTCAGCGGCGCTTTCGATGCGACTTGTGAGACAGATCTCATGGCTTTTTTCAATGCGATTGAAAAGGTCGATCATGTCGTCTCTTTCACGGGCGAACAGCCCAAATCTCCAGTACGTTCGACCGATCAGCGGCTGCTTCATCGTGCGATCGATGCTCGGGTGTCTGTGGCACGCCACGCGTGCGTGCATGCATCACCGCGTATGCCAACAGAAGGTTCCTTTGTCTTCTGTTCGGGCGTGTCGTCGGCGCGCCCCCGCGCTAACCGATCGGCGGGTGCTGTTGCCACGGCAGCACTAGAGTCATTCGTGCGAGCGATGGCTGTGGAACTGGCGCCGGTGCGAGTCAATGCAGTGTGCCCTGGTGCATTTGATACTGACGTTCTTCGAAAGTCTTTGGAGGGCGATTACTCTGAAGCGTGCGAACGTTTGTCTGGAGGGATTCCAGTTGGTCGTGTTGGACGTCCTGAGGAACTGGCGCACGCGGTCCTATTCTTGTTGACGAATACCTACACCACCGGGACGGTCATCAGGGTCGATGGAGGTTTACTACTTATCTGAGCCTTGGGTTTGTGCCTCAAGGGTCAGTCTGGTCGATTAGGAGGTCGTGGTCGTGGTCGTGCGTTCTGGTCCCAGCGAATTTGAGCTACCGAAGGGTGCCCTTCTTATCGGCGACACGCGTGTTACGAATGCCGAGGGTGGCTATTACGAGCAGTTGGATCCTTCAACAGGCGGATTCCTCGCTTCTATATCGATGGCTGGAAACGCTGAAATTGAATTTGCGGTTGAGACGGCCCGAGACGCCCAACAAGAGTGGCGTTCCCTTGCCCCAGCTCAACGACGAGATGTCTTGTTCGAACTCGCCGATCTACTGGATAGCCGTCATGAGGAGTTTTCCTTACTGCGTTCTCTCGAACTCGGCTCACCGCTGAAGAAGGAGAAGGGAGCGAACTTGGCAGTCGAGTACATTCGCTACTTCGCTGGTTGGGGGGACAAGATCGGAGGAGCGACAATTCCAGTGTTTCCAGGAAAGGTTCTGGATTATACGGTCCCTGAACCTTATGGAACGGTTGCGGCTCTAACACCTTGGAACGGCGGCGTTGTTTCGGTTGCGATGAAAGTTATACCAGCATTAGTTGCAGGCAATACCGTGGTGCTCAAGCCTTCCGAGTTAGCGCCTCTCGCACCATTGCGGTTTGGAGAACTCTGCTTAGAGGCAGGGATACCGCCTGGCGTGGTCAATGTTCTTCCCGGCGGCGTGGAAGCTGGCAGAGCATTGGTGAGTCATTCAGGTATTGACAAGATTAGTTTCACCGGGAGCGCCGCTACAGCTCGCCAGATTCTTTCTCAAGCCGCCACGAACCTTACTCCGGTCGTTTTGGAGTTGGGAGGGAAGTCCGGCAACTTGTTATTTGCCGATGGCGATCTTGATTCCGCGGTCTCGACCACAATTGGAACAGCATTGGCTGGTATGAGTGGCCAAGGATGCGTGTTGCCTACGCGGTTATTGATTGAGGACTCTGTATACGAAGCCGTTGAAGAACGGGTTGTCGAGGCAGTTTCCTCACTTGTCGTTGGAAATCCCTTCCAAGAAGGAGTGCAAGCAGGGCCCGTGATAACAGAGGAGGCGTGTCAAAGGATTCTGGCTGTGGTGGAATCAGCCGATCGCGAACATCACGGGACTTTGCTCACTGGAGGTCAACGGATAGGTGGAAGTCTTTCGGGAGGTTTCTTTGTTGAACCAACGGTCTTTGGTGAGGTCGACAACTCCTCTGCCTTGGCTCAAGAGGAGATCTTTGGACCTGTATTGAGTTTGATTCGGTTCCGTGACGAAGAAGAAGCGATCGAACTCGCTAACGGAACCCGGTATGGTCTTGGCGGTCTACTATTTACGCGGGACTTAGCAAGGGCACACCGGGTCTCGCATAGACTTGATGCAGGTTCTATTGGAATCAACTCGTTTCCTCCGATGCCTCCGGCCGCCCCGTTTGGGGGCGTCAAGGAAAGTGGTTACGGCCGTGAGGGAGGATTAGCCGGAGTGGAAGAATTCATACGAATAAAGAACGTATATGTCGATATTGATCGTTCCTAATCGCGCTCATCGTTTAGGCTTTCACTGTGCGCACTAACCGCTAGGTCATTTGAAATGAGCGACCTTCTCTCTGGTATTCGGGTGTTGGAGTCCGCCGTACTGCTGAACGGTGGCTCCCTGGGAATGTATCTCGCGGATCTTGGGGCCGATGTGATAAAGATCGAGTCTCCCCAACGCGGTGATTACATTAGAAACATGTTGGGGCAGATTACACCTGGTAATAGCCCAGCCCACCTACAGGTAAACAAGAATAAGCGAAGTATCACACTTGACTTGAAGAGTGACGCTGGCCTCGATGTATTTTGGGATCTCTTGAGTTTAGCAGATGTATTTGTCGATGGATTTGTCGGAGGTAGCGCCGAAAAGTTAGGTATCGGGTACCTTGAACAACGGAAACGTCAACCTAGGATAGTTTATTGTCATTACTCGGGTTACGGACGGACTGGCCCCTATTCCTCGATCCCGACTCATGGTCAGATGATGAATGCAGAAGCTGCCGCAATTTCTCTTCGGAAAGATGCTGATGGGTTTGTTCAGTCTACGGAGAACCTGGAACTAATGAAGGGTACCTCGCTGGGTGGCGACGGAACGGCTGCAGGAGCAATACATGCTGCCTTCTATGTTGCTTCGGCGCTTTTCCGGAGAGAAATTTCAGGACAAGGCTGCTTTGTCGATGTATCAGCTGCCGACGCTGTGATTTCCCAAGGATGGATTGGTGCAGTTTATGGTCTGAATGAGAGTCGTATATCGGATCGAACGGGCCTTCGAGATACCAAATCAGCGCATCAAACGGGTGCAAAGTACCAATACTATGAAACTTCTGATGAGAACTTCGTGCTCTTCTGCTGTATAGAACTGAAGTTTTGGCGTACATTCTGTGAGGCGGTTGACCGTGGTGATCTCGCCGATCATCAGATAGAGCCAGGCGTAGTTGACTTCGCTCGAGACGACCAGGAACTAAGGCATGAACTCCAGGCGATCTTCTCAACTCGTACTCAACGAGAATGGATCCAACTGGCCATCGAATATGGGATTCCGATTGGGCCGGCAAATCAGGGCGTAGCCAGCCTGAGAGGGGATCAGCACTTGGCCGCCAGACAGATTCTCTTTGAGTCGAAGCATCCTAAAGCTGGAGCATTCACCTATGTCGGTGAACCTGCCTTAGTCGACGACCAAGAGTATGCCTTACGGATGCATGCTCCAGTTCTGGGGCAACAGACTGACGAATTGCTAAGAGAATTGGGATATAGCGATGATCGGATCCGAGAATTGCGAGACGATGGAGTGGTTTGACTGTGTTTCCTTGAGGGTTTCAAGGCAGGACTCGTGAGGCCCCACCTCGTCTTCTGTCCGCTCCTGCGAATAACCGGCCATTGACTGATTGAACGATCTGAGCGGCACCAAATCCTTCGGGACCTGCGGGCTGAGCCAGTGCGTCTGGTTGGTATTTAGCCAGTTCGTGTCCGTTCTCAATAGCGAGGGAACCACCGAAACAGATCTTGAATCTTGGGGCATCAATCGCATCTTGTGGACCGAGTCCTTCTAGTAACATACGGATTAGCAGTTGGACCTGAGCTTGGGGTTGCATTAGTCCTCCCGCTACGCCGAAAGCAATTTGGTTGCCTTCGTTGTCAAGTGCAAGACCGGGGATCGTGGTGTGTGGTGGCTTGCCGGGACGAGGTGGTTGTTGAAGCATGCGGAGGGTGGTCGCCCGGTTGTGAATTGGACCTCCGATAGCTGGTATTCCCAAATGCGACCCAAAATCACCGAAGATTGATGTGATGAGCGAAACGGCTGTTCGGTCCTCATCAATAACAGCCAGATAGGTCGTATCGCCCTTGGCATGGTTCCGGGAAGTAGATACGACAGCTCCTGGGTCAAATCCGGCGTCCTGCATACCTTGACGCACTGCCAGGAGTACGGAATTCCAATCCCATCTTTCGTGTTCCTTGATGTGCCGAAGGGCGTGTAACACCGCCGGTCCTTGCGTCGGAGCAGGAAGTTGCCATATCGAGTAACCGGAAAATTCCAAATTCTCCGCAGTGATCTCGAGCGTCCGATGGTGCTTGAGGTCAGTGTCACTCAAGTAGCCCCCATCAGCGCGGACGAAGTCAACGATCTGGTTCGCTATCGCGCCTTCTAGGACGACGTTTGAACCTAGGTCCGCAATCGTCTCAAGGCACTCGGATAAACCCGGGTTTGTGATAAGAACGCCTTCGTCAACTCCCTTTCCATCTGGAGAGTAGAGCGGGCCAAGTACAGGATCCGACGCTAGTTCTTTCGCCGCTCGCTGTGAAGCCGCCGCCAGGTCAGCATGAACCACGAACCCATTTCTCGCGACGCTCCTTGCCGGACTCACGGCGTCTCTAAGCGATATGGTTCCGAATCTCGCAAGAGCTTCTTCAAGAAGTCGGGTCGCTCCTGGAGGTGTGGCAGTCTTGCCACCTCTTGCAGGAACAGCATCCAATCCGTCTTCTAAAAGACGCGATGAAGTGAGTTCAACTGGCAAAGCGCCAGACCCATCGAGCGCGATAGGCGTCTCGGAGTCTCGTCCAATCATGAGGAACGCATCACCACCGATTCCGCATGACTGCGGTTCGACCACATATAGGAGGAAGGCGGCTGTGACAGCGGCGTCGACGGCATTTCCGCCGGACTTGAGGATCTCAACTCCAGCTTCGGTTGCCCGTGGATCAGAGGTGGCGATTGCCGCTTTCAATGATCAGTTTCTCCCGAATCGAATCACAGTATGCACATTACTCAATCTGCTGAGACTCCGGTGTTCGGTCGGATACTGTTCACGCGAAGTGGTGAAGCGATGGTGCCCTGGTGGCAGACGGCTTATGAAGCCGTTTCGGTCGTGCAGATAGTCTAGGAAATAATGAGCCTCGTTGTCTTGAACGTCACCAGACCGAAAGCCGCATGTGTATCCGGGTATCGTTGGCCATGAAGAATTTGAACTAGAGTGCCGTGATGTTTCAACAAGACTGTGATCAGTAAGACTATTTCGGGAAACTGTGTGAATGGCGAAAGTCGAATGTGATATACAGTAAGTAGTGGTTTATGAGGCGAGTCGTTCGGTTAATTTATTAAACGGATCACTTGATTAAAAAACTTCTCTTGTCGAGAAAGGTTCTAAGGTGCGTTTCAGCGTCTGGCCGATCAACCAACAGCCGATATATGAGATCCTTGAGGTAGCCAAGCACGCCGATAGCACTGGGTGGGATGGGATCTGGATGGCAGATCACCTTATGGGCACTCGGGAACGAACGGAGGTCCCGCTCGTTGAGTGCCTAACCGCTCTGAGTGCGATTGCTGTAAACATATCTCGGTTGCGCATTGGGTCGCTAGTGGTTAGCAATACCTTCAGACATCCAGCACTGCTGGCGAAGTGTTTCGCATCGATCGAAACAATTGCTCCGAGCCGTGTAGTCCTCGGTCTAGGTACAGGATGGCAGGAGAATGAACACCATGCTCTTGGGATAGGACTTCCTGATGCCCCGACGCGACTTGAAATGCTTGAAGAAGCCTGTCAAGTGATTCGTGATTTGTTGGATCGAGGTCGTTCTTCCTTTAGTGGAAAACATTATCGACTGAACGAGGCAGTAACACTACCGAAACCCTCGTCCAGAGTCCCTCTATTGCTTGGGTTAAAGGGTGACTATTCCCTCCGGTTGGTTGCCAGATTTGCCGACGCATGGAACCTCTGGGCAACTCCAGAAATTCTTTCTCGACGAGATGAAATCCTGTGCAAGTATTGTGAGAACGATGGGCGTGATAATCGTGAGATTTCCCGGACGGCACAAGCTCTAGTCGTATTTGATGAGCCGGAATCAGTTGATCCGCGATGGGCAGCGTCAGGCCTACCTCTTATTACTGGAGGGAATGCCGAACTTCAAGATCACCTGGGAGCGTTTGCCGAGGTTGGCTTGGACGAGTTCATCGTTCCCGACTTTTCACTTGGATCGGGTGCGCAGAAGTTGGAACTACTCGATCGCTTTTTTGAAGACGTCGCTCGACCATTCCAGAGAGACTAGGCATATGCCGCGGTGCCGTATAGTCTGCTGACTCTAGGAATGGATACTGTTTCTTGTTCTGTTGGCCTGGGGTTTGCATGGCAGTCCATAGAACCGGAGCCCGGGAGATGGTAGGAGGCTGGAAGTCGCATGGAGGAAGTGGTCAGAGTCCAATCGCACGTCACTTATCGAGCTGCTTCTGATTCGCTTGAGGTTGGGGTCCACTGTGCGCAGGGACTCGGAATCCGAGCAGCCATTGTGGTCGTTGACGCTTATGGTGAGATCGTTGCCGCAGCCAAGTTGGATGGGGCAAATCCTAAAGCGTGGCGTGGTGCACTAGGTAAGGCCCTTGTAGCTTCAGGTATGGGCATCTCGACGGGAGATTTCATCGAGAAGCGTCTTAAGCAAGACGATGTTCTTTATCGAGCGCTGTCTTCGAATCCAGATACATTTATCGTACCAGGTGGATTTCCACTTCTTTATGATGGGAAACCTGTCGGTGGCGTTGGCGTGAGCGGTGGCCACTACGAAGATGATGCTCAAGTAGCCAAGGCCGTATCAGATAGATTTGTTGAACTTGTTGAGGGAAAAGGCTGATTCGATTGAGGACGTTGTTTTTCTTATCGAATAAGATTAGATCCAGATCGAGAAATCAGACCGTGGGAAGAGAGATGCGTGTATGAGAGAGACTTGGGACCAACGTATCGAACAAATTGGCTTGACAATTCCAGAACCGTTGCCGCAAGGGGGAAAATATTCGTCGGTAGTATTTGATGGAAAGCTCGCGTATACATCTGGAATTGTCGCAGTAGAAGGACCACCCTGGAAGTTGGCTCACGCTGGATCAGTAGGAAATGAACTGGATCTCGAGACCGCATGTCGGTCGGCTGCTTTGGCGATGGTTTGCACGCTGGCAAACCTGAAAGGGGCTCTGGATGGGAGTCTCGATAGAATAGATCGCTTTGTGAGACTGTCGGGATATGTGCGTTGCCTACCCGACTTTATGCAGCTGCCCAACGTCATGGATGGAGCATCAGAGGTTCTGGAAGAAATCTTCGGTGACGAACTACTTCCCGCTCGCACTGCCATTGGGGTATCTGCTCTTCCGGGTGGCGCGAGTGTCGAACTCGACACAATTGTCCGTTTGAAGAGTTGATTCGATGGTGACTAGTCGTCCTCCGACACAACGATTGCTCTTTCTGGGCAACCAAGTTGAGCGCGCCGGACTTTCTCTTCAAGTTCGGGGGAGACTATTTCGTTCTCCACGAACGCATGTCCGTCAACTTCACGGAGGATAAAGACCTCCGGTGCGGAACCTGCGCAGAGCGTGTGCCCCTGGCAGGTATGTTCGAGAACCTTTACCTTCATTCTCCTCTGTTCCCTTCCAAGTAAGTTTGGTACACTCTGTGAATCCTTTGTTGCTGAAACTCTACCCTACCTGCGCGGACGATAGGGGTTAGAGTATGGTAGAGAGCCAATAGCAGTTGCAGGAAGGGTTGAAATTGCAGCCGACGAACGTGTGCGCTCGGAGTGTGAATTCGGTGGAGGACCTCAAGTGACGCAAGTTGAGCATAAATTCGATCTAATTAGCGTTGATGACCACATCATTGAACCGGCCACGGTTTGGGTGGATCGTCTTCCTTCAAGATATGGGGACGAGGTACCTAAAGTGGTCGAGGCGGATGGACGAGAGTTTTGGGAGTATGAGGGTGAACGCCTTCCAACTATGGGCCTGAACGCCGTTGCTGGTAAGGAACACAAGGATTTTGCTATGGATCCTGTCCGGTACAGCGACATGATTGAAGGTTGTTACGACCCGGTTGCACGCGCTCGTGACCTCTTATCAGATGGTGTTCGAGGAAGCCTATGTTTCCCTACATTTCCTCGTTTTGCCGGTCAGAGGTTTCTGACCAGCAAGGACAAGGAACTCGCCAACCTGTGTGTACGTGCATATAACGACTGGGTAATCGAGGAATGGTGCGGTGCCGTCCCTGGTCTTTATATCCCAATGATGATAGGCCAACTGTGGGATCCATCTTTGATGGCTGCAGAAGTCCGCAGGTGTGCCGATCTCGGCTTTCGAGCACTTACATTTCCAGAGAATACGGCTGTGTTTGATCAACCATCATTCAGTACAGAGCATTGGGATCCGGTTTGGGATGCAGTAACCGAAACAGATATCGCTGTATGCATTCATATCGGAACCAGTGGACGAACACATATGCCTGCAGATGATTCGTCTTTTAGCGTCGCAATAGCTCTCGGACCACTGAATGCCCAAATAACCTTTATGGACTTGTTGCTGTGCGGGATACCGGAGAGATTCCCTTCCATCAAGTTCGCACTCTCTGAAGGTGGGATTGGATGGGTACCCTTCGCTCTTGAGCGAATCGATCGGACATGGGAGCGACACCGGCATTGGGCAGATCTCAGCAACACACCACCTTCAGAACTCTTTCGACGAAATATGTGGGTGTGCTTTATTGACGAGATGGTAGGAATCGAGGATCGTCATCACATTGGTGTTGACAAAATAATGTGGGAATGTGACTACCCACACGCAGATACACCTTGGCCTAATAGTCAGATCGATGTTTCAAGGTCGATGGAAGGCATTCCAGAAGTAGAAGTGGACGCGATGACTCATGGAAATGCGGAACGTCTTTTCCGCTGGGATATGCGACCCGACGTAGAGGCGATCGATTCCGAACCGACGTGAAACTTGCTCGGTTCAGGTTTTCGAACAGCTAGTTATCAGACCAATCGTGAAATTGGCTTAACGCAGGAAGTTGGCGCTGTTGGTAGGTGAATGGAATGTCACCTATGCGCCGCATCCAACCAAAGCTCTGCGCAAGCAGACCATGGTTATCTGTCTTCCTATCAGAGGGCTTAGTTAATCGTCCTCGCGGTTCCTACTACTCGGTACTATCAGAAAGAGCCTCAATGCCTGGGAAGCGAGTATCTGCGAACTGAGAGCAACTATCGCGTAGTCGCTCAATAGTCCAACGGTCGTTGATACTGATAGCATCGTGTAGCGCCCAAGGTTGCATTAACTGGACCGTGCCTCCGTGAATGAAATAGATATGACCGTGCAAGTCGCAGGAATCTGTCGCAAGATAAGCAACGAATGGCGCAATATTTGCTGGGTTCCCTGGGTCAAATCCCTCGTCCGGAACTTGCGACGATAAACCTTCTGTGAGTCGAGTTCGAGCGGCCGGAGCGATGGCGTTGGCCCGGACACCGTATCGACCGAGTTCTTTATCAGCGATTATCGTCATTGACGCAATACCTGCCTTGGCCGCGCCATAGTTGGATTGGCCGACGTTTCCCAAAAGGCCTGATGTAGATGATGTATTGATAAGAGAGCGGTCCTCTCTATGGCCGGCCTTGTATTGGTCACGCCAATATGATGCTGCGAATCTGCTGGGACAAAAGTGACCCCGAAGATGTACCCGGATGACACTGTCCCACTCTTCACAGCTCATGTTTGCGAGCATCCGATCGCGAAGTATCCCCGCATTGTTCACCAAGACGTGGAGATCGCCAAAGTGTTCAATGGCAGTATTAATTAGCGACCTTGCTCCGGTCCATTCAGCAACACTGTCGCTATGGGCTATGCACTCGCCCCCTAAGGCACGAATCTCAGAGGCTGTTTCATTAGCGGGTTGCGGATCAGACCCTTCGCCGGATGTGCTGCTACCGATGTCGTTGACTACTACGCGGGCACCTTCTTGAGCCATCAATAGTGCGTGCTCTCGGCCGAGGCCGCGCCCAGCTCCTGTGACAATGACTACGCGTCCTGCAAGCTCGTCCATTCTCATCTCCTGTTAAACACCAGCACCCACGAAGACTAGTATGACAGATGATGGAGGTTTCAAATACCGCCGACCGCGCACCGGATCGTTTCGAGTTTGTCGATCCCCATGTCCATTTTTGGGATCATGGAGTGTCTGGGCTCCGGTGGCCGTATCTCGAGAAGGGATTTGAACATCCACGTCTGAAGAATATGCACCGCTTGCAGGCCCCTCAATTTACGATCACGGAATTGCGTGCCCAGGCGCCAAGTATCAATATTATGAAGGTGGTTCATGTCCAATCTGCTCAGGAGAAGCGTTACGGGATTGAGACTAAATGGGTTGAGGGGATGGCCGAGCTTTGTGGCACGCCTCATGCGATCGTCGCACGGGTCCCGATAGCGAGTCCCGACCTGAATCGAGCATTACGCGAGAACCATTCGTCTGGTCGTTTCCGTGGCGTCCGAGATATGACAGCTCAAGAATCAATCGGTACCGATGAATTTGCGGCAGGGTTTAAGAGGATCGTTACTCAAGATCTCAATGTTGAGTTGTTGGTCCCATATATCCATCACCCAGATGTAGCTGAACTTGCGATGAGCCGACCTGAGGCGACCGTAATAATTGGTCATGCGGGTCTTGCCGAAAGACGAGATTCGAAGTACTTCTCAGCATGGTCGAAGTCGATTGAGCGGCTAGCGAAGACTCCAAATATTGTAATTAAGATTTCTGCGCTTGCAAGTGGCGCCGACCCTGAATGGACCGTGGACAGTATTCGCCCCTGGGTTCTTCATTGCATTGAACACTTTGGTCCCAAGCGATCAATGTTTGCATCAAACTGGCCGGTGGACCGGCTCTACGGAACATACGAGCAACTTCTCGAGGCCTATCTCGAGATAACCTCAGATTTGACTTGCCGGGACCGTCGGGATCTATTTGTGAACACAGCGACTACTGTCTATCGTATGCACTAGTGATAAGTATGATAGCTCCGAAGTACTAACGACTTTCTACAAGTGTGTCTGGACAAGGCTAAGTAGGACCGATGACTAATGACGATGGTAGACCTATTGCAGATGTGGACTTCGACCATCATTCTGACTCGTTTGCAGAGGACCCCTGGAGCCAATTGGCAGAGCTAAGAGAGCGTTGTCCGGTTGCTCGGACCGATGCGCATGGAGGGTTTTGGGTCCTTTCCTCATATGAAACCATCAAGCAGGTAGCTAGTGATGATTTAACCTTTTCATCGGCTGAGAGTGTTGTGATCCCTCCGAAAAAAAATTCCAGCCAGAAGTCAATCCCCATTGAGATGGATCCACCTCATTTCCAGGCATACCGGCGGATTCTTCATCCGATGCTTTCGCCAACGGCTGTAGAACGCTTGGCACCGACAATTGAATTCTTTGTCCATCAGTGCATCGATAAAGTCATAGAGAAAGGATCGTGCGATTTCGTACACGACCTCGCAGACCCTTTGCCAGCAATGACAACTTTACTGAAGTTAGGCCTTCCTCTTGAACTCTGGGAGGCGTTTTCCGTCCCGCTCCATAAGGTCGTGTTCCTTCGACAAGACAACCCCCTTCGGGCGAACATCGTCGAGGAACTTAACTTCATTGCTCAAACTATCAAAGAGACTATTGCATCGAGACGTAAGGACCCGAGAGATGACATGATCACCTACCTAATCAACAGCGAAATTGATGGTAGGCCATTAACCGATCACGAGATAGAAGAGATGGTAACTCTTATCATTCAAGGCGGCTTTGATACGACCGGTTCGGCGATCAGCAATGCTCTTATACGGTTACAACAAGATCGAGATGCGCGACGAAAGATTATCGAGGACCCGGGACTTCTGACTTCCGCAGTTGAGGAGTTTCTTCGAGTCGATCCACCCCAGTTCGCCCTAGCAAGAACTGCGACCTCGGACGTGACGATTGAAGGTCGAAATATCAAGAAGGGAGACCGGGTCCTGATGGTGTGGGCTTCGGGAAACCGTGATCCGATAGCGTTTGAAGATCCCGATCAGGTGGTGCTCGATCGCTTTCCCAATCGCCACATGACCTTTGGTTTAGGAGCTCATCGATGCCTAGGTTCGACGCTGGCTCGACGCCAGATCGTCTCTGCTCTTAGCGGTGTTCTACGTCGTATGCCGGAATATGAGATTGACTTTCAAAATGCACAGCGTCCTGAAACGATCGGGATCGCATATGGCATGTTCTCGTTGCCGGCGACATTTCCCTCTGCGCGAAGGTGGTTTCGATAACGGACTTTAAGAGAATAATAGTTCGATTCTGATTACTGTCTCGAAAGAGGACAATGCGAAACGGCTACGAAATCATTGACACTGACCAACATGTAGGTCCGAATATGGAGACCTTGTACAAGTATGCAAGTTCTCGGCTACTTGAGCGTTGGGAAGAGTTGCTCCCATACTACGTCCCCGTTACTGAAGGCCATCACATCAGTATTGCTCCGATTCCGTACACTCGGGACCTCCACGATGCGACTTCGGATGAGCACCTGGAAGTGCAGGGCACTGGTTCCGAGAGTCCCCTCCGGAAAGCCATCAAACAGAACCTGTTGGAAAAACCCGCTCCGGATGTAAATAACCAGAATTGGCAAGGGCGCCTAGATGACATGGATAAGGAAGGTGTTGATATAGCCCTAATATTTCCTGCCACCTTCTCAACTGCCTCGACCGTCCTCGATGTTGAGTTGCAAAACGAACTGTATGAATCCTATCACCGATATCTCGATGATTATTGTGGAAGAAATACAGATCGATTAAAGGCCGTGGGACTGGTGAACGCCCGTGACCCGAAACGCTCGGCTAACGAACTAGCAAAACTCAGTGATAAGCCATGGCTAGCTGCCGTACAGGTGATTCTTCCTGAAGGATTGCCCATCGATGATCCGAGCCTCGAACCGATCTGGGAGGTCCTGGATACAGCGGATCTACCGTTAGTGCACCATTCCTTCTTTTACGAGCCACCATATTTTCCGGGTTATCGAGACATCTGGGGCAATCTTGCGATCGCGCGCATGGCATCGCACCCCTGGGGAGCGCAGCGCTTGTTGGCTTATGTAACACTCAGTGGTCTTTTCGATAGGTATTCCAACTTGCGAATCGGGTTCGCGGAATGTTCGGGTGGATGGGTTGGTGCATGGCTAAATCGGATGACCTATCAAGCCGATCTATTGGCATCTCGACTACCTACGACGAGGCATACGCCGCTCGAGTACGCGCAAGATGGTCGTATCTTCTGTGGGATTGAACTGGACGAAGGTCCGGAGGTTGCGCTTGGTGTAGCAGAGGTGGTTGGGGACGGTGTCTTGATGTACTCCTCGGATTACCCACACGGTGGTTGTCGTTTCCCGTCTTCGGTCGACGTAGTATTGGATTGGCGCGAAAGCCTTGGCGATGAACATCTCCGCAAGTTGACCAGTGTGAACGCGCGGAAACTACTACGGATGTGAGTGGAGAGGGAATAAATGCAAGCTGTCTATTTTCAGGCCACTCCAAATAGTGGTGATCTTGAAGAGATACATACGCAGATGTCAGCGGAAATGCGTGACTTGGCGAAGCAAACCGGTGGGTTCATCGAATGGAGAGACTGCACTGATGGATCCACGTATTGGGGGTTGATCCTTTTCGACTCCGAAGAGGCTGTTCTGGAGTGGAGGAATCATCCGAGACATGCAGAGATCCACCGGAGAGGCGAGGAGGATGTTTACTCCTCGTTTAGCACCAAGGTGTTCGAATTGGTTCGGGAGTCGGACTGGTCGAAGAAGTGAGAGGTTTCTCATAGAGCCACAAGTGGCTCATGGCTTTCCGACAAGAGCTTGAGGCATGGCCTTCGACACCGCGATCCTTCTGGCCGAACTGGTGGCCCTCTTCTTCGGTGTCACCACCCTGCTGCACTTGGCCTAGCGGCGCTTCGGACCCGAGCGCATTCCGGACTGGATGGGGGGCCGACCGGCCGTTGCCGCCCTGAAGGGCATCACCGTCAGCTCAACTTGCGCCGTTCTGAGCGTTCTCGGCCATTTCGATGGTCATCTCGTATCGACCTGTTGGAGTCGGATCCGTACCTGCACAACCTGTTGGAGCAGATCCGTCCGTCGATCCTGGATATCTCGATCCTCCAGGTCGAGCAGTCCGCTGGTGGCGGTTCCGAGGCGCACGTCCAGCAGCTGGCTGCCGGATGGATGGACGCCAACGCCGACCTGGTCGCCGGCTGGGTAGCCGACGCCGCCAAGGGCTGACCACCAGCCAGGTCGACAACGACCACCACGTGAGACGGGGGCGGGGCCGCAAGGCCCCGCCCCCTCTCCGTGCCATCAGACGCATTCCCTCTCAGGTGCTACCGTTTTGCACGCCGGGAGGTAACCGGCCACCGATCAGCGGTGGGCACCGAACTGGCTGCTGCGGTCAGGACCCAAGAGGGGGCAGGCATGACGGAACAGGGGGAGACGATCGTCTCACTCGAGGGCGTCTACAAGATCTTCGGACCGGATCCGCGGGGGCGTGCGTACGACCTCGCCCGGGCCGGAGTGAGCAAGGACGAGGTCCAGCGACTCTCCGGCCACGTGGTCGGCATGACGGACATCTCGTTCGACGTGAAGAAAGGCGAGATCTTCGTGGTGATGGGCCTGTCGGGCTCGGGCAAGTCCACGGCGATCCGCACGGTCAACAAACTCCACGACATCACGGCCGGCTCCGTGACCGTCGAAGGCGTCGACGTCCAGTCCCTCACCGGCTCGGCGCTCCAGACGTTCCGCCGGGAGAAGATGGGCATGGTCTTCCAGCACTTCGCCCTCTTCCCGCACCGGAACGTCATCGACAACACCGGCTACGGGCTCAAGGTGCAGGGCGTGCCCAAGCAGGAACGTGACGCCGCCGCCCTCAAGGCCCTGGCCATGGTCGGCCTCGAGGCCTACGCGCACAACGCCACAAGCCAGTTGTCGGGTGGCATGCAGCAGCGTGTCGGCCTAGCGAGGGCCCTGTGCAGCGACCCGCCCATCCTGTTGATGGACGAGGCCTTCAGCGCCCTCGACCCGCTCATCCGCCGCCAGATGCAGGACGAGCTGATGGCCATCCAGGAGCAGTTGCACAAGACCATCCTGTTCATCACGCACGACCTGAACGAGGCGCTGCGGATCGGCAACCGGGTCTGCATCCTGCGGGACGGCTATGTGGTGCAGATCGGCACGCCGGAGGAGATCCTGACGGAGCCCGCCGACGCCTACGTCGCCGAGTTCACCCAGGACGTCGACCAGGGCCGGGTCATCGACGTCGTGAACGTCATGAAGGACCCGGTCATCATCCAGGCCTCCGACACGCTCGTCGGGGCCGTCGACCGGTTGGGCGACCGTCGTGGCGGCTTCACGGTCGACGCCGACGGGCGGCCCACCGGCCTCCTGTCGGTGGCCGAGGCCGCCGGCGCATTGGCCCACGGGACCACTTCCCTTGCCGACGTCCTGCGGACGGACTTCGGCACGACGTCGGCGGAGGCCCGGCTGAACGAGAACTACGCCGCCGCCGGTCGGGGCTTACCGATCGCTGTCTGCGACGACACGGGACGCCTCATCGGAGAGCTCGAGCCCCGTGAGATCATGGAGGAGATGGGCCGGGTCGAGCAGCTCATAGACGGCTTCGAGCGGGAGGTGTTCCTTTGAGCGGTGTCCTGGCCCAGTCGGGCGTGCAGGCCGACGACGTCGGCATCTTCGACGCCACGATCCTCGACCAGTGGGAGATCCCGTTCGGTGCGTGGGTCGACCAGATGGTCGACTGGATCGATGCCAACCTGGGGTGGCTGCTCGACGCCATCCGCTGGCCGTTCGCCTTCCTCCTCGAGAACTTCGTGGACAAGTTCCTCGCCGAGATCCCCTGGGTCTGGGTGGTGCTGGCCACGGTCGTCCTGGGCGCCCTCGTGCGGACCCCGAAGGTCGGCGTCGCCGCGGGCCTCGGGATGTTCCTCTGCGGGCTGCTCGGCACCGAGTACTGGATCGAGACCATTCGCACGGTCGGCATGGTCCTGGTTGCGGTCGTCCTGTGCGCCATCGTGGGCGTTCCTCTCGGGATCCTCTGCGGTCGTCTCGACTCCGTGTGGAACGTGGTCCGACCCATTCTCGATGCCATGCAGGTCGTGCACGCCTTCGTGTACATGCTGCCCGTGATCTTCTTCTGGAGCATCGGCGTGGTGCCGGGAACCATGGTGACGATGGTGTTCGCCCTTCCACCGCTTATCCGCCTCACCAACCTCGGCATCAGACAGGTTCCGGAGGACGTCGTCGAGGCCAGCCGTGCGTACGGCGCCACCGAGTTGCGCGTGCTCACCGATGTCCAGCTGCCGCTGGCCCGTCCGGCCCTCATGACCGGCCTCAATCAGACGCTGCTCATGTCGATCGCCATGATCGGCATCGCGGCCATCATGGGCGCCGGCGGACTGGGTCGCCTGGTGTACAAGGCCGTCCAGAACCTCGACATCGCCGCCGCGGCTTCGTCGGGCCTGGCCCTATTCCTGGTCGCCGTCGTGATGGACCGCCTCTCCCAGCCCGAGAGCTCGGACGGCGGCAACCTGTTCGGCCGCATCCACCAGGCTTGGGTGCACCGCAAGGATCCGGAGGCCCTGCTGGCCGACGCCGACGCCGACGCCGACGCCGACGCCGAGCAGTCGCCGGCGCCGAAGGCCGTTGGTGGGGGTGAGCGCGATGCCCCCTCCACCGGTCGGGAACGGACCGGGATGTTTCTCGCCGGCGGTGGTGCCGTCCTGGTGATCATCTCGCTGTTCCTGACCTGGACCCAGGACGCCGGCCACCTGAGTGGCCACGCCCGCTTCGCCGACAACGACCTGGTCGGCCAGACGTTCAACGGATTCGCCGCCTCGGGGGGTTCCTGGATCGGTTGGTTCTCGCTGGGCTTAGGCCTGTTCCTGCTGATGGGGGCGGTGGCGTTCCTCCGGCGGGCCGGTAGTGGTTCGCGCTGGTTCGCCCCCGACGGGGCGACGATGGCCTCCATCGCCCTCCTCTTCACCGTCCTCACCCACATCACGGCCCGCTCGGCCCCGGGCACGGTGTCCTACAGCCATGGCATCGGGGTGTACCTGGCAACCGTCGGCGCGGTCGTCGCCGTTGTCGGTGCGCTCATGGCGCTCTCGGTGGCGCCGTACGCGCCTCGGAGGCCGCTGAGCCGGCGGATCGGCTGGACCAGGGTGCTGTCGGCCACGGTGGCCGTCATCACCATCGGCGTCGGCTCCATCTCGGGGTGGACGTTCGATGAACGCCTGTCGGGCCAGCTCTCGCCCGCGCAGCAGGCCGAGGTGGGCCGGCTTCAGCAGGAGGCCAAGGACGACCCGAGCAAGGCCCCGCTCAACACCCTCGAGGTCGGGCGCATCTACAACCAGGCCCGCCTCTCGAGCAAGATCATCCTGGACGGCGTCACCGAGGACGGTGCGGGTCTCGGTCGCCTGGGCCTCGTCGGCGGCCTCATCGGCGCTGCCCTGATGTTGCCGTCGGCGGGCGCCTTCGGCCACGGCGACCAGCGGAAGTGGCGCTGGAGTGCGGTCACGGCCGGTGTCGGTCTCGGCATCGTCATGGTCGGCTTGACGTGGGCGGTCTGCGTCATGCGGGTCAGCCCACCGTTGCTGGTGAGCGGTGCCGGTGTCCTGCTCACCATGTTGGGTGGCTACTTCCTGTTCGGTGCCTCGCGTTCGCTCCTGGCTGAGTTCCACCGCAAGAAGGTCTACGACGACGACCCGTCGCCGACGGCCGAGGCGGTGCTGGCCGCCGAGTAGCGGCATCCTCGCCGCGACGACTCGTAGACGTCGCCCGGGTCGGCTCGTCCGGCTCGGGCGTTCGTCGCCTTCAGTCCGGGTCGGGGTCGGGTCCGCCCGTCGTCGGGTCTGGGGCATCGGCGGCAGTGCGCTTCACCTGCTCGGTGAGGTTGCCGAGGCGTTCCCTCACCTCGGGGACCTGCTGGGCCAGCGCCTGGAGGTCCGGGACCGAACGGATGGCGGTTCGTGCGCCCATGGCCTCCATGGCCCGGTGCACCCAGCGCTTGTTGACCTGCAGGAGCCCGGCGGGCACGCCGGCGATCCGCTCGGCGATGTCGAGGACCCGGTCCTCGATTTCGTCGGTGGGAAAGCAGCGGTTGGCGTAGCCCATCCGGACCGCTTCGGCAGCGTCGACCGGGTCGCCCGTCAGGACCATCTCCATGGCGTTGCGGAGGCCGACCAGCCACGGATGGACGGCGAAGTCGGGAGTGCCGGCGAGGCGGAGCACCGGATGTGAGACGGTGGCGTCGTCGGCCAGGTAGACGAGGTCGCAGGCCGCCGCCAGTTCGCTGCCGCCGGCCATGGCGTAGCCGTGGACCTGGGCGATCACGGGCTTGGCGAGGTCCCAGATCCAGAGCCAGCCCTGTGTCACGTGGTGGGCCCAGGCAGCGGGCCCGGCCGGGGTGTGGTAGGGCCGGTCGGAACCGAGGTCGGACTTGAGGTCGTAGCCCGACGAGAAGCACGGGCCGGCGCCGCGCAGGATCGTGACGTGGACGTCCTCGTCACGGTCGGCGGCCTTGAGGGCTGCGAAGAGCTCGCCGCGAAGGGCGTTGCTCAGGGCGTTGCGCTGGTCGGGCCGGTTGAGGGTGAGGCGTCGGACGCCGGGGCGGGGATCGTCGGTGAGGACGAGCGGTTCGCCGGTCACGTCGCGTTCCCCGGCTCGGCCACGCTCATCGGGCCCGGGGCAGGCCCAGGTGACGTTCGGCCACATTGTTGCGGTTGATCTCGGAGGTTCCCCCGTAGATCGTGGTGACCGGCGAGTGTCGGGCGTCGTAGTCGATCCACCCGTGGGCGGCAGCGCCCTCGGTGTCGAACCCGAGCAGGCCGGCAGCGCCGGCCATCTGCTGGAACCAGCCCACGGCCTGCTGGTAGCGGTCGGTGGCGTACAGCTTGGCCATCGAGCCCTCGAGACCCGGGAGGCCGCCGGTGGCGGCGATCCAGGCTGCCCGGAGGGTCAGCAGCTGGCTGACCTGGTTGGCGATGGTGGTCCGGGCGATGCGCTCGCGCAGCAGCGGGTCGTCGAGCATGCGGCCGCCGTCGGGGGACGGTGCTCTGGCCGCCCAGTCGTGGACGTGGCGGACCAGGGGGACGCCGGGATTGGTGCCGCCCATCACGCCGCGCTCGAAGGCCAGTGCCACGCCCATCACGGACCAGCCGCCGTCGACGTCGCCGAGCCGCCACTCGTCGCCGACGCGGACGTCGTCGTAGAAGGTGGCGTTCGTGCGCTCGGTGGCCATGGTCGGCACCGGCTGGACCTCGATGCCCGGGGTGTCCATCGGCACCAGGAACATCGTGAGGCCCTTGTGCTTGGGGACGTCGGGGTTCGTTCGGGTCAGGAGGATCACCCAGTCGGCCTCGTGGGCCATCGTGGTCCACATCTTCTGGCCGTTGACCACCCACTCGTCGCCGTCGCGCACCGCCCGTGTGGTGATGGCGGCTACGTCCGACCCGTGGTCGGGCTCGCTGTAGCCGAGGCAGCAGTTGTGCCGGCCGGTGAGCAGTTTCGGGAGCACCTCCTCGCGGTGGAAGTCGGTGCCGACGGCGTTGACGATGCCCGCCACGAGCATGGTCACGGCCAGCCCGTCGTAGGGGGCGCCGGCCTTCTCGAGCTCGTTGAAGAGGACGTAGAGCTCGATGGGGTCGCGGTCGCCGTAGCCGGGCACGGCGCCGGCCAGCAGGCCGGCATCGGCGAGGGCGCCGTTGAGGTCCTTGTCGTTGAAGGTGCCGGTCCGGTGCATCGCGTCGACGACGTCGGCGGTGAGGTGCGCCTCGAGGAATGCCCGGACCTCGTCGCGGAAGGCGGCGGCACGGGAGGAGAGGGCGAAGTCCATCAGGCGGCGTCCCCGACCGCGGATTCGAGCAGGAGGTCGGCCAGGCGCCGGCACTCGCGGGCCGGGTCGTCGAGCACGAGGGCCCAGGCTCGGGCTCGGCGGTAGAAGAGCTGGATGTCGTACTCCTCGCTGAAGCCGTAGCCGCCGTGGACGTGCAGGGAGCGGTCGGTGGCGGTCGCGGCGGCCTCGCCGGCGGCGACCAGCGCCATGCTGGCGAGGGCGGGGAAGTCGGTGACGTCGTTGGTGCCGAGGTCGATCGTGCCGCCGTTGCCGTCGGGGTCGAGGTCGCCCGACCAGGCGGCCTTTGCGGCCAGCAGCCGGGCACCGTCGAGCAGGCCGGGGAGGTCGGCGAGGAGCTGCTGCACGGCCTGGAAGGCCCCGATGGGCCGTCCGAACTGGTGGCGTTCCTTGACGTACTCGACCGCCAGGTCGAGCGCGGTGCGGGCGTTGCCGACGAGCGCCGCGGCCGTGAGGGTGCGCCACTCGTCGAGGGCGCGGCCGTGGGCGGCGTGGGCGGCGTTGCCCTCGGCAACGACGATGGCTCCGTCCAGTGGTCGGTGGGCGAGGGGGAGGCAACCGTGGTTGGCGAGCGCCGTCATGGACGCCTCTCCCGAGGCCACGACGAGCCGGTCGTCGTCGAGGGCCACGACGTGGGTGGCGACCGCCGCGGCGGGGCAGGCCTCGGCGACGCCGTCGACCGCGGGCCGCAGGGCGAGCGTGGCGGCCTCGGTGCCCTCGACGACCCCCGCCAGCAGGCCGTCCGGACAGGCGTCGAGGCCGGCCAGCAGGCGGGCGGCCACGGCGTGCTCGACCAGGGGCAGTGGAGCGATGGCGGCGCCGTACTCCTCGGCCACGACGGCCAGGTCGGCCAGCGTGGCCCCGCCACCGCCCCGGGACTCGGCCACGCCCATGCCGGGGGCGCCGGTCTCGAGGAGCCGGCCCCAGGCGTCCGGGTCGAAGCCGAGGGGCTCGGCGGCCCGGGCCCGCTCAGGCCCGCCCTGTCCGGCAAACACGTCGGTGAAGACCTCGCGCAGGGTCTCCTGGTCGTTCGTGAGTGCGAGGTCCACGTTCCGACCCTACCGGTGGGTCGTGGTGGGCCTTCGGTCCGCCGGTTCCGGGAGGCCGACTTCCGGCCCGATGGCCGCCCGTGACTATGGTCCGGCGATGGGCGAGGGCTCGGAGGAACTGCAGGTCGCACGCGACGGCGGCGTGGTGACGGTGACGATCAACCGTCCCGAGGTCCTCAACGCCATGACCGGCGAGATGTTCGCGGACTTCGGGGCGATCTGCCGCAGCCTGAACGACGACGACTCGGTCCGCGCGGTGGTGGTCACCGGCGCCGACGGCAACTTCTGCTCCGGCGCCGACGTGGGCGGCCAGGCCTCCCGGGCGACGGGTGGCGAGCCGATGGTGCCGCTTCGCAACATGCGGCGCATCAAGGAGTCGGCGCAGGCGCTCCACGACCTGCAGCATCCGACGGTTGCCAAGGTGCGCGGCGTGGCGGCCGGGGCCGGCCTGAACCTGGCCCTCGGGTGCGACCTGGTCTACGCGGCCGACACCGCCCGCTTCTCGGAGATCTTCGCCCGACGGGGTCTGTCCCTCGACTTCGGCGGCTCCTGGGTGCTGCCGCGCCGGGTGGGCCTGCACCGGGCCAAGGAGTTGGTGCTGCTGGCCGAGGTCATCGACGCCGCCGAGGCCGACCGGATCGGCCTCGTCAACCGGATCCTTCCGGACGACGAGCTCGACGCCCACGTCGAAGACGTGGTGGCGCGGATAGTCGCCGGGCCGCCGCTGGCCCTGTCGATGTCGAAGGTGCTGTTGGACCACGGCGCCCAGACGTCGATGGCCCAGGCCCTCGAGGCGGAGGGCAACGCCCAGGCCACCAACTTCGGGTCACAGGACACCCAGGAGGCGGCCCGGGCCTGGATCCAGAAGCGCCCCGCCGAGTTCGAGGGCCGCTGAGCGGGGGATCCGGAGGGAAGAGGCCCGTCCACTTCCCTCCTGGTGGCCGACCTCCGCGTCCCCTCCAACTCCTCGACGACGCACGGCCGGCGGGGTGGAGGGTCCCTGACGTCACCGTGGGGACGACCCCCTGGTGAGTGGACCGGCCAGTGTCGGGTCTCCGGGCAAGTGAGCGTCCGGTGAGCCGTCGGAGGCCCGGCGATGGCCGCCCCCGGTGGAGAAGGAGGTGGTGTGGCTACAACCCTTGCGAGGGGAAGCCGGGACCTTCGTGGTCGCCGCCGGACATGTCGGCGTTGAGGCGAGCCTGCTGCATGAGCGACTCGACGACCGGGCCCAGATCGGTGGGCTCGTCGGGCTGCTCGGCGGTGGGGCCGAGGTGCCAGCCCTCGGCGATGCCGAGGTGCCGGCCGCGTATGTCGAACACCCGTCCGGTCACGTTCTGCGCCTCGGCGCTGCACAACCAGGTGGTGATCAGGGCGATCCAGCGCGGCGACATGGCCTCCATGGCCGACTCGGAGAGGTTCTCCTCGCCGCCCATGAGCGGGATCGTGAGACGCGAGATGGCGGTCGGGGCCAGGCAGTTGACGGTCACGCCGTAGCGCACCAGCTCCTGGGCGGCGATCAGCGAGAACGAGGCGATGCCGGCCTTGGCGGCGCCGTAGTTGGTCTGGCCGACGTTGCCGTAGATGCCCGACGGGGACGCGGTGTTGATGATCCGGCCGAACGGCTCGCCGCCGCCCTTGACGTGGTTGCGCCAGTGCACGGCGGCGTGGTGTGACGGGGCGAAGGTGCCCTTGAGGTGCACGTTGATGACGGCGTCCCAGTCGTCCTCCGACATCGAGAAGACCATGCGGTCGCGAAGGATGCCGGCGTTGTTGACGAGGATGTCGAGCCGGCCCCAGGTGTCGAGGGCCTGCTGGACCATCTCGCCGGCGGCGGCGAAGTCGGCCACGTTGCCGCCGTTGACGACGGCCTCGCCGCCCATGGCCCCGATCTGGTCCACGACCTCCTGGGCGGGGGTGAGGTCGGCGCCGGCGCCGGCCTCGTCGCCGCCGAGGTCGTTGACGACGACCTTGGCGCCCTGCTCGGCCAGCATCAGGGCGTGTTCGCGGCCGATGCCGCGGCCGGCGCCCGTCACGATGGCGACGCGGCCGTCGCAGAGGCGGTTGGTGGGCTCGCTCATGGTTGCTCCAGCGGATTCAGGTGGCGGCGGGGACCGCTGGAGGCTACCGGCGGGTAGCCGCGAGGCCCGTGTCGGAGACGGTCACTCCCGGTTCAGCAGTCGTCGAAGTCGTCGGGCTCGAGTGACCAGGGGGAGAGGTTCTCGGGGCCGTCCTCGGTCACCAGCACCTGGTTCTCGAGCTTGACGCCCTGGCCGCCGGCGTATGCCCCCACGTAGGACTCGACGGTCAGGACCATGCCGGCTTCGAGCACGCCGTCGTAGCCGAACTCGTCCCACGACTCGGGGAACGTGATCGACGGCCACTCGTCGCACTGGCCTGCGCCGTGGAAGAGCACCGAGTAGTGCCGGTAGTCGTCGACGGAGGGCTTCTGGGAGTCGTGGCAGAGTTCGCGGAACGTGACCCCGGGACGGAGCAGGTGGATGTTGTCCTCGATCTGCCGGCGGGCCAGCTCGTACACCTGACGTTGGTCGTCGTCGAGGGGCCCGCCGCCGCAGATCCAGGTGCGGGAGATGTCGACCATCATCCCGTACGACCCGACCAGGTCGGTGTCGAAGGCGACCAGGTCGCCCTCCTGGATGACGTAGCTCGAGCACTCCTGGAACCACGGGTTGGTGCGTGGCCCGGCGGACAGCAGACGGCACTCCATCCAGTCGCCGCCCCTCGCGAACATCTCGGCCCACAGCACCGCCCACAACTCCTGCTCGGAGATGCCGGGCCGGAGCGCCTCGAACATCCGCCGGCAGGCCACCCGGGCAGCCTCCAGCGAACAGCGCATGGCGAGGAGCTCGTCGGGTCCCTTGATGGCGCGAGCCCGTTCCATCACGGCCATGGCATCGACCAGTTCGAGGCCCTCGGACTGGAGCGCCTGGACGGCGTGGACCGGCATCGGGTCGGCGGCGATCCGGCCGCCCCCGGCCTCCCGGGCCAATTCGGCGATCTCACCGGCGAACAGGGCGGCCTTCTCGTCGCCCCGCTGGTCGGCGAGGAAGTAGGTGAAGCAGTTGGTGGGTCGGACCTCGGCGATGAGCGGGTTGTGGGCCGAGAGGAAGTCGCAGGCCGGATAGTCGAACAGGATGAGTGGACCCTCGGCGGGGACCCAGAGCCAGCGTGCCTCGTTGTGGGTGAACCACAGCTGCATGTTCGGCGCGTTCGTGGCGTACATGAGGTTCATGGGGTCGAACAGGAGGGCGCCGACGAGGTCGCATGCGACGAGTTCCTGCTGGATGCGGCCGACCCGGTACTCCTGCATGGCGTCCAGGTCGGGGAGTTGCAGGCCTGCGGCCGTCCACTCCGTGAATGCCGGCTCGCCCGGGCCGAGGACCACCCGGTTGCCCTCGGTGGCGGCCCGCTGGACGAGCGGGTCCTCAAAGGTCCGGCGGATCCTGGCGCTGGCACTTGTTGGTGCGCCCATGGGGCGCCTCCTCTCGTCGAATGGAAATTGGTTCGGTTGTGCGGTCCTCAACCCCGCATGCGCGACCCGTTGGGGTCCAACAGCGGCTGGTCCCGTCGGGTCGCCCTGCGGCGCACCCCCAGGACCTCGATCTCGAACTCGGTGGCGTCGGTGACGCCGACCGGCAGGTAGCCGAGGGCGCAGGAGGCCTGTGACCAGTGGGCGTAGCCGCCCGAGGTGGCCCAGCCGACGACCTCGCCGTCGTGCCAGATGGGTTCGTCGCCGAGCACGTCGGCGGCGTCAGCGCCCTCGCCCGGCTCGAGTGTGAAGGCGCAGAGGCGACGTTGCGGTCCTGTCTCGCGTTCTGCCAGCACCGCGTCCCGGCCGATGAAGTCGCCCTTTTCCGGCTTGACGAAGCGGTCCATGCCGGCCTCGCCCGGCGTGTAGATGGGCCGGTATTCGGAGGCCCAGGCGCCGAAGTCCTTGTCGAAGCGCATGCTGTCGAGGGCTCGCAGGCCGAACGGCCGGATGCCGTGGGAGGCGCCGGCCCTCATCAGGACGTCGAAGAGCCGGGCCTGGAGCGATGCGGGCACCCACAACTCGAAGCCCAGGTCGCCGGTGAAGGTGATTCGGCCAACGAGGGCGTCGACCATGCCGACGTCGAGTCGTCGGATGTCGAGGAAGCGGAACGCCTCGCCGGACACGTCGTCGTCGGTCAGGTCGCCGAGGACGTCCCGGGCGCGGGGCCCGGCGATCGACAGGCCGGCCAGTTCGTGGCCGAGCGGCTGGTACGCCACGGAGCGGTCGTCGGCGAGGAGTGACCGGAACCAGCGTTCGTGGTAGCCCTCGGCGACGCCCGAGCCCAGGACGAGGAACCGTTCGGTGCCGTCGAAGGGGTCGGCCAGCGTGGCCACGGTGAAGTCGCCGATGAGGCGGCCGTGATGGTTCAGCATCGGGGTCAGCGCCATCCGGCCGGCCGCGGGGATGCGGTTGGCCATGACCCGGTCGAGGAACGCCCGGGCGCCGGAGCCGGTGAACTCGTGCTTGGCGAAGCCCGTCGTCTCGATGAGGCCGACGCCCTCGCGCACGGCGGCGACCTCTTCGGCGACCACCGGGAAGGCGTTCGAGCGGTGGAACGTGACCTCCTCGACGGGCTCCTCGCCTCGGCGTTGGAACCAAAGCGCTGTCTCGAGTCCGTACGAGGCACCCCACACGGCGTTGGCCTCGGTGAGCGACCCGTGGATCGGTGAGGTGTGCAGCGGCCGGCCGACGGGGAGCTCCTCGTTCGGGAAGGTGATGCTGAAGCGCCGGCTGTAGTTCTCCATCACCTTGGCGCGGGTGTAGGAGGGGGTGGTCCAGTCGCCGAACCGGGCCACGTCCATGCCCCAGATGTCGAAGCCGGGGTCGCCGGTCGTGATCCAGTTGGCCATCGACAGCCCCACGCCGCCGCCCTGGGACAGTCCGGCCATGACGCCGCACGCCACCCAGTGGCCGCGCTGGCCGCGGACCGGGCCGATGACCGGGTTGCCGTCGGGGGCGAACGTGAACGGGCCGTTGACGACCGTCTGGATGCCGGCGTCGGCGTAGATCGGGAAGTGCTCGAAGCCCAGTTCCAGCGACGGGGCGATCCGGTCGAGGTCGGGGGTGAGCAGTTCGTCGGCGAACGTCCAGGGGGTCTCGCGGACCGACCAGGGAACACAGGCCTTCTCGTAGGTGCCGAGCAGCAGGCCCTCGCCCTCGGCCCGGAGGTAGATCTCGCCGCCGAAGTCGATGGCGCCGCGGCCCTGGCCGCCGGTCTCGTCGAGCCAGGGCTTCAGTTCCGGGATCGGCTCGGTCAGGAGGTACATGTGCTCCATGGCGAGGATCGGCAGTTCGAGTCCGCACATGCGACCGACCTCGCGGGCCCAGAGTCCACCACAGTTGACGAAGTGCTCGCAGGCGATCTCGCCCGTGTCGGTCTCGAGGATCCACGTGCCGTCGGGGCCCGGGCGGATGGCCCGGACCCACGTGTTCTGGTGGACCTCGGCGCCGGCCTGGCGGGCAGCGGCGGCGTACGCCTTGGTGACGCCCGTGGGGTCGACGTGGCCGCCGACCGGGTCCCAGAGGGCGCCGACGAAGTGCTGCTCCTCCATGAACGGGATCAACGCCTTGGCCTCCGACGGTGTGATCATCTCGGTCTGCATGCCGAGGTAGCGGCCGCGGGCGTGCGACATCCGCAGCCAGTCGAGGCGGTCGACGTCGTCGGCCAGCATCACCTCGCCGGTGAGGTGGATGCCGCACGACTCGCCGGAGCGGGCCTCGAGGTCCTTGTAGAGCTGGACGGTGTAGCGCTGGAGGGCGGCCACGTTGGGGTCGCCGTTGATGGTGTGCATGCCGCCGGCGGCGTGCCACGTGGAGCCGGCGGTGAGGTGCTTCCGCTCGAGCAGGACGGCGTCGGTCCAGCCGGCCTCGGTGAGGTGGTAGAGGACGCTGGCGCCGACGACGCCGCCGCCGATCACGACGACCTGTGCCTGGGATTTCACGGGTGGGGCGTTCCTGAGGTCACGGGGTGGGTGGGGGAGCCGGGGTTCCGCGGTCAGTAGTCGGTCTCGACGCCGCCTTCGGCGACGCGACGGGCAAGGAACTCGTCGAGTTCTTGGCGGCGGTCCTCGGGCATCGGTGGCTCTTCATGGGCGGCGAGGACCTGGTGGGCCAGCTTCTCGGCGCGCTGGTGGGCCTCGAGGCGGCCCGTGTCGTCCCAGTTCTCGAAGTTGGTCCACGACGAGACCATCGGCTGGAAGTGCTCGGAGGTGTAGCGCTCCCGGGTGTGGGCGGTGCCGAAGAAGTGGCCGGCCGGACCGACCTCGGCGATGGCCTCGACGGCGAGCGTGGCGTCGTCGACCACGAGCGGCTTGAGCATCTCGGTGACGCCGTTGAGGAGGTCGGCGTCGATGATCATCTTCTCGTAGGAGGTGAGGAGGCCGCCCTCGAGCCAGCCGGCGCCGTGCAGCAGGAGGTTGACGCCGCCCATGACGGCGCCCCAGATGGCGATGACGCTCTCGTAGGCGGACTGGGCATCGACGCTGTTGGAGGCGTTGACGTTCGAGGAACGGAAGGGGAGCCGGTAGCGACGGGCCAACTGGCCGCTGACGAGGCAGGCCTTCCAGTACTCGGGGGTGCCGAAGGCGGGGCTGCCGGAGCGCATGTCGACGTTCGAGGTGAAGCCGCCGTAGCAGACGGGCGCGCCGGGTCGGACCACCTGGGTGTAGGCGATCCCGGCGAGGGCCTCGGCGTTCTGGAGAACGAGGGCGCCGGCGACGGTCACGGGGGCCATGGCGCCGGCCAGCGTGAACGGCGTGATGATGATCAGTTGGTTGCGGGCCGACATCTCCTGGATGCCGTGGAGCATCACGGTGTCGTAGCGCAGCGGTGTGCTGGCGTTGATCACCGAGTAGATCGAGGGCTGGTCGCAGATGGTGACCTCGTCGACGCCGCGGGCGATGCGGGTCATCTCGATGGCGTCCAGGTTGCGCGGCCGACTGAGGCTGTAGACGAACGGGACCTTGTCCGAGAGCGTCAGCATGTCGTGGGTGGCCTCGAGGTGCCGGATGGACGGGTGCAGGTCCATGGGTTCGACGGGGTATCCCGCCACCGTGTGGATGGCGTTGAGGACCTGCCCCATCTTGATGAGGTTCCGGTAGTCGTCCCGGTTGCCGTCGCGCCGGTCGCGTCCCAGGCCGGTGACGAAGGGCGGGCTGGCAACCGACGTGTAGATGATGTGGTCGCCGCCGAACACGAGGTCTCGGTGGGGGTCGCGGCCGTGCAGGGTGAACTGGTGTGGCGCCGTCGAGATCAGGCGTTCGACGAGGTCGGGGTCAAACCGGACCCGTTGGCCGTCGACGTCGGCGCCGGCGTCGGCCAACTGGCGGCAGGCGGTGTCGTCGAGGAAGTCGATGCCGGTCTCGGCGAGGACCCGCAGCGACGCCTGGTGGATGGCCTCGAGCTCGTCGTCGGACACGGCACGGATGGGGTCGAGCAGCATCCGGGGCTGCTCCCACGGTGGCTGTTCGGCGATGACGTCGCGGACTTTGGGCCGGCTGCTGCGCTGCCCGCGGCGCGCACTCATCGTGTCTCCCCGGGGTTCGGCCGTTGCATCCCGGGCTGGTACCCGAGCTGCACCGAGACCTCGGCGGCGTGCCGTCGCACCAGTTGGGCGATGTCGTCGGCCCGGTCGTCGGGTGGGAAGCGGTAGGCGGGGCCGTATGCGTAGAGGGCGCCGACGGCGCGGCCGTCGGGCCCGACGATCGCCGAGGCGCAGCTGGTGAGACCGTCCACGTACTCGCCCTCCGACCAGGCGACGCGCTGCTCGACGGTGTCGGCGATCCGGGCCCGTAGGACGGCCGGGTCGGTGACGGTGCGGTCGGTGAACCGGGTGAGTTCGACGTCGAGGAAGGCGTCGAGCTCATCGACGGGCCAGGTCGCCAGGACGACGAGGCCGACCGAGCCGGCGTGGTGGGGGATCCGCTCGCCGGTCCAGTCCTCGACGCGGATGGGTTTGGGGCCGTCGACCTGGCGGATGGTCACGGTGTCGCGACCGACGACGATGGAGAGGCAGGCGGCTTCGTCGAGCTGCCGGGAGAGTTCCATGAGGTGGGGGTCGGCCATGGTCTGGAGGTCGACGACGGGGTCGGGCGTGCCGCGCATCTGACGGATCCGTCGGCCGATCCGGTAGGTGCCGTCGTCGTCGCGCTGGACGGCGTGTGCCTCCTCGAGGGTGGCGAGCAGCCGCGCCACCGTGCTGGTCGGCAGTTGGACGCGATCGGTGAGTTCGACGAGGCGCCCAGGTCGCCGGCCGATCTGGTCGAGGAGCGCGAGTGCGCGTTCGACGCTCTGCACGGTCTGCATCGGCACACAGAGTACCGATATACGGGAATCTGTCAATAAGTTTCCGCATAGCGGAAACCCAGGTGGAACAGCGCCGGGTCAGCCGTCGAGGCCCTCCGAGAACGGAATCGGATCGGGCTCGGGCATGAGGTGGAGGTCATCGCCCTCGTAGGGGTGTGCCCGGGCCACGTCCTCGTTCAGAACGACGCCGAGGCCGGGCTCCGACGAGGGGATGACGCGGCCGTCCTCCCAACGGATCGGTGTCTCCAACAGGTCGGCGTGGAAGCCGTCCCAGGTGCCGATGGATTCGAGGACCAGGAAGTTGGGCGTGCAGGTCGCCAGGGCGATGTTGGCGGCAGCCACCACCGGGCCGCAGTAGCAGTGGGGGGCGAGTACGGCATGGTGGACCTCGGCCACCGAGGCGATCTTCTTGCCCTGCAGGATCCCGCCGCTGCGGCCCAGGTCCGGTTGGAGGACCTGGGCGGCGCCGGCTCGCAGCACGGCGGCGAACTCCGAAAGTGTGGTCAGCCGCTCGCCCGTGGCGATCGGGATCGTGGTGCCGCGGGCCACGGCGGCCATGCCCTCGACGTCGTCGGGAGGTATGGGCTCCTCGAACCAGAGCGGGTCGTAGGGCTCGAGCCGCCGGGCCAGCCGCAGTGCCCCCGAGGGCGTGAACTGGCCGTGGGTGCCGAACAACAGGTCGGCCCGGTCGCCCACCGCCTCGCGGATCGCCGCCGTGTAGCGCTCGGAGAGGTCGAGGCGTTCGAGCGACGGCTGACGCCCGTCGTACACCGTGTAGGGGCCGGCCGGGTCGAACTTGACGGCCGTGAAGCCCTGCTCGACGGCGGCGACCGCAGCGGCGGCGGCCAGGTCGGGGTCGGTGTAGAGGTTGGGGCCGTCCTTGGGGGCGTAGGCGTCGTCGCCGTCCGGATAGAGATAGGTGTACGAGCGCAGGCCCTCGTGGACCCGGCCACCCAGCAGGTCGTACACGGGCCGGCCGGTCTCCTTGCCGATGAGGTCCCAACAGGCCATCTCGAGGGCGCTCATCACGCCGCACAGGGTCGGGTCCGGCCGGGAGGCGTAGCCGCTCCCGTAGGCGCGCCGCCAGAAGGACTCGACGTCGAAGGGGCTCTGCCCGACCAGCCAGCGGTCGGCCACGTCCTCGATCATCCTGGCCACGAGGTGGGGGTCGAAGGTGGCGACGTAGGCCTCGCCGACGCCCTTCCCGCCGCTGTCGGTGGTGAGCGTCACGAAGATGAAGTAGCGGCCGCCGTGGCGCGGTGGCGGGTTGGCGACGACGAACGTCTCGACGTGGTCGATCCTCATGGGCTGGCTCCCGGGTCGGTTCCGTTGGGCAGGACCACCGTCCGGAGCACCTCGCCACGGCGGACCTCGTCGAAGGCGGCGTCGATGTCCTCGAGGGGATGCGTGGACGACACGAGGGCGTCGAGCTCGAGGTCGCCCGAGCGGTAGTGGCCGAGCAGGCGGGGGACGTCCTCGGCCAGCCGGACGGTGCCCATCTTGGAGCCGAGGATTCGCTTGTTCGCCGCGGCCAGGAGCGAGGGGTCGACGTCGAAGGCGACGCCGTCCGGGGGCATGCCGACCAGTACGAGCGCTCCCATGGGCTCGAGCAGGTCGACGGCCCCGTCGAGGGCGGCGGGGTTGGCCGTGGTGACGAACACGTGGTCGGCCAGTCGGCCGCCGGTCGCCTGGCAGAGGGTTCCGGCCACGTCGCCGGCGACCGGGTCGACGGCGTGGGTGGCGCCGAATGCCAGCGCCGATGTGCGCTTGTCGGCCAGTGGGTCGACGGCCACGATCGGGTCGGCGCCGGCCAGGCGTGCCCCCTGGAGGGCACCGATGCCGACGCCTCCGCAGCCGACGACGACCACGGCGTCCCCGGCGGCCACACGTGCCGTGTTGTGGACCGAACCGGCACCGGTGAGCACACCGCAGGCCAGCAGCGATGCCGAGACGGCCGGAACGTCCTCCGGATGGGCGACCAGTTGGGTGCGGTGGACGACGACCTGCTCGGCGAAGGCGCCGGTGTTGAGCCCCTGGGCGACTGGTTCGCCGACGGCGTCGGTGAGCAGCGGCCGCTCGTCGAGGGAGAAGTCGCCCGCGCAGGCCACGTGGTGGCCGCGGCGACAGGCCGGGCACTCGCCGCAGGTCCGGACGAGCGAGACCACCACCGGGTCACCGACGGCCAGGTCGTCGACGCCGGCACCGAGTTCGAGCACCCGGCCGGCGGCCTCGTGGCCCATCACCAGCGGGAAGTCCGTGGTCCAGCCACCGTCCACGTACATCAGGTCCGAGTGGCAGACGGCGCAGGCGTCGACGCGGACCCGCACCTCGCCGGGGCCGGGCGCGGCCAGGACCAGTTCCTCGATCGACTGCGGTCCGCCCACGCCCCGGCAGACGGCCGCACGGATCGTGGTCCCCTCCGGCACGGCGCGGAACCTAGCCCAGGTGGGGCGCGGGCTCAGCCGAGGACGAGTTCGGCGGCCTGGCGCAGCTGCTCGGGGGAGCGGGCTGCCACGTTGAGCATCGTGACCGGGCTGTCCTCCCAGGCGGCGAGGCGTTCCCGGATCCGGGCGGGTGGGCCGACGAGGCTGATCTCGTCGGCGAAGTCGGCGGGCACCGCCTCGATGGCCTCGTCGCGTCGACCTTCGAGGAAGAGCTCCTGGATGCGCAGGGCCTCCTCCTCGAAGCCCATCCGGGCCATGAGCTTGGTGTGGTAGTTCTGGCCCTTGGCGCCCATGCCGCCGATGTAGAAGCCCAGGCTGGCCCGGACGGAAAACAGTCCGGCCTCGACGTCGTCGGTGACGTTGAAGGAGACGTTCACGGCGATCTCGAAGCCCTCCCGGCGACCGGCGATCTGGTCGGCGTAGACCTCCTGGCGCCAGGGGGAGTAGTAGAGCGGCAGCCAGCCGTCGGCGATTTCGGCGGTCTGGGTGACGTTCCTCGGTCCCTCGGCGCCGAGGAAGATCGGCACATCGGTTCGCAGCGGGTGGGTCATCACCTTCAGCGGCTTGCCGAGCCCCGTCGAGCCTTCGCCGGTGTACGGCAGGGGCCAGAACTCGCCGTCGTTGCGGAGGTGCTCCTCTCGGGCGAAGGCCCGGCGCAGGATGTCGACGTACTCGCGGGTGCGGGCCAGAGGCCGGTTGGAGGGCTGCCCGTACCAACCCTCCACGACCTGGGGGCCGGACACGCCGAGTCCGAGGATGAGGCGGCCGTTCGAGAGGTGGTCGAGGGTGACGGCGTGCATGGCGGTCGCCGTGGGCGTGCGGGCCGACATCTGGACGATGCCGGTGCCGAGTCGGATTCGCTCGGTCTGGGAGGCCAGCCAGGCGAGTGGCGTGAAGGCGTCGGACCCCCACGACTCGGCGGTCCAGACGGCGTCGAACCCGAGCCGCTCTCCCTCCTGGACGAGGGGGACGAGGTCGGTCGGGGGCTGTGCCCCCCAGTAGCCGAGGGTCAGGCCGAGTTGCATGCCGTCATCGTCGCAGCGGACGGCGGGGTGGGCCAAGCCACCGGCGCTCCGGGCGCTGGCCTAGCCTCCCGGCGATGGAGGGGTATCCCCGGCAGCAGGCCCGGACCCGGCGCTTCACCTGCGGGGCGCCCCGCACGGTGTCGGTGTCCGACGACGGGTCCCGGGTGCTGTTCCTGCGGTCGGCGGGGGGCGACAACCCGGTGAACGCCCTCTGGCGCCTCGATCCGGCGACGGGCGACGAGCACTTGGTCGCCGACCCGGACACCCTCCTCGCCGACGGCGGGCCGGAGACCGACCGTGAGCGGGCCCGCCGGGAGCGTGCCCGGGAGGTGGGCGGCGGGATCACCGCCTACGACGGCCTGCCCGACCTGTCCCGGGTGTGCTTCGTGCTGGCCGGGCGGGTGTTCCTCGCCGACGTCGACGAGGGTCGCGTGGTCGAGCTGGCCTCTAGCGGCGACGCCTTCGACCCCCGGCTGTCCCCCGACGGGGCGACCGTCGCCTACGTGTCGGGCCGCGGCCTCTGGGCCACCGGCGCGGGCGGCGACCATCGGCTGATCGGCGGGACCACCGCGACGGTCTCGTGGGGGTCCGCCGAGTTCGTGGCCGGCGAGGAGATGGGTCGGATGCGCGGCCACTGGTGGGCGCCCGACGGCGGCAGCCTGCTGGTCGTCCGGGTGGACGAGGAGCCGGTCGCCGAGTGGTGGATCTCGGCGCCGGTCGACCCGGATGCGGCGCCGCGGGCGATCCGCTACCCGGCGGCCGGGACCGCGAACGCGGTGGTGGGCCTGGGCGTCGTGGCCCTCGATGGCTCGGTCGTGGACGTGGATTGGAGTCGGGACGGCGTTTTCGAGTACCTGGCCGGCGCCCAGTGGTGCGCCGACGGTCCACCGTTGCTGGTGGTGCAGTCACGCAACCAGCGCACCCTGGTCGTGCTGGAGGTCGAGGTCTCGGACGGTTCCACCAGCGAGGTGTACCGGGTGGAGGACGAGGCCTGGGTCGAACTGGTCCCGGGGTCGCCGTGCCGGTGGGACGGGTCGCTCGCCACCGTCGAAGACCGGGACGGGGCCCGTCGGCTCGTGGTCGACGGCGAGGCGGTCACCCCCGACGGACTGCAGGTGCGGCGCATCGTCGGCGTGGACGGCGACCGGCTCGTGGTGTGTGCATCGTCGGATCCGCTGGACATAGATGTCGTGGCGTTCGGTCGCGACGGGACGGTCGACGTGTTGTCGTCGGGTGGTGGCGTGCGCAGCGCCGTGGTCGGCGGCGGCGTGTTGGCCGTGTCGGTGGCGGACCTCGAGCGCCCACGCCTCGAGATCGCGGGGCACGTCGTGGCCTCCCACGCCGAGGAGCCGGTCGTGTCGGCGATGCCGACGTTCCACGTGGTCGGGGAGCGGGACCTGCGAGCCGCGGTGCTCCTCCCCACGGACTGGTCGATCGAGGAAGGGTCGCCCCTGCCGGTGCTGCTCGACCCCTACGGCGGGCCGCACGCCCAGCGGGTGCAGCGGACCCGGGGGCAGTTTCTCACGTCGCAGTGGTTCGCCGACCGGGGGTTCGCGGTGGTCGTCACCGACGGCCGCGGCACGCCGGGTCGTGGCCCCGCTTGGGAGCGGGCGGTGCGGGGTGACCTGGCCGGCCCGGTGCTCGACGACCAGGTCGACGCCCTCCACGCACTAGCCGAGGCCGACGACCGCCTCGACCTGTCCCGGGTGGCGATCCGGGGCTGGTCGTTTGGCGGCTACCTCGCCGCCCTGGCCGTGCTCGCCCGCCCCGACGTGTTCCACGCCGCCGTGGCGGGGGCGCCGGTCACCGACTGGCGGCTCTACGACACGCACTACACCGAGCGCTACCTCGGCCACCCCGACGAGGAGCCGGACAACTATGGGTGCACCGACCTGTGTGCCCTGGCGGGGTCGCTGGGCGACGACGTGCCGGTGCGGCCGTTGCTGCTGGTGCACGGCCTGGCCGACGACAACGTGGTCGCCGCCCACACGCTGCAACTGTCACGGGCGCTGCTCGAGGCGGGCCGTCCCCACCGGGTGCTGCCACTCTCGGGCGTGACGCACATGACGCCCCAGGAGGACGTCGCCGAGAACCTCCTGCTGCTGCAGTTGGACTTTCTCAACGAGGCGCTGGGTCGCTGACCCTGTTCTCTCCCCGGGACCGCCACCAGCGGGGTGGGTCCAGATTCACACCGCCGTCCAGCCGCCGTCGACGAGGAGGACGTGGCCGGTGAGGTAGGAGCCGGCATCGGAGGCCAGGAGCAGCAGGGCGCCGTCGAGTTCGTGTTCCCGGCCGCCGCGGCCCATGAGGGCGCCGGACTCGACATAGGCCCGCCCGGCGTCGTCATGGAACATGGCGTCGCTGTTCATCTCGGTCTCGAACCAGCCGGGGGCGAGCGCGTTGACGCGGATGCCCTTGCGGGCCCACTGGGCGGCGAGTTCCCGGGTGAGGTTGTGGATGCCACCCTTGGCGGTGGCGTAGCCGGCCAGGCGCAGCCGTCCACCGGAGACCTCGCCCAGCACGGAGCCGATGTTGACGACCACGCCGGGGTAGTGGTTGGCGATCCACCAGCGGGCCGCCCGCCGGGCCAACTCGTAGGGGGCGATGAGGTCGACCTCGAGCTCGCGGCGGAACTCCTCGAGGTCGTCTTCGACGGCCGGCAGCACCCGCGAGAAGCCGGCGTTGTTCACGAGGACGTCCAGTCGGCCGTACCGGTCGACGGCGGCGTCCAGCAGCGACTGGGGACCGTCGGGGGCGGCCACGTCGCACTCGACGGCGAGGGCGTCGGGCAGGTCGGCGGCCAGGGCCTCGAGCCGGTCGATCCGCCGGGCGGCCAGCACGACCTTGGCTCCGACGCCGGCCAGCACCCGGGCGAAGCGTTCCCCGAGGCCGCTACTGGCCCCGGTGACGACGACGACCCGCCCGTCCAGCCGGAACCGGTCGAGCGCGCCCGAGGGAGAGGTGTCAGCGGGGGGAAGGTCAGGGGGGGAGCCCATGCGGGCCGAGCCTAGGCCGGGTGGCAGGCCACCTCGGTGGCCTTGACGGCGGCCCAGACCTCGGCGCCGACGCGCAGTGCTAGGCCCTTGACGGCGGCCGGGGTGACCTCGGCGACGACGGGCAGCGGCCCGTCCAGCACCACCCGGACCCGCTCGAAGGCCGGCTGCAGGTCGGCGACGGTCGCCTGCCAGACGTTGCGTGGGCTGCCCTCGGGTCGGGTGGCGTGGAGGGCCACGGCGGCCGGGGGGACCACCAGGTGGACCCGACCGTGGGCCGGCTCGGCGAGGACCATCCGGGTGCCGTCGTCGGTCACCGCCTCGGTGCCGGTGGCCTCGGCGTCCAGCAGGTTCAGGCCGGCGAGTGAGGCGACGTACCGGGTGCGGGGACGGCTGCGCACCTCGGCCGGGCTGCCCGACTGGGTCACGACGCCGTCCTCGAGGACGACGAGCCGGTCGGCGAGCGTCGCCGCCTCGACCGGGTCGTGGGTGACGAGCAGCGTGGTGGGCGCACCATCGTCGCCCGATCCACCCCCGGCCAGCACGCCGTTGATGAGGTGCCGGGACTCGACGTCGAGGGTGGCGGACGGCTCGTCGAGCAGCAGGAGTGCCGGGTCGGTGGCGAGGGCCCTGGCGAGGGCCACGCGCTGGGCCTGTCCGCCGGAGCACTCGTGGGGTCGCCGCGCCGCCAGGTCGGTGAGGCCGAGTGCGTCGAGAAGCCCGGCGACACGGTCGGGCGTGGCACCGGGACCGAACCCCACGTTGGCGGCCACGGTCAGGTGGGGGAACAGCAGTCGCTCCTGGGGCACCCAGCCCACGCGGCGCTCGTGGGGAGCCGAACGTGTTCCGGTCGTCGGTTCGTCCACGACGACGTCGGCCAGTTCGAGGCGTCCTTCGTCGAGGCCGACCAGCCCGGCGAGGAGTCGCAGGAGCGTGCTCTTGCCGGCGCCGTTGGGGCCGAGCACGGCGACCCGCTCGCCGGCCTCGGCCCGCAGGTCGACCTGGAGGGGGAGGTCGCCGAGCCGCACGGTTCCCGTCAGAGCGAGGGCCGTCATCGTCGGAAATCCCGCCCCGGCAGCCAGCGGTCGCGGAGGGGGAGCAGGACGGCCAGGGCCACGACCAGCATCACGAGGCTCAGGGCCAGGGCCCGCTCGGGTTGGGCCTCGAGGGCCAGGAAGGTGGCGAGGGGCAGCGTCTGGGTGCGGCCGGGCAGGTTGCCGGCGAACGTGATGGTGGCGCCGAACTCGCCGATGGCCCGGGCCCAGGCCAGGGCCAGCCCGGCGCCCATGGCTGGCAGTAGCCGGGGGCGGGTCACCCGCCAGAGCACCAGGCGGGGCGGGGCGCCCAGCGTGGCGGCCACGCCCTCGAGGTCGTCGAGTTCCCGGCGGGAGGCCTGCAGTGCCCCCTCCACGGCGAGCACGTAGAAGGGGAGTGCCACGAAGGTGGCGGCGACGATGGCGCCGCCGAGCGTGAACGGCAGGGTGAGGCCGAACCAGCGGTCCAGCCACTGGCCGACGAGGCCCCGCCGCCCGAGGGCGAACAACAGGGCGGTGCCGCCCACGACGGGCGGGAGCACCATGGGCAGCACGACCAGGGCCCGGACGAGGCGCCGGCCCGGCAGGTCGACCCGGGCGAGCGCCCAGGCCAGCGGCGTGCCCAGGAGGAGGACGACCGCGGCGGCGACCAGGCTGACGACCAGCGAGACGCGCAGCGCGTCGAGGACGACTGCGTCGCCCAGAAGGTCGGGGAGTGCCGTCCACGGCATCCGCTGGAGGAGGCCCAGCACCGGCAGGCCGAGCACCAGCACGGCGACACCGGCCAGCGCCAGCAGGAGGCGCTTCACCGGTCGAACCCGTGTGCGTCGAGGATGCCCGCCGCGACGTCCGACGCCAGGAACCCGACGAACCGCTCGCCGGCCGGGGTGAGTGCGGCGGCCACGTAGCCGACGGAGGCCGGCAGGTCGGCGATCGCTTCGACGCCGTCGCTGGACAGGACGTCCGTGGCGTAGACCACGCCGACGTCGGCCTCGCCGAGTGCCAGCCGTGAGACGACGGCACGGACCGACGCCTCCTCGGTGTCCTGGGCGAGGGGGAGGCCCAGCCGGCGGGTGGCCGCACCGCAGGGGACGGGCTCGGCGCACACGGCCACCCGGAGGTCCGGGACGGCGAGGGCGTCGGGGCCGGTGACGCCGGCGGGGTTGCCAGCCGGGACGGCGAGGACGAGGCGGTTCGTCGCGAACGGGACGGCCTCGACGCCGGCGGGAAGCAGGTCCGGGTCGGCGGTGAGGAACACGTCGGCCGGGACGCCGTCGCGGACCTGCGCGGCCAGGTGGCTCGACCCGCCGAACACGAGGGTGCCGGCCTCGCCGCCCCGCTGCTCGTGGGCGCTCGCCAACTCGGGCAGCACGTCGGTCAGCGACGAGGCGGCGAGGATCGTGGGGCCGGCCGCCGTGCTGCCGCAGGCGGATAGGAGGGTGAGCAGCGTGAGCGCGACGAGGGTCCGCATCCCGGGACCGTGTTCAGCGTGGCCGCTCGATGACGACGTTGGTGGCCTTGACCGTCGCGACGGCGAGGACGCCCGGTTCGAGGCCCAGGTCGTCGACGGCCTCGGCGGAGATCAGCGAGACGATCCGGTGGGGGCCGGCCTGCACCTCGACCTGGGCCATCACTCCGTCGCGCAGGACCCGGGTGACGAGTCCGGTGAGCCGGTTGCGGGCCGAGAGGGCCGTGCCGGCCGCGTCGGGCGACTCGGCCAGGTCCTGGGCCAGCGCGGCCAGGTCGGTACCGGCCACGAGGCGGTGGCCGCCCTCGGTGCGGCGGGCGGGAAGCCGCCCGGCGTCCACCCAGCGCCGGACCGTGTCGGTGCTCACCCCCAGCAGGTGCGCCGATTCTCCGATCTTGAACTCGCTCATCTAAGGAAAACTAGAGGAAAAACGTGCACTCGCCAAGAGCTAGGGTCTCGCCATGAGCATTCCGGTGACGACCGACGACCTCGCCACGAACCTCGAGGAGTACGGCGCTGCCTGCTTCCTGCTGAGCGTCCCGCCGGGGGGTGGCCACCCGAAGGTCGCGCACGTGCCCGTGGTGTGGGACGGGGAGGTGCTGCGCTGCACCCCGGGCGGCGGTACCCTGCGCAACCTGGGCGAGGGCGCACCCGTCACGCTGGTCTTCCCCGGACCCACGCGCGACTCGCATTCGATGCTCCTGGACGGAACGGGCCGGGCGGTCGATGAAGAGACCGCCGAGATCGAGGTGACCGGCGGCGTCCTCCACCGCCCTGCCCCGGACAGCCCCGGCGACGAGGCGCACTGCTAGCCGGGGATCGACAGGAGGTTCCCGCGCCTACTCGTCGGCGACGATGTGGCCGGGCTCGACTTCGGAGTGGACGACGATCTCGGGACCGGTGCCGGCCGGCCAGACCGGACTTGGGATCTCACCGGTCAGCAGCGGCCGCTCGTTGCGCTGCCTCGGATCGGCGATCGGAACGGCGTCGAGGAGGCGCTTGGTGTAGGAGTGCGTCGGGTTGCGGAACACCTGCTCGCGGGTGCCGAGTTCGACGACCTGGCCGAGGTACATGACCGCCACCCGGTGGGCGATGCGCTCCACGACGGCGAGGTCGTGGCTGATGAACAGGTAGGAGAGGCCGAGTTCCTGCTGGAGTTGGAGCATCAGGTTCATGACTTGGGCCTGCACGGACACGTCGAGGGCCGAGACGGCCTCGTCGGCGATCACCAGCTTTGGGTTCAGGGAGAGTGCCCTCGCGATGCAGATGCGCTGCCGCTGGCCGCCGGAGAACTGGTGGGGGTAGTTCTGGATGTGGCGGCGTTCGAGGCCGACCAGCTCGAAGAGTCGGGCCACCCGCTCCTTCAGGTCGTCCCCCTTGGCCAGGCCCTGGATGCGCAGCGGCTCGCCGACGGCGTCGCCGACGCGGACTCTGGGGTCGAGGCTGGCGAACGGGTCCTGGAAGATGATCTGCATCTTCTGGCGCAACGGGCGCATCGCCCGTGGTCCCAGGTGCGTGATGTCGGTGCCCTCAAGAAGGATCTGTCCCGAGTCGGCCTCGTGGAGCCGGATGATCAGGTTGGCGAGGGTCGACTTGCCGCAGCCGCTCTCGCCGACGACCGCCAGCGTCTCGCCCCCGCCGATGTCGAGTGACACGTCGACGACGGCGTGGACCCTGGCGTGGTGGTCGGCCGGGAATGTCTTGGTGACGTTGCGGACCTCGACGAGCGGGTCGTCGACGGTCGCGATGGCGTCCTCGTGTTCGGCCTGGTTCCGGTCGACGGCGCTGGTGGTCGGCGCACCGCTCACGTCAGGCTCCCGGCGAGGTGGAAGGGCTCGGGGGCGTCCTTGCCGGCCATGCTGCCGAGGCGGGGCACGGCGCTGATGAGGGCCTGCGTGTAGGGGTCCCGGGGCGAGTGGAAGATCTGCTCGGCGTCACCCTGCTCGACCACCCTGGACCGGTTCATGACGACGACTCGGTCGGCGACCTCGGCAACGACGCCCATGTCGTGGGTGATGAGCATGACGGCGGTGCCGGTCTCGACCTGAAGCTGCTTGATGAGGCCGAGGATCTGTGCCTGGATGGTGACGTCGAGGGCGGTGGTGGGCTCGTCGGCGATCAGGAGGCGTGGGCCGCAGCACAGGGCGATGGCGATCATGATGCGCTGGCGCATGCCGCCCGACATCTCGTGGGGGTACTGGCCGATGCGCTTGTCGGCCTCGGGGATGCGGACCAGGTCGAACATCTCGCGGGCACGGGCGAGCGAGGCCTTCTTGTCGAGGCCCTCGTGGATGCGGAGCGCCTCGGCGATCTGCTCGCCCACCGGGTAGACGGGGTTGAGGCTGGTCAGCGGCTCCTGGAAGATCATCGAGATGTGGTTGCCGCGGATGCCGCGCATGGCGGCCTCCTTCTGGCGGCGCAGGTCCAGTACGGAGCCGTCGGCCATCTGGAAGTCGATGGTGCCGCTCTTGATTTCGGCCCGGGTGCCGAGTTCGACGAGGCGCATGATGGAGAGCGCCGTGACCGACTTGCCCGAACCGGACTCGCCGACCACGGCCAGCGTCTCGCCGGCGTCGATGTCGAAGCCCACGGTGTCGACGGCGGTGAAGTCGTCGAACGTGACGGTGAGGTCTCGGACGGAGAGCAGTGCCATGGCGTTCCTGTCCTCCCTACCGGCCCCGGAGCTTCGGGTTGAAGGCGTCCTGGAGGCCGTCGCCGATCAGGCTGATCGACAGCACGGTGAAGAAGATGGCGAAGCCGGGGAACGTCACGGTCCACCAGGCCTCGAGGATGTATCCCCGGTTGTTGCCGATCATCGAACCCCAGCTGATGGCCGACGAGTCGCCGAGGCCGAGGAAGGAGAGGCCCGCCTCGAACAGGATGGCGACGCCGACGGTGAGGGTGGTCGCAACCAGCAGCGGTGGCATGGCGTTCGGGAGGATGGTGCGCAGCATGAGGCGGAGGTCTCCGGCGCCGACCGAACGGGCGGCCTTCACGAACTCCATCTCGCGCAGTCTGAGGAACTCCGCTCGGCTGAGGCGGGCGGTCGTCGGCCACGACACCAGGCCGATGGCCAGCGCCACGGTGCGCGATGACGGCTCGAGCATGGTGACCAGAACCATGGCGAACAGCAGCGTCGGGAGCGTCTGGAAGAGTTCGGTGAGCCGCATCAGGGCAGCATCGATCCACCGGCCGTAGTAGCCGGCCAGGCTGCCGATAACGATGCCGATGACCACGCTCATGGCAGCCGCCACGGCGGCGACGGCCAGCGTCGTCCGACCGCCGCCGATGAATCCGGCGAAGACGTCCCGACCGAGGTAGTCGGAGCCCATTATGGGGCCGTCCGCCTCGCTGGGGCCGAGGAAGGGTCGCACGACCATCTTCTTGGCATTCACCCCGTAGATGGAGGGTCCGAAGATTGTCATGAAGGTGATGCCGAGGAAAATGACCGCCCCGACCACGGCAGCCTTGTTCCGGAGGAACATCCGGAAGGCGCCGCGCCCTGGGCTGGCGGACACGTCGATGGCCAGGCCGGTGTCGGTCATCGGGCGAACCCCCCTTCCGCCTCAGTGGGCGCGCTCATCGGGAGCCCCCCACCCGGATGCGCGGGTCGATGAGGCGGTAGACGAGGTCGGTGATCAGGTTGGCGACGATGACCATCGCCGCCGAGACGAGGAGTAGGCCCAGCATGAGCGGGGTGTCGCGCCGCAGGATCGACTCGAAGGCCATGCGGCCCAGGCCGGGCCAGTTGAAGACGGTCTCGACGAGGACAGCGCCGGAGAAGAGGGCGCCGAACTGCAGGCCGGCGAAGGTGACGATGGGGATGAGTGCGTTGCGGAGTGCGTGCTTGTAGACGACCGTGCGCTCGTTGGCGCCCTTGGCCCGTGCGGTGCGGATGTAGTCGGACTCGAGCACCTCGAGCATCGAGGCGCGGGCCAGCCGGGAGTAGTAGGCGAGGTAGATGATGGCCAGGGTCACGGCGGGCAGTACGAGGTGCTCGAGGTTGTCGAGCCGTTCCCCGAACCAGCCGCCCTTGTAGCGCAGGTCCTCCATGCCCGAGACGGGGAGGATCTGGAACTTGGAGGCGAAGAGGATGATGAGCATGATCCCGGTCCAGAAGACGGGGAGGGCGTAGCCGACGAGGCTCATGATCGTCACGCCGTGCGAGAAGGGGCTCTCGGGGCGCCGGGCGGTGTAGACGCCGAGCAGGACGCCGACGGTGAGGGCTAGGGCGAGGGCGCTGCCGGCCAGCAGCAGCGTGGGCCACATGCGGCCCAGGATCACGTCGAGAACCGGCCGCTGGTAGTGGAAGGACTCGCCCAGGTCCAGTTGGACCACGTTCCAGATGTAGGTGAGGAGCTGGACGACGAGGGGTCGGTCCAGCCCGTAGTCGGCCCGCAGGCGGGCCAGGTATTCGGGGTCGCCGGAGCCGGTCTGGCTGGCGAGGACGAGGGCGGCGTCGCCCGGGGCCATCTGGATCAGGATGAAGTTCAGGATCACGACTGCCAGCAGCAGTCCGAATACCTGAACCAGCCTGAGTCCGATGCCCCGGGCGAGCGCCGTCACCTCGTCTTCTCTGGCGGTTCGCTAACCGTGCCGGTCTACCGGTCTAGCCAGGTGTCCATCATGCTCGTCATGAAGCCCCAGGGGCCGTCGGGCACGTTGATCACGTCAGGGTGGCGGCCGAGGTAGATCGGCAGCGTGTTGATGTAGTACAGCGGGACCTCCTCGGAGGTGATCTCTTGGAACTCGTCGTAGGCGGCCTTGCGCTCGTCGAAGTCGTTCGACTGGGCGGCAGACAGCAGGAGTTCGTCGACCCGCTCGTTGCAGTACTCCGAGTTGTTGACGAAGTGGCCCTTGATGGCGTTGTCGCACATGTAGATGCGGTGCACGCCGATCACCGGGTCGCCCCAGTTGAAGTAGGCGTTCATCGTCATGTCCCACGGCTCCGGATCCGGTGCGTAGAACATCCCGGCCCACGACCCGATGTCGGCCGGCTGGTTGACGGTCACGGTGATGCCGATCTCGTCCACCGCCTGGGCGATGTACTCGGCCACGTTCTTCTGGTGGGCGTCCGGGCCCGGGATGTAGGTGATCGACAGCTCCAGCCCGTCGGCGTGGCCGGCCTCGGCCAGCAGCTCGCGTGCCCGATCCAAGTCGACGTCGTATCGCTCGACGTCGGCGTTGTACCACGGGCTGTCGGGGTGGATGCTCGTCAACTGCTCGCGGGTCTGGCCCATGTGCAGCGTGCCGGTCACGAAGTCCCTGTCGATCGCCAGGGCGATGGCCTGGCGCACCCGCAGGTCGCTGAGCGCCTCGCTGTTCAGGTTGAACTGCAGCTCGTTGGTCGGGCCGACGCCGAAGGCGTGGTCGTTGTCGAGCACGAGGTCGGCGTTCTCGGCGATGCGCTGGGCGTTGAGCGGGTTGGCGAAGCCGTAGGCGTCGATCTCGCCGTTCTCCAGCCCCAGGATCGCCGAGTTCTCGTCGGCGACGACGTTGATGATGATCTCGTCCAGGTACGGACGGCCCGGGATGAAGAAGTCCTCGTTCTTGGTGAGGTGGATCCGCTCGCCCGAGACGAACTCGGTCAAGGTGAACGGTCCCGAGCCCACCACGTCGGTGTGGTTCCGCGGGTGCTCCCTGAGCTCCTCGATCGGCGTGCCGTCGTCGAAAATGTGCTTCGGCATGATCGGCAGCAGCACGTCGGACACCGCCGCGACCAGTGCCGGGTGCGGGTGGTCGAGAGTCAGCACGATGGTGTGCGGGTCCGACGTGTCGAAGCCCGTGATCGGGGCCAGCATCGGCTTGAACGGGTGGTTGGCTTGGACCGCCTGGATTGAGAAGGCCACGTCCTCGGAGGTGATGGGCTCACCGTCGTGGAAGGTGGCGCCCTCGACCAGGTTGAACGTGGCCGTCAGGCCGTCGCCGGAGATGTTCCAGTCGGTGGCCAGGTAAGGATGCGGCGTCCAAGTCGAGTCGAGCGTCACCAGGGAGGCGAACACCTTCGAGCTCGGGAGGCCGATGCCCACACCCGACTGCATGCCGTGGTTGACGTGGGCGCCGCCCTGCGTGGTCGCGAGGATGAACGTGCCACCCGACTTGGGCTGCACGATCGCCTCGATGTCGCCGACCTGCTCGCCACCGGCCAGCGGGGCGTACTCGTAGACCACGTTGGCGGTGGAGGCCGCGTAGTCGGTCGAGTCGGTGTTCTGGATCACGGTGATCTTCGCCGACGAGCAGTCGCCGAAGTCGTCGCACGACATGGAGCCGATGAGGCCCGAGTAGTTCGACACCGAGTGGAGGTGCTCGCGCACCCCGGCCCGGTCGATCACCAGCGTGCCGTCCTGGTCGTAGGAGGCGGCGTCGATGGCGTCGAGCAGCAGCACGGCGGCGTCGTACGAGTGCGCCCAGAACGGGGCGGCCGGGGCCTCACCGAACTCGGCCTCGTAGTCGGCCAGCACGTCGGCGGCGGTCGCACCGGTGGACTGGTTGAAGTTCTCGCCGTAGCGCACGTCGGGACCCGAGAAGTACATGCCCTCGGTCTCGGCCAGCGCCAGGTAGTTGCTGTTGAGCAGGCCGTCGGCTGCCATCATCACGGTGCCTTCGAGGCCGGCGACGGTCTCGGACTGCTGGATGATGAAGTCGCCTTCGGGCTGGAAGATCGGGAAGAACAGCAACTCGGGGCCGCCGGCGGCGACCTCGGTCAGGACCGGCACCATGTCGGTGTCGCCCTTGTTGACGGCGGTGAAGCCGGTGAGGGTGCCACCGCCCGCCTCGAAGGCGTCGGCGAAGGCGCGGGCGAGGCCCTCGGTGTAGGGGTCGCCGTCGTGGATCGCCGCAGCCGACGACACGCCGAGCACCTGCAGGGCGAAGTTGGCCGCGGCCTGGCCCTGGTAGAGGTCGTTGTGGGCGGTGCGGAAGTAGCCCGCGTGGTAGTTCGGGCCAGCCGTTCCGGCCAGGTCGGAGGTGAGCGCCGGCGACGTGTTCGAGCCCGAGACCATCACCATGCCGGCCTCGGAGATCAGCGGGCTGGCAGCGGTCGCCGCGCCGGAGCACGACGTGCCGATCACGCCGATGACGTCCTCGTCGGCGACGATGATCTGCGCAGCCGCCTGGCCGCCGTCGGCCGAACACAGGTCGTCCATGCCGGTACCGACCTCGACGTCGTGGCCGTCGATCTGACCGTAGTCCTCGACGGCCATGCGGATGCCGTTCTCGTTCGGGATGCCCAGGAACGCGACGTCGCCCGAGATCGCGTTCAGCGAGCGGATCTGAATCGCCTCGCCCGGACCGACTTCGACGGTTCCGAGCGAACCGTCGCCCAGATACTCGCCGGGTGCCATGGTCGTCGTGGTCTCCGGCGCAGCGGTGGTCGTGGTGGTGCTGGCCGGGGCCTGGACGGCCTTGGTCGTGGTCGGTGCGGCGGTGGTGGTGCTCGCCGCCTTGGTTGTCTCGGGGGCGCTGTCGCTTCCCCCGTCGGAGCCACAGGCACCGGCGATCATCGTGAGCGCTAGTCCCAGGGCCATCAGTACACGTCGATGTCGACGCATTGATCCCCTCCAAAGTGGTGGTCAGTGGGTTGAGTGATCAGGTTCCGACGGAGCGGGTGCCCTTCACGGTGGTGTCGAGCCGTGACCGGGGTCACGACTTGACAGTACGGTACGGTACCGTATTCACTCTGCGTCCACAAGGCCGGGTCCCCTGCCGGCGAGCCGTTCCGAACCGAGACGATGACCGACTCCCCGACCGAGAACAAGTCGAGCAACGCCGGCCCACCTGAGTCCGATCCGGCCACTGCGGCCATCCTCGACGCCGCAGCCCTCCTGCTCGCTGAACGGGGCGTCTCCGGCTTCACCTCCGACGCCCTCGCCAAGGCCGCAAGCGTCTCCAAGAGCAGCATCTACTCGCGGTGGCGCAGCAAGGACGAGATCTTCGTTTCCCTCACCGGGCACGTGGCCGGAGCGGCAACCGTCGCGGACGTTGGCGACCTCGCCGCCGAGCTTCGAGCCTGGTTCGTCGACCGGCAGAAGGTGTACAACCAGCCGGGCTTCCGACAGGTGATCACGAGCCTGGTCGAGGTCGCCTCCCACGACCCTGTGGTGGACTCGGAGATGGCCGTCTACCTGCACAACCAGCACACCACGTTCAAGCAGATCGTGCGGCGGGCCCAGGAGCGCGGCGAGGTCGACTCCGGCTGGGACCCCGCACTCCTCGAGGAGTACGTCATCGGACCGGTCATGTACCGGGTGCTGCTCGACGACGAACCGCTCGACGACGAGACACTCGACGCCTTCCGGCGGCTGGCCATGACCGCACTGCTCGGCACACCGCCTCCTGCGTGATCACCGTCTTCACCGCACGGCGGGTCCGGACCATGGATCAGTCGCTACCCGAGGCGACGGCCGTGGCGGTGCGGGACGGGCGCATCGTCGAGGTCGGCACGCTCGAGACCCTCCAGCCGTGGCTGACCCGCCACGAGCACGTCGTCGACGACCGTTTCGCCGACGACGTGCTCCTGCCGGGCCTGATCGACCCGCACATGCACCCCGGGCTCATCGCCCTGCTCCTGGCCTGTGAGTGGGTCACCCCCGAGGCCTGGGACCTCCCCGGCCGGCAGGTGCCGGCGACGCATGGGCGAGACGCGTTTCTCGCCAGGCTCGGTGAGCTCGAAGCCGCCCAACCCGCCGGTGAGCCCCTCGTCGTGTTCGGGTTCCACGCCCAGTTCCACGAGGAGGTCTGGCGAGCCGACCTCGACGCCATCTCCACCGGGCGCCCGATCGTGCTCTGGCAGCGGTCGTTCCATGAACTGCGGTGCAACACCCCCGCCCTCGAGTGGCTGTACGCCTCCGAGGCGGCCGCCTGGGACCCCTACATCGACCTCGAGTCCGGCCGCATGTGGGAATCGGGCATGGCGTTCGGCCTCCGCGCCCTCAGCCCCCACCTGGTCGGTGGCGAGAAGCTCGGTGGCCGCCTCGCCGAGGTGGTCGGGATGGTCCACCGGGGTGGCGTCACCACGATCGGCGACCCCGGCTACGGCGTGCTCGACCTGGACCACTACCTCGAGACGCTGCTCAGCGTGCACGAGGGTTCCGACGTGCCGTTCCGCCAGTACCTGATCCCGGCCATCGGCCGCTACCGCATGGCGTACGGACCCGGCTTCGCCGACACGCTGGCCGACCACGAGTCGCGGGGCACGGACCGGATCCGGTTCCTGCACGCCGGCAAGTTCTTCGCCGACGGGGCGTTTATCGCCCAACTCATGCAGGTCGGCCCGCCCGGTTACATCGACGGCCACGAGGGGGCCTGGATGGCGAACCCCGACCGGATCGCCGACCACCTCCGACCCTCCTGGGAGGAGGGGCGCCGCATCGACGTCCACGTCAACGGCGACCGCGGCCTCGATGCGGCCCTGGACGCCATCGACATGCTCCTGCACGAGACGCCCCGCTTCGACCACCGCACCGTCATCCACCACTTCGGGGTCTCGACCCAGGCCCAGGTGCGACGCATGGCGGCGCTGGGCGTCTCGGCGCAGGCCAACGGCTACTACCTGCGGTTCTTCGGCGACGCCTTCGTGGATCGCTGGCTGGGCCACGAGCGGGCTTCCCAGATGACCCGCGTGGGATCGGCCCGACGACACGGCATCAGCGTGGCCCTCCACTCCGACCTGCCGATGGGGCCCCTGCAGCCGCTGTTGGCGGCGTCGATCATGGCGACCCGGACGTCGATGTCGGGTGAGGTGCTCGCCCCCGAGGAGCGGCTGTCGCCGGAGGACGCCCTGGGCGCCGTCACCATCGAGGCCGCCTGGCAGTTGCGCCTCGACCACGAGGTCGGCTCGCTGGCCGCCGGAAAGCAGGCCGACCTGGTCGCCCTGGCTGACGACCCGCTGGACCTCGACCCCGCCGACTGGCCCGACATCCCCATCCGGGCCACCGTCCTCGGCGGCGAGGTGTACACGGTTGGCTGAGTCGCCCGCGGCCCCCGACATGCGCATCCCGATGCTGGTCCTGGGCGGCTGGCTGGGGTCCGGCAAGACCACGCTGGTCAACCGGCTGCTGGCCGAGGCGCCCGGCGACGAGCGCATCGTCGTGCTGGTCAACGACATCGGCGAAGTCGACGTGGACGCGGCGCTCATCGCCTCCCGGACGGGCGACACCGTCGAACTGACGAACGGTTGCGCCTGCTGCACGATCGGCGGCTCGCTGGGGCTCGCCCTGCGCGACCAGGTGGTTGGCCCGAACCCACCCGACCGCCTCGTCGTCGAGGCCAGCGGCGTCGCCGAGCCCGACCGCGTCGCCGCCTACGGCGACAGGCGCCGGATCCGCCCCGACGGCGTCGTCGTGTGCGTCGACGCGTGCGAGACACCGTCGCGCGCCGACGACATCCGGTGCGGGGAGTTGTTCCGACGGCAGGTGGCGGCGGCCGACCTGCTGGTCGTGACCAAGGCGGACCTGCTGGTCGGGGACGGCGACGGAGGCGATGCCGCGCGCAGGTGGCTGGCCGACAAGGCGACGGCCCCGGTCATGACCGCCTCGCCGGCCACCGGCTGGGTGGCCTCGCTGCTGTGTGGCGCGGGTGGCGCCGAGGAGCCGGACCGCCAGATTCCTGTTGGCCCGCTCGACTTCCCCGTCCGGACGGCCACCTGGACCAGCCCGACGTCCCGTGCCGCCGACGTGGCGGCCGTGCTCGGGCAGGCCGCCGGGGACCGCGGCCTGCTCCGGGCCAAGGGCATCTTCGCCGACGGCGTGGTGCACCTGGCCGCAGGCCGGGCCGCCGTCGACGAACGAATCCCCGGCAGCGCCGCACCCGGCCACCTCGTGCTGATCGGCCTCCCGGACTGGGAGCCCGGTGCGCTGCTCGCACAACTCGACGAGATCCCGAACCAGGAACCCGCCCGATGCGCACCCCCGAACTGATCGTCCAGCAGTCCGACCCCGAGACCGGCCGCGGCCGCCCGGTTCGCGTCGATGCGCTGCCGGAGCCCACGACCGCCGCCGAGGCGGGCCTCATGGTGGGATGTCCTCCGGCGCCGCACCTCCGGGTGAGCCGCCAGAACTGGATGGCCTACCCGCAGTCGCTCTGGTCGTTTCGGCACATGGAGGAGCTCGGCCCGGCGGCGAGGATTGACCGGGGCAGCGGACCCGTCGACGAGTTCGTCCGGGGCGAGGACACGCTCGGCCTCGCCGACCTGAACTTGGAGGGGGATTCCGGAGGGAACTGGGACCTCGCCGAGTTCCTGCGCCGAACCTACACCGACGCCCTGCTTGTCGCCCACCGGGGCCGTCTGGTGCACGAGTGGTACGCCGACGGCATGGGGCCGACCACCCGGCACGCCATGTTCTCGACGACTAAGACCTTCAGCGGGCTGGTCGCCCTGCTGGCGATCCACGACGGCGAACTCGCGCTCGACGACCTCCTGGTCGACCACGTCCCGGAGCTGGCCGGCACCGGCTGGGAGCCGGTCACCGTCGAGCAGGCCCTCGACATGACCGACGGCATCAGCTTCGAGGAGGACTACGGCAGCCGCGACTCGTCGATCATGCGCTACGGGTTCGCCATGGGCTTCACGCCCATGCCGAGCCGGTGGGAGGGGCCGGTCGGCATCCGCGAGGCGCTGCGTACGTTGGTCGAGCGGTCGACGCCGCCGGGCGAGTCGTTCCTCTACACGTCGGCCACGACGGACGCCCTGGCCTGGGCGGTGGCCAGGGTCACCGGCCGACGCTGGTCGGAGGAGGTGTCGGCGAGGATCTGGCAGCCGTTGGGGGCGGCGTGCGACGCCGGGATCTCGATCGACCCCACCGGCCTCGAGATCGCCTCGGGCGGCATGTTCGCCACGGCCCCCGACCTGCTGCGCTTCGGAATGATGCTGGCACGGGGCGGGACCAACGGCGCCGGCGAGCAGGTCCTCCCGGGAGCGGTGGTGAGCGACCTCGTCGAGGGCGGTGAGCCCGACCCGGACGGCTGCGGCGGCTACGCCACCCGGGCCGGCTGGAGCTTCCACCGCCAGTGCTGGAACCAGTACCGGTCCTGGGGGTCGCTCATCCCGATGGGCGTCCACGGCCAGCGGCTCTTCATCCATCCCGGGGCCGAGCTGGTCGTGATGAAGTTCGGCTGCCACCCGGTCACCGGCAACGTCTTCACCGACGAGGTCCACCAGCGCTTCTACGAGGAGCTGCTCTCCCGAGCGGGCTAGCCCCTGCCACCTGACATGGGGACGGGCCTCATGTCACGTGCCTGGAGCCTGCCCGCGCCTATCCACCCCGGCCGGTGCCCTTCGATGCGCGCACGCGCTCGAGGTAGGCCTCACGAGCGGCCCGGCCCTCGTCGTCGCGGAGCCCGGCGGCCAGTCCCTCGGCGTCGCCCCAGGAGCGGGACAGGCCGACCATCTGGCTGGTCACGGCGTTGGTGTGGGCCTTGGTCGCCAGCACGGCGAAGCGGGGTCGTGCCGCCACGGCCTCGGCCAGCTCGTCGACGGCAGCGTCGAGTTCGGCGACCGGCACCACCCGGTTGAGGAAGCCCGCCGCCTGTGCCTCGGCGGCGCCGAACGGCCGGCACGTCATCACGAGTTCCTTGGTGAGCGCCGGGCCGATCTCGCGCACCAGGCGGGGGATGCCGCCCCACGCCAGGGGGATGCCGAGGTCCACCTCCGGGATCGAGAACCGGACGTCGTCGGCGGCGACCCGCAGGTCGCAGGCGGCCGCCAGCACGAGCCCGCCGCCGACCACGTGTCCGTGGAGGCGGGCGATGGCGACCGGTGCCATCCGCTCGAGGGCGTCGGCCATGAGCCGCCCCGTGTCGCCGGGGACGCGGCCGCCTGCTGGCGATGGGGTGTCGCCCGTGGCAGGCAGGAACGCGCTCAGGTCGGCGCCGGCGGAGAAGGCCCGGCCGGCGCCGGAGACCACGACCACCCGCACGTCGGGTTGGTGGTCGAACCAGCCGCAGGCGGCGATCACCTCGGCCATGACCTCGTTGGACAGGGCGTTGAGCGCCTCCGGCCGGTTCAGCGTGAGCGTGCCGCGGGGTCCGTCGGCGCTGACCAGCAGGTGCGCGAAGTCGGGGGGAGGTGAGGCGTGCGCGGTGGTTCCCATGGGCGCGAGTCTCGCCCGAGAACGCGGCTCGCCCGCTACCCGGCGGCGGGTGGGGGTTCCTCGAGTTCGACTCGGGCGGACAGGCCCGCACCCTCGTCGCCGGCAACGAGTTCGATGTGTTCCGCCCGGGCGGCGGCGGCGACGTCGCCGAGTGCGGCGCGCAGGTGCCCGATCCGGTCGGCGGGGCACGTCAGCGTGCAGGCCACGACGGGCGTGGCCAGTGAGCGCTTCTCGGCGGTCTTGTGGCGACGGATCTCGGCCAGCGCCTCGGCGGCCACGCCGGCCACCCCGGGGTCGCCGGCATCGCCGTCGTGGACGGCCGCGGCGCGGAGCTCGTCTGCGTCGGGCCAGGTGGCCCGGTGCACCGAGCCGGCCTGCCACCAGGACCAGACCTCCTCGGTGACGAACGGCAGGAACGGGGCGAACAGTCGCAGCAGCGTCGAGACCGCCAGGCGCAGTGCGTGGCGGGCCGACTCGGCGTCGGCCGGATCGCCCTCATAGGCCCGGGCCTTGACCAGTTCGACGTGGTCGTCGGTGAACGTCCAGAACCAGGATTCGGTTCGCTCGAGGGCCCGGGCGTAGTCGAAGGCCTCGAAGGCGTCGGTGGCCTCGTCGACCAGCCGGGCGAGCCGGAATAGCATCGCCCGGTCGAGCGGATGCGTGATGTGGGACAAGTCGATGTCGAGGGGAAGCGGGTCGCCGTCGGGGGAGTTGCCGACGCCCAGGGCGAAGCGGCTGGCGTTGAGCAACTTGATGGCGAGGCGTCGGCCGATCTTCATCTGGCCGTCGTCGAAGGCGGTGTCGGTGCCGGGCCGGCCGTTGGCCGCCCAGTAGCGGACGGCGTCGGAGCCGTACTGCTCGAGCAGGCCCATCGGAGTGACGACGTTGCCCTTGGACTTGGACATCTTCTTGCGGTCGGGGTCGAGCACCCATCCGCTGAGTGCGGCGTGCCGCCACGGCGCCGAGTCCTCCTCGAAGTGCGAGCGCACGACCGTGGAGAACAGCCACGTCCGGATGATGTCGTGGGCCTGGGGCCGCACGTCCATGGGGTAGGTGCGGGCGAACAGGTCCCCGTCCTCGCCCCAGCCGCAGGCGATCTGTGGCGTGAGGGACGAGGTCGCCCACGTGTCCATGACGTCGGGGTCGCCGGCGAACCCGCCGGGTTGACCGCGCTGCGCCTCGTCGAAGCCGGGAGCGGCGTGGGAGGTCGGGTCGACGGGGAGGTCGGCCTCGTCGGGCGTGATCGGGTCGTCCCAGACCGGCTCACCGTCCTCGTCCAGCCGGTACCAGAGCGGCAGCGGCACACCGAAGAATCGCTGCCGGCTTATCAGCCAGTCGCCGTTGAGGCCGTCGATCCAGTTCGTGAACCTGGCCTGCATGTAGGCGGGGTGCCACGCCATCTGGTCGCCGCGGGCGACCAGCGCCGCCCCGAGGTCGGCGTCGCGGCCGCCGTTGCGGATGTACCACTGGCGGCTGGTCACGATCTCGAGCGGCTTGTCCCCCTTCTCGAAGAACTTGACCGGGTGGGTGATTGCCTCGGGCTCGCCGACCAGGTCGCCGGACTCGCGGAGGATCTCGACCATCTCCTGCTGTGCCGAGAACACGGTCTTGCCGGCCAGCCGGGCGTAGGCGGCGCGCGCCCCGTCGGATTCGACGCCCGTCGGTGGGTCGTGCTGGAAGCGGCCCTCCCGGTTGACGACCGCCCGGACCGGCAGGTCGAGTTCGCGCCACCAGGTCACGTCGGTGGTGTCGCCGAACGTGCAGATCATGGCGATGCCGGTGCCCTTCTCGGGGTCCGCCAGGTGGTGGGCCCGGATCGGCACCTCGACGCCGAACACGGGCGTCGTCACGGTGGTGCCGAACAGCGGCTGGTAGCGCTCGTCGTCCGGGTGGGCCACGAGGGCGACGCAAGAGACCACGAGTTCGGGACGGGTAGTGGCGATGAGGAGGTGCGGTTCGCCGAGGTGCGAGGTGGCGTCGACGGTGAGCCCGAACTTCAGTTGGTGGTACGCACCGGGGCGTTCGCGGTCCTCGAGTTCGGCCTGGGCGACGGCGGTGCGGAAGGTGACGTCCCAGAGTGACGGGGCCTCGACCTGGTAGGCCTCGCCCCGCTCGAGGTTCCGCAGGAACGCCCGCTGGGCGACCCGCTGGCAGCGGTCGTCGATCGTGGCGTAGGTCTGGGTCCAGTCGATGGACAGGCCCAGGTGCCTCCACAGGGCCTCGAAGGCCTTCTCGTCCTCGAGCGTCAACTCGTGGCAGAGGGCGATGAAGTTGCGGCGGCTGATGTCGAGGTCGCCACGCTTCTTGATGGCCTTGGGGTCGCCCGCGTCTGCGGGCGCCTCGAAGTCGGGGTCGTAGGGCAGGCTCGGGTCGCAGCGCACCCCGTAGTAGTTCTGGACCCGGCGTTCGGTGGGTAGGCCGTTGTCGTCCCACCCCATCGGGTAGAAGACCTCCTTGCCGGCCATGCGCTGGTAGCGGGCGACGGTGTCGGTGTGGGTGTACGAGAACACGTGCCCGACGTGGAGCGAGCCGCTCACCGTCGGGGGCGGCGTGTCGATCGAGAACACCTCGTCGCGGGGCTTCGTCCGGTCGAACCGGAACGTGTCGGCCTCCTCCCAGGCGGCGTCCCAGCGCGTCTCGAGCCCCTCGAGCGAGGGCTTGTCGGGAATGCGCGGGGCGGGGAGGGGTCCTGGTTCGGAGAGCATCGCCAGCCGAGGTTACCCGTGCGAGGTCGAGGCTGGCCCTGCCGTAGGTTTGGGGAATGGACGCTGCCACGGGCCAGACCCTCGAGTTGCTCCAGGTGCTGATCCGGAACGCCTGCGTCAACGACGGCACACCCGAGTCCGGCCAGGAGGTCCGCAACGCGGACACCCTCGAGGGGTTCTTGTCCGAGGCTCGGCGGCCCGGCCTCCGGGGCACGGGCTACGACCTCGAGCGGTTCGAGCCCTCACCGGGCCGGGTGTCGTTGGTGGCCAAGATCGAGGGTTCCGACCCGGAGGCGCCGTCGCTGTGCCTGATGGGCCACACCGACGTGGTGCCGGTCAACCCGGAAGGTTGGACCCGCGACCCGTTCGGTGGCGAGCTCGTGGACGGCGAGGTGTGGGGCCGTGGCGCCGTCGACATGTTGAACCTGACGGCGGCGCAGGCGGTGGCGTTCCGGCGCCTCGCCGAGTCCGGCTTCACCCCGCGGGGCGACCTGGTCTTCTTCGCCGTCGCCGACGAGGAGCACGGCAGCCTCCACGGCGCCCACTGGATGGCCGAAAACGAGATCGACGCCATCCGGGCCGACTACGTGCTGACCGAGAACGGCGGGCTCCACACCGGTCCGCCCGGTGCGCCGGCGGTCGCCATGAACGTGGGCGAGAAGGGCATCGCCTGGCGACGCCTGACGGTTCGGGGCACGCCGGGGCACGGGTCGATGCCGTTCCGAAAGGACAACGCCCTCGTCAAGGCGGCGGCGGTGGCCCAGCGGATCGCCGACTACCGGCCGCCGCCCCGGTTCCACGAGCTCTGGTACTCGCAGGTCGCCGGCATGGGCCTGCCCGACGAGATGAAGGAGCAGCTCCTGGACCCAGGCCGTATCGACGAGTTCCTCGAGTCGTTTCCGAGCCTCGGGGCGGCCGGCCACCTGCACGCCTGCACGCACACCACGTTCTCGGTGAACAACGTGGAGATGGACGGCAAGACCAACGTGATCCCCGACCGGGTGGTGCTCGACGTCGACATCCGGACGCTGCCGGGCGAGGACGACGCCTCGGTGCAGGCGCACCTGGATGCGGCCCTGGGCGACCTGACGGGCGAGGTCGAGGTTTCGCCGGTCATCACGGGCCCGGCGACCATGAGCCGGATCGACACCCCGTTGTGGGACTCGCTGCAGCGGGCGACGAACCGCCACTTCCCCGACGCCCGGCTGACCGCCCAGTTCATCGTGGGGGCCACCGACGCCAAGGTGTTTCGGGAACTCGGGGCCGTCGCCTACGGCGCGGGCCTCCTCAGTCCCGACATCAGTTCGGGCGACTTCGCCAGCCGCTTCCACGGCAACGACGAGCGCATCGACCTCGAGTCGCTGCGGCTCACGGGTTCGCTCTACGAGGACGTGGCCCGGGACCTGTTGGGACGCTGAGGGGGACCGGCCGACTCCGCCATTGTTGTTACCCTCCGGTAACCTCCGGTCCGTAACCGCAGCACACGACGCGCGAGGCTCCCCCCATGGACGACTTCTCCCTCCAGCTGAACGACGAACAGATCCAGCTCCGCGACTGGGTCCACGGCTTCGCCGAGGACGTGGTCCGGCCGGCCGCCGAGGAGTGGGACGAGCGGGAGGAGTTCCCGTACCCGATCGTCGAGCAGGCCGCCCAGATCGGCCTCTACGGCTGGGAGTTCCTGGCCAACGCCACCATGAACGACAAGAGCGGCCTCACGCTGCCCCTGGCCATCGAGGAGCTCTTCTGGGGCGACGCCGGGATCGGGATGGCGATCATGGGCTCGGGCCTGGCCGCCGCCGGGATCATGGCCTCCGGCACCGACGAGCAGGTGATGGAGTGGGTGCCCCAGTGCTACGGCTCGGCGGACGACCTCCAGCTGGGTGCCTTCTGCGGCAGCGAGCCCGACGCCGGCTCCGACGTGGCCGGCTACCGCACCCGAGCCGTGTACGACGAGGCGACCGACGAGTGGGTGCTCGACGGCACCAAGGCCTGGATCACCAACGGTGGCATCGCCGACGTCCACGTCGTCGTCGGCGTGGTCGACCCCGAGTTGCGGGCCAAGGGCCACGCCTCGTTCGTCGTCCCGCCCGGCACCCCCGGCCTCTCCCAGGGCCAGAAGTACAAGAAGCACGGCATCCGGGCCAGTCACACCGCCGAGGTGGTGCTCGACGGCGTGCGGGTCCCGGGCCGCTGCCTGCTCGGCGGCAAGGAGAAGCTCGACGAGCGCCTCGCCCGCGTGAGGGAGGGCAAGCCCGGCAACGCCCAGGCCGCCATGCAGACGTTCGAGGCGACCCGCCCCGCTGTGGGTGCGCAGGCGATCGGCATCGCCCGGGCGGCCTACGAGTACTCGCTGGAGTACGCCAAGGAGCGGCACGCCTTCGGCCGGCCGATCATCATGAACCAGGGGATCGCCTTCATGCTGGCCGACATGGCGACCGAGATCGAGGCCACGCGTGCCCTGATCTGGCGGGCGGCCTGGCTCGGCAAGCAGCGGGCGTTCGTGAACGCCGAGGGGTCGATGGCGAAGCTCAAGGCGGGTCGGGTGGCGACGTGGGTGACCGAGCGGGCCATCCAGATCCTCGGTGGCTACGGCTACACCCGGGAGTACCCCGTCGAGCGGTGGCACCGTGACGCCAAGATCCACGACATCTTCGAGGGCACCGAACAGATCCAGCAGCTGGTCGTGAGCCGGGCGATCTCGGGCCTGCGGATCGAGTAGGGAGCGTAGCGATTTTGAATGGACAGCACAGGCCCTTTTTGCGTCAAGAGTGGACTAGTGATGAATCCCTAAGGGGGCGAGGGGCAACAAATGTCCGCGCGATGTGAACTCCCTACCCAGTTCATACCTTCGTCCAGAATTGAGGGAGCGAAGCGAGCTCACCATGGCGTTCTTTACCGTGATTGCTAATGAGATGTATGCGATGCGGTGATACTGGCATGTTGTTCGAAGTCGCTCTGCGGCGAACAGGAACTGGGAGCACGGGATGAGAAACGCGAATAAACGAAGAATACTTCTCGGTCTAACGGGTGCCAGTGGCATCTGCTACGGAATACGGGCGTTGGAGTTGATGTCCGAAGTGACCGATATCGAGACACACCTGATGATCACGCCATCGGCACGCAGGACTCTTGAGTTAGAAACCGAAAGGTCCCTCAAGGACGTTAAACAATTAGCGGATGTAGTCTATTCGACTCGAGATATCGCGGCAGCGCCAGCGAGCGGATCGTTTCAAACAGATGGGATGCTAGTTGCACCATGCTCAATTCGAGCGTTATCAGGTATTGCCAATTCGTATTCCGCAGACCTTCTCACCCGCTCTGCAGACGTCACACTCAAGGAACGAAGGCCACTTGTTCTGATGGTAAGAGAAGCTCCACTTCACCTGGGCCATTTGCGGCTCATGACAGATGTGACGGAAATGGGTGCAACGATTTTCCCACCTGTACCCTCGTTCTATACCGAGCCAATGGACCTAGACGCCGTAGTCTCCCAAACAGCCTCTCGCGCACTTGAGCAGTTGGAAATTGAAATTCCCGAAATGAAAAGGTGGCGTGGAGTGTAAAAGTCGCGAATACTGGCGGCATCGTGTTGGTGAGTGAGTGTTTGCCGTGTGACCCAGTTTGAATGTGCGAGTTGCTAGATGGCCTCAGGGTCGCTGTCCTCAATAGCGGGGGAAACGTCAATTCGAGAGGAATTCGTGGTTATAGCGAATATTGACAGGACCATGGCAGCATTACAGAGCGCGCTAATGCGCAGCGCTGAGGATGCGCCGAAGTGCTCAACGAAGAATCCCATGAGTATGTTTCCAAGAGACCTCATTCCGACAAAGATCATCGCGTAGATCGCAACTATCCGTCCGTGAAAGGAAGCCTCCACCACTGATTGCACGTGAGCGTTGGCGCGTCCAAGAAATGCCCCACTGGTCAATCCGACGAGGATTAGGGACAGGATGACGAGAGGTGTAGTAGGAGCCCAGGCAAGCAGGATCGTCACGACCGACTGAACCGCAAGTAGCCAAGGAAAACTAGGTGAATTCGACCGACGTTCGGCAGCGCCCAACGAACCTAGAAGGCTGCCGACACTGAGAAAGACGAGCAGTGCGCTTAGTGTCGCGGATCCACCGCCCAAACGAACTTCAGTCACTATCGGAAGAATGACTTCGATATTCAGTACGGTCAGGCATGCAACGGCCAAGTAGGCCAGTGTGATCCGCAATTCCTTAGTCCGCCAGGCATATGAGACTGCCGAACGAAACGTCTTTGTCAACGATTCCCTGGAATGGACGATCGCAGTAGTCTTTATTATGGAGAGGATGAAGAAACCAAGTATTGCGCATATTGAGTTGGCCAGGAACGAAGATGGAGTGCCAAAGAGTCCGATCAAAAGACCGCCAACAGCAGGCCCGATGATTCGACCAACTGAAATTACTGCGGTGTGCAGACTGGCCGCATCCTGAAGAAGTTCACTGGGGACGATGACGCGAACAAAACCTCTCCTAATCGGAGCGTCAAAGGTCGTTATCAGACCCAACAATAGGATCAGGCCGTAGAGGCTCGCGATGCCCGGATCCGAATATGTGGCGACCGCCCAGAAAATTGTAGTAATCAGGGCCTTCAGGAGGTGACTGACCCGCAGGAGCGTCTTGCGTTCGTACCGATCGGCTAAGACTCCAGCCAGTGGACTCATTAGGAGGGAGGGGACCGTCCGCAAAGCGGTCGCTAGACCCAATGAAAATCCACTTCCCGTCACCTGGTAGACGAGCCAGAGCTCGCCCACCCGTTGGGACCACAGCCCTACGCTGTGCAGGACTTGGATGACGGCGTAGTTGCGAAAGTTGCGATTTCGAAGTGCTTTTCGCGTAGCGCCAAGGAAGACTCCGCGGTCCACTTGCTTCGGTGGTGTGATGGTCCCTACACCTCACAGATCCCGTTGTCTGACAGACAGCCTGACTATTGTCAGACAACCTACACCCTGCTAGGTTCCGCCTCGGCAGTTGAATCGGATGGTCAGGCGGTCTCCGAGGAGGACAGGACAGGAAGTCGGTCGATGACCAGACCTGGTGAAGACTACATAGCAAGCCTCGATGACGGCCGGACCGTCATTGTCGATGGTGAGCGTGTTGGAGATTTGGCAAAGCATCCGATCTTCGCGCCTTCCGTAGCTTCTGTCGCCCGTCTGTACGACGTGTCACATGATCCGGCCAATCGCGATCTTATGACCTACGAATCTCCCTCGAATGGACAGCCGGCCAACCTCGCGTGGCTTGTCCCAACTTCTCGCGAGGACCTGAAGGCGCGACGCCTCGCGATCGAGCATTGGGCAAAGCAATCATTCGGCCTCTTTGGTCGCTCGCCTGACCACGTGGCGTCCTTCTTTGCCGGCTTCGTCGGCGCTAGTGAGTGGTTCTCTAAGGGGGGAAAGAAATATGAGGACAACCTCCTCCGCTATTACGAGCGTGCACGAGATGAGGACCTCTACCTCAGCTACGCGATCATTCATCCCCAGGTCGACCGAACGAAAGCTCCACACGAACAACCCGAGGAGCATCTCTACGCCAGCATTGTCGACGAGACCGACAACGGCGTCGTCTTACGCGGTGCACAAATGTTGGGCACTGGGAGCGCAATCTCCAATCACATATTCGTAAGCTGCATTCTTCCACTCCCAAAGGGTTCCGAGGACTACGCGATTTCTGTTTCGGTTCCGTGCGGCACACCGGGACTGAGGATTTATCCGAGACGCCTTTATGCAGGTGGTGCGACGAGCCGCTTTGACTACCCGCTTTCCACTCAGTTTGACGAAACCGACTCGTTGATCGTCTTCGATGACGTCCACGTTCCGTGGGAGAACGTCTTCGTCAACCGGGATATTGATATTACGGCCGCACAATTCCACGAGACTGCAGCACACAATCTGGGCAACACACAGGCTCAGATCCGGTTCTTCGTGAAGTTGAAATTCATTCTCGGCTTAGCGAGAAAACTCTCTGAATGCTCAGGAGTCATCCAGTCGCGCCCGAACCAATTGGACTTGGGCGAGTTGGCAGCTCGAGTCGCTATCCCGGAAGGGATGGTGCTGGGTGCGGAAGGCTCCTCAACGGTTGATTCCAATGGCGTAGCTAGACCAAATCCTAAAATGCTTTACGCGGCAATGACGCTTCAGCCGCGTCTTTACCAAGAAATCATCTTTGCTCTCCGGGAAATGACCGGTGGCAGCATGATAGAAGTTCCGTCGTCGAATCTGTCCTGGGGGGATCCGGTAAGCGAGTTCGATTATGGCCGCTATGTCCGTTGGCCCGATACTGACAGTCGTGAACGAGTGAAGTTGCTGAAGCTGATATGGGACATCGTCGGTTCTGAGTTTGCAAGTAGGGCATTCCAGTACGAGATGTTCTATGCGGGTTCGAATTCAGTCGTCAAGGGACGCTCGTTTGCCAACTACCCATGGGGCGAAGCGACTGACCTGGTAGACGAGTGCCTCGCCGGCTATGCCCTTGAGGGTTTTGAAGGCGTGGACTGATTCCGATGGCGCCATCTAGCGGTCTAGACACGTCCTTCCGGACAGCGTTGGGGAGACTCGACAGGGCCCGTCGGTTGCAAAAGGTGACGAAACCAGTATCTCCTGAGTACGAAGTCGCGGGATTGATGAAGGCTTACGACGGTGGCAATGCCCTGTTGTTCGAATCGGTCGACGGCTATGAGTGGCCTGTAATTGGCAACCTATTCGGGAGTCCCGAGAACTGCCAGGTCTGCTTTGACACGGACGTCGAAGGTCTAAGGCACCTTATGAGTGGTGCGATCCATCGACCGCTTCCACCGAAGCAAGTTGATTCGGAGATCGCTGCGCAGCAGGTCGTCCACGACGAACAGATCGACCTTGCTTCTCTCCTTCCCGTTTTGACTCATTCACTATCGGATGCTGGAAGGTTCATCACAGCTGGTGTAGTACTTGCCAGAAACCCCGAAACAGGTGTTAACAATGCGTCATTCCACAGACTCCAGTTGCTGGGTGGGAATCGAACGGGAATTAAATTGGACTATGGTCGCCACTTGCGTTCAGCATTCGAAAGTGCACAAGCCAAGGGCACGGACTTGGAACTGGCGGTTTGTCTAGGAACCGATATTGCACTGACGTTCGCGGCAGCATTTATGGGCTCTCAGATGCCCGAATCGGCCGATGAGATTGCGGCGAGTGGAGGTATACGAAATGCTCCTCTAGAAGTGGCGCCGTGCCTGACCAATAGTTTATTTGTCCCAGCCCAAACAGAGATCGTGCTCGAAGGCCGGATTTCGTGTACAAATACCTGTGATGAAGGTCCTTTTGCGGAGTTCCTCGGCTATCTGTCCGGAGAGAGTGAAGCCCCTGTCTTCATGGTAGATGCAGTTACCCACCGTCATGAACCGATATACCACGCGATCAATGGCTTCGGACGCGAAACGATCATGCTTCGGAAATATGTGCTCGAAGCATCAGTGCTGCAGGCCTTGAAGGAATCGATACCTTCGGTTGTGGATGTCGAACTGACGGCCGGAGGACTTCACCGATTTCACCTGGTAGTCCAAGTTGCGAAGAGATCGCCGCGCGACGATGGCTATGAGCGTAATGCAATCATGGCGGCGATCGCTTGCCTCAAGGACCTAGACCAAGTGGTGGTCGTAGACGACGACATTGATATTCGTGATGTGAATGAAGTCGAATATGCGATAGCGACACGCGTGGAGGCGGCTCGAGACATCGTTTTGATACCAGGTGCCCGTGGCCACGAATATATTCGGGTGAGTCGTTCCGGAATCCGTACAAAGGTCGGTATCGACGCAACTGTCCCGCACAGCGAGAGGGCTCTTTTCCGGCGAGCCGAGTTCTTGCCGGGTGAACTTTGTGAGGACGCATGGACTACGGAGCCGGGGCCTTTGTCAAGCACAGGTTCGGAGGAGGACAGATGACCCAGCCTTCTCTTTCTCGAGAGACGTTGGCTGACCGGCTCCTTGCAGAGTTGGAGCGACAGATTCTTTCGGGACGGATCGTGCCGGGTGACGTGCTGCCCACCGAACGTGAGCTGTCAGAGGCATTCGGGGTGGGAAGAACCACCGTGCGTGAGGCCTGCCAAGGTCTTCTGGCAGTCGGACTGGTGAAGCGAGTTGGAAAGGTTCTTGAAGTTTCCGACTTTATGGGAATTGGAAAAGAAGAACTCGGTTTGGCCTATCTTGCGTCACGGCTTTCAATTGAAGAGGTCTATGAGACAAGGAAATTGATTGAAGTGTACGGGGTGGGTCTTGCGGCGAAACATCGTTCGATCTACGATCTAGAGATGATGCAGTCGATACTAGACGAAATGGATACAACGGATCCAGAGTCCTACCACGCAGCGGATATCCAATTCCATACGGCGGTTATCACTGCCGCAGATAATTCTGTGCTTTCCCAAGTCTACGACTCGAGTAAACATCTATTCTTCAAATTGCCGGCGTTCTGGCGACTATTTGCCCGTGAAAAAAACGTCAAAATGGTGAATATCGGATCCGGCGTAGAAGGACACCGAATTATCTTCGAGGCGATTGAGGATCGTGATTCAGCTTTGGCCGAAACGTTGATGTTCGAGCACCTGGACGTGGTTCAGAGGGGACTCGTGATGTCGATCGACAACCCATTTTCAAATTAAGTAGACCTGGAGGCCTAAATGCGCAATGGTTACAGAGTCTTTGACGCCGATACTCACGTAACGCCGTCTCTCGAGGTGCTACTCAAGTATGGCGATTCAGAACTGAACGCTCGTGCCGAGGAACTCGAGCCTTACGTGAGAGTCACTACGCCAACGCCTGGCCGCGGACATCCGACTGAGGACTACAAAGTCGTGCGTGTAAATCCCTATCCGTACAGCAGGATCGCGGGCCACAAGGACGATGACGAAGAGGTCAAGGTTCGTGGAGCCGGTGCTAAAGGTGCTCTTGAGGGCCGTGTAGAGAACCTCGCGGTCAAGCCAATTGCTGACAATATTCAACACGAGAACTCAGTTGGCCGCCTCGAAAATATGGATGTCGAAGGTGTCGACGTCAACTTCATCATCCCTGGAACTTGGGCACCGGGCAGTACTGCGCTGGATCTGTCACTGGCCAAGGGTATGTACAGCTCCTACCATCGGTATATGGCGGAGTATTGCTCGGCTGACCCGAAGAGGCTCAAAGGACTCCTGCTTGCTCCCGGAGCAGATCCGGACTGGGCGGCTGAGACGATTCTGGAACACGCCGATGAGGAATGGTTATCCGCCGTTTGGCCGGTTCTGCCAGAGGGCTTGCCCGTCGACGATCCAGATTTGGAGCCAATTTGGGCAGCCATGAACGAATGCGACTTGCCAATCGTTCATCACAGCTTCTTCTACGAGGCACCCTATTTCCCGGGTTATAGGGATATCTGGGGAAACGTTGCGGTCGCCCGAACGGCCGCACACGTATGGGGAGCGCAGCGCCTCATCTCTTACGTGCTCGTTAGTGGACTACTCGACCGTTATCCAAATCTTCGGGTCGGAACGGTCGAAACGGGGCATGGTTGGTTGCCAAATTGGATAATTCGTCTCAATAGTCAGATTGATTATGTCAAGGGTGCAATCCCGGCAGACCTCCAGGCCACACCTATGGAGAACGTTGCCGAAGGAAGGGTTTACTGCGCCATTGAACAACATGAAGGTCCTGCAATGACCAAGGCCGTCATTGACCTGCTGGGCCCGGATGTCCTCATGTACGAGTCCGACTTCCCGCATCCCGAGTGCGTCTACCCGGAGAGTACGGACAATGTCTTGGCATGGGAACCGGTAATCGGTAAGGAGGCGATGAAAAAGTTGATGTATGACAATGCTGCATCGTTCTTCAGAATGCTTTCCGACCCGTTCGAGAACGAATCCTCTGGAAACGGTTCGTCAAATGGATCCTGATCGGGCGCTCCAGTTGCTCCTCCACACCAAGGAGGTGGCTGCTGCGCGACAAGTGAACGCCACCGTGGCGGTGCACGACGCCAGTGGGCATCCCGTTGCCCTTCTTCGGGGTAAACGTTGGCATGGCCCGTATATGGCAATGGGGAAGGCTCGCTTGGCAGCGGCTTTTGCCAAGAGCACCGTTGAGTTGGTGGAGCAATGGAGGGACCGTCCGCTATTCCCGGCAAGTCTCATCGAGATAATTCCTGGCGGTGTGACTGTGAACCCCGGCGGTGTACCGCTCTTTGAGGATGGAGAGTGCATCGGAGCGATCGGAGTGGGCGGTTCGTCACCGGACGTCGATCATCAGATTGCTGCCGAAGCAGTGGCGAGTTTTGGGCTTGCGAAGGAGGACGATTGACAACTCGGCGATCATTAAAGATCTTCAAACCACGGCATGTAAGTTCATTTGGCCGTTTGGAGCAAGATAGTCAAAAAGAAAATGGGGGAGAATAGTGTTTTCCAAAAGGTATAGAATAGTAACCAGACTGCTCGCAATTCTCGCGGTGTCAGTCGTCGCTGCAGCCTGTGGCTCCGATTCTGCAGATAGCGGATCGGCAGCGACTACTACCGCCGCAGTTGTGACTACTACGGCAGCGCCTGCGACTACTACCGCCGCGACTGCGACTACTACGGCAGCGCCTGCGACTACTACGGCAGCGCCTGCGACTACAGCAGCGCCCGATGAACCCTCCGAGGTGCCACATTTGGTCATCGCGGTTGGCACGGAACCATCGACTCTGGACGCGCAGGCGGTCAATGACCGTAACTCGCGAGTCTTCACCGCCAACATTTTCGAGACACTGCTTACGCGTTCCGCTGATGGCAAACTAGTTGCTGGTTTAGCGACTGACTACGAAGCAATCGTTCCCGAGATCCCGCATTTGGTTATCGCAGTGGGCACGGAGCCTTCGACATTGGATGCACAGGCGGTGAACGACCGCAACTCGCGAGTGTTCACAGCGAACATCTTCGAGACCCTGCTGAAGCGCACCTCGGACGGTGACCTGGTAGCAGGCTTGGCAACTTCGCACGAAGCCATCGATGACGATACGTGGCGCTTTACGTTGCGTGAGGGGATCTCGTTCCACGATGGTTCTGCGTTTGATGCGGAAAGCGCTGCGTACAGCATCAACAGGATGTTGGATGAGGACTACGAGACCCAGCGGTCCTCCTACACGAAGAACATCGTTGAGGCAGAGGCGGTTGACGCGAACACGGTTGACATCCACACGGATGGCGTCAATGCGGTGTTGCCGATGCAGGTTGCGCAGTTGCCGATGGTTCCCAATGGGGCCGGTGCTGAGCTCAACGAGGCTCCGGTTGGTACGGGCCCGTACATGTTCTCGTCGTGGGATCGGGGTCAGAGCATTATTGCGGTCGCGAACCCGGATTATTGGGGTGCGGCCCCGTCGATCCAGGCCTTTGAGGTCCGGGTGATCCCGGATTCGCAGACCCAGTTGTCGGCGCTTCAGGCCGGCGAGGTGGATCTGGTGCTTGACATCCTCCCGGAGCAGACCGAGTTGGCGCCGGCGTTCAAGTCGGTTGCGGCAACGGAGTTCAGTTTCGTTCACTTGGACACCCGGAGGCCGAACCTTGAGGACCCGAGGGTCCGTATCGCCATGAACATGGCTATCGACAAGGAACTGATGGCTGAGACGCTTTACGGCGGTTTCGCAAGGCCGAACCAGGCGCAGCACTTGAGCGAGAACATGCTGGGCTACAACCCGGATGTGAAGATGTACCCGTATGACCCAGAGGGGGCAAAGGCTTTGTTGGCAGAGGCCGGCTATGCCGATGGTTTCCCGTTGACGATCCACGTTGGCGTGGGTCGTTACCTGCGGTCCGAAGAATCCGCGGAGTACATCGCCCAGGCGCTGACTGATATCGGTCTTCCGACCGACGTGCAGCTGTGGGAGTGGAACGAGTTCAGGAGTGCGTCACGCGTCAAGGCACCAGAACCGGAAGCGATGGACATGGCCTACAAGTGGAACTCGAACGAATGGTTCGATGCCGCTCGGATGACCAGCTTTGCCACCATTGGCGGCAAGTCCAACAAGCTTTGGGACGCAGACGTCACCGCACTCTTCGAAGCCGGGGCGGAGACTAGCGATCAGGAAGAACGGCATCGCCTCTACCAGGAGGCGTGGGCTTTGATCCATGAGAACCCGCATGCCATCTACCTGCTTCAGCAAGACCTCATCTATGGCATGAGCGAACGGCTGGACTGGGATCCACGCCTTGACGACGAGTACCTCGTCGCAGACATGAGCCTTGACTTCACGAGCACCTATCGCTTTACGTTGCGTGAGGGGATCTCGTTCCACGATGGTTCTGCGTTTGATGCGGAAAGCGCTGCGTACAGCATCAACAGGATGTTGGATGAGGACTACGAGACCCAGC
>PBMF01000041.1 GCA_002721995.1 Chloroflexota bacterium
GGCACGTAGTCCACCACGTCCATCTCAAGGTGCCGGCAGGCGCCTGCCGCCGTGATCCAGTTGAGGATCTCGGAACTGCCCGAGTTCAACCGGTAGCGGGGCAGGGCGGCCAGTGCGGCGTCGTCCCTGGCCTTCATGGCGTTCAGGGCCTGTTGGTCGATCTCTTCGTCCACCAAGAAGTGACTCAGTCCGCCGGAGCCGACCACCGCCACCTTCTTGTCGCTGTCCCAGTCCTTGATCACATTGGCCATGGACTTGCCCAGGTCATAGCACCGCTTGGGCGAGGGCTGGTTGGGCGGGTAGAAGGTGTTCTGGGTGACGGGCACGATGGGGCGGATCTGGTTATTCATGATCCGCTTGACCACGTAGGCATAGGCGTGGGGCATGGCCTGGTGCCGGGGCGCGGTTACGATGGGCTTCTCCACGTAGCCCAGGGGACCGACCGTGCCGCCAGCCTCGTGGTTCATGTAGCGGGCGTGGGCGATGTCGAAGTCCTGCTCGATCAGTCCGTTGATCAGGTGCAGGCCCAGGTCAGCGTCCACCGGCACATCCATCTCCACATCGCCGTAACCCCACATGGAGGCCTTGGTGGCGGGAGAGGCGTTGTCGCCGATGCCCCGGGGCGTCAGGTGCATGGTCTCGCCCCAGTAGATGGAGAACATGGGCATGTTGTCGTCGAAGAACAGCTCTTCCTGGTCGTCGCCGACGATGACCACCACATCGGGGTCGGCCTCGATCATGGCCTCTTCCAGGGCGGTGATGGCCTTCTGGCAGGCCTCGTACTGGGCTTGGAATATCTCCTGGGTCTGGCGTTGGGAGATGGCGGGGTCGGCCGAGGCCAACAACTCGTCATAGGTCACCACGCGGCCGTCGTCCAGGGACAACAACATGGGGTTACCCTTGTCACGGGCGGCGTACTCGCCCCACATCTCTCCTGGCAGGCTCAACATCGGGCTGTGTGAAGTACCTAGCCCCAAAACAATCTCAGCCATGCTTCCTCCTCCGTGGCATCAGGTCTTGTGTGACGCCACAGGAAAAATGTTGAGTACATAATCCAATGGAAAGGCGGTTTACGCAACCTTTCTTTTCACTCCGGCCGATGAATTGCAATTACGGCCCGTTTCTCTGATATATTGGACGCTGATCAATATCGCTGATCAATATCATTGAAAGTCGGGGTTAGACCCAATCGACAACCGGCAGCTAGCCAAATGCGCCAATACACCATCAAGAGAATCGGCCTTTTCATTCCCACCCTGTTGCTCATGACGATACTGGTCTTCGTCGTGATGCGGGTGGTGCCCGGCGACCCGGCCATCGCGATCTTGGAGGGAGACGGCGGCGGCTCCTACACCATCGCGGACCTGGAGCGGCTGCGGGCTGAATTGGGCACCGACCGCAACCTGGCGGTCCAGTACGTCGACTGGCTGGGCGGGATCGTAAGGGGCGATTTCGGGGACTCTCTGTGGTTCAACGCCCCGGTGATGAAAGAGTTGGGCGACCGGGTGCCCAGGACGCTGGAGTTGGCCGTCTTGGCCATCCTGATATCGGTGGCTTTTTCCGTTCCGCTGGGTATCCTGTCGGCCATCAAACCCGACAGTTGGCTGGACTTCGGGGCCCGTACATTCACCATCCTCGGCATTGCCATACCCAACTTCCTGCTGGCCATCTTGATGATCATCGTCCTTTTGACGGTCTTCAACTGGCTGCCGCCTTTGGGCTATGTGGAGCTGTGGGACGACCCGCTCGCCAACCTGCAGCAGATGATCTTCCCGGCCCTTTCCCTGGCCGTCTACGACATGGCATTCATCGCCCGGGTCACCCGCTCGGCAATGATGGAAGTGCTGCGTGAGGACTACATGCGCACTGCCCGGGCCAAGGGGTTGTCAGAGCGATTGGTATTGACCAGGCACGGACTGAAAAACGCCTTTCTGCCCATCCTGACCATCTCCGGCTGGCAGTTCGCCCGGTTGTTCGAGGGCACAGTTATCATTGAGACCATCTTCCTGATCCCAGGCATGGGCCGGATATTGATCGAGGCCATCTTCCACCGCGATTTCACCATGATCCAGGCGGTGATGGTGGTGATTGGCACGGGTGTGCTGCTCATCAACCTGCTGGTTGACCTGCTCTACGGCTGGCTGGACCCCCGCATCCGCTACAACTAGCCCTCTCCAGCGTCATACGGCAAGACCCAAACCCGGCCTGCATAATCCCGGTGAAAACCGGAATCCAGGCATCGCTACACCAGCGTCCCTTCTAATATGAACGGTGTCCCTCACCCGCTCATGGTGAGCGGTATTGGAGGACCAAAGACTTCTCCCCCCGTCATTCCGGCGAAAACCAGAATCCAGAAAACTTCGCACAGGTTCCTTGGCGCTGCAGAAACTTACTCGATCCCGGCCTGCGCCGAAATGACTGACTGAACACGCCCGTAGGGGTGAGTTTTCAACCCACCCTTTTTCACGCTCCATGCCCGTCGCAAAAGGGAGGACCGTCCCAAGATGAGAGTGTCGTTCGGTCCGATGAATGGTCGCTGCGGGGCAGGACGGGTTAGAAACCCGCCCCTACACCGTCCACATCCACGTCGGCGGTACGAAAACAAAAAAGGGGCGGCCTGATGACCGCCCCTTTTTATTACAGCTTAAGAACCCGGTCTAGCTGAGGTGCTTTCCAAAGAAGGCGATTACCTTCTCCCAGCCGTCGGTGGCCGCCTCTTGGCGGTAGCTGGGCCGGTCCACGGCGAAGAAACCGTGGCCCGCGTTGGGGTACATATGGAACTCGTAGTCCTTACCCAACCGCTTGAGCTCAGCCTCCGTCTCCGCCACGTCGGCGGGCGACGGTCTGGCGTCCTCCTCTCCAAACAGACCCAAGAGGGGACAGTTCAATCCCTCGGTGAACTCGATGGGCCAGCGGGGCATGGCCGGGGTCAGTTCGTCGTTGCCCTTGGTCACGCCGCCGCCCCAGCAGTCAACCGCGGCGTTCACGTTGTCCAGGGTGCAGGCGCCCAGGTAGGTCTGACGTCCGCCGGAGCAGAAACCGATCAGCCCAACCTTGCCGTTGGTGTAGGGCAAGCTGCGCAGGTAGTTCATTGACGCTTCGACGTCGCCCATGGTCCGCACGTCGGGCATACCGCCGGCCTCGCGGATGCTGTTGCTGTTGGCGACGGGGTCGCCCTTGCCCTCACGGAAATGTAGGTTGGGTGAGATGGTGGCAAAGCCGTTGTAGGCCAGCTTACGGGCCATCTCTTTGGAGGCTGCGTCCCAGCCGGGCATGTGGTGAATCAGGACCACGCTGCCCACCGGACCGGCACCCAGGGGACGCGCCAGGTAAGCATCGATCTGGTCGCCTTCGTGTCCGTTGATAAGCACGGTTTCCGCTAGCATTCCTTCGTACGGCATGAATAGACCTTCCTCGTTTCTAGAATTCCGGAAACTTCCAATTTCCGGGGGCAAATTGGGTCGTGCGCCCGCTATCGTCTTGGGGCAGGCAGTAGACTACTACCGGCAACAGGCGGCGTCAATCGGGCGGCACAAATACTCTGGGTCCAGTTTCATCCAACCCTATCCGTATACCTGGCACCGGCTCGGACGGACAGATATAATGCTGCCAAAACACCACCATGTTATGTTGGGTGGGTAATCGGTGAGGAGAGTTAACCAATATGGCTCTACCAGAGCGGATGCGATTCGGAATATTCATGGGGCCTTTCCACCGAGTAGGTGAAAACCCCACTTTAGCCCTGGACCGTGACCTGGAGCTGGTCCAATGGCTGGACCACCTGGGCTACGACGAAGCCTGGATCGGTGAGCACCACAGCGCCGGCTGGGAGACCATCTCTTCTCCCGAGATATTCATCGCAGTGGCCGCCGACCGGACCAAACACATCAAGCTAGGCACCGGAGTGATCAGCCTTCCCTATCACCACCCGTTCATGGTGGCCAACCGCATGGTCCAGTTGGACCACATGACCCACGGGCGGGTGATGCTGGGAGTCGGCCCCGGTGCGCTCCCAGGCGACGCCTACATGATGGGCATCGACTCCACCACCCAACGCCAGCGGATGGACGAAGCCTTCGGCATTGTCATGCGCCTCATGACGGAGACGGAGCCAATCACGTACAAGGGTGAATGGTTCGAGCTTCAAGAGGCCATGCTGCAACTCCGGCCCTACACCAAGCCCCACATGCCCATCGCAGTGGCCTCTGTCCAGTCGCCGGCCGGCCCCGCGATGGCCGGCAAGTACGGCGCGTCCATACTGACGATCACCCGTCCCAGAGACCCGTCGCCCGGCAACTCCGACCTGGAAGGACTCTGGGCCGTTGCCGAAGAGTCCGCCGCTGAGCATAACCAGACGGTGAACCGGGACGACTGGCGTTTGGTGATTCCCGTACACGTGGCAGAGACCCGAAAAGAGGCCATCGAGCAGGCCAGGTTGGGCGCCGGCCGCTACCAGCAGGAGTATTTCGAGCACACCATGGGCCGTGACCCGGTGGTGGACGGACCGCCGGAGAAGGTCATAGATGCCATGATTGACAATGGCACCTGGATCATCGGCGACCCCGACGACTGTGTGGCCGGCATCCGCAGGCTGGAGGAACGCAGCGGCGGCTTCGGCGCGCTGATGGTCCAGACTGTGGACTGGGCCCAGAGGGAACATATACTCCACAGTTTCGAACTCATCGCCCGCTACGTTATGCCCCAGTTCCAGGGGACCACTCTCAGCACCGCGGCATCCAACAAGTGGGCCTTCGAGCGCAAGGACAAACTGTCCGCGGGCCGGGTGCAGGCTATCGAACGGGCCAAGACGGATTACGCGGCTCGGACCTGATTACCCGTCTACAACAACCTGCTAAAACAACCTGGCACAGGAGACCATGAAAGCGGTCTGGTACGAGCAGAACGGCCCCGCCGACGTACTTGAGTACGGAGATATGCCCGACCCGGAACCCGGAGCCGGCGAAGTCCGCATCCGCATGGTGACGTCCGGAGTTAACCCCTCTGATTGGAAGCGCCGCCAGGGCCTGAGCAACATCATTGAATTTCCCCGGGTCATCCCCAACCAGGATGGGGCCGGCGTCATTGACGCGGTGGGTCCTGACGTTCCCAAATCACGGGTTGGCGAACGAGTCTGGCTCTTTGAGGCCCAATTCAGACGGCCCTTCGGCACCGGAGCTGAATATTGCGTTCAGCCCTCGGCACACGCCGTGCCGCTACCCGAAAACACCAGCTTTGAGTTTGGCGCCGGCCTGGGCGTCCCCGCCATGACGGCCCATCGCTGTGTGTTCTCCGACGGACCCGTCACCGGAAAGACTCTGCTTGTCACTGGTGGCGCCGGAGCCGTGGGACACTACGCCATACAGATGGCCAAACTGGGCGGCGCCAGGGTCGTCACCACGGTCAGTTCTGAAGAGAAGGGCCGGACCGCATTCGAGGCCGGCGCCGACCACATCATCAACTACCGGGCCGGAAACACCGCGGAGGCCCTGTTTGAGGTGACCGGCGGTTGGGGCATCGACCACATCGTTGAAGTGGATATGGCAGCCAACTTTCCGGTCAGCCAGCAGGTGCTCCGCTCATCGGGCGTTTTGGCGGTGTATTCCGCCGGGACCGCACCGGCTCCGGACGTGCCCTTCAAATTCGACTCCACCAACGTGACCATACACATGGTATTGGTCTATGACATGCCGGAGCGGGCCAAAACCGACGCGGTAGCCGATATCACACGTTGGTTGAGCCAGGGTAAACTTTCCCACTTCCCCGGCCCCCATTTCCCCCTCCAACAACTGAAAGAAGCCCACCTGGCCGTCCAAAACGGCGCGATTGGCAAGGTTGTGGTGGACATCAATCCCGAATAGAGCCGCGCCAAACTACCGTCCAACAAATCGGCCCTCCGGAAACACCGGAGGGCCGATATTTCGTTACGGCATTTGCCGAGACGCACACCCCACTCACACGACACCGGATGGGCGGCCAAGCACAATACGGGCTACAGACTGGCGGCCCAATACGGCGGCCGGGGGCAGCAACCTGAAGATGGTGTCCTATTTCGGTCTCATGAGCGTGGTCTCGGGCGGCATCTTGGCCACGGTGCCGGTGGTCACCGGCGCGATTTTCGGAATCTGATCAAGCCAATCCCCACAGGAAGTACCAACGATGAAACAACCCAAATTCTCCGTGGTTAAAAGTATGTTCCGCCGCTCCGTGGCAGACATACGGCAAAAGGAATACGCCGTGTTTCTGGAGCCGGTGCTGCGCCCGTTCCAGCGAAATTCCGGCATAGTGGAGGCCGCTGACGCCCTGCGCGCGCTGGACGCCATACCCTCCGCCGAACCGCCGGTCTTGGGCCTGGCGCCTCCAACGACCAATGCGGTGGTGGAAGCCCAGCCCACACTCTACGAGGGCTACGTTGGGGAAGACGTGGTCGACCCCTAGTTGGTGGAGGAGATCTTTGCCCGCGCCACCCCCCACACCACCCTGCCGGAGGAGCAGGCTGATGTGGGCGGGTACGAAGACCCTTCGGAACAACCGGTGGTAGCCGAAGGGTCTTCCACCCCGGAGGTGGAACAAGGACCATCCGACAACCCACCGCGGGCAGCCGCTCCGTCCGCCACGCCCAATAGCCCGCTGATACGCACCATGGTTGAGGCCATCCCCAACGGCAAGGACGGCAACGGCGAGGGTGCCTTGGGAGACTTCCTGTCCGATGACCTGCAGGACATCTTCACCGCCGCCGACTACACCAACCCGCGCACCAAGGCCATGCGAAAGACCGGGAACGGGTGGATGTCCACGAACTGACAGCGGAGCTTTTGAAGTTCGCCCAGAGCGTTGGGGCCGTACCCAAAGATCGTTAGCCCCAAACTCGGTTGACCGCCCCAAATCCCGCTGATAGAATGCGCCCAACCGGCGACCAGGCTGGCTTCCAGGCACGTTTTTCCAGCAAAACTCGCCTTCTGCGGGGTGTAATTATGGCAAGAAAACTCCAGTTGTCCGTGGACCACGACCTCTGCGTAGGAAACGCCATGTGCGTTACCTTTGCCACCAAGGCCTTTGTGCTAAATGAAGACCGGCAGGGTACCCCCGCCGACCCCGATGGCGATACCGAAGAGGCGATCATGGAGGCAGCCGAGAACTGCCCCGTGGCCGCGATCTCGGTGGTGGATGCCGCCACTGGCGAGCAGCTCTTTCCCTAACCGACACAGTCACCCGAGGATTTGCAGGTCCTCCTTTACCCCTGGGTAGAGGAGGGCTTTTGATTTGGCCGGACATAGAGGAGCTATATGAACATCGGCATCGCCCTTCTGATGACCCAGCACGACTTCGACACCATCGAATTGGCCAAAAAGGTGGAGGCCCTTGGGTTCGAGTCCCTCTGGGCGCCCGAGCACGGCATCGTTCCCATGGACTTCAAGGTTGCCCCCGCAACAGGACGCCAGGGCGGCATCCCCAAGTTCTACGCCGAGGGCGGCATCAACCACATCCAAGACCCGCTGTTGTTTCTCGCCGGGGCCGCCACGGTCACCAGCAAGATCAAGCTGGGCACGGGCATCTGCCTGGTACCGGAGCGCAACCCCATCCGCCTGGCCAAGGAAGTGGCCACCCTGGACAACATCTCCAAGGGCCGGTTCCTCTTCGGCATCGGGGCCGGGTGGCTCCGGGGGGAATCCGAAATCCTGGGCGTGGACTTCCCCCACCGTTGGAAGCAGACCCGCGAATACGTCAATGTGATGAAGGAACTGTGGACCACCGAAATCACCGAATACCACGGAGAGTACGTGGACTTCCCGCCCCTGATCTGCTCGCCCAAACCGGTGCAGAAACCCCACCCGCCGGTCTTTGTCGGTGGAGAACTGGGCGCCGCCGCCCGGCGCATCGCGGCCTACGGCGACGGCTGGCTGCCCCGTGCCCGCAACACCTCCCAGTACCAGGACCCGGACAAGCTGCCGGCCGCCCGCAAACACATCGAGGAGCTGATGACCGCCCGGGGCCGTGACTCCTCGATTCTGGACATCACGATGTGGGACGCCCCCGCCGACCCGGAGATGAACCGCCGCTTCTTCGACTCAGGGGCCAACCGCGTCGTTCACATGCTAAACACCACCGATGAAAAGTCCGCCCACGAGGCCATTGAAAAAGTGGCCGAGGCCGTGCTCTAGTCGTGGCGATGGGCGACCTGGTATCCCGCGTGCTGGACCTGGCCGCCGTGAAGGGCGCCGGTTACTGCGACGTAAGGCTGGTTGAGACCGGCCAGGAGCGATTCGTGGTGCGCAACGGAGTAGCGGACACCCTCAGCAACGACCAGTCCCTGGGCATCGGCGTGAGGGTGCTGGTTGACGGATCTTGGGGGTTCGTCTCCACCAGCATCGTCACCCCTGACGAGGTTGACCGAATCACGGACCTGGCCATTTCCATCGCTAAGGCGTCGGCCCTCTCCAATAACGGCCCGGTTTCTCTGGGCCCGCCTGTGACCAGCCGGGGCGTCTACACCACACCCATCCAGACCGACCCCTTCACCATCTCCCAGGAGGACAAGCTGGGTCTGCTGCTGGAAGCGGACCGGCAGATGGGCTCAGTGAAGGGCATCTCGGCCCGCACCGGCAACCTGATATTCAGCAGGGAACACAAGACCTTCGCCAACAGCGAGGGCGCCCACGTGGACCAGACCATCTACGAGGCCGGCGGCGGCATCATGGCCACCGCCAGGGGGCAGGGCGAGGTGCAGCGCCGTTCCTATCCCCAGTCCATGCGCCAGCAGGGCTGCGCCGGCTGGGAGTTCGTCGCAAGCATGGACCTGGCCGGCAACGCCGAACGCATCGCCACCGAGGCTGTGTCCCTGTTGTCCGCCGAACAATGCCCCTCTGGCGTCACCACTCTGATCGTCGGCGCGTCCCAACTGGGCCTTCAGATACACGAGTCCTGCGGTCACGCCATCGAGCTGGACCGGGTGTTGGGGTCCGAAGCCGCCTACGCCGGCACGTCCTTCCTCACCACCGACAAGCTGAACAACTTCCGCTACGGGTCGGAACAGGTGAACGTCACCGCCGACAGCGTCCGCCTCCCCGGCCTGGGTTCCTACGGCTGGGACGACGAGGGTGTGCCAGCCCAATCGACGCCGGTGGTCAAAAACGGTGAGTTCGTCGGCTACCTGACCTCCCGGGAGACCGCCGCCGGACTGGGCCAGACCTCCAACGGGTCCATGCGGGCATCATCCTGGAACCGCATCCCCCTGATACGCATGACCAACGTCAGCCTGGAGCCGGGCAACTGGACACTGGACGACCTCATCGCCGACACCGACGACGGCATCCTCATGGAGATGAACCGCTCCTGGTCCATCGACGACCGTCGCTTCAACTTCCAGTTCGGCACCGAGGTGGGCTACGAGATCAAGAAGGGCAAGCTGGGCAAGCTGCTCAAGAACAGCACCTACACCGGCATCACCCCCGAGTTTTGGAACTCCTGTGACGCCGTCTGCAACCAGGACTCCTGGACCATGTGGGGCATCCCCAACTGCGGCAAGGGCCAGCCCGGTCAGATAGGCCACACCGGCCACGGCGCCGCCCCAGCCCGGTTCCGAAACGTTCAGGTGGGGGTGATGAAATGATGGGTCGAGAGGCGGCCCTGGCCCTCCTGGAAAGGGCCCTGAGCTACTCCAAGGCGGAGGAGACCGACATCTTCCTCAGCGCCCAAGACCTGGGCCTGTCCCGTTTCGCCGGCGGGGCCATCCACCAGAACGTGGCCCACAGCAACATCGTGCTCAACATTCGCTCGATGGTGGGCAAACGACTGGGCCGGGCCACCACCAACGACCTGAGCGACGCGGGAGTCCGAAGGGCGGTTGAACTGGCCCGCCAGAACGCGCTGCTGATGCCAGAGGACCCCGCCTTCACCGGCCTGCCCAATCCCCAGGAATCGACACCAGTCGATAGCTTCGACGACGCAACAGCCCAATGCAGTCCGGAGGCTCGGGCGCGAATAGTCCAGGGCGTGTGTCTCCAGGGCAAGGAGCATGGTCTGAACGTGTCCGGCGCCTGCCGTACCGGGGTGCAGGAGATAGCCGTGGTCAGCAGCCGGGGCGTCCGCGCCCACCACGCCGGTACTTTCGCCGGCCTAATCATCAACACCATGAGCGACGACTCGGCCGGCTGGGCCAAGGGCGGCTCGTGGCGGCTGACAGACCTGGACACCGAGGCACTGGGCCGGGAGGCCGTGTCCAAGACGGTGTGCGGCCGCAACCCCGTGGCCGTAGAGCCGGGCCGATACCCGGTGGTGTTGGACACCTACGCCGTGGACGACATCCTGGAGGCCCTCAGCCTCTACGGAATGGGCGCCCAGGCGGTGCAGGAAGGCCGCAGTTGGATGAACGATTTGATCGGATCCCAGGCCATGAGCCCCGCCATAACCGTGTGGGACGAAGGTTCATCCCCCCACGGCTGGCCGGTGCCCTTCGACACTGAGGGTGTGCCCCGGCAGCGGGTGGACATCATCACCGGCGGAACGGTGAACGCGCCGGTACACAACTCCTACACCGCCGGCAAAGAGGGGACGGTTTCCACCGGACATCAGGGCAACTTCACCGGCCCGCCCATCGCCAGCAACCTGTTCATGCAGGAGGGGGACTCCTCCCTGGAGCAGCTCATCGGCTCCACGGAGCGGGGCATCTACATCACCCGGTTCTTCTACACGCGGCTGGCCCACTCCAAGGGCTGCGTCATGACCGGCATGACCCGCGACGGCACCTTCATGATTGAGAACGGGCAGATAACCAACCCTGTGAAGGACCTGCGCTTCACCCAGTCCTACGTGGACGCCCTAGCCGGGGTCGAGCACGTGGGCAGCGAGTCCAAACTAGTACTGAACGAGGTCGGCTTCGCCACCAGAGTGCCCGCCCTAAAACTCTCCAGCTTCAACTTCACGGGAATGACCGTCTAGAGGAGTAGCGGAAATGAAAGCAGCCGTCCTACACGAGGTGAACCAACCTCTCCGGATGGAAGAGGTCGACATCGCGCCGCCGGGCCCGAGAGAGGTTGTGGTGCGCACCGGGGCGTCGGGGGTCTGCCACAGCGACCTCCATTTCGTCGAGGGACTCTACGCCACGGTCTTTCCGGTGGTGCTGGGCCACGAGGCGGCTGGCACAGTGGAAGAGGTCGGCAGCCTGGTGGACTACGTCAAACCCGGCGATCGGGTCATCTGCTGCCTGTCCGTATTCTGCGGCCACTGCGAGCGCTGCACCACCGGCCGTCCCGTGCTCTGCTCCCGGACCGGTCTGGTGCGCGGCCCCGACGAAACGCCGCGCCTCAGCCAGGGCAGAGACCCGGTGACCCAGTTTGCCAACCTGGGGTCCTTCGCCGAGAAGATGCTGGTCCACGAGAACTCCCTGGTGAAGATTGACCAGGATATCCCTTTCGAGCAGATGGCCCTGATCGGCTGCGGCGCGACCACCGGCTTGGGAGCGGCCATGAACACCGCCAAGGTGGAGCCGGGCAGTACGGTGGCGGTGATAGGCTGCGGCGGTGTGGACCTGAACGCCATTCAGGGTGCGGTGCTGGCGGGGGCGCTCCGGGTCATCGCCATCGATGCCGTGGAAGACAAGCTTTCACTGGCCCGCAAGTTCGGCGCCACCGATGTGATCGACGCCTCCAGCGGCGACGTGGAGGCGCGGTGAAAGACCTGACCCGGGGCGGGGTGGACTACTCCTTCAAGGCCATCGGCAAGAAGGAAACGGCGGAACTGGCCTTCGGGATACTGCGGGCCGGCGGCACCGCCACCATCATCGGCATGATTCCCCAGGGTACAAAGATCGAGTTGGACGGCTCTGCCTTCCTGCGGGAAAGGCGTATCCAGGGCAGCAGCATGGGATCCAACCACTTCCGGGTGGACATGCCCCGCTACGTGGACTTCTACCTGCAGGGCCGCCTCAAATTGGACGAACTGGTCACCCGCCGCCTCAAGCTTGAAGAGGTCAACGAAGCCTTCCAGTACATGAAAGAAGGCTCCGTGGCCCGGAGCGTATTGGTCTTCGAGTAGCCACCTCGGCCCGTGAGCGGCACTCGACGAACACCCTGGAACCGGCCGTTTGACATGATACGTACGGGTGGGTTTCCAACCCCCCCTGCCCCGATGATGCCTTCCCACGGACTCGGAGACATACCCGGTCTGGAACAGCCCTCGTTTTACCGAATTCGTCAAACGTGAAACAGGGCGGGTTAGAAACTCGCCCCTACGTCATTTTCGTCATGCAACGCATGAACCGGCCACCCCACCCGTCATTCCGGCGGAGGCCGGAACCCAGAAACCCTCGCACGAGACCACACTCCAAGGACCCAATCAGCCCTCACATCCGCTCATGGTGAGCTCCGATTGAAGTCGAGAGTCTCGATGATATCGGACCCGTCGAACCACCGGCTCTCTGGAACACGTCCCCTCGAAACAGCCCCTTCGACAGGCTCAGGATGAGCGGCCTTGGGTTTTGGTCCCGGAGGTTGAGGCTTGGAGCGCGGAGAAGGAAACTGGATTCCGGCTTTCGCCGGAATGACGATGGCGGGGCCATGGCTAGGGATTGATCGGAGTCAGTTGGCCAAGTTCGGCCTGCCGGGCACCATCATCATGGTGGTCAGCATGGTGGCGACCAGCTTTGCTTCGCCGTTCTCATAGGCGATGACATCACCCTTGCACACGGATACCGTGGCTCCGGGACGGACGACTTCACCCCTGGCCACCAGCCGTTCCCCCCTGGCCGGCGCGACGAAGTTCACCTTGTATTCCATGGTTGAAACGTTGGTGCCGGGGGCGCAGAGGCTGAAGGCAGCGTGGCTGCAGGCAGTGTCGATGATGGCGGTTACGATGCCGCCGTGGATGACACCCTGGTGCTGGTCCAGGCCGACCCGGTAGGGCATCTCAATTTCAACCTGGCCGGCGCTCACACGGTTCATCACCGCGCCCAGGGTCTGCATGGCGGTCTGGCGGCCGAAGCTGTCGCGCACCTTGGCCTCAAAATCGGGGTCACGGGGTTCAAAATTAGGCATGGATTGTGTTCAACTGACGCCTAGATATCGAACCCGATGGTCTCTTTGAAGCGGCGCATGGCCTCGATGTGCTCCGCGGCGGTGGTCAGCCCGCCCTGACGGTTCTCGATGGACAGGTACCCGGCACCCATCTCCTTCCAGGCCTTGGCCTCGTCCAGCCATTCTTCCGGCTGCTTGCCGCTGACTCGCAGCCGGCCATCCAGGCCCAGGGTGCTGGGGTCGCGGCCGTATTCCTTCATGAAGCCGTTGACCCGCTCGGCGATTGCCCGGCCTGCGTCGTCGGGATTGAAGTTGGGGCACCAGCCGTCGGCCAGGCGCGCCACCCGCTTCAGGACCGAGTCCGGGGGTGTGGGGCTCTGGGAACTGCCCGCGCCCAGGTAAATGGGGATGGGCCGCTGTACGGGCAGCGGATTGAGTCCCGCATGGGTGATGTCGTGGTATTTGCCGTGGAAGTCCACCACGTCTTGGGTCCAGAGTTGACGCATGACCCGGATCTGCTCGGCGCTGCGGGCCCCCCGGTTGTGGAAGTCCTGGTCCAGAGCTTCGAACTCGACGCTGTTCCAACCGACGCCGATGCCCAGACGCAGCCTGCCGCCGGATAGCACATCCACCTCAGCCGCCTGCTTGGCAACCAGCACCGTCTGCCGCTGGGGCAGGATCAGGATTCCCGTGGCCAGACCCACCCGCTCGGTGACCGCTGACAGGTAACCCATCAATGTCATGGTCTCGTGCACCACCGACTTGTGGTTGTAGGTGCGCAGCGCCGGGAAATCGTGGTGGGCCGGGTCCGCGCCCAGCACATGGTCGGCGATGAAGATATAGGCGTAACCCATGTCCTCGGCCGCCTGGGCGAAGTCCTTGATGGCAGAGGGGTCGGGCTCGATCTCTGTCTGAGGGAAAATTACTCCAACTTCCAACTCTAGCTCCTAAGTATCTCGAAAGATCAGCCTACTGACGCAGGTACTTGACCAGGCGGTGGCCTTCCACGTTCTGGTTGACGTAGAGGTCGCCGTGGGAGTCCACCCAAACGGCGTGGGCGCCGTTGCCCCAGCCGGCGTCCAGGGGGCTGCCCCAGGTGGCGATGATGTCGCCATCGATGCTGAGGATGCTCATGAAGCCGTCCAACTCAGGCACGTAGAGGACCTCGTCCTCGTCGATGTAGATGTCGCAGGGGCGGGCCAGTCCTGTCCACTGGTCCAGGTACTCACCCTCGGGGGAGAAGATCTGGATGCGGTTGTTCTCCCGGTCGGCCACGAACACCCGGCCATCGGTGTGCACCCAGACGCCGTGGGGGACGTGGAACTCGCCCGGGCCGGTCTTGCCGGGCTCGCCCCAGGAGAACTGGAGTTTGCCGTCTGCGGAGAACTTGTGGACCCGCGAGTTGCCGTAGCCGTCAGATATGTACAGGTCGCCGTTGGGGTCCAAGGCCACGTCGCTGGGCCGGTTGAAGGGACCGGCAGCGCGGACGGCGGGATCGTTGACGTTGCCCGACCATCCCGAGTCTGATGGCTTATCCCACTCGCCCAGGGTCATGAGCAGGTTGCCGTCGGGGTTGTACTTCAATACCACGTGGCTGTTCTTCACCGGCATGTACAGGTTGTCATCGCCGTCGATGAACATGCCGTGCGCGTCAGGAAGCTGGCCTTCGCCCCAGGAATTGAGGAAATTGCCCTCCCGGTCCAGGACTATCAGCGGGTGTTCGCCCCGGTTGAACAGGTACACCCGGTCCTGGGAGTCGGTTACGATGGCCGTCTGTCCCAGTACCCAGCCCTCGGGCAGTTTCTCCCAACTCTCCAGTTGTTCGTATACGCGTGTGCTGGCGCCTACTCTGACCACTTTTCTCTCCTGTTATTAAGCCCTATTCGCCGCTGGTTAGGGCGTCGATTATGTGTTGGTTGAGTCCCGCCGCCCGCTCGGAGACGGCCTCGGGAGTTATACCGCCCAACGGGTGGGGTATACCCAGGGGTTGGAACCCCCTGCGTCCGAAAACGCTGGCGTGGCGGTGGGCCGAGTTCAAGAACGGGTCGGTACAGAGCACTATGGTCGGCACTCCCCGGTTCTCCAGAGCCATCGCGTCGTGCACACTGCACGCGGTGCAGGAGCCTCAATCCGCGATGGCGGTGACCACAAAGTCGCACCGTTCGGCCAGGTCGTCGATGATGTCGTCGGCGGCGGGCCGGGAATATACAGCCTTGTCGGTGACGATTCCATCTATCAGTTCAAAGTCCCTATCCAGCAGGTCCGCCACACCCTGCAGCAGCAGCCCTGCGTTGGCCTTGCGGTTGCCCAGGAACCCGCCCACCTTGCCGTGGACGGTGTCCAGGCGGGAGGCCGGTTTCCAGCGGGAGTTTGCCTCGGGGTCGACGGGCGAGAGCAACCCCATTTCTTTCAGACGGGCTTGGATATCAGCGCTGACCATCACGCACCTCTGGGCAGGTCTACTTTGCGGGTGACCCGACGGGAACCCCAGCCGGGTAGGTAGACGGAATGGGCGCCGCCGCTGCCGCCGGCCACCATTATGTGGATGCGGTCCGGGGCGCGCACGACGGGCACCATCTGGGCGTCGTCGTCGGGGTCCACGAACTTGGGCCAGAAGTGCCCCCGCCGGCCGTCTCCCTGAGGCGGACCGCCGTGTTTCAGTTGGCTCACCGACTTCCTGGCGTGCTCGAACAGAAACTGGCGTATGTCCTGCTTGCGCCATCCCGCTTCGTGGAGGAACTGGGCGTGGACCGGCCCGATGCAGACGAAGGTGTCCCCCGCCACGTACATCTGGGCGTTGCCCAGGGTGCACATGGTATCGGCCAGCACCGACAGGAAGTCCCGGTCGTTCTTGGCGTGATACATGATGTTGTGGGGCGCCTCGGCGGGGAAGACCGTCACGGCGCTGTCCATTGGGTCGAGCCCCACGTCGGTGTGCAGCGGCGCCCAGGGGTTTGCTTCCTGGTCTTCGGCCACGCAATAGGTGTAGGAGCCGGGGTGGCCAAAAGTAGCCTTGTTGGTATCGCCGGGGGTGGCCCCGCCCAGGTTGACCAGGACCAGCTTCACCGCCCGGCCGATGGTGGCGTTGGACCGCCAGCCCGACCCGAAGCAGTTGTAGCCGCTGTTGATGTCCAGTTCTTCGGCTAGGGGGCCGCTGACGATGACCAGGGGAGTGTGTATCCCGGTGGATGCCATGACGCCGCGCAGGTTGAACCCCTCTTCCATCATGGCCTGGAGGGCGGCGAGCACCACCGGCATGTGCTCTGGCAGGCACCCGGCCATGACGGCGTTGACGGCTATGCGTTCCACCGTGGCCTTGCCGCCCAGGGGAGGCAGTTCGGCGATGAGTTCCTGGCCGTCCAGACCGGTGTAGTCGACAAACCTCTTGACCCGGTCCTCGGTGGGCGGCACCACCGGCAGACCGTCGGTCCAGCCAGTCTCGAACATCAGCTCGATGGCATCGCCAACGCTTGTCGCATCGCCCAAGTTAACGGCGTCTGGGGAGACCATAATCGACGGCAATTCCTCGTGACCCAGATTCACCGGAGTGTAGTCTGGGGGGCATTGGCTGTCAACGCGGGACACGAAACAAGCGCCGGCGGGGATAACCTCACCGACGCTTGTCATATCGCTCTTTGGGATCCGGGTGACGGACGTTTAGCTGGCCCCACCTCCGGTGATCAGGTCCCAGGCGCGGCGATAGAGGTCTATGGCTTTAACCGCGTCCCCCGCCGCCCTTTGGCTGTCGGCCTGAGCGATCAGGTCGGTGGCGGTTGCCACATCCTTGTCCCGTTTGCGGGCCTGGTTCTGATTGTCCACCGGCGCTTCGGCTGCTTCCGCCACTGCCATTGTGGCCAGCAGATTGAATGCCGTCAGCAGGTCGTCCACCGCGGCAACGATGGCCGCCTGGGCCTCAGGCGATACGCCCTTTGCCTTGTCCAGTTTTATGACCGCCGTCTTGGCGCGGTCAAAGGCCCAGTGTCCGTCCTTGCTGTTCAGGTGAAGCGGGTCTGTCCACAGGCCGGGACTGATCTTATCCAGTTCCCTGACCGCCTGCGCTATGTCCTTTGACTCATCCGCGTAGGCCGCCAGCGAGTCGCGGGCCCTCAGGACCAGGAACTGGGCCCCGAGCACATCAACGGTGTGATTGGCGGCTGCGATATTCCCCGCCATGTCCACCGCGGTATGCGCCACAGTGGTCTTGCCGATGGGGAACTGGTAACCGCTGACCGGGTCGCCGGTCAGGGTTTCCACCCCCGATAGCCCGTCGGCGGCGGTGACGACGAATGTAACTACCGCGCCGTCGATCGAAGTAGCGGGCAGCGTTTGGTCATCCGGCGGGGTGATCACGGGCGGGGTCTTATCGATGTTGATACCGGCCATGAAGGCCGCCTCGCTGATGTTGCCGGCCAGGTCGGTACAGGTCCCAGACGCTTCCTGACCCATACCCTCCGCGCTCAACAAGACAGAGGAAGAACAGCCGTTGTACCGCTGACCCCCTCGTGGATATGACATTAAGGGCCAAACGGCTTCCGGCTTTCAGATTGCGCAATGGTATGAGGACCTTCCCTTTTCCAAATCGTTCCCGCGTATCGGCGTGGTCCGGCCGGGGTAGTCGGACCTTTGGAACCCACGATGCGTATTGCTAACAGGCCGTCGCCCTTGGTTCCCACCTAGGGACCCGGCAATAACATAACGTGGCACCCGCCGGTGCAAGATTATACTAGGGCGGCCGGAGTTCTTCGCAATCAAGTGCCAAATGAGAATGGGCTTACGCCCCATTCTGTTAAGCGGCAGTTCCAACCAGTCTTTTCTAGTTAGAAATTGCCGTCGGGGTCCATGCCCATGAAGAACTGGCCGGCGGTCTCGTAGTGGGTGGCCCGGCCTTGGATGTGCTGGGAGACCACGTGGATGTCCTGAAATTGGCGCTGGATGGGGTTGGTGTCCAGGATGGCGTTGGAGCCGCAAAGGGTGTAGGCCATGTCGGTCACTTCCGTCGCCTTGCGGATGCCGTGGGTGGCGGCCAACCGGAGCTTTATCCTCTGCTCCACCGTCAGTTCCTCGCCAGCTTTGGCGCTGGCCCAGACCGAGGAGTGGGCCTCCCGCAGGAACGCCTTGGCCGAATGCCAGATGGCCTCGGCCTCACCAATGGTCCGCTGGGTGGTGGACTCGTCCTTCAACAATCGGAACGACCGGCCTGGAATCTTACTCTCAGCCAGATCCATGGCCGTCTTCAAGCTGGCCTGGGCGATCCCCAGTGCCACGGTAGAGAAGCCGGTGGCGAAGAGAAGGGTGGTGGGAATCCCGTACAGTGGTCCCTTCTCTTGGGGACTGTCAGTGGGGCTGTAGCTCCGTTCCTCAGGCACGAACACGTTGTCCAGTTCGAAGCTGAAACTGGCCGTGCCCCGCAGGCCCTGCACCGGCCAGAAGTCCAGGAATTTCACATCTTTCTTGGGCATGAGCATGACCCGGCCCGACGAGCGGTCGAAGCCGGGCTCCGGCTCCTCCCACTCCTCCAGCACCGGAGACAGGGCCGCGATCCAGGTGGCGTGGGTGATGCCGCTGCTGAAGTCCCAACGGCCGCTGAGCCGGTAACCACCTTCACAGCGCACGGCCCGGGCCGAGGAGCTGGGCGGCCCGTTGGTGATCACCGCCTTCTCATCGGCGTAGATCTCCTCGGCCACCGCCCGGGGGAACCGGGACGAGTTGGTGGCGAAGACGTTGTTCTGGTTCATGCACCAGCCGGTGCTGCCGTCCACGGCGGCGAATATCTCCAGAATCTTGAGAAAGTCTGGGTGCTCCAGCTCCAAGCCGCCCAACGATTTGGGCCGCAGCAGCCGGAAGAAGCCCTTGTCCGCGAACTCGGCCGCCAGATCCAGGGGAATCTGCCGATCGCGGTCTATCTGGTCCGCGTGTTCCCCGGCCCGTTCCGCCAGTTGGCGGGCGGTATCCAGGTAGTATTCGATGTCGTACTCAGGATTGGCCATTGTTTTCTCTCTTTGGTGTTGGTGCGTTTCAGTGCTCCGGATCTGGCCACTGGAAACACAGGATTTATTTGGTCGCTTTCACTGGCACGTGCCGGGATATGAACAGGTCCATGGCATAGACGATGGCCCGGCTGAATTGGGGGTCTGCGTCGAAGGAATGGTCCTGGCCGGCGAAGAGCTGCAGGTCCACGGGCACCTCCGCGTCCTCCAGTGCCCGGTACATCCCCATGGTCATGGAATGGTCGACTCGGTCGTCGGACGTGCCGTGGAGCAACAGAGCCGGCGGATAGCCCTTGCCCACGTTGCCAACAGGGCTGGCCGACCTGATCAACTCTGGAGAGGGGTCATCACCCAGCAGCGGCGCCAAGTCTCCCCGCCCAATGACCTGGGAGATATCGGAAACCGCGGCCACGCCAACTGTCGCCGCCACATCGCTGCTCACCCCTGCGTTGCCGCCATCGCCCTCGAACTCCGCCACTCCCATGGTACCCGCGGCCAGGAGGGCCAGGTGACCGCCGGCGGACTTACCCGCCACCACGATGGCCGAGGGGTCGATGTTCAGCTCGGAGCTGTTGGCCCGCATCCACCGGATGATGGCCTTCACATCCTGAATTTGGGCCGGCCAGGGGGCCTCCACCGTCACGCGGTACTCCCCGGCGACGCAGACGTAGCCCAACTCCGCCAGGGGGATGCCGAACCGGTCCTTGATGGAGGCGCGGTTGGCGGTGAACCAACTGCCGCCGGGCAGGAACAGGACACCTATGCCCGAATCAGAAGATCCGGCGGGACGGAAAACATCCACGTTCAGGTCCCGGCCGCCCGCCTTTCCGGCCACCACGTTTTCTTGGACAGTAACCTCGCTCATTTGAGGGCCAGCCCCGAGACTAGGCGTAGGGCTGGAGTTTGATCTCCTTCAAAGCCGGGATGACCTCTTTGCCCAGCAGCTCTATGGACCGCATGCAAGCCTTGTGGGGCATGGGGCCCTCGTTGCCGTAGATGAGCAGGTAGCCGGGGTTCAGGTTCTCCACCACGTACCGCAACTTCTCGATCACGGTGTCTGGGGTCCCGACGATGACCACCCGGGCCTCCTGCTGGTTCTCGTAGGACAGGGCGTCGCCCATGTTCCCTGCGAATACCCCGGTGGGGCGGGCGCGCTTCACGGCAACCGCCTCCCGCGACTGGTAGCCGGGGGGATCCACGTGCTCCCTGGGGCCGCGCTGGCGGTGACCCTCGGTCCAGACGAAGTTCCGGCCAATCTCCTGGGCCTCTTCCTCGGTGTCGGCCACGAAGACCTTGAGCAGGTAGCCGAAATGCTCCGGGCCCGCCTTGTATCCCGCCTCCTCGGCGGTGTCGATGTAGATCTGTTTCAGCCACTCTGTGGTTTCCATCACCGCGCCCAGGTTCATGTAGGGGTGGCCGTGCTTAGCCGCCCATACCACGCTTTCAGGGCTGCCGGTGCCGGGGAACCAGATGTCGGGCATGGGCTTCTGCATGGGCAGCACCCAGGGGTTGACCACCCGGTACTGGTAGTACTTGCCCTCGTAGCGGAAGGGGCCGGGCTCGGTCCAGCACTTCACGATCAGGTCGTGGGCCTCCTCGAACCGCTCCCGGTTCTGGGTGGGGTCGATGCCGGCCTGGAGGGTCTCAACCGCGCCGCCCCGGACGAACCCGGAGATGATCCGGCCGCCGGAGTAGCAGTCCAGCATGGCCACTTCCTCGGCCATGCGGATGGGGTCGTTGACGGCAATGACATTGCCCAGGATGGCTATCTTGACCGTATTGGTTATCTTGGCGATGACGGCGGCGTCCAAGTTGACCGCCGGCTTGCCGCACCAGTAGGCCGAGTGGTGCTCGTTGGTCATGATGCCGTCGAACCCAACTTCATCAGCTAACGCGTACTGCTCGTGGTATTGGTTGTAGAGCTGGTGGGCCTTCTCCGGGTCGAAATGCCGGTTTGGGAAAGCCAGTCGTCCGGACTCGAACTTCTCGAGCTGTTGATCGTTTATGTAACCTTGGGCCTGCTCCGAAAACCAGTAGACTTCCATCTGGTCTTTGGGCCGGGCTAGTTGGTCAACCATAATATTTCCTCCCAAAAATCATGCTGAATAGCGGCGGGAAAATCGTTGGGGACACTATAACCCATTGTCCTGGCCGTGGGGGCTCTTCCGCGGTCTTCCTGCTTTCCGGATCCCATGTTGCTCGTCACCCCGAGTGGAGCCATGGGTCGCTTTGCTCTTGCACCGTGGCAGCGCAGGGTAAAAGGGATTCCCTAGCTGCGGTCTCGGAATGACGGTGGTGGGAATAGTTAACGCCGGTGAAGGGATGCTTCACCGGCGTTGTTGGGTACGTGCCAAGTACTGGGAGCCCGCCCGTTAGCTCTTGAAGGCGGGCATGACCTCTTTGCCGAACCATTCCAACTGCTCGGTGATGACGTGCTGGGGCGTGCCCATGGGATGGCTCATTCCGATGCGCTCCAGGGCCGGGTACGCCTTCTCCACGGCCTTGAGCTGCTCGATGATGCGCTCTGGAGGCCCGGCTAGGAAGGCCTGCTTTTCCACCGCGCTCTGGATGGTGGGCAGTCCGCCGGTGGGCGCCCGGCGGGGGTCGCCGATGATGTCTATCTGCTCATCGGACATGCCCCGGTGCAGGCGCAGTGGGCCGAACATCTTCAGGTTCTCTTCGAAGAAGCCCCGGGCCTCTTCCATGGCCTTTTCCACCGTCTCCGCCAGGTGATAGTGGAATCCCACGCTCAGTCCCTCGCCGGGCTGGGCATCGGTCTTGCCGGCGCGCACCAGGGCGTCGCGGTAACCGAATATGATGTCGTCCATGACGCCGCCCTCAGCCACGCCCCCGCCTAAGATGCCCTTGATGCCGTGTTTGACCATGAAATCCAAGGCCCTGGGGGTGCCGCCCTGGATGGGCTGCCAGCACTCTACCGGCAGGTTCTTGGGCCGGGGGACCAGGGTCAGGTCCTTGAGGGTGTAACCCCGGTAGGGGACTTCCGGGGGCAGGTCGTAGTACTTGCCGTGGTGGGAGAAGGACTCATTGTTGAACGCCTTGAACATTATGTCCACGGCCTCTTCAAACTTCTCCCTGTTGGCGTCCTGGTCCAACAAGGGCGAGCCGAAGGTCTCGATCTCCCTGGTGTGGTAGCCGCGGCCGACGCCGAAAATCACACGGCCATTGGTCAGGATGTCGGCGGTGGCGAAGTCCTCGGCCAACCGCAGCGGGTGCCACATGGGCGCGATGTTGAAGCCGCAGCCGAACTTGATGTTCTTAGTCATATGGGCCAGATGGACGTTCAGCATGATGAGGTTGGGGATGCACTCGTAGCCCTCGGGCTGGAAGTGGTGCTCCGCCATCCACATGGTGTCGAAGCCGTTTTCGTCCAGGGCCTTGGCGATGGCCTCTGCCTTGCTGAACACGGTCGCCAGGTGGTCGTTGTCGTACAGGCGGTCGTTCACCGCCGTGCCGCCGTAGCCAATGTCGGTCATATCCACGTGACCGGCATATAAGCTGTCGAATTTCGTAATCATCTTTTACCTCGCCTTCTCTGTTGGGCTGCCTTATATAATGCTCTTGGGGGTATTTGATTGCCATTCTAAATAATGGCCGGTCCCTGTCAACCTTGCATGAACGCGGCCAGTTGGCAGGTCTAAGCCGCCCCTAATCCGGAATCCCCATTGAGACTGAGGTATAGGTGCCGCCAATGGACTTGGTCACGTGGCCCTGGCCGGTCATGTCCTCGGCCAGCAGCACGTCGCCAGGCCCGAACTGCATGGCGGTGCCATCGGCCACCGAGACTTCCATGCGGCCATCGACGATGAACAGATACTGACGGCGGGATGGGTTGTGCCAGTCGCTGAAGCTGTTCTCCAC
>PBMF01000042.1 GCA_002721995.1 Chloroflexota bacterium
CGGTGGTGTCCTCCACCAGCCGCGCGTCTCCGGGGCCGAAAAGGTGGGTGGAGCCGTCGCCCAGGCCAATCTCGATCTGGCCCGACAGGCAGATCACGTACTGGCGGCGGGGGGCCGGATGCCAGTCTATGAAGCGGCCCGGTTCGTTCTCGCGGAAGGTGATGGTGGTGGTCTTAACGGCTTCGGCCAATTCCGGATGGGTCGCCAGACTGGTTTCCTCGATGTGGGTCTGACCGTCGTCACCGGTGTACATCCGATAGATTCCCATGTGCACACTCCTAGTTGGTAATTCGTGATGCCCGAGGCTATGCGGACCGGTGCCTAGGCATTATGCCGAGACACTTTAATACTTGGTGAAGCAATGGGCAACCGGGTCTGGGACGGGCCTGGCGGTCCCGTTGCCAGTTATTCACGCGGTGGAATGAATACCGGAGCGTAGAGCCAACCCTCCAGCCGGGCGGTCTCCAGTTCGTTTTCGGCCGGGTCCGGAACGATGCCCCGCCGTTCGCCCGTGCCCGGCCCGTCCTGGGGCAGACGAAAGAGGGACTCGTCTTTGACCCATAGACAGGCGGTGACGGCGGCGGCCAGGGAGTCCAGGCAGTCGTGGTTGGATGTGCATTCCAGTCTGAAATCATCGAGGTTGGGAATGGCGAGTCCGGAGGCAGGCTCAATCCCGTCAAGGGCCTGTTTCCTCAGTTCCAGGTTATTGCGCCCTCCCTTGTACCCTTTGAAGGGCAGACCCAGGGCCCGCAGGGCGGCGCCGGGCATGGACTCCAGCAATAACGGGCCCCCTCGGCCGTCGTCGTCCAGCGGCGGCACCCGGCGCCCCTCTTGCCACAGCCGGTGGAGCATCTGCATGCCCCGGAAGGTCATGGGCACCATGTTGGGATTGGTCTTGTGGAGACAGGAATAGCACTCGGGGAAATACAGGTCGCCCCGGCGCAGCGGCTCGCCGCTTTTGGCCACGAACTCGTCCCGCAAGGCCAGGAATTCCTCGAATTCCATGGCCGCCGCCGCGGACCAGAGAGGGGGCATGGCGTCCGTTCCCGGCAGCCAGTGGGAGACGAATTCCCGGGGGACCGAAAAGGGGAAATCCAGGGCGGCAACGGCGTTTCCCGGAGCGGAGGAGAGCAGGTCGGCCAATTGGGAACGCGTCACCGGACGGCAGGACTGAATTGTCAGAGTGTTCTCCAGCAAAAGGCCCTGAGTGACCCAGGTGGCGTTGTCCCCTCTCGCTCCACTGAAGTCCACGCCCAGAACTGGGACCGTTCGGCCGGTGGCGTCTATCATCTGCAGGTAGCCTCAAGACCGGGTCGGATGCTGTGTTAGAATGGGCCAGATTTCCCCCCGTCCGTGTCTGTAACCGTTGCCGGGGAGGAAGAAACTCTGCAACCCCAAAAGGTGCGTTATGGACTTTACCACGAGAAGAGCAAGATACCGGGCCGTGCTGGCCGGAGACAAATGCGTTCATCCCGGCTCGGTGTTCGACCCCATATCGGCCCGCATCGCCGAGGACCTGGGGTTTGAGGTGGGCATGTTCGCCGGTTCCATAGCCTCGGGCACCGTCCTGGGCGCCCCGGACCTCATCGTTCTGACGCTCACCGAATTCGCCCAGCAGATCCACCGCATCTGCCGCGCCGGCGACCTGAGCCTGATGGTGGACGCCGACCACGGCTACGGCAACGCCCTGAACGTGATGCGCACGGTGGAAGAGTTGGAGACCGCCGGTGTGGCGGCCCTGACCATCGAAGACACGGTGCTGCCCCGGACCTTCGGCGACGGCAAGACCACCCTTCTGCCCATCGAAGAGGGCGTGGGCAAGATGAAGGCCGCCCTGGCCGCCCGGCGCGACCCCAACATGGTGGTGGCCGGACGCAGCAGTTCGCTGCAGGTGACCGGGGTGGACGACACCATCGCCAGGGCCAAGGCCTACGAGGCGGCGGGTGTGGATGCCATGTTCCTGGCCGGCGCCACCACCAAGGTCGAGGTCGAGGCTGTTACGGCCGAGATCAACATCCCCCTGCTCCTGGGCGGCACCTCCGGCGAACTTGCCGATAAGGAGTACCTGGGCTCCGTGGGTGTGCGCGTGGCGCTGCAGGGTCACCTTCCGTTCGCCGCCGCCATCAAGGCCACCTACGACACCTTGAAGGCGCTGCGGGACGGCGTGCCCCCGGCGGACCTGCGTCCCAACCTGGCCACCAGCGAGCAGATGGACCAGTTCACCAGGAAGGCGGACTACGCCAAGTGGACGTCTGACTTTCTTAGCTAGTCACAAAGTCAGTCTCCGGGAATGAAAAGGTCCGCCGTGTCTGAAGCACGGCGGACCTTTTGTGTTGCTTTGGGGAGCTTCTAGGAGCCGCCGAACTTATTGGCCAGGAATTCGGCGTTCTTGTAGGCCACCCGGTCCTGAACGGCGGGGTCCAGGCGTCCGATGAAGGCACGGCCGAACTCAGCCAAAAGCTGACCGACCTCCTCCTCGTAGCCCCAGACGATGTCGCCGCGGTCGGTGCCCCACATGTACCGGTCGGGGCGGGCTTCGATGAGGGACTTGTACTGGACCACTGCGGTGTCCAGCAGATTGTCCCAGTTATCCCTCATGTCCGCCATGAAGGTATCTCTTTCCCCGAAACGTAAGGTCTCGATCAAGTCGGCGAAGATGTCATTGAACGTGAAGTACACGTTGTCGTGCCGCTGCATTATCCCTTCCATGTAGGGATAGATGAAATCCCCGTGGATGAGGAATGTCACGTCGGAAAACTGCTCCAAGGCCCTTTCCAGGTTCTCCTGATGGCCCACGCCCGGGTGGAAATAGACCATGATGTCGTGCTCACGGACCACTTCGAAATCCCCGGTATATATCTCGGAGTCGGGCGGCGGGTTTATGGGCTCAGTGGGAGAATCGCCCACCTCGCCGAACCCGGCGAACAGACCCGGTTCCACCTGGAGCATGACATCCAGAATGCTTCCCTCCAGGGTGGAGACGCCGTTGGCCGATGTCTGGATGAAGGGGACGAACAGGTCAGGATACTGAGCCTTGACCTTGGAGACCACCTCGATGGCCGGGGAGGTGATCTCCGGGAACACGGGGAAGAAGGCGAAGGCCTTGACGCTGCCCTCGTTCTTCAGCATGCAGGCGATGCGGTCGATGTTCATGGTGGTGCCCAGGAGCGGACGCTGTTCCGCCGCTATGGTGTCGTACTTGTCCGAGTCCACACCTCGGTAGGGCACATAGTCCAGATCAGGGGAACCGACCACGTCATCAGGGAGCTGGGAGATGTGCAGGTGAGAGTCGATCAGCGGACCCTGGTAACAGGAAGCCGGGAAGTTGTTCACCGGTGGCGTGCCGCACTCGGATGGGGTGAGGGCCCGGTCTATGCGCTTGGGCCATTCGGCGTTCTAGGCTGAGATCTCCCTGATGTCCCACAGGCAGGAATTGATGCTGAACGCCTCGGCGCTGGTGGCCTCCCGGCTGTCCAGTTCGATCAGGACGTCCATGCCCACCTTGTCGGCAAGGCACCACATTAGTTCAGGTGATTCCAAGGCCTGGGTCAAAATGGTCTTGGGCACCGCCGTCGGTGCAAGGGTGCGGGTGGGGGCAGGTGCTGCCGTCGCAGGCACAGCGGTCGGCGCCGCCGTGGGAGCTGGGCTGTCGTTATTGGCTGCACCGGTCTCCTGAGAGGATGGAGCGGATGCCGCTTACAGGGTGCTCTCCGCTGGCGCAGTCGGAGCAATGGTCGGCGCAGAGGTCTCACCAGCCGCGGAGCTGGTCTGGGAGTTTGAGGTCGCAGGCTGGGTGCTGGAAGAACCGGAGCAGGCAACTGCCAGCAGGGCCAAGCCAGCCAAAATAGTTAGAAGAATGCTAGATCTAATCATTTTTCGAGCTTATGTTGGACGTGAAATATCGTCAAGCCGAACCTGCTGGGGAGGCGGCTAACAGGGCCGTACCCAAGCAAACCCAACTACAAAAATAGTAATAAATGAGTTCGTTTACATAACCTGCCGGTAAGGCCAATCAATGAGCTATGGGTTCCTAATTTTGTTAGTGAATAAGACGATTTAAGGAATTCGTTAACCGGACCATCCCGATTGAGAAAACGATTATTCCTTCCGGTGGTGGCGGGCCTTTGCCTGGCAGCCGCGGCCTGTACCGGACCGGCCAAGACCCGGTCAAGTCCCCCGACCAGATGCAGGTCACCCTGGAGCCTTTACACCGGATGAACATGACGGTGGGCAGCGGCGACTTCGATGCCAGTTACTTTCCGCGTTTTGCCGGCCTGGATATAAGCAACGGCAAGGTGATGGGGGAAAGATTCATCTGTTGGGACGAATGCCCGCCCTTCGGAAGGGCGTTCTTGCTGTACCAGGGAGTGGACTAGGAGGAAGAGTGCGCCGAGGCCGTCGGCAGGCCGCTTATGCCGCTCCCGCCCATCGCCGGACAGTACTGGGGGTGTCAGCCCATCTTGGACTGGTTGGAAAATCCAGGGCCAACCCCATAGCGCGGTCCGTGTAACCTTCCGCTTCACCGGGGCTGTTTTGTGGGGTAAACTAGGTCGGCAGACCGGCAGATGGCCTTTTTGAGAGTGCCAAGGCCGGTGATTCGATAGCTCTACAAGGGAGTACCGCCGTGAAAGTTGCTTACAACCACCTTCATTTCCGCAGCGAAGACCCGGATGCCGCCGCCAAGTGGTATTGCGATAACTTTGGGGCCAAGATCACATCGGAGCGCCCCCTGTCCACCACCAAGTCCATCCAGTTGGAGCTGAACGGCGACCACCTGATGACCATCTCCGGCCGGGCCGAGGGTGAAGACCCCGTTCCCGGCTCCACCGAGCCCCGCTACGGTCTGGACCACTTTGGGTTCGAGACCGACGACCTGGAAGGTCTGGCCGAGATACTCCGGGGCAACGGCGTGAAGTTCAACTGCGAGCCCTGGACCATGCCATCCGGATCAATGGTCGCCTTCGTGGTGGCCCCCGACGAGGTGTCGGTGGAACTGATCCAGCGTCCCACCGAGTAACTGGCATAAGCTCGGCTATCTAGTCCGGCGGGATGCCGTCGAAGAAGTCCTGGGGGACGGTGTCTCCCGGGGCTACTTCCGGCATGGCCCGGATGTAGAATTCCCTCCCCAACACCCATTCGGCCACTTCCCTGGGCACCCGGTGGTAGGGCCAGTCCGGGGCCACCTGCGTCCGGTGGCACAGGATGCAGGCCATTTTTGTTTCCATGTGTTCCGACAGGTCCAGCGTCAGGTGTATGTCTTCCACCAGATTGCCATGGGACAACTGTTCCTCACTGGGCGTGGGGAAGTCGATTCCCGCCGCCTGCAGCTTCTGGGCCCATTCCAGCCGGAACCCCTTGGGCCGGCAGCTATAGAAAAGCCTCTGGGCCGCGTGGGGCTGCAGACCGTTTGAGAGCTGTTCCGGAAAAACGGCGGGGTCCGCGGCCATTGAGAACGCCTGGGTGGCATGCTTGGAGATGGCTATGTGGTCCGGGTGACCGTAGAGACCGCCGGGCTCAAAGGTCAGCATCACCTGGGGCCTGAACTCCCGTATCTCCCGCACCAGCCGTTCCAACACCTCGTCATCCGGCGCATTGATGTAGGCCCTGGGGTGGTTGTTGGCCTCCCAGCCGGCCATGCCCGAGTCCCGGTAGTTGTAGAGTTCGTTGCTCTCCAGACGGAGCGCCCGTACGGCGCAACCCAGTTCGGTGCGCCTGATCTCTCCCAGGGTCTCCTTGGTGGCCGCCCCCTCCTGGCGTATTTCCCCCTCCTCGCCCAGGGTGGTGGTGATCAGCCGGACGCGCCTTCCTTCTGCTACGTTATGGGCCAGCACCCCTCCCACGGGAAATGCCTCGTCGTCGGGGTGGGCAAAGCAGGCCAGCAGGCGGAGTCCAGGCATGGGCAGATCTTCCTCGGTAACCGGATTTTTCGGGCTGTTAGGCCAGGCAAGAGTGTACGTTTGGCCCCTTGGCCCAGTCAATGACATGGGTGTTAAATAACCCCCACCGGGGAGCGGATTTCGACGCCTAGCCCACGCGTGCCTACGTTTGACAGCCCCTGGGGCGGGGCCTACAATCCGGATCGTGCCCCCTTGGACTTGTCCGGGGTGGATATTGGGCTCAAAAAGGCCCGTTCCCGCTGCGGCAACAAGCTGCTTTGGAGAGGCTTATATGGCTGAGTTATTAGGTCTGGGTTGTTCCCACGGTCCCATAATCCTCACCCCTCCCGAGGTCTGGCACAAAGGCCGGTCGCGCATCTTCGGCCGCATCCTCAACTATGAGGCCCCAGCCGCCCTCATCGAAGAATTGGGCGATGACAACGGCCTGACCGAGGACCGGGCCGACCAGAAGAAGGTCGTTGAAGCCTTTGGTGTGCTCCGGGATCGACTCCACCAGTGGAAGCCCGATGTTCTGATGGTCATCAGCGACGACCAGGCAGAGAACTTTCTTCAGGACAATCTGCCCCCCTTCTGCCTCTACACCGGCGCCCAGGTGGACGGTTTTCCCTTCCGTAACGTGGGCGGGGAGAACAATGTGTGGGGAGCTGCCGCCGAGACCAAGTTCAGCTTCAATTGCCCCCAGGACTTCTCCCGGGACGTGAGGAACTTCCTGATTTGCGACGGGGTGGACATGGCTTCTTCCAGTGCTCTAAAGGGCTGGGACTAGGGCTTGGCCCACGCCATCGTCAACCCCCTGGTGTATCTGGACCCCGAGGGTAAATTCCCCCTCCTGCCCCTGTTCGTGAACTGCTACGGCGAAGAGGCCGGCCCCGATTATCCGCCCCGGCCCACACCCCGCCGCTGTTATGAGGTCGGCCAGTCCATCCGCCGTTTCCTGGACACCAGGGACGAAAGGGTGGCGGTGGTGGCCTCGTCCAGCTGGTCCCACAGCTTCCTGGCCCATAGATTTGGTTGCACCACCATCGATATTGAAACGGACCGCCGCTACCTGGAACTGGTGAAGGACGGCCAGGGCAGCAAACTGGCCGAGTTGGACCCGGAGTCGCTGCAGGACTCCGGAGACCACGAGATATTGAACTGGATCATCGCCCTGGGCATCCTGGGCGACGTTCCCGCCGAGATCCTTGACGTGAGGGAGTCCCACACCCAACTGGCCTACCGTGTGGCCGCCCTCTGGGGATAAAAACAAGTAGAAGGACCGGTCCGGCCGCTCACTCGCCGGCCGGCAGATCACAGGAGGAAACATGCATTACGGCCTTGTGATGGAATGCGATTACCGCTATGGCAGCTCCCAGGAGGAGGCCTTCGACGAGGCCTTTGCCATGGCCGACGCCGCCGAGAACGGCGGTCTGGATGGAGTCTGGTTGGCGGAACGTCATTTCGCCGCACCCCGCGCCCCCCTGGATGCCATGGGCGCTGGAATACCGTCGGTGGTGTCCGCGCCGCTGATCATCTCCACCGCCATCGTCGCCCGGACGGAGCGTCTGCGGGTTGGCGTCGCGGTTAACGTGCTGCCCCTCAGCCACCCGGTGCGCATGGCCGAGGAGATCGCCACTCTGGACCAGATATCCAAGGGCCGGGTGGACTTCGGCGTGGGCCGCAGCGGCTTTATGCGGGCCTACGAAGGCTATGACATACCCTACGGCGAGAGCCGGGAACGCTTCCAGGAGAACCTGGAGATCATCCTGGCCGCCTGGACCAACGAGCGGTTCTCCTACAATGGCAAGAACTACACCTTCAACGATGTGTGCGTGATTCCCAAGCCCTACCAGGACCCCCACCCGCCCCTGCGGATGGCGGCCACCACCAAGGAGACCTTCCCCCAGGTGGGCAAGCTGGGCTATCCCATCTTCGTGGGACTGCGGGGCCTTGACCGGCCCGACCTGGTCAAATTGCTGGACGAGTACCGCAAGGCCTGGAAGGAAGCGGGCTACGCCGGCAACGGTGACGTGTTCCTGCGGATTCCCATCTATGTGGGCAAGACCCAGGAACAGGCCTACTCGGAAGCTGAAGAGAGCACCATGCGCTCCTACCACCGCATGGCCCAGAACTTCGCCCTTTCTGCATCGGGTGCGGGCGCTGTCGCTTCCGAGGACCGTGCCCAACGCGGAGAACGTCTGGCCGCGGTGACCTATGAAGAGCTGATTCGGGACAGGCTGGCCTATGGCGACCCCCAGAGTGTGGTCAGCCAGTTGAAGGACATCTCCGAGGAATTGGGGCTTTCCGGCATCGTGGCCGAGACCAACGTGGGCGGCCTGATACCCAGGGAGAAGGTGGCAGCGTCCATCAACCTCTTCTGCAACGAGGTCGTGCCGGCGCTCCGGTAGTTAATTCGATAATCGGGGGAGGACGTAGCTGTCGATGGCTACCGCCAGACCGTCGTCCTCCACCGTCGGCGCCACGAAATCCGCCACGTCTTTTACTTCCTGGGGTGCACCGCCCATGGCGATGCTGAGTCCACAGGATTCCAGCATGGGCAGGTCGTTGTAGCTGTCGCCCGCTGCCACCATGTCCACCGGGTCCACTCCCAAGGTCTTGCCCACTCTGGCGACTCCCGTGGCCTTGTCCACACCGGCCAGGGTGAAGTCCACCGCCCACAGTCCGTTATAAGGCAGCATGGCCTTGACCACGTGCATCTCCCGGTTCCCATCGAAGCTGTCGGCCAGTTCGTCGGCGGTCTCTTCACTCATGTCCAGGGCCGACACGCGGATGAGGTCCCAATTAGGGACCTCGTCGAAGGTACTGGCGGTGCCGTTGGCGTGCGTCGCCACGAAAGCCGTACCCATCATCCTGAGTTTAGTTACCACCAACTCCGCATTCTGGGGTCCCAGGGGAGCGGACCACACGGACACACCCCGAACCGGGTCTAGGATGTTAGCCCCTCCGTCGGATAACTGGGGCGTACGCAGGCCCAATTCCTGGGAATAGCGCAATACGTCCGCAGGTTCCCGTCCGGTGGCGATGAACACGGGCATGTGCCCGGCCAGCCGGGAGACCGCATCAAATACCGCCGGGGAAATCTTTTCGTCGGGTCCGATGATGGTGCCGTCCAAGTCCAGTGTGGCGGCTTGGATCATTGATTACCTCTGGGTGAGATCGTGGATGCTCAAAATAATAGAGAGGGAGCGTGCTCCCTCTCTAACATTGCCTGATTAACGTCCGTTGATGTAACGGGCTGCCGCGCTGGTCTAGTCGAAGACCAGCTCGGTGTTCTTGCGCTCAGGGCTGCGCATCAAGGCCAGGCCCTCTTCGGGGGTCTCGGTGGAGTTGCAATACAGCTCTATGCCGTTGCCTTCCGGGTCCTTGATGTAGATGCTCTTGGTCATGCCGTGGTCGGTGGTGCGGAGCTCAGAGTCTTCGAAGTACTCCTGCAGCTTGTGGTAATAGTCGGTCAGCTCGTCGAAGTCGGCGACCTCGATGGCCATGTGGTTCAGTCCCACATCGCCGTCGGCGGTGTCGGCCGCGCCCTCGGGGGCTTGGAAGATGGCCAGGTCGTGGTGGTACTCACCGGCGGTGAGGAAGGTCCCGAATCCGGGGCGCTCCAGAGCGATTTCGAAACCGATTACGTCAGTGTAGAACTTGGTGGCCCGGTCCAGGTCCTTGGCGTTGATGACCAGGTGGCCGATTCGAGTGGGCTTTGGCATATCAGTCCTCCTAACCTTCCCTAAAACAGTTGCCTAGAAACGTGTGATGGATATTGATAATTGGTGTGCCGAATACTATACCGTTTCGACCACCAAAATCCAAGGGGAAATTCTCTCGCCGATCATGGCTGTCTCCCCCTTGGCTCTGTGACTGTCACCCCTCCCGTTCCAGGAACCGGGTGACGCGTCCCATGGCCGGTTGTTTGTTGTAGCCCTGGTACATGAGCATGGTGTTGCGCACCGGGTCGCCGCCGAAGAAACGCTCGTAGAGCACCTGCCTGCCGCCGAAGGCGCTGCAGGCCACGTCCCAGGCCAGGTGGAACAGCCGCACCCGGTCCTTGGCCCCCGAGGACTCCGTCCCCAGGTAGCGCTCCAGCTCCGGGGCGATGGGCGTATCGAAGTCGGCCTCGGCGGGCAGGGCCATCAGGCTGCTGGAGCCCAAAAGCTGCACTATCTCGGCCATCCGCGGGTACATGGTGCCGGAAAACAGGGTGCGGGCGGCGCTGAGCGGCCCCTGGGCCGGGCACATCACACCCCACTTGTTGGGCTTGGCGTCGGCCTCGGACGCCCGAACGCAGGCCTTCAGCGTCTCCAGGTACACAACAATCTCGCCGATGCGCTCCTGCACGTGGGGGATCTGGGTAGAGCCCAGGGTCTCGGCCATGAGCGAAGTGAGCCCCAATAGAAATTCGGTCTTGACGATGGTCCGGTTGGCCACCTGCTGGCCGGTGTGGGCGGTGGAACTGGTGGCGTTGGAGTAGTTGTTGCACATGTCCACGTCGCCCAGCAGGAAGACCCGCTCCCAGGGCACCAGCACATCGTCGAAGAACACCAGGGCGTCCATCTCCTCGAACCTGGCTCCCAATGGGTGGTCGAAGTTGGAGCGCCCCATATCCAGGCTCTCCCGGCAGACGAATTTCATACCCGGCGTGGCGCAGGGCAGGGCGAAGGAGAATGCCTGGCGTTTGGCGGCGTCGCCCAGCAGGTGGGTCCGGGTGGGGTAGACGGCAATCTCATCTGAGATGGGGCCCAGGGTGGCCAGGATGCGGCTACCGTGGACCACGATTCCATCCGAGTTTTTGTCCACCACCGTCAGCGCCACGTTGTCCTCGATGTTGTCGAATATGGTGTGGTTCCGGCTGCGCTGCAGGTTCACCAGGGTGTGGGTCAGGGTCAGGTCGTTCTCTCGGATGTACTCGTGGTATCGTTCCACGTTCTTCTTGAATTCGGGCCGGTTGTCGATGAAATAGTCGGAGGAACCGGCCCAGCCGGACACTGCGGAATTCAGGAAGTCGGGAGTGCGGGCCATCATGCCGCAGCTCTCCCAGGCCCAGTTGGTCATCATCCGCCGGCGCCGTTCCAGGTCTGCCACGGTCTTGGGAACGATGAAGGAAAGCCCAACCGGTTCGCCCGAGGAAGGCGATTTGAAGGTCATCTCGTCCCTGGTGGCCGGGTCGTGCTGCATATCGTAGAGGGAGGCCAGGGAGCGCACGCCGTTTTGGAAGGCGGGATGGGTGGTGACGTCCTTGACCTTCTCGCCGCCGATCCAGACCTCGGCCGGATGATTGGACAACCCGTCCATGTACTGTTGTCCGGTCCTGGCAGGCATGATTTTGGCCTCCCAAAGGGCGCTTTCGCCGAATTTGGGCGAGTGTAGCAGTGGCCTTGGGGGGTGTCAAAAGGCCGGTTATCGATCCACCGGCCATCCGGCCTGGAAATTGTGCCCTTTTGGCCGGTCAACCGGGGCCGCTTGCCCGTTATTTACTCCGTTGAGGCTTCCTAGAATAGACCTGGGAATCTGTAAGTAAATTCCGACAATCAGAAACTGGAGAAGAAAGATGTACAAGCGGATATTGGTGCCCTTGGACGGCTCCCCGCTGGGCGACCGGGAACTCCCGTATGTGCGGCTTTTGGGCAGAAAGATGGAGGCCAAGGTTGAGCTATACCGGGTGTTTGACCCCCAGCCTGAATTCTTCTTCCCCGACGAGTTCCAGCTGGACGAGCGCCGGCAGGCGGAAGAGCACTACAGATAGGAAGTAATGACTGGACTGGGCCAGGCTAAGATCCGGCTGGAGGAGGCCGGCGTCTCGGCTCAGGCCGTGATCCATGGGCCGGACGTCCCGCCCCTGGAGGCGCCCAATCCGGGAGGCGGCACCGACAAGCACACCTACAGTGCACCTGCCGAGCACATCGTCCAGGAGGCCGACCGGGAGGACGACACCCTGATTGTGATGTGTACCCACGGCCGCTCTGGCCTGGGCCGTTGGATCATGGGCAGCGTGGCTGATCGGGTGGTGCGCCACGCTGCCGGTCCGGTGCTGGTACTGCGCGGAGGTTGACCGGGCCTACTCCGGTACTTCGCTGTCTATCCGGTATGCCCGGACCGCCGTGTCGTGGAACATGGCCGCGCGTTCGGCGCCCGAATAGTCCTTGGTCATTCTCTTGAAGGCGTTGCACATGACGTTGTAAGAGAATGATACCTTGTCCGGCGGGAAGTTGCTCTCCAGCATGCACCGGTCTGGCCCGAATTGCTGGATGCAGTAATTCATCCAAGGCGCCATGGCCTTGCTCAGCTCCTCGGAGCAGATGGGGGTGTTCCGGGCGTGCCAGCCGAAGCCCAGGCGGGGCATGCCCATTCCACCTAGTTTCAGCGTGATGTTGGGGCAGGTGGCAACCTCGGCGATGCCCGATTGCCATTGGGCGAATACCTCATCGTGCTTTCCCTCGTAGATGCCCGTCCTGCTCACCCCGCCGATGTGGTTCAATATGATGGACAGCTCGGGCACGGAGCGGGCGAAATCCGCCAACTCGGGCAGCTGGGGGAAGGACAGCATCACGTCCAGGGAAAGCCCTATGTCGGATAGGACCTCGGCCCCCTCCCGGAACTTGGAGTCGGCCATGATCTTCTCCGTCTCCCGGTTCTCCAGGGCGGGGTCGGGACTCCAGGTCACATTGTGGCGGATGCCCCGGAACCGGTTGGGGCTGGCCGCTTGCAGGGCTTCCAGCACCGGTTTAACGTCCCCAGCCAGTTTCAGGTCGGCGTGACCCACGATGGCCGCCGCCGCCCGGGCCGGGCCGTAGACACCGCTGGCGCTGGCCGCCGCCAGGCCCTGTACGAATTCCACCTCGCCAACGGGCCGCAGTTCTGTGGGGCCGTCGCCCCTGTACATAGACCGTGCCTCCACAAACACGGTGGAGCGCACGTTATGGCCGCTGTAGATGTCGGCGTTCAGCTCGTGGATGAGGTACCGCTGGTAGGGGATGCTCTGGGGGCGCAGGTCCCAGAAATGGTGGTGGGGGTCGCAGATGGGCAGGTCGGGTTCCAGAGTGGGCTCCACGGTCAGGGCGAGCCAGTCATTACCACCGAAGGGCATGGTCTTGCCTCCACGTTCCTGGTTGGAGGCTCGATGATAGCACGCTTCACCCGCATTGGAGCTTAGGTCAGCATTTCACCGGCCAGGTAGTATCCGGTGACGGCCAGCACTGCGCTGGCAACAACTCCGGCCATGCCGCCGATGCGGTCCCCCTTGGCCACGCCTGCCGCGCCCAACAAGACACCCAGAACGCCGAAGACGACAGGAGCCACAGCCAGGGCCACCAGGGCCGAGGCCAGGCTTATTCCGCTGATCTTTCTACCCGTCTGAACCCACAAAAACTTTCTAATTTGGAAAGTATATCCTGAAAATGTTAACTAAAACTACGGGACTAGTAAGTGTTTTGGCTAGGGGGAAGAGTCAGGTACCGTTTCCCATTGGGGTGTGGTATGTTACCGGCGTCTTCCCTGCCTCGGTGAGCACGGGTCCTATTGTCCTCCGGGGCGGTAGTAATCCAGCAGGGAACAAGTAGGAGGAACGTATGAAAGGCCGAGTTGTAGTCTGCAAGGAGTACGGAAAACCCTTTGTGATCGAGGAGTACGAGGTGCCCGAGCCTGCTCCGGGGGCCGTCATACTCCGCATGACCCAGGCCGGCGTCTGTGGGTCTGACCTCCACACTTGGCGGGGTGACCAGAACAACCGAGACCTGCCCATTCCCCCCACGGGCCGGGCCATGGGACACGAGGGCACCGGCGTCATTGAGCAACTGGGCGACGGTATCGAGACCGACAGCGCCGGAGAGCCCGTCAAGGAGGGAGACCGGGTGGTCTACGCCGCGGTATTCCCCTGCTACCACTGCCACCAGTGCCTCAAGGGCAACACCAACTGGTGCATGAACCGGAACTACCCCGCCGCCGGCGTCTGGCCCTACTTCACCGCCACCTACTCCGACTACCTGTACCTGCCCGCCCGCCACCCATTCTTCAAGGTGCCAGACGAGCTGGACGAGAACCTGCTGGGCCCGGTGAACTGCGCCATGGGCACTGTCACCACCGGACTGATCAGGGCCCAGGCCGGCGAGGGCCACTACGTGGTCATTCAGGGCGCCGGCGGTCTGGGCATCCACGCCACCGCCATGGCCAAGGAGATGGGCGCCGACCGGGTCATCGTCATGGACCGGCTGGAGAACCGCCTGCAACTGGCCGAGGAATTCGGGGCCGACCACACCATCAACATCGAAGAATTCAACACCCCCGAGACCCGGGTCCGGCGGGTGAAAGAGCTGACCGACGGCCGGGGCGCCGACGTGGTCATGGAATTGGTGGGCCGGGCCGAACTGCTGGCCGAGGGCATCGACATGCTGAGCAACGGCGGGACTTTTGTGGAGATTGGCGACATCGTCCGGGGCCGTGAGGTGTCCATCGACCCCTCGAAGCTGCTCACCGGCAAGAACATCGTCGGCTCACTGATGTACAAGCCGGAACTGCTGCCCAGGCTGCTCAACTTCCTGGTCCGCAAGAAGGACGTGCTGCCCTTCGACAAGATCGTGTCCCACACCTTCCCCCTGGCCGAGGTCAATGACGCCTTCGCCCAGGCCGAGTGGGACCAGAGCCAGACTCCCATCACCCGCGCCATGCTGGTCCCCTAGACCCGGATTGAGTCTCCCGGCCAGGAGGATGGCGATGGTGGCTAAAAAGGGCGCTCCCAAGCGGCAGATCGAACCCAGAGAGGAACTGGTGCAGGCGGCCATGGACGCCGCCGTGCGCATAGCCCAGCGCGCGCCCGAGGCCGACCGGGAACGCCGGGTGCCGGTGGAGAACATTCTAGACCTGCATCGGGCCGGGCTCCTGTCCGTCGCCATCCCCAAGGACCTGGGCGGCACCGAAGCCGATCTGGTCACCCAGGTGGCCGTCTACGAGATAATTGGCGGGGCTTGCGCGTCCACCGCCTGGGTCATGGGCAACCACTCGGTGCTCTGTACCCGCTCATTGGGCATGATGGGCGAGGCCGCCCACCCCCTGCTTAGGGACGTGGTGGAGAACGGGGCCCTCATCTCCCACGCGGCCATCCCCGGGGGCGAGACTCGGAAGGTCCCTGGAGGGTACGTATCCTCGGGTAGGTGGCCCTTCGTCAGTGGCTCCAACATCTCCAATTGGATATTCCTCAGCACCTTGGTCGACGGGCCGGCGCCCAACTGGAATGGCGGGGAGCCGCCCAAACAGCACAACCCCTGGCTGATGCTGCCCAGGGACCAGGCCGGCATGACCATTGAAGAAACATGGCTGTCCATGTCGGCCCGGGGGTCCATGACCAATGACGTGCTGTTGGATGAGGTGTTCGTCCCCGAGCACATGGCGCCGGTGGAGTACCGGCCCGCACCCCATCTACCCTGGCTGCCCAACGGCCCCGCGGCCTTAAAAGTGCCCACCAAGGCCAGGGTCTGGATGTCTGGAATGATGCTGGGTGTGGCCCAGGCGGCCCTGGACGAGACCATAGAGTTCGGCAAGTCCCGCACCATGACCCTGGGCGGGGCGTCCCGCAGCAGCATGCCGGGGAACCAGTTCGCGGTGGCCGACGCCGCCATGGCCATCGAATCGGGCCGGGCCTTCCTGCTCCAGGAGGTGCGCGCCATCACCAACAAGGCCCTGGCCAGCGAGGACTTCGTCCCCAATGACGCCTCGCGCATGGAGATGGCCGGACTGGTGGCCAGGGAGAACGCCCAGAAGGCGGTGGACCGGCTCTTCGCGGTGAGAGGAGCCCACGGCCTGTTGGAAAGCGGCAACTTCGAGCGCTACTACCGGGACGTGCGCATGGGCACCCTCCACGCTGTCAGCGCCCCCGATTTGGTGCGGGAACAGGTGGGCAAGTCCCTTTTCGACATCCCCTTGGATGTGCAGCCGCGCTGGTTGTAGGCTTTCCCGCCGCATTTGATGAAGTAGGGCTCCACAGCGCGCGACCACAAACCTACGCATCTGTCACCCTGAGTGGAGCGAAGGGTCTGCCAAGTAGCGGTATGGCAGATTCTTCGTCGTACCTCCTCAGAATGACAGGGAGGGAATGGTAGTTCTATGAAAGTAGACCTCACCCAGCCAATGTCACCCTGAGTGAAGCGAAGGGTCTACCAGGCTGCGGTCAGGCAGATTCTTCGTCGTACCTCCTCAGAATGACAGTGAGGGAATGGTTCTTCTATGAAAGTAAACCTCCCCCGCCCATGTCACCCTGAGTGGAGCGAAGGGTCTGACAGGTTGCGGTATGGCAGATTCTTCGTCGTGTCTCCTCAGAATGACAGACTTCGGGGTGGGTTCGTGCTGAGAAGCAGATAAAAAGGCCCCGTCCCTCGCGGGAGACGGGGCCTTTTTCAGTGTCAGGGACTGTATTTTAGTCCGAGGACGGCAGCTTGCGGGGTTCTTGAATCTCCATGGTGGCGTCGCAGCAGGTGATCTCACCGTCGCCGCTCTTGGTGCAGAGCACGCTGCTGCCGCAGGTCTCGCAGACGTAACGCTTGCCTAGTTGGTTGGACATAGGATTGTGGTCCTCCGAGGAGTGACCGGCCGCATCGCCGGGCCGGTGGGATTCTACTTCAGTTCCATGGGGGTCTGGCAGCAGGTCACCGTCCCGTCGCCGCCCTTGGTCACGATGAACTCCGAGCTGCACTTGGTGCAAACGTAGCGCTTCCCGGTCTGATTAGCCAACTGCTCAGCTCCAAATTGGGTTACATAAGTGGGTGCCTAAAAGCACGTTAAATTATAGACAAGCCAGGCACGGGATTCAACTTACCGGAGCGTAAGATTGGGGCGGGTTAGGCGCCTTCCTGGCTGGGCCCGGACCCGTCCTGGGCTTCCTTCAGCCGCACCAGAAAGCTGGCTTCCCCCACCGGAGCGCCGTCGAAGAGGATGGCGGCGGTGTGGAGACCAGGTTCCTGCACGGGGATGCGGAAAGTCTTTATCCAGCGCTGGAACAATATGCCCTCTTCCCACTCCACCTTCTGGGCCGGCGGAGTCTCCAGGGGTATGCCCGGTGTCTTGAGGGCGACGAACAGGTAGTGGTCGCCGGGTTCGGCGCCGCCGATGCAAAAGGCCAGGTTGACGTCCACCGTGGCCAGTACCGGATTGTTGGGGTCGGCCCCAGCGCTCCGCGGCGGCAGTTCCATCAGGTCTATGATTCCGGTGATGCTAAGGTCGCCGCCGTCTTCCTCTTTGGTGTCCCGGCAGAACACGGCGTATTTCAGATATGGTTCGTTGTCTTCGCCGGCCAAAATCAAGGCCTCCGTCGTGGGGTCAAAGCGTCGTGTGGGGACGCCAGATAATTCTACTCACAGGCTGGTTAACCAATTCTAGCATGGCCTTCGTTTACGGAATACGTAATGCCCGCGCAGTTTCTGCTAGCCCATTGCCAAGCGCGGCCAATATTGAGAAACTAGCTGCGTAATACCGTGCCTAGGGGGTGAACACAGTGGCTTCGACCCAAGATATTCAACTGGATGAAGGTAAGTTCCAGCAGGGAATGACCTCCCAGCAATATATCGACCAGATAAAGGTCAACAAAGACCCCTTCGTTGAGATCTACAACACAGTCCAGATTTCCGACGAAACCCTGGGTGTCTTCGACGGACTGGCCGAGCCCCTGAATCTGGCCGTGTTCACCGCCGATTGGTGTGGCGACGCCATGAGCACCTCGCCTGTGATTCTGAAACTGGCCGACAGCACCCCCAACCTTTCGCTGCAGGTATTCAATCGGGACGACGAGCTGGAATTGAGCAACAGTCTCCTGCCCGAGCACCGGGCGGGCACCGTGCCCATCTTCGTGGTCATGGACCAACAGATGGACCAGGTTGTCCGCTTCATCGAAACAGCCAACTCTCTGGTCCCCGACATCGACGCCATGGACGCGGACATCGAACAGGAGACCGCGGGCCTGGATGAAGCGGAACAGCGCCGGGCCAGGCGTGGACGGCGCACCTCCTACCGGGTGGAGCGCGCCCAGGCCTGGGGCGATGTCATATTGAAGGAATTCAGTGGTCTGGTGGCCGATGCCCTGGCGGGCAACCCCCAAGACTGGCCGGTCTACGGCGGCACCAAGTGGCCGCCCGAGGACTAACAACCATTACCGGAAATTCGCTCCAAGAGGCGTGAAATGGCTGAAGAAGTCATCGGAATGGAAGACATGGTGGCAATCTTTGAGGTGACCGACGCCTTGGGGATACACCGGGAATCGGTCCGGGTAGAACTGACCAAGGAAGACCCGGGTTCGATTCGCAAGGTGGCCGACGGAATCGTCGAGATCACGGTGCCGGCCAACGAGACCACGGAGATTTTCTGCCGCAGGTTGAAGGTTGATCTGGAGGCCATGGGCTACGAGCCGGCGGACTCTATCTTCGACTACGATGACGATGATGACGACTAGGCAGTCCTAGCCGTCATCCGTCTCTGATCTAGTACCCGGGCTCCCGCCACTCGAAGGCTAGGGTGGCATACCGGACGAAGACGGCCCCGCCCGGGGCTGCCAAGGGTCCGTTGGCTGCCAGTATGGCGATGGTGTGCTGCTCTCCAGGCTCGGCTGTTTCGGAAATCTTCAAGCGTTGGGGCACATTGAAGCCCTGCACTGTTCCCCGGTCCCGGTCGCACTCCCCGTCTACCCACAGCTCGCCGTAGTCATCGATGCACGTCTCAAATTGCACCCGTACGCCTTTCACCGGATGCCCATCGATGGTCTCGGGGAAGGTCACCTTCGTGCGGTACCAGACAAAGGAAAACCCGTGGGTGATCCACTTGGCCAGGTCCTTGCACTCTTCCCAGCCCGAATCGTCGTAGTCGGGTAACCGGGCGGGTGAGCCCTCCAGTTGCGAGACCAGGCCCTCGTTGGGCTCGCCGGGCACCAGGCCCTGGGCGAAGCGCCACTGTCCTTTGACCGTGGCCAGGCCGCTTTCAGTGTTCAGGTCGATGATTGCTCTGGGCATGGTTTCCTCCTGAATACTCTCTTTTTTACGTCTTAGACGCCCACAATCTTGATGCTGGCGTGGGTCTTGTAGATCCGGTTGATGTTGACCAGCATGGGCGTGATCTGCTCCACGTATTTGGCGTTGGCCAGACTGCCGCCGTCCACGCCCCGCAGATCGTTGATCTTGTCGGCCATGTCCATGATTAGCTTCTTGGCGTCGGCGTGGTCAGAGCAGACCACCACGTCGCCCTCCATGGTCACGCTGGGGTCAAGCAGTTCCTCGGCGCTCACGTTCTGGAAGGCGGCCACCACTTGGGAATCGGGCAGCATCTCCTGGGCTTCTTGGGCCGCGGAACCCGCCGGGACCTCCACCGCGCTGGCGCCTTTGCCGCGCTCGAACTTCATGGGCGCGATGACGCTGA
>PBMF01000043.1 GCA_002721995.1 Chloroflexota bacterium
GACCGAACCATGTCCCGCCCGCTCATGGTGAGCCTGTCGAACCACCGCCCCACCGCGTTAAATATCTCCACCAGGGGTATGGCTGTTGCGGCTCCTTCGACAAGCTCAAGATGAGCGGTTTGTGGGGCGGAATGCGAAGGGCAACGTCATTCCCTGAATCTTGGGAAATAAAAAAGCCCGCCGACCGGCGGGCTTTTTGTTTGCTCAGTAATGGGGTTAGCAGTTGCCCAGGATGTGGCCCATGCGGGCCTTTTTGGTCTTCATGTACCTGCGGTTCTCGTCGGTTACTTCCACTTCCACGGGAATTCGATCTACGATCTCCAGGTTGAAACCGGAGAGACCGGCAACCTTTTTGGGGTTGTTGGTCAGCAGGTTGAGTTTGCGGACGCCCAGGTCGCAGAGGATCTGCGCCCCCACGCCGTAGTGCCGCAGGTCGGGCTCGAAGCCCAAGGTCTCGTTGGCCTCGACGGTGTCCAGGCCCTGGTCCTGTAGTGAGTAGGCCTTGATCTTGTTGTGGAGCCCGATGCCCCGGCCTTCCTGCCGCATGTAGAGGAAGATGCCATTTCCTACTTCGGCGATCTGTTTCAGCGCCAGGTCTATCTGCTCACCGCAGTCGCAACGCTGGCTGCCGAACACGTCGCCGGTGAGACATTCGCTGTGGATGCGCACCAGCACCGGGTCTTCCTGGTTCCATTCGCCGATGGTCAGGGCGATGTGCTCGCCGACGTCGACGTGGCTCTTGTAGGCGATGGCCTTGAACTGCCCGTATTGGGTCGGCAGGCGGGCCTCGGCCACGCGCTCGATCAGCTTCTCGGTGTGGCGCCGGTGGTTGATAATCTCGGCGATGGTGAGAATCTTGAGTCCGTGAATCTCCGCGAACTCTTCCAACTCCGGCAGGCGGGACATGCTGCCGTCTTCGTGCATGATCTCGCAGACGATGCCGGCAGGGTACATGCCGGCCATATCACAGAGGTCAACCGCGGCTTCAGTGTGGCCGGCCCTGGCCAGGACGCCGCCGGGGTGGTAGCGCAGCGGGAAGATGTGGCCGGGCCTAGTGAACTCACTGGGTTTGGCCGCCGGGTCCAGCATGGCCTTGATGGTGGCCGCGCGGTCGGCTGCGGAGATACCGGTGGTGGTGTTCACGTTGTAGTCCACCGACACTGTGAACGCGGTCTGGTTCTTTTCGGTGCCGTTCTCACTGACCATGAGGGGCATCTGCAATTCGTCCAGACGCTCACCAATGATGGGTAGACAGAGGAGGCCGCGGGCGTGGGTCACCACGAAATTCACTGCCTCCGGGGTCACCATCTCGGCGGGCATCACCAGGTCGCCTTCGTTCTCCCGGTTCTCATCGTCAACCACGATGAGGAACCTACCCGCTTTTAGCTCTTCGAGCCCTTCTTCGAGACTGCACAGAGGCATAATTTTTCCTTACGTTGCCGGGTCTTCCACCCGGAGTCCCTGCGGAGACTACCGATTGAGAAGACTCTCCACGTATTTGGCTAAAATGTCGGCTTCCAAGTTAACCCGGCTGCCAACCGATAATTCAGCCAAATTAGTATTGCTTAATGTATATGGTATCACAGCTAGCGTGAATGAGGCGGCACCTCTTTTTACCACGGTCAAACTTATACCGTCAACCGCAACGAATCCCTTCTCAACGATGTATTTTCCCAGCCGTTTTGGGACCCTGATTCGAAATATTACGGAATCACCATCGTCTCTGGTAGACATAATCCGCCCAGCGCCGTCAACATGGCCCTGCACGATGTGCCCGCCCATCCGGTCAGAAGCCAAAAGCGCCCGCTCCAGGTTTACCGCGCGGCCTTCGCTCAGGTCGCCCAGGGAGGTGCGGCGCATGGTCTCGGGGGAGAGGTCCACGGAAAAGGAGCCGCCATCGAAACTAACTGCGGTGAGACAGGCACCGTTCACGGCTATGCTGTCGCCCAGCTTCAGCCCCTCAAGCACCTTTGAGGCCCGAACGGTCATGGCGTTATGGCTGATTTTCGCGACCTTGCCTACTTCTTCAACGATTCCCGTAAACACTCGTTTTCCGCCTGTTTGGGATGATGATTCGGCCGGGCTAAAACCCGGTCTGTTTCCTTGGATATCCTATTATGAGCCAATCTTCGCCAATTTGCTCCAGGCGCGTTTTGGCCAGCCGCCAAGAGTTGGCCATAACGGACACCCCCTGTCCTTCCACCGGTGAAAGTGAAGTCTCGCCGCCAACCAAGACCGGGGCGACGAAGGCGTAGACCTTGTCCACCAGGCCGGCGTCGAAGAAGGCGCCGTGCACCGAGCCGCCGCCCTCCACCAACAGGTTCACCACGCCCCGGGACCCAAGGTGAGCGAGCAAAGACGGTAATTCCACTCGGCGGTCTTCGCCGGCGGGCAGTACAATCACCTCGGCGCCGGCTTGTTCCAGTGCTTCCACCCGCTGGTCGGGAGCGGCCTCGGTGGTGGCGATCAGCGTGGAGCCCGGCTGACGGAACATCACGGCGGATGCGGGGGTGTGACAGGTGCTGTCCAGCACCACTCTCAGGGGTTGGCGGGCGGTCGGGTTTCCATCTTCGTCCCGAGACGTCAGATACGGGTCATCCAGCATGGCGGTGGTGACGCCCACCAGAATGGCGTCGCAGATCCGCCTCATCTGCTGCACGAACCCTCTAGCCTCTGGGCCGGTAACCCATTTGGAGTCGCCGGTGTGGGTGGCGATCTTGCCGTCCAGTGTCATGGCGAACTTGGTGGTGACGAAGGGCACGCCGGTTGTTATGTGCTTGGCGAAGGCCTCGTACAGCTCGTGGGCGTCGTCGGTCGGTTCTTCCACCACCTGTATGCCGGCGGCGGCAAGTTCGTCTCGGCCCTTTCCGGACACATCCGGGTTGGGGTCAATGACGGCGTAGCGTACCTCGGCGATGCCCGCTTCAATGATGGCCTTGGTGCAGGGTGGGGTGCGCCCCCAGGTGCAGCACGGCTCCAGGGTCGTGTAGAGGGTTGCACCCTGGGCCTGGCCCGATGCCTGTTTCAGGGCGACGATCTCAGCGTGGTCCTGTCCGGCGGGCTGGGTGGCTCCGGCGCCTATTTCCGCGCCGTCCTTCACCAGCACAGCGCCCACTGCGGGGTTTGGGCTGGTGTCACCCATGACCTGTTGGGCCAGTTGTACGGCCCTTTCCATATGGTTCATGGCCCGGGTTATGACGCCGCTTTGGAGTTTTGTCCCGAAAAGTCCTGGTGGAACCGGCTGGCGGTGGGGTCGGTCTGGCCCTGGTATTTGCTGCCCAGTGAGGCTGAACCGTAGAGACGGTCGGCGGCGGTGCTCAGTTGCAGGTAGGAGATCTGGCCAATCTTCATGCCGTGATAGAGGGTGATGGGCAGGCGGGCCAGGTTGCTTAATTCCAGGGTCAGGTGCCCCTTCCAGCCGGGGTCGACGAATCCGGCGGTGGAGTGGATCACCAGGCCGATGCGCCCCAGGCTGCTCTTGCCCTCAAGACGGGCCACTAGGTCTTCGGGCAGTTCGATGTTCTCCAGGGTGCTGCCCAGGACGAACTCGCCGGGGTGCAGGATGAAGGGACTGTCGTCCTGGATCTCGACCATGTGGGTCAGGTCGTCCAGGCTCTCTTTTACGTCGATGTAGGGCCGGCGGGAGTTGGCGAAAACCAGAAGTTTGCGGTCCAGGTGGAGGTCCACGCTGGCCGGTTGGATATCTTCGGGGTCCAGGGGCGAAATCACGATCCGGCCCTTGGCCAGTTCTTCCTTGATGGTGCGGTCGCTTAAGACCATATTTCTCCCGCTGAATTCTGTTTTTGGGGTGCGTCTTTGGGTAGCAAAATTCTAGCAATCCTGGTTTTGCCCCGCAAGTCGCAGCGGAGGCTGACGGAGACGAAAAAGGGCGGGGCCTTGATTGACCCCGCCCGGACGCCGAGGGGTTGCCGATGCTTCCAGCCGCTTCTTCCTGTTAGTTGCCGGAAGGCGCGATGTCGAAGACTCCCTGCACGCTCACGCTCACGTCCAATTCCCCGGCCTGGATGCTGGTTGCCTGGTCAACGGCGAAGCCGAAGGCTGCCGATTCGGCCCTGGCGAATGGGGCGGGAGTCCCGCCGCCCGTCTCGGTGAGGAAGACCAGCTTCCCCAGGTCGATGCCGGCGGTGTCGGCCATGGTCTGGGCCTTGGCCAGCATGTCTTCTATGGCCTCTTTACGGGCCTCGGCCTGGAGGGGCTTGGGGTCATCGATGGTGAAGTTGATGCCGTTCGCCCGGGTCAGGTCGCCGGCGGCCGCGGTGACGCCGTCGATGATGGCGCCCATGTTGTCCAGATCCCTCACCTTGACCGACAGGCTGTTGGTCACTTGGTAGCCGATGAGTACCCGCTCGTAGTCGGTGCGGCACTCCTGGCCCTTTTCCTCCTGGGCCACAATCATCTCAGGCACGGGCTCGCTGGAGAGGACGGGCATGCCCAGGGAGGGGCTGGCTTCCGGTTCTTTAATCGGCCCTTCCATGACCGTGTCGGTGCACCGGCGCACCTCCTGGGTGTTGTACCGAGGGCTGATGTTGAAGTGGCTGGTCTGGATGTCCCGGTCCTCGATGTCGTTGTTCTTCAGGACCGCGATGGCCTCGGCGATGGCCACTGCCGCGTCGCCCCGGGCCTCGGAGGCCGAGTCGGCCAGGGCCTCAACGCCCAGGTTGATTATGCCCAGGTCGGGGGTGGCGCTTGCTTCTCCGGTGCCGTTCACCCAGATGCCGGTGCTGGTGCCGGAGCCGCCCTGGAGCAGCTGGGATAGTGCCTCGGCGCCGCCTGCGGATGCCAGCAGGTTGGAAAGATCGCCAGCCGACACGCCGCCGGCCGTGCCGCTGCCGCCGTTGCCGTTGTTGTCGGCGCTGCAGGCCACCGCCAGCAGAAGGGCGAGGATTGTCCCCAGGACAATCAGCATTTTCTTGCTCTGAATAATCGCTCGTACCATGATGTTCCTTTCTCCTAATTTCCCCGCCGCCACCCCGGCGAATTTTGTCTTTCAAGCATTAAGACGGAGGGAGGGCAGGAAAAGTTCCCGAGGCCGGCAATTAGCCTGGAAATGGGTTGCCCGGGCGCTTATCGGGCCGGGTCGTTGCGGTTGGCGCGCCAGCGAAGGACCAGTCCGGCCATGAACAAAATGGCGAGCACGCCGGCCCCGACTTCCAGGGCCCGCCACCAACCGGAAGTGCCACCGTCGCCTTCAAACAGCTCCGATCCGGGGGACTCAACCAGCGCCGGGTCCGGTGCGGGGGAGGGTTCCGGCTCCTTGATGACAGAGGATTTTGCGGTCTGGGTCACGCCGGAAGTGGCACTGCCGTCATCAACCCTGGCCTCCGCAACAGGTGGTTCCGCTGGAGGAGCGGCGGCGGTGAAGGCGGACGCATCTCCCCCCGCCGGTCCAGCTTCCGGTTCCGGTTCCTCTGCGCCGGCAGCCATTGTGAGCGGTGTGGACTCACTTTCCGGCATGGCCGAGCCGGCCGGTTCGGGCGCCGCAGACTCCCGGATCAACGATTCAACGGCCGAATCGGCGGCTGCCCCGTCGCCAGTCGCGGTTACGGCTGTTTCTTCAAGGGCTGCGGCGGCAGGAGCCACGGCCATGGATTCGGCGTTACGGCGCAGGGGGTCTGATGAAAGACCGCCGGTGGCGTCCATGGACACGGTCACCGCAAATGCGATGGCTGCCACGGAAGCGGCGCCGGCGTAGACCCAGTTGGGGGCACGCAGGGCGAAGAAGGGCTGGGCCGCGACCGGCTCCGGCGGCGGTGCGCTCATGACGAAGCTGCGCCGTGGGGCTTCCATGGGGATCTGCCGCATCATGGCCACCGTGGCCTGCAGTTCTTCAAGTTCCAGACGGCAGGCGTCGCACTCCGCCAGTTTCTCTTCGGTACGGGCTAGGACTCTGCCCTGTAGGCGTCCGTCCAGGTACTCGCTGAGCGTGTCCGGGTGAATATGCTTATGTGTATTTCTAAGTAGCCACATAGCTCTTCTACTCTTCTTGACGGAAACGGGAGGGTAAAAGTTCCCCGGTTTGACGCAGATAGTCCCGCAGCGCTCCCCGGCCCCGGCTCACCCGCGACTTCACTGTGCCCAGGGAGCAGGACATGGTCTCGGCGGCGTCCTCATAGCTGAAACCCTGCACATCCACCAATAGCATCGCCAGACGCTGGTCCTCCTGCAGGGAGTCCAGGCCGGTCTGGATGGTCTCCCGAAGTTCCGTCTGCTCGGCCCGGTCCTCGGGAGACGGGTCGTCCGAGGGTATGTTCAGGGCGCTGGGGCTCTGGGCTTCGTCGCTTCCGGTGTTGGGTAGAGGGTCCAGGGAAACGGTGGGCCGGGCCTTCCGGGCGCGGAGCATGTCCCGGCAGGTATTGGACACTATCCTGAGCACCCAGGCAGTGAGGTTCTCGCCCCGGAAGCGGCCGATGGCGCGGTAGGCGGAGACGAAGCTCTCCTGGACGGCGTCTTCAGCCAGTGCCCAGTCGCTAAGCATGCGGCGGACCAGGTTGTAGGCTTGGGTCTGGTAGGTCTCAATCACGCAGTTGAAACAGTGCCGTTGGCCCGACTGGTCGGTAACCGGCAGGTTGGCGTGATTGGATGTGTGGCTGATCTGGACCATTGGCCGGCGGTCGTCCCCACGGACATCAAGTATGGGGCTGGAAAGCCCCGCTACCTAAAATTCTACCGTGGGAGCCGGGTTGGCCGTGCCGGTTTAACTTCCTGATTTACGCTTGTATTACGCCTGGCCCAGCTACCCTTGGAAAGAGACCCGCCCGTCCAGTAGTCCCCGGGCCATTACGAACTTGTGAATCTCAGAGGTGCCGCCGCCGATGCGGGCGTGGCGCAGGATGTGATACCAATGGGCGATGGGCAGGTCCAGGGTTTCCCCGGTGCCGCCGAATACCTGCATGATCTTGTCGATGCTCCGCCAGCCCCATTCGCCAGCACAGTATTTGATCATGGAGGCTTCCACCCGCACGTCCTCGTCGTTGTCGGCCCTGGCGGCGGTCTCCCTGGTGGAAGCGCGCAGGGTCATGATGTCGATGTAGACGTCGGTCAGCATCCACTGGATGGCCTGGCGGTCGGCGATGGGACGGCCGTAGGTGACCCGGTCCTTGGCCCACTCGATGGCCATTTCCAGGGCGCGGGTCAGGATGCCGATGGCCATTGAGCCACGGAGCAGCCGGTCGTGATGGACCAGCCATTTCTGTCCCAGCGTGAACCCCTGGCCAACCTCGCCCAGCACCTTGGTCTGGGGCACGCGGACGTTATCCAGGTTGACCGTGAACTGCTGGTCCTTGGCGGGATTGATCCACAGCCTGATGGGATCGAAGCTGAGGCCCGGCGAGGGGTTGTCCACGATGAACATGGTGATTCCGCCGCGCTGCCGCTTCTCGGGGTCGGTCACCGCCTGGAGCAGCAGGTAGTCGGAGGACTCGGCGCCGGAGATGAAGGTCTTGGTCCCATTTATCACCCAGTCGTCGCCGTCCAACACAGCACAGGTCTGCATCATGCCTCCGGGGTCGGAACCGGCGTTGGGTTCGGTCTGGCCGAAGGCGTAATGGAGTTTGCCCTCCACAGAAGGAATCAGGTATTCCTGTTCTTGCTCCGGAGTGGCCGCGCCGATCATCATCATGGGCACAGGAGAGGTGGGCAGTTGGACGATGCTCTTGTGCACCTCCTCGTCCAGTACGACGTGACCAAGAGCGCCCATCCCGCCGCCGCCGTACTCCTCGGGTACGAAGGAGGTGTAGATGCCGGTCTCCTTTGAGATGGAGTTCAGCCGGTCCCAGTCCTCTTTCGGAAGCGTGCCCAGAAGGCCGTTCAGGGCTTCGGCGATGCCCCGGGGCGCGCCCTCGTCCCCGCCCTCGCGGGTGGGGTTGGCCAGGAACTCAGCTTCCAACGGATAGCATTCGTTTTTGACTATCTGCCGGATGGTGTTTTTCAGGGCGTCCAGTTCGGGTGGGAGGCCTGCTTGCATGGGTCATACTCCGCATCAGACGTGATTGGGCGTGATAGGGCAACAAGAACATACGGCGCGGAGTGGGCCGAGGTCAACAGTGGCAGTTCCCGCGCAACGGTATCACCGCCATGCCCAACCTGTGTGGCCGAGCTTGATTCCGCGGTGAGTTCCGGCCAGAACAAGTCGTTGACAAGCCTCGTACGGGCGAATTAATATCGTAAACCGATATCGAATATGGATACAAGCCGCGACATACTCAGAGGCTTCATCAAAGTGCACATACTCTTCCACTCGACACAGGAACCGGTCTATGGTTCGGGTCTCATCGAGGAGTTGGGCCGGCATGGGTATCTTCTGAGCCCGGGAACGCTATATCCACTGTTGCACTCCATGGAGCAGGACGGGTATCTGAAGAGCCGGCAGCGGGTCGTGAATGGCAGGGTAAGGCGGTATTACCGCTCAACGGACCTCGGCAAAGAGACCTTGAGGGAAGCCCAGATAAAGGTCAAAGAGCTGGTGTCTGAGGTGCTGGCGCCCCTGCCGGAGGACGGCTCTTGAGTATCTAAGTGTGTGTGAGGATGTATGAGTGAAGGACAAGCCGACGCCGCTGCAGCGGGTGGCAGTGCTGTTCAGGGTGAGGCCGGGGAGCATTCGCCGTTCAAAGGCACACCCTTTGAGGTCTTCTGGGTCGCTCTAAAATTAGGTCTGACTTCATTCGGCGGTCCCATCGCTCACCTGGGCTACTTTCGAGATGAGTATGTGGTCCGGCGGCAATGGTTGAACGAGCAAAGCTATGCCGACGTCGTGGCCCTTTGTCAGTTCCTCCCTGGCCCGGCTAGCAGCCAGGTGGGAATCATCGTCGGGATCATCCGGTCCGGTCTGCTCGGAGGATTGTCCGCTTGGTTCGCCTTCACTCTCCCGTCAGCGGTCGCACTTGTCCTGTTCGCCTATGGCGTCTAGGAATTCGATGTAAGTGATGCGGCCTGGTTGCACGGCCTAAAGATGGTGGCGGTGGCGGTGGTGGCCCAGGCCGTCTGGGGGATGAGCCGGGGTCTGGCCCCAGACCGTGAACGGGCGACGATAGCCATTCTTGCCGCGGTCGCCGCCCTGGCCTGGCAGACCGCGGGTGGGCAAGTCCTCGTAATCGTGGCGGCGGGGATCATTGGCTGGCGGCTTCTTCCGGCGTCACCCACCCAGGGTGAGCATGTGTCTTTTTCCACCGGAATCCGTCCTTGGCTTGCCATCTCCTCCTTGGTGATGTTCGTCGCGGTGTTGGTTGCGTTACCACTGGTGCGGCAGGTGGAGTCCAGCCAGTGGCTGGCGGTGTTCGATGGCTTCTTTCGAGTAGGGTCCTTGGTTTTTGGCGGTGGCCACGTGGTGTTGCCGTTGCTCTAATCGGAGGTTGTGGGGCCCGGCTGGTTGACCAACGAGCAATTCCTTGCCGGGTACGGCGCGGCCCAGGCAATTCCCGGCCCTCTCTTCACGTTCAGCGCCTACCTTGGCACGGCGATGCAATCCCAGCCGAACGGGGTTGCCGGTGCGGCATTGGCGCTGGTTGCCGTGTTCTTGCCGTCTTTTCTTTTGGTGATCGGCGTTCTCCCATTCTGGGACGTCCTTCGGACGCGGCCGGCGCTTCAATCAGCTTTGCAGGGGATCAACGCCGCGGTAGTGGGGCTGCTTCTGGCGGCGCTGTACCGGCCGGTGTGGACCAGCGCCATCGAAAGCACCTCCGACTTCGGGTTGGCGATGGTGGCGTTGGGTCTGCTCATGCTCTGGAAGTGGCCGCCCTGGCTGGTGGTCGTCCTGACCGCCGGCGGCAGTTCAGCTCTAGCCGCGCTGGCTGGTATGTGAAGCTATCTTGCCGGTTGCTCATGAATGGAGTCTGATGCCCTCCGGCATGAGAGTCATCTCCACCCAACGGTTATCCATCCAGTCCCTTTCCGGCAAGCGCCTGACCATCTTTGTCCACCGCAGGCGGCGTTTGAGGGACAGTGTCATCGGAGATTTAAGGAGCCGTCCAAACAAAAAACATCCGGACTGCTTCGGATGTTCTTGGTGCTCTGAGAGGATTTCGGAGATCAGTGGAAGGGACAGACCAGCTTGAAAGCGCTGACGGCCTTGCTGTCGTCGTCGGTCTCGCCGATCTGACTGCTAAAGCCGCTAAAGGCGTTGGTAGACCCTCCGGGTTCTTCGGCCACGGCCTGGCTGATGGCGGCCACGCCGGTGGCGACGATGGACAGGGAGAGGACTCCGATCACTAATATTGCGACTAACTTGGGTTTCATATCGGCTGACTACGGCCTCTTTGATGCCAAGTGAGTTATCAAGGTCCATTTTATACCCGCCCTCCGGCGAAAGCCAGAGCGGGCCGGTCCGCTACTGCCGGTCCGGAAGCCTCTTTAGGCCGGTTATTTCCAGGGGCACCATGCTAGAATGGGTCGCTACCTGTGCCTATATTCGTCAAACAGGTTGATCCGGACCGAGTAGATGCAATTTCGAAACCTGCCCAGCGTCGACAGTATCCTTGCCGACAACGACGTGGCCGCCGCCGCCCAGTCATTTGACCGGGAATGGGTTGTTGACCTGGTCCGGGAGTCGCTGGACGAGGCCCGGAACATCATCAGACAGGGCGGCGATTCCCCCGGGATGGAGGAATTGGCGAAGTCGGTCTGTCAGCGCATAGAAGACACCATGCGGGCCGAGCCCCGGCATGTCATAAACGCCACGGGCGTGGTGATCCACACCAACCTGGGACGGGCCCCTCTGAGCAAGGCTGCTATCGAGGCGTCCAACCAGGCGGCCCAGGGCTATTCCAACCTGGAATTGGACCTGGCCACTGGGCGGCGCGGCTCCCGCCAAGCCCATCTGCAGTCCCTGTTGTGCCAGATCACTGGGGCCGAAGCGTCCATCGCGGTGAACAACAACGCCTCGGCCATGCTGTTGGGGCTGTCTGCTTTGGCTGCCGGCAAGGAGGTTGTCGTTTCACGGTCCGAGGCGGTGGAGATCGGCGGCGGCTTCCGGGTGCCCGATGTGCTGCGCCAGAGCGGCGGGACACTGGTGGATGTGGGCACCACCAACCGGACCTACGTCCGCGATTATGACGACGCCGTGACTGAAAACACGGCGGCCTTTTTGAAAGTCCACGCCAGCAACTTCCGGGTGGAGGGCTTCACCGCCTCGGTGGAGACCACCGACCTGGTGGAGGTGGCCGAGCGCCGGGGTATCCCCGTGCTCCACGATGTGGGGAGCGGCAGCCTTTTGCCGACGGAAAAATACGGCATGCTCCATGAACCCACCCCCCAGGAGAGCGTCAAAGACGGCGCCGGTCTGGTGTTCTTCTCCGGCGACAAGCTCCTGGGCGGTCCCCAGGCTGGTATCGTGGTGGGCAAGAAGGACCTGGTTGACCGGCTGGCCCGGCACCCCCTGGCCCGGGCGGTCCGTATCGACAAGCTCAGCCTGGCCAGTCTCTCCGCCACATTGGTCCATTATCTGCGCGGCGAGGCCGAGCAGGAGATTCCCGTCTGGCGTATGATTTCCACTCCCGAAGGGGATTTGAAGAAGCGGGCCACGTCCTGGCAGTCGGGACTGGAGTGCCCGTCCGCGGTCACCGAGAGCAGGTCAGCCGTTGGCGGCGGCAGTCTCCCCGGCGAGACGCTGCCCTCATGGGTGCTGTCGGTGGACTGCCAGAGCACCGGCGCCGAAGAGGTTATGCGCCGGCTCAGGGAGAACAACCCGCCGGTGGTGGCCCGGATAGATGAAGACCGGGTGCTGTTGGACCCCCGGACTGTATTACCCGAAGAAGATGGGCCCTTGCTGGATGCCCTGCGTGCCGCAGTGGCCCAGTGAGCCATAGTTACTTATAGGAAAGCTGGATGACCGATTATCTACTGGTACACGGCGCCGGACAGGGCGCATGGAGTTGGGGACCCGTCTGGGGCCATCTGACCGCACCGGAGGAACACCCTCCCCTGCTGCACAAACGGAGGCGCGCCAACCGGGTGCATCCTTTGGACCTTCCTGGTCATGGTTCCGACGCCAGCGGCGATACCGGAGCGGTCCGCCTGGAAGAATGCGTCCAAGCCATCACCAAGGCGGTGGAGAGAGAACAACTTAAGGACCTGGTCATCGTTGGTCACGGCTTCGCCGGCAGCCTGGTTGTGCAGGCGGCGAAGGAGTTGCCGGAACCGCCCAAGCGGGTAGTGCTGGTGGCAGGCATCATCCCCGCGGCCCAACGCCCGCTGATCAGCGCCTGCCCCGCACGGACCAGAACGGCCTTCCGGCTGTTTTCGACGTTGAGTTCCATGTCCCGGCAGGAATGCCGGTACCCCAAGCCGGCCATCAGCAGCCTGCTCTGTAACGGTATGGATTCCATGGAGGTAGTGCAGCTGACCGGGTTTTTCGGCCCGCTGCCAACGCGGGTTTTGAAATCCCGCTACCCGGTGGAGGACTCTACTCTGCCCTGCCCGGTTACCTACGTGGTGCTAACCGAGGACAGGATCATCCCTCCCGATTCCCAACTGCGCATCGCCCAGCGGTTCGAGGGTGTGGAGACTCTGGAGATTGAGTCCTGTCACCAGGTGATGGCCCGCCGCCCCGAGGAGCTGGCCGAAGTGCTCCTCCGCTACGCCTAACCGGTCTTCCGCCTCTCCAAACGCCTGGCGCGTAAGCCCCCATCCGTCATTCCGGTCTGTTCCAGAATCCAGTGGGTTGGAGAACAGCCAAATGAGAAAGCGCAAGTCACTCTCCGACCGTTCGTCCTGAGCCTGTCGAAGGACGCGCATTAGCTACCCTCCTGTGCATATGGAGTGGTGGACGGGCCTGTGGTTCGACAAGCTCACCATGAGCGGGTGGGGCAATCTTGCTTCAATGTGCTGTTTCCTCGGCTGGGGGACTCACTAGATTCCTGCTAGCGCCGGAATGACGAGCACTGTTCGTTTGAGTGCCAAAAAAAGAAGGGCCCGCCATTGGCGGGCCCTTCTTTTTTTACTGGTGCGGTGACTGAACGGCCTAGTGGTGGTGGCCGTGGTCGTCGGGTTCCTCTTCGTGTTCCTCGGAGATCAGAATCTGCGCGGTAAGGACCATGGAAGCGACGCTGGCCGCGTTCTCTAGGGCGGCGCGGGTGACCTTGGTCGGGTCGATGATGCCCTTGGCCACCATGTCCCCGTAGTCATTGGTCTTGGCGTCATAGCCGAAGTTGGCGGTGTTGTTGTTGCGTACCTCTTCCAGCACCACGGCGGCTTCGTGACCGGAGTTCCCGGCGATGATGCGGATGGGCATTTCCAGCGCCTTGTAAACGATGGTCTTACCCACGGCCTCGTCGTCTGAGAGGGTCAGCCCGTCCAGGGCGGACAAAGCCTTGACGTAGGCAACACCGCCTCCGGGGAGGATGCCCTCCTCGATGGCGGCCCGGGTGGCGGACAGTGCGTCCTCAACCCTGGCCTTGCGCTCTTTCAGTTCCGGTTCGGTGGGCGCCCCGACTCGGACAACGGCAACGCCGCCGGACAGCTTGGCCAGACGTTCTTGCAGCTTTTCCTTGTCGTATTCGGAGGTGGTTTCCTCGATCTGTACCTTGATCTGGTCGGTGCGGCCCTTGATGAGGGTGGCGTCGCCCTTGCCCTCGATGATGGTTGTGTGGTCCTTGGTGGACTCGAAACGGCGGGCTTGACCCAGGTCGGCCACCGTAGCCTGGTCCAGGCGTCGTCCGGTCTCCTCGGAGATGACCTGGCCCCCGGTGAGAATGGCGATGTCTTCCAGCATGGCCTTGCGGCGGTCACCGAATCCGGGCGCCTTTACTGCCAGACAATTGAGTGTGCCCCGCAGGCGGTTGACGACCAGGACGGCCAGGGCTTCGGCGTCGATATCCTCGCCTATGACCACCAGGTTCTTGGTAACCTGGAGCACCTGCTCCAACAGGGGAACCAATTCGGCGGCGGCGGAGATCTTCTTATCGGTGATGAGCACGTAGGGGTCGTCGATGACGGCTTCCATACGCTCCGGGTTGGTGACGAAGTAGGGGCTGATGTAACCTCGGTCGAAGTTCATGCCCTCCACGTATTCCGTGTCGGACTCCACGCCCTTGCTCTCTTCGACGGTGACGACCCCTTGGGCGCCCACCTTGTCCAGCACGTCGGCCAGCATGTCCCCGATCTCGGTGTTGTTGGCGGATACTGACGCGACCTGGGCCATCTGGTCCCGGCCCTCGATGCTGTTGGATTGCTTGCCAAGTTCGGCGACGACGGTGGCGACGCTCCGATCGATACCCCGTTTGATGGCCATGGGGTCGGCGCCTGCGACCACGTTCTTGATGCCCTCTTGAATCATCACCTGGGCCAGGATGGTGGCGGTGGTGGTGCCGTCGCCCGCGACCTCGTTGGTCTTGGAGGCGGCCTCTTTGATGAGTTGGGCGCCCATGTTCTCGAAGGACTCGGGCAGGTCAACTTCCTTTGCGATGGTGACGCCGTCATTGGTGATGACGGGAGCGCCCCACTTCTTCTCCAGGGCGACGTTCCGGCCCTTGGGGCCCAGGGTCAGCTTTACGGTGTCGGCGACCATATCCACCCCTTGGAGCAGGGCTTGTTGGGCCGCCTCGTCGGTCAAGATATCTTTGGCAGGCATGCTTTTCTCCTCAATTCTTTCCGGGGATGCGCCGGTCGACCGGTGTCGGACCCCTGATCGGTTGATTCTCGTTAGGTAATTACGGCCAGTATGTCGTTGGAGCCCAAGACGAGCAGTTCTTCGTCCGAGACCTCCACTTCAGTGCCGGCGAACTTGGAATAGATCACCGCGTCGCCGGTCTTAATTCTCATTTCGATCCTGGTGCCGTTGGCCAGGACCCGGCCCGGCCCCGCGGCCACCACCTCGCCCTGCTGGGGGCGCTCTTGGGCTGTATCGGGCAGATAGATCCCGCCCTGGGTTACGCCTTCATTTTCGCTGGGCCGAACAATCACCCGGTCTCTCATGGGCTTCAGGTCGGTGGCTGATTTGGCGCTGGTGCTCATGATTGCCCCTGTATTTTAGGACTCTCCGGGCCATTTCGACGCCCGGTCAAAATAAGTTCTCGGAGATTTGCAGCATAAAGGATAAAACCGGGTCTGCCAACGGTCAAGTTGCATCTGCCTGTCACGCCTGGCGCCGTGCTAGACTGCGCCGATGTCCTTCACTGCGGACCTCCACCTGCACTCGCGCTTCGCCTACGCCTGCAGCAAAGATCTGACGCTGCTCAATATGGCCTCTTGGGCCGAGATGAAGGGCATCGACCTGCTGTCCACCGCCGACTTCACCCACCCGGCATGGCTGTCCGAGCTTGAAGGATGCCTGTCCCAAACGCCCGAGGGGCACCTGCGCTATGGCGGTGTCAGTTTTGTGCTGGGTACTGAGATTAGCTGCGTTTTCAAGCAGGGCGGCCGGTCCCGACGGGTGCATCTGTTGGTGTTCGCCCCTGATTTCCCGACGGTCCACGGCATAAATGACATGCTGACCGGATTGGGCGCGAAATTGAACGGCGACGGCCGGCCGACCGTCACTGTGTCGGCCCGGGACCTGACGGCACGCCTATTGGATATTTCACCCCAGTGCATGCTGGTCCCCGCCCACATCTGGACGCCGTGGTATGGGATGTTGGGTTCCAAGTCGGGGTTCGACGCCCTGGACGAGTGCTTTCAGGATATGACTCCCCACATACCCGCCGTCGAGACCGGGCTTTCCAGTGACCCGGAGATGAACTGGCGGGTGCCCGCTCTGGCCGGCAAAGCGATCGTTTCCTTTTCCGATGCCCATTCCCTGCCCAATATGGGCCGCGAACTCACCGTGTTTGCCGGAGAGCCGGGGTATCGGGATTTGAGTGCGGGACTGAATAAGAACCGCGTGGAAAAGACCATTGAGTTCTTCCCGGAAGAGGGCAAGTACCATCTGAACGGCCACCGGAAGTGCGGCGTCAGCCAGTCTCCAGAAGAGACGGATCGCTCCGGGTCCAGGTGTCCCGAGTGCGGACGGCCCATGACTTTGGGAGTCCTTCACCGGGTGGAGGAATTGTCAGAGGGAGAGCCGGTTGATGAGGCCCTGCGGCGGCCCTACGACAGTCTGGTGCCACTGGTGGAATTACTATCTCTGTCCCTGGGGAGAGGACGCAACACGAAGACCGTTGTAGAGGCCTACCAACGGATCTGCCACCAACTGGGCGGCGAGGTTCGGGTGCTGACCCGGGCCAACCGTGAAGACCTGGCGCAGGCCGGCGGGGATACGCTGGCGGAGGCCGTCATCAAGATTAGGGAGAGGCAGGTGCAGATCGCACCGGGGTTCGACGGGCAGTACGGGACCGTCCGGCCGATGATTGGCTAGGGGCAGGATTTCCCAGATCGGTCGGTGCGAGAAAAAATGACTTCCGCACCCTCCAGTTATGTTAGAATTTTTTTCCAGAGGCCCCATGCATTCTGGGCGTGATATCCAGACCGCAAATCCATCGAAAAAAGCGGTGAAGACAACCCGCGGCAGGCATAAGGTGCAAGAAGCCCTACCAATATCGGTCCGGCGGCTGCAGGCTGCAGACATCGACCAGGTCGTAGCTATCGAGAAGGAGGCCTTTTCGCCCCTCTGGGTCAGTTCTCCGTTCAAACGCGACCAGAACAACAAACGCGCCTGCTATCTGGTGGCCTGTTTCGACGAAGAAATCTCTCCCGAAGAGATAATTGCGGAGAATGGCGTCGAGTCGATGGACCAGGCCGAAAAAGAACGGGGCCCAAACCTGTGGTCGCGTGTTGCCGGGCGTTTGGGGCTCACCTCCAACAACGTGGACGGACCCAACGCCGACGAGGCTTTCAACATCGCCGGTTACGTCAGCGTCTGGTACCAAGGCGAAGAGGCCCACATCACCGAGATAGCTGTGAAGGAAACGCTCCGGGGACGGGGCATCGGTGAACTGCTGCTGATTGGCTCTTTGAAGGCGGCCATTGAATATGGGTCCAAGGTCATGACCTTGGAGGCCAGGGTTTCCAATTTCATCGCCCACCGCCTGTATCAGAAATACAGCTTCAAGTCCGTCGGCATCAGAAAGGCCTACTACTCCGACAACCGCGAAGACGCTGTGATCATGACCACCAGCCCCATAGACACCGAGGAGTATGACGGCCTGTTCCAGGGGTTGCAGTCGGCCTACCTCTCCCGCTGGGGACGGATGGACATCGAGTACTGACCGCTGCCTTCCCGACCGCTGACCTTCCAGGGCGGTGATTGCGGCACTTCCCAACGATTGACATAAATGGCATGATGGGGAATGGTCAGTCGTCCGGGGGGAGGGGACCTCGAGGACAGCAGATATTGATGGGTAACCGTTATCAATCAAGTTGACCGGTGGCAGTCCCATTGTTAGAATGGCTCCGGCGTGGCCCAAGCCTATGGGAGCCTGTTGTTTCGGTATCCCAAAAGGGTATCTGGCGATAGGCAAGTCTTAAGAGTAATGTTGGTAATCGGCTTAACGGGTGGCATTGGCACCGGCAAGAGTGAGACCACCCGTCAACTGGAGGCGCTGGGAGCCTCAATCATCAGTGCCGACCAGGTGGGCCATGAAGCCTACACACCCAACACCGAGGCGTGGGAGCAGGTTGTCCAGACCTTTGGCGAGGACATTCTGCGGGACGACGGGGAGATAGACCGGGGTAAGTTGGGCGCCATAGTGTTCTCCGACCCCTCCCAACTGGAAAAGCTGAACCAAATCATGCACCCGCGGATGGCGCGGATGGTGTCCGACAAGATTGAAGCCCTGCGCGCCCAAGACGTTGGCGTGGTTGTGGTGGAAGCGGCCCTGCTCTTTGAGGCCGGTTGGGACAGCCTGGTCGAGGAAATCTGGGTTACAGACGCTCCCGAACAGGTGGTCATAGAGAGGCTCAAACAAAGAAATGGAATGTCTGAGGAGGAGGCCCAAAAACGGATCGCCTCACAGATGGACCGGGAAGTCAGGATCGAAAAATCAGACTTTGTAATCGATAACTCGGGAGATGTGGCCGGACTGGAAGCCTCCATCAAAGAGTTATGGCAGGCCAGAGTCGAAAAAAGGACCGGATAGACAAGATGGTTGAAGCGGCAGAGGAACATTTCACAGAATACGCAATCGAGGAATTTCTGGTTAGGGACGAGCCCTATTACCGGCCGGTTGGCGACGAGATTGAGCTGTTCACCGCCGCTTACCGCCAGCACATCCCTGTCCTGCTAAAGGGCCCCACCGGCTGCGGCAAGACCCGGTTCGTGGAGTACATGGCATGGCAGTTGGGCCGGCCTCTGGCTGTGGTCAAAGAACAGAACAAAGCCGAGGGATTGAAGGACGGCGAGGTCCGGGTGCCCCTGGTCACCATCGCCTGTCACGAAGACCTGACCGCCTCTGACCTGGTGGGCCGGTACCTGCTGGATGCCAATGGCACCCGCTGGATCGACGGCCCCATGACCCGGGCAGTCAAAGCGGGTGCCATCCTCTACCTGGACGAGGTGGTTGAGGCCCGGAAAGACACCACCGTTTTGATTCACCCCCTAACTGACCACCGGCGCATCCTGCCAGTGGAAAAGACGGGTACCATTATCGAAGCCGACGACCGGTTCCTGCTCTGTGTCTCCTACAACCCCGGTTACCAGAGCGCCCTAAAGGACCTGAAGCACAGCACCAGGCAGCGCTTCATCTCCCTGGAGTTCTACTATCCTCCGGCCGATGTTGAGACCGAGATCATCCAACGGGAGAGCGGCTGCACCAAGGAGCACGCCGACGCTCTGGCCAAACTGGGTGAGAAGATACGGAACCTGGAAGAGCACGGTCTGCAGGAAGGCGCCAGCACCCGCCTGTTGATCTACGCAGGCAGGCTGATGGCAGAGGGCATCCCGCCCCGCCGCGCCGCCCAGATCGCCGTGGTCTGGACCCTGACCGACGACCCTGAACTGCAACGCAGCATCGAGGAAGTTTCGTCCTCCATATTCGAGTAAAGGCTTCGAGTAGAGGACTGGATGGGGCAGACACCGCCGGAGGTTTTGAAGAAGGCCCTGGCGGAACGCGTCTTGGAACGGGTGGATGGCACGGGACTTATGCCCGCCGCCGTTATGATTCTCCTTTACCCCAAGGACGGCGAATACTGTATCCTGTTGAATAAGCGGTCGGAAGAGGTTGAGCACCACAAGGGTGAGATCTCCTTCCCCGGCGGGGCCAGAGACCCGGAAGACCGGGACTCGCTGGAGACAGCGCTCCGCGAGACCGAAGAGGAAATGGGCATCAAGCGGGAGGATGTCACCGTGATCGGTGAGATGGATGAAATCACCACCCGCAGCAACTTCCAGGTAAACGTGTTCGTCGGCACCATAGAGTACCCATACAAGTTCAGCCCCAGCGCCATTGAGATTGCCGAGGTGCTGGAATTCCCCATCCCGGACCTGATGGACCCGGTCAACCGCCGGGTCGAAACCCGTTGGGACAGTGGAAAACAGGTCTGCGCCTATTCATACGTCCACGGAGAGCATATCGTCTTCGGGGCTACTGCCAGAATCCTCCAGAGTTGCATCGAATTCCTAGATGACGGACTGGAAAGCGAGGGAAGCCAAGTTGACTAGTGGTCAAACACCGGATATAGAAACCGAACTTGCCAAACTGCCACCGGCAGTGCTTGACGCCTACCGGGCGGCCAACGACGCAGTAAGAGAATCCTTTGGCGAGGAAGAAATCGGACTCTGGGCTAAAGAGGGCCTGACCATCGGCACCCAGACGGTCCGTTCCTGGGAATCGGCCATCGAGTATTACAATGTTAGTCCCGAGGTCAGCAAGTTCCTTTCCTTCCCCTCGTTCATGCAGTGGGCCCGCTGCGGCACCTACCTGGCCCAGGACTCGCCTACCCTGGCGGTGGCCTTCTTCAAGTCCAGTGTCACCATAGTCCCCAACCTGCGACCCCAGTACATCCCCCGCTGGGCCGGCCTGGGCCGCAGTCTGTACAAGGGCACCTGGAAGTCCAGCACCCTGGCATCCAAGTTCTTTGAGGTAAGTCCCGACCTGGTCCGGAACCTGCCCTTCTGGGATGTGGAGGTCTTCGCCTCCCTCATAGAAGCGCTCTCCTTCAAGTCCTACGACGTGGCCGGCGAGTGTCTGGTCTTGGGCCGCGACGTACTGCCCGGCATGGGCCGGGAGCGGGAGCCCTTCCTGGCCATGGCCCGCGCCCTCATCGACACCAGTTGGCGCGAGGTCAAGACCTGCCTGGAGCTGGTACCTCGGGCATTACAACAGGTTGACGAGAGCCAGACCGGCCGCTTCCTCAAGCTGGGCGAACGCCTGGCTAAGGTCGGTCTGCGAGACACCTCCCGGTTCCTGTCCGATGGCACCCAGGCGCTGAGCAAGGTGCCCCAGGGTTCCCATGGCTACATACTGGACCTGTGCGACGCGCTGGTGGTCATCACACCCGACGCCGTCCCGCCCTTCCTGCGCAGCCTGGACGACGTGCTGAACCGGATCACCGTAAGCCAGTTGGACACCTGGTTCCAGCACGGCGCGCACCTGCTCCAAGAGAACCCGGAAAGCGGCATAGCCTTCTTCAAGATAGAGTCTAATACCTCCGAGTCCATGCTGGAGACCCTGTCTTCCAGCCTGGAGCTGGACCGGGTGAAGGGCATCCTCCGCCTCTACTGCCGGGCGCTGTCCGGCGCGGGTCTGGAGATCTTCGACACCCAGGAACTGGTCCAACGGAACATCGGCTGGGTGGACGAGGACACTGCTTCCACCGACGGTACCAAAGTGTTCCTGCCCCCGGTCGTTGACCACTACACCAACAAACAGGACAACTTCGCCTGGTTCAAGGTTGTTTCCACCCACCAGGTGGCGCACCTGGAATTCGGCAGCTTTGAATACCAGTTTGAGAAGGATGCCACCCAGTTCGAGGACCGCCGCCACGCCGCCGAGCAGGAAATGCTGGAGCGCAAGAAGGCGGAGCGGGCAGCGGCCCAACAGGCCCACGAGCTGGCGGCACAACTGCTGGCTTCAGGCACCGAAGGCGACATCGACATGTCTCCGGGGTACTTCGACCCCAACGCCGATAGCCTTCGGACTTATACGGATATAGGCCGACTCCTGGAGATATTCGAGAACGGCCGCCTGGCCTTCGACATCTTCACGGTGCTGGAAGACTGTCGCCTGGACTACCGCATTAAGGTGGAATACCCGGGCATCCGGACCGCCTCCTCCCGCGTCCAGAATGAGACTCTGGAGAAGCGCCCCAGGATCGAAGACATGCCCCTGCAACAGGGCATGGTCGAGCTGCTGATCCACATGAGTTTGGACCAGTTCCAAGACCTGCCGGTGGCCAAGGAGTATCAGGAGGCCGGGGAGATGCTCTCCAAGATCCTCCACGAGCTCCGGAACGCCGAGGCGAACGTTGAGGATACCGGCGAGGCCACCCTACGGGCCTACGAGATCATCTCCCGCATCCCCAACCAGCAGGAAGAGGAAGAAGAGTTCGAAGAACAGGACCTGGAAGAACCGGGCGATTTCTCGGAAGAGGAATACGAGTCCCTGGTCGACCAGCTCCAAGCCGGCATGGACGCGTCTGCCGAGGGCTCCGAGGGTGAGTCCTATGAATCACCGGACCCGGTCGATTACCGGGGCGACTTCAAGCCGGAGATGGTCCAGTTGATGACCAAGCTCCAGGCCGACGAGGGCGACCAGGGCGACGCCCAGCCCATGACCCAGGAGATGTTGGAGCAGCTGCTCCAGGAAAGCTCCGAACTGGAGCTGGACGCCGAGCAGGGCGAGATCGACACGGACATGAGCACCTTCGCCCAGAACATCATGAAGGAAGCCGGCACCCCGCCGCCCAACTCCGAACCCGGAGAGGGCTACGGGCCGCTGCTCCATGACGACGACTCCGGCGGAGAATTGGAGGCCCGGGAGCCCGAGACCTACCTGTACGACGAGTGGGACTTCCGCGCCAACGACTACAAACCCCGCTGGTGCATCGTCAAAGAGAAGGTTGTGGAAGAGGGCGACCCCAACTTCTACACCGAATCACTGAAGACCTATACGGCGCTGTCCAACCACATCCGCCGCCAGTTTGAGTTGATCATGCCCGAGAGCATGCGCAAGACCTACCGGCTGGTGGACGGCGAGGACATCGACCTGAACGCGGCCCTGGAAGCCTGGTGCGACCTGCGCATGGGCGTTCCGCCGGACGAAAAGATCTACTGGCACCGGAACCGTAACCGCCGCGACGTGGCGGTGGTGTTCCTGCTGGACATGAGCGCGTCCACCGCCGAGGCCATCGACGAGGGCCGGCAGATGGTGGACGACCGTGACGCGCCCGACGACCCGGTGGAGTACATGGTCTGGCTGCGCCGCCGCCGGGAGGGTCTGGTGCGCCGCAACTACAAGCGCATCATCGATCTGGAGAAAGAGGGCACCACGCTGCTCATCAACGCGTTGGAGTCCATCGGCGACACCTATGGCATCTACGGCTTCTCCGGTTACGGCCGTGAGAACGTGGAGTTCTATGTCATCAAGGACATCAACGAGGCCTTCAGCGACAAGATCAAGCGCCGCATCGACAAGGTGACCCCGCTCCATGCCACCCGCATGGGCGCGGCCATCCGCCACGCGGCCACCAAGCTGGAGAACCAGGAAGCCAACACCAAGATCATGTTCCTGATCAGCGACGGTCGGCCCCAGGACCGGGGCTACAGCCGCGAGGGCGTGGAGAAGGAATACGCCGTCCACGACACCCACATGGCCCTGGTGGAGGCGCGCCGCAAGCAGATCACCCCCTTCTGTCTCACCGTGGACAAGGCGGGGCACGATTACCTCAAGAGCATGTGCGGTGACATGGGTTACGAAGTCCTGGCGGACATCTGGTCCCTGCCGGAGCGGCTGCCCATGCTCTACCGCCAGCTCACAGCCCTGCGTTAGGGCGCACATCAAACAAATAAAAAAGAGGGCCTCTATTTCCAGAGGCCCTCTTTTTTATTTGTTCTGAGCCGAATGGGCGTAGGGGCAGGTTTCCAACCTGCCCTGGCTCTCGGCATCCAAATTGCGCGGCCCGAAACAGACAACAACGGGAAATGGCCGGTTTCGGAGGGGAGTGGTTCGGGCGGAGCCGGGCGGGTTTCCAACCCGCCCCTACGGATGCGAGGTAAGCTCGTGACCGAGAGGGATGAGTACGTGCGGCCTAGGTGATCTCGTCCACTAGCCTGCGCAGTTCGATCAAGGCCTGGTTGGGGACGCGGCGTTTGATGGTGACGCGGCGCGGGGGGATGCGCATCTCCATCTCCCGGGTCTGGGTCCCATTAGTCACGGAGATGTAGGCCAGGCCCAGGGGTTTTCCATCAAACTCGCCCGGTCCTGGAACTCCGGTTATCGCCACGGCCAGGTCGGCGTTCAGGTTGCGGCGAACGGTCTCGGCCATGGCGTTGGCCGTCTGTTGGCTGACCACACCGTGCTGGTCGACCACCTCGGCCGGGACACCATTGGCCTTGAGTCCGGCGCCGTCATAGACCACGGCTCCGCCTTTGAAGTAGGTCAGGCTGTCTGGCACGTCGGTGATGTTGTTGGTCAGGGCGCCGCCAGTGCACGTCTCCATAACCGCCAGGCTGAGCCCCTTCTCCAGCAGGGTCATGCCCACGGCCTTCTCCGGCGTCTCATCATCGTAGCCCCAGACGTATTCGCCCAGACGTTCATGGATGGCCTGCTCCACGGGCACGATCAAAGCCTGTGCCGACGCGCTGTCTTTGGCCCTGGCAATGACCCGCAGGTGGATGCCGTCGGCCTTGGAGTAGATGCCCAGGTATGGGTTCTCCACGCCGAAGAACTCGGATATGACCTCGTCCACCGCGCCTTCGGACATTCCCATGGTCTTGATGTTGCGGGTGATGGTGACTTCGTCTTCCACCAGTTCCGTCAATTGGGGCTCGACGACCTCTTCCCACATGGCCCGGTTCTCCGCCGGTGGTCCGGGCATGCAGATGATTATCTTGCCGTCCCGCTCCGCCCACCAGCCGGGCGCCGTACCGTTGGCATTGGGCACGAACTTGGCCGACGGGATGAGAAGCGCCTGTTTGAGGTTGTGGGAGGGCATGGATGTGCCACGGGCGGCGAAGTACTTCTCCAGGTCGTCCACCACCTCCTGCTGGATGGTGGGAGACTCGTCGAAGGCCGCGGCGATGGCTTCCCGCGTCAGGTCGTCTTGGGTCGGACCCAGACCGCCGGTGGTGAAGATGATGTCCGAGCGTTCCATGCCCTTCTTGAACGCCTCGGTGAGCATGGGCAAGTCGTCGCCCACGATGGAAACCCACTGGAGCTGTATGCCCAGGGCGGGCAGTTTGCTGGCGATCCAGGAAGAGTTGGTGTCGGTCAACTCACCCATGAGGAGTTCCGTGCCGATGCCCATGATTTCTGCTTTCAAAACTATCCTCTTCGGGTAACGCCGGTCAGGACTAGGTGGCCGGGTCTGCCAGCACCGGGTCTGTGGCCAACTTGATGACTGGGTCCAGGCGTGACGTCAGAACGCCGTAAAGGTTGGTGTCAGGGCTCTGCAGGCTGCCCAATTTCACAACGGCGTAGCGGTGGTTGCCATCCGGCGTAACGTCGCCAAAGTGCCACTCTATGGGCGTCAGTCCGCCCTGACGGATGATCACCACAGCGGTATCGGGCGGGTCCAGGCCGTAGAGATTGGGGTCATCGACGCCGTGGGCGATAATCTGGTCCATCCTCGGGCCGCTCAACATCTCAAGGGCTTCGAACCACGCCTCTTGGTCCAGCAGTTTGGCGGTGTCGGGGACCCCTTCCTCTCCCTCTAGGAACCACCGGCCGGTGCCGTCTTCCATGACGTACCGGGTGGTCTCTTCGCCACGGAAGAATTGGACCACCAGGGCTTCCCTGGGGTCGATCTGGTAGAGTCGCCCCACGGGTGGGTCTATGGCCAGGCGGTTTACCACGGAGGCCCATTCGATGGGCACGGTGAACAGCGTATCGTCACCCACCAGACGGGCGTATTGGTTCTCATTGTCTGGCGTGGGGATTCCCAGATGGAACTCAACGCTGTTGTCATTGCGGTCGGTAACCGTAACCGCCGTCTCTGGCGGTTCAAGTCCAAAGGCAGCGGGGTCTTCGATGGTATCGGAGAGTGGACGGGTCACGCGGGGGCCGCTGAGGAGCAGGGGAGTGCCGCCCCATCGCTGCTGGAATACGGGGATGTCCGGGTCACCTTGGATATACCAGTCCAGGCTGGCGGGGGTGCGGTAGAAGGTGGTGGGTTCTCCCTGGTAGTCCACCACGATGTTCACGATGTTTCCTTCGTTGATCCGGAACAGCCAGGGGTTGCCATTTTCGGACTCGTTGGAGTCGGAGAACCTCAATACCAGGAAGGTGCCGCCGAACACTATCAGCACCACCACCAGAAGGATTGAAAGACGCAAATTCATAGATCAGACCTGTGAAAGTGGGTTGGATCGGGCCGGTTGGTCTTATTTAGCGCCGTACCCACCAAACTAGGGCGGCCATGAGCCCCATGAGACCCGGCAAGAATAGCCAGGAAGAAAAACGGACGAAATCGTATTCGTTGGTGTCGAGGTTGAACTCGCGGAAGGCGAACACCTTGGGACGGATGGACACCAGGGAGAAATCTCCAACCAGGAAGTTTGCTGAGTTCAAGAATAGGTCAGCCCCGCCGCCCTGATTGTAGGAGCTGTTGGACAGGAAATCCGAGTCCCCGAAGGCTATGATGTCGGAAATCTCAGATGGCTTGGGTTCGGATGTCGGGGGCTCCGCTCCCACCTGTCCCACCGAGCGCACCAGCACCGCCGGAACGAAGGGACCGGTGGCATCGGAATCCGCGCCAGCGCCGGTGATGGGTTCGGTACGGTCGGGTTCGGTGATCAGGTAGCTGTCGGCGGAGGTTGCGCCCAGCGGCAGTCCGGACCGCAGTTGGTCCTGTATCAAAGACACGGCGGTGGCCCCGGGCATGAACACTTCCTGTAGCCGCTCGCCCTTGGGCAGTGTGATCTCCAAGGGTGCGTCCGGGTTGAACCTTTCCAGGGTCAGGGTCTGGGGGAGTCCTGGGACCGAGCTGCCAACATCGCGGATGTAACCTTCAGCGATGAATATGCCCCAATCGGCGAAGAAGTTCTTGAACGACACCGGAGTGTCAGGCTCGGCCAGGAAGATCATACGGCCGTTCTCCCGTCGAGGAGTGCCATCGGCGTTGATTCCTTCCAGGTAGCGGTCCAGGGCCTCGGCGTGGGCCTCGGGCAGGCTGGACGACGGGCCGGCGATGACTAACAGTGCTGCGTCGGCCGGGACCTCCAGGTCCACGTCTGTTGCCCGCCAGTTGAGCTCGGCAACCTGGTAGTTGTCCCCTTCCAGGCCGGCGCGCACGGCTGCGTAGCCGTCGGAAGCAACGCTTTCGATTGAATGTTCGCCGTGCCCGGTTAGGAAATAGACCCGCTTTTTCTCGCTGCCCGTGGCCACCAGCGTGCTGGTAACCAGGTCCTGTTCCAGTTTGGTGTAATTGGCGTCGGTGGGGCGCAGGACATCGAACTGGTCGCTTTCCATGCCCTCAACCACCACGATCTCGGTCACGAAACCCGTGGGACGGGCGCCGAAGTACTTGCTGACGATCTCCGGCTGCAGGTCGGGGTCGATGACCCGGTATGAGAACTTGCTGGAGCGGGAGTCGAACTCCTCCAGCGTGTTCACCACCTTGCTGCGCCGCTCGGCCACGTTGGGGTCGTCGGTGTCGTCCTCCGCTTTGTAGAAGGCGGTGGCCCGTACATCTTCCCCAAGGTTGCTAAGCACGTCCTTGGTGCGGTTGGCCAGGGAGAACTGGTTGGTTGCGGTCAGGTCCATGCGGGTGGTGTTCTCAAAGGAGATCACGTTGAAGACCACGATGATGCCAGTAAATGCCCCAATGAGCACCAGGGTGTTCACGCCGTAACGGCCGGTGCGGCTCAGGAATGCGGCCAGGACGTTGCTGAAATAGACCGCGGCCACTAGGCCCAGCAGGACCGCGCCGATGCCGATGTCGATGTAGCCGTAGAGGCGCATGGAGCTGACGAAGGCCACCACCACGACGCCGGTGACCAGGCCGACGATGCCGGCTAAAACCATGGCTCCGCCGTAGGCGCCGATCCAGTCCATGGCCGGCTCGAACAGGGTAATAAGGGGCTGGGTGAGTTCCTCTTCCGGACCCTCCGCTCTGGGTTGGGTCTCTTCCCTGGACGTGGACTCAGGGGCCGGGCGTTCCGAACGCCGGCGCCTGCGCCAGTCTCGCGGCTGCTGTTCCTCCGGGTCCTGGCCCGGATTGGATGGGGTGGTCATACTACCGCCACCTGCGTGATTCGAGGGCGCGGATGGAAAGGAACAGGAAGAAGGCGATCACGCTCAGGTAGTAGACGATGTTCTTGGTGTCTATTACGCCCCGGGCGAAGTCGTCGAAGTGCCCCCGCAGGCCCATTTCACCGATGATCTCCCCGGCCACGCCGCTGACTGAGCCGAAGGCACGGTCGGCGAAGAAGAGGGCCAGCAGTATTCCCATGGCGACCACTGCCGCCACGATCTGGTTGTTGGTCAAGGTTGACGTGAGGAGCCCGATGGCCAGGGCCGCCGACCCGTAGAGGATCAGGCCCAGGTATCCGGTGTATATCGGGCCGGGGTCGGGGCTGGCGTATACAAATAGCAGTATGGCGTAGAAGAAGGAAAGGGCCACCAACACCAAGAAGAAGACCAGGCTGGCCACGTATTTTCCGACGATCACCTCCCAGTCGCGTACGGGGGAGGTCAGGAGCAGTTCAATGGTGCCCAGCTTGCTCTCCTCGGCCAGCAGCCGCATGGTTAGGGCCGGGGCCAGCAGGACGAACACTATGATGGCGCCGTCGAAGAATGGTGTTAGAGTCGCCTCAGGGAAGGGGTCTCCCAAGTCCTGGGTGAAAAAGAAGCCAGTCAGCGCCAGAAAAATCAGGCCTACGATGTAGGCCGTTGGACTGCTGAAATATAGCTGAATCTCTTTCCAGGCGACGGCCTGGGCAGTCCTCATACCTAGAGCTCCTCGTGGGTGGTGAGACGGAGGAAGATCTCCTCCAGGCTCATGCCGACCAGTTGGAGACCGCGCAGGCTCCAGCCGTTGCTGATCACCGCCTGGGAGATATCGTCGCGCAGGTCCCGTCCGGACTGGGCCTGGATGATGTAGATATGGCGGCCGTTGTTGTTGGTGTGGGTTACGTCGTTGACGCCGTTTATCTTTTTGAGGACGGGCAGGACTTCGGCCGCGGGACCTCCGACCTCAACTTCCAGGCGTTCCACGCCCTGCAGCCCCTCCGCCAGGTTCTTGGGCGTGTCCTCGGCAACGATGTGTCCCTCGTTGATGATGAGGACGCGCTCGCAGATCATGCTCACTTCGGGGAGGATGTGGCTGCTCAGGACCACCGTCTGGTTGCGGCCCAGGTCCTGGATCAGGCTCCGGGTCTCGACCACCTGGATGGGGTCGATTCCGATGGTGGGTTCATCCAGTACCAGTACCTGGGGCTCGTGGAGGATGGCCTGGGCTATGCCCACGCGCTGGCGGAACCCCTTGGACAGTTTCCCTATCTGGGTCTTCCGGTAGTCACCCAGGCGGCAGACGTCGATCACGTCGCCCAGACGGGACTTGATGGCGCCGGTGGTCATGCCCCGCAGGGTGCCCATGTACTTCAGGTAACTGGTCACCGACATGTCGGTGTACAGGGGCACGGTCTCGGGCAGATAGCCAACCCGCCTACGGGCGTCCAATGACTGCTCAACCACGTCGTATCCATCCAGGGTGACCTTCCCCCGAGTGGGGGGCTGGAAACCGGTGAGGATGCGCATGGTGGTTGTTTTACCCGCGCCGTTCGGCCCCAGGAAACCCAATATCTCACCCTTCTTGACGTCGAAATTGACGTCCTGAATGGCGGGGTAGGGACCGTAGTAATGGGTCAGGCCCTCAGCCTGAATCATTGCCTCTTGCAAAGGTTTTTCCGCCGTCGGCCATGCCTGGGCAGGCCCAATTTAGTCTGATTGTGCTAGACCACAAGTGATGATATTCTATACAACTGAATTTGCCAAGGAGCGTATTTTCGCCTTTTTGGCTTACCAAAGCGTGAATATTCGGAGGTTGGATGCACCTGGTCATCGATGGTTATGGCGGCGATATCGACAAGATGTGGGACGAAGAACTGGTCCGTAATTTCCTGTACGAGTACCCGGACGCCCTGGATATGACCCGCATAACCGAACCGAAGGTGCTGAAATACGAGGCCCCCAAACCCGAGGATTCGGGGGTATCCGGGTTCGTGATCATAGCCGAGAGTCACATCAGCATCCACACCTTCCCTCGGAAAGAGTACATCAACATCGATATCTTCTCCTGCCAGCCTTTCAATCACGAAAGGGCCTTGGAAGATGTCAAAGACCTTTTTGATTTGGACGACGTGAACACCTGGCTCCTCAACCGCGGGCTGGAATGGCTGGACGAGCGCCAAGGCCTGGCCGAAGCCAAACAGCAGCGGGCAGTCCTGGAAGCCGGTGGTCCGGGCTCCCACCGTGTCTGAGAACGGGTCTTCTGGAAACCGGCCGCCGGATCCCGGTGATTCCATCTGGATTCCCCACAACTTCCTCGCCCTTCCCCAGCACCAGTCTTCCCTCGACTCAGCCCAGGTCGTCTTGATACCCGTCCCCTACGATTCGACCACCTCCTTCCGGAGCGGCTCCAGGGATGGACCCGCGGCCATGATCTCAGCGTCCTACGGTCTTGAGGATTACGATTTTGAGCTGGAACTGGATGTCTCGGAAATAGGTATCCACACCACCGATGCCCTTGAGCCACATATGGCAGGCCCCGGACCCATGACCGAACGCATCAAAGGCGCCGTTGCGGACTACCTGGATACCGGCAAGACCGTGGGGCTTTTGGGCGGAGAGCACTCCATAACCATCGGATCGGTCCAGGCCCACATCGACGCCTACCCGTCCCTATCCGTTCTGTATCTGGACGCCCATGCCGACCTGCGGGACGAATACATGGGCACTCCCTTCGGCCACGCTTCGGCGGCCCGCCGGGCCTACGAGAATTGCCCCATAGCCATGGCGGGCGTGCGGAGCCTGTGCCAGGAAGAGCATGACTTCATCCGCGATAACAACATTCCAGTGTGGTATTGGGACCCCAATTCCCACCGGCCCGGCCCGGAGAGCGTCTTGGACGGCCTGAGCGAACACGTCTATGTCAGCGTGGACCTGGATGTGTTGGACCCGGCGCTCATGCCGGCTGTAGGGACCCCGGAACCGGGCGGAATGGCCTGGCACCAACTGGTGTCCCTGCTGGGCAAGGTGGCCGAAACACGGCGGATCGTGGGCTTCGACGTCTGTGAATTGGCGCCGGCGGACGGCCCGCCGGCCTGTTCCTACACCGCCGCCAAACTGGTCTACAAGCTGGTGGCCTACTCTCGGGGAAAGTACCGGGCAAGCTAGCCCGGGTCTGGCGGCGCCGCCCGCTGATGTGAGATGCTCAGTTCGGATAGTCCCTCCAAATAAGTCACTGCCACGGGTATTTTCATGGGTTCTTCGCTGCGTCTGGGCCGGGTGTTTGGCATACCTATAGAGATCAACGTCAGCTGGTTGCTGGTCTTCTCGCTCCTCACTTTCTTGCTGGCTGGGGAGTTTGACGACCCCCGTCTGCGTTGGTCCCCAGCCCTGCGGTGGTCAGTGGCGATGATCACCGTTGTGCTGTTCTTCATCTCGGTGCTGGCCCACGAACTCAGCCACAGCGTGATGGCCCTGAGCAAGGGTATTCCCGTCCGGAGCATAACCCTCTTCATTTTCGGGGGCGTGTCGCGTTTGGACCGGGACCCGGCCCGTCCACCGACAGAATTCGCCGTGGCGGTGGTGGGGCCCCTGAGCAGTATCCTGCTGGCGGCGGTGTTCGGCCTGGCCTGGTATCTGCTGGGGAGGGGCGATTCTCCACTGGAAGTGGTGCTGCTGCTGCTGGCCTGGACCAATCTCAGCCTGGGTGTGTTCAACCTGGTGCCCGGCTTTCCCCTGGATGGAGGGCGGCTGCTGCGGGCCGGAATCTGGGGCCTGACCGGGGACTATCACCGGGCAACCCAGATATCGGCGCGGGGCGGACAGGCCGTGGGTGGAGCGATGATTATCGGGGGAGTTCTGCTGGCCTATTTCTCCGAGCCGGTGGACGGCGTGTGGCTCGGCGTCATAGGGCTGTTCCTGTATTCCATAGCCAGGGGCAGCTATCCAAAATAAGGGCCGTCACTCCTAGCTATGCTAAAATAGGCCCACACGAAAACCAAGGCCGATGCGGCCACGTAGATACGGATGACATGACGGTTGAAGGCACAGTTTACCTGGACCACGCAGGCACGACGCCCTTGGACCCCAAGGTCCTTGAGGCGATGATTCCCTATTTCAGTGAACATTTCGGCAACCCTTCCAGTCTCCATTCCGTGGGGCAAGAGGCCCGCTACGGACTGGACGAGGCCAGGGAGCGGGTGGCCGGTGTACTGAATTGCCGGCCCAGGGAGGTAGTCTTCACCGGCGGTGGCACCGAGTCGGACAACGCCGCCATCCACGGCGTGGCCACGGCCCTGTTGGAGACCGGTAACCACATCATCACCTCCAGCATCGAGCATCACGCGGTGCTCCACTGTTGTCAGCACCTGGAGTCTCTGGGTTACGAGGTGACCTACCTGCCGGTGGATTCAAACGGCATGGTTCAGCCCGAGTCGGTCTACAACGCCATCAACGAGCGCACCACCCTGGTTACCATCATGTACGGCAACAATGAGATTGGCACCATCAACCCAATCTCCGAGATCTCCAAGGTAATCAAACAGAGGGCCCAGGAACTCTCCCGGACCATCGTCTTTCACACCGACGCCGTTCAGGCCGCCGGTTACCTGGACCTGAATGTGGCCAACCTGGGCGTTGACCTGCTCAGCCTGTCGGGCCACAAGTTCCACGGCCCCAAGGGCACCGGCGTGCTTTACATAAAACGGGGTACACCGTATCTGCCGCTCATCCTGGGCGGCGGACAGGAAAGGGAGCGCCGTTCCGGCACCGAGAACATTCCCGGCATAATAGGCCTCTCCCTGGCCCTGGAAGCGGCCAATGATAAAAGGGAGGAGACCGGCAACCACTGCGCGGCCCTGCGGGACAGGATAATCTCCCAGGTGCTGGAGCTGATACCCGGAAGCAGGCTGAACGGCCACATCTCGGAGAGGCTGCCCAATAACGCCAACTTCTCCTTCACCGGTGTGGAGGGCGAGCCCATCCTGCTGGGCCTGGATATGGCCGGCATAGCGGCTTCCAGCGGTAGCGCCTGCAGCTCCGGTTCTCTGGAGCCGTCCCACGTACTCCTGGCGCTGGGCCAGTCGGCCGAGGTTGCCCGCGGCAGCCTTCGCATCAGCCTGGGGCGGGACAACACGGAGGAAGAGATCGAGTACCTGCTGAGCACATTGGTTGACCTGGTGGAACGGTTGCGTCAGCTGCCCAGTTTGACCACGGCCCAATCGTGAGCTAACACCCTATCGGCTGTCGCGTCACTTCGGATACCCCCAACCCATGAATAATCGGAGAAAGAGCTTGATATCCAAACGCGTGCTCTTTTGGCTTGCCCTGGTCCTGACTCCCGTGCTGCTGGCGGCATGCAGCGATACCTCAGCGTCCCTGGGCCAATTCCATGAAGGACGCATCCTGGTGCTGAACGTCGTCCAGTTCGACGAAACGGACGAGTTGTTGTATTCGACCATCGACCCCGAGGACGTGGTGCGCCGTTGGCGGATGCAGCCGAGCCAGCCCGACTTGGAACTGGTCCTCATGAGGGTGAAGGTCCAGAACCACATCGCCGTTTCCGCCATCTTCGAAGCTGACGAACAGGCGGCGGTGTTGCGGGACTTTTTTGAGAACGATTACCGCCCCATCAGCATCAATGGCACCATACAGCTGGACCGGCGCGGGGATTCGGAGGCCAACATTTCCGTGGAGAGCGGCAGGTGCGACGACCACCCCCGCCTGGTGGTCAACGCTGGGACCAATGTGGTCTGGAGCAACACCGGCGAATCGAACACCGGAATCCAGTTTAGTTCCGGTGGGGCATCGGCCCTGGGCGACGGCTTGGTGGAGATCGCCCCCGGCGCATCTGTCTCCAACAGGTTCGACCGGGTGGGCGTCTTCTCATACCAGTGTAGCGGTGGAGAGGACGAGGCCCAAAACGCCGTTGTTATAGTCGAGGACGCCGCTTCGGAGCGCGGGAAAAGGGAGAACAACATCCTGTTCCTGGAGGGTCCCTTTACCCTGCCCAAGGGGACCGGCGTGGATGGTTGGATGATTTTCGAAGCCCCCAAGGACACCAAATTCCGGGACCTGCGCTGGCGGGCCGGGGACAGTATCACCATCCGGTTTTAACCGTCTTATCCTCGGAAAACCATTGTTAATTGGCGGCTGATTGTCCGGCCAACTCCTTTGGCTGGAGGGTAGAATCTAGCCCATGTTTGGACTGGAGCGCCCATGCGCCGGTTGATGGACCTGCTGCTGTTCGGTGGTGAAAGACGGGGGACGCACCGCGACTCACCCACCGTGTGGCGCAGGTTGTTCCACATCATCGCCGGATCTTCAATTCCCCTTGCTGGAATCTTCCTCTCTGAGACCACAATGGTCTGGGCGTTGGTTGTCCTGGCGGCGGGCGGCCTGGCCTTGGACCTGGCCCGGTTCAACCTACCCTGGCTCAACCGGATCTTCATGGGCCTGCTGGCGCCCCTTTTGAAATCCGACGAGGCAGTGCACATCACCGGCGCCACGTACATGATCGTGGCTGCCCTCTTGGTCTACGTGCTCTTCGGAAAGGATGTGGCCATACCGGCCATGTTCTTCCTGTCCCTGGGAGACCCGGTGGCGGCCTTGGTGGGGCGTCGCATGCCCGGCCCCCGCATACTGGACAAGTCCCCCTTTGGGACCGCAGCGTTCATGGGAGTCGGGGCCGGGGCTATGGGAGTCCTGGTCGCAGCGGGCGGCATCGACCATGATTGGGGTCTCTGGGTCGGGGTTGCGGTTGCCGGTGCGGTGGAGCTGGCGTCCATCCCTCCCGACGACAACCTGGCGGTGCCGCTCTTGGCCGGGACCGCCATGCACTTTTTGGTGGTCTAAGTCCGGCTAGGCAGCGCCATCGAAAAGGGTGGTCTGGGCCCTTTCCCTCTGGAACTTCAGGTAGGCGGCCTTGGTCATGGCGGGTCGGTGGCTGGCCTTGACCTCTTTGGCCCGTTTCGCGCCGTCGGCCAGCAGGTCGATGACCACCATGGCCATGATCTTGGCCGGGACTATCACCGCCGACTCGTAGTCGTGGATGATGTAGTCCTTGCTGTGGCCTGGCCCCGATGCTCCCGCCGTGTAGGGGTGACAGGCGGGGATCAGTTGGCTCAGGTCGCCCATGTCCGTTGAACCGCCCCGGTTGCGGCGGGCCGGCATAACCAGCGTGGCGTCGTCCCCCACCAGGTCCACCGCCGTGCGCCGGAAGATGTCCTGCAGCTTGATGTCGTGGCGCATGGGCAAGTAACCGGGGATGGTGGTGATGTCCACCTTGGCGCCCACCGCCAGGGCCCCGGCCTTGAAGCAGCGGTCCACGGCCTGGGAGTTTTCCAGCACCATCTTGGGCGTGGAGGAACGGACCCGCCATTCCAGGCGTACATCGGCTGGGACTGCGCTTACGGCCTCGCCGCCCTTGGTCATGATGCCGTGGATGCGCACGGTGTCTTCGGCCCGGTGGGTCTCCCTTAGGGAGTTGATGGCCTGGATGGCGAATGAAGCCGCGTTCAGGGCGTTCACGCCCCGGTGGGGCATGCTGCCCGCATGGGCACCCACGCCGGAGTATTTGACGTACTTGACCACGTGACCGTTGCTGGTGCCGCCCATGGCAAATTTGCGCTCGCCCATGTCGCTCGCCGTGTGGCACATCATGGCGATATCAACGTCGTCGAACTCACCCAGGCGGATGAGTTCCTGCTTGCCGCCCAGGAATTCCAGCTTGCCCTGATCCCTCATATCCAGCCGCTGCTTGACCTCGATGAACTCCTCGGCAGGCACAGCGAAGGGAACGATCTCACCGGATAGTTCGGCGATGACCTCCGGGGTCAGGAGACCCATGGTGGCGCCCAGCATCATGCCTATCTGGCAATGGTGGCCGCAGGCGTGGGCCGCGCCGGTGTCGGGGTTGGCGTGGGGGTGTTCATTAACCACCAGGGAGTCCAGTTCGCCGATGACAGCCACGGTGGGACCGGCCCCCGAGCCGCCGGAGATGCGGCCTTTAAGTCCCGTCAACGCCAGGCCGCTCTGGTGGTGGATACCCAGTTCCTGGAACTTCTGGGCCACCAGTTTGGCGGTCTGGAACTCCCGGAACCCGGCTTCGGGATGGGCGAGCACCTGCTCGGCCACGCCGATTATCTCCTTCTTTCGCTTCTCGATGGTCTCGCAGGCCTTCTGCTTCAGTTCCTCGATGTTCAGTTTGGGAGTGGTCATGCGTTGCCGCCGTCGAAGGTCTCTTCCGAGGCAAGATTGCGCATGAATTTCAGGTACTCGGGGATGGTCATGTCCGCCCGCTGGCCGCCCACGATGCTGTTGCCGTGGGAGGCGCCGTCGCCCAGGATATCAATGATGGTGTAGGCCAGAGCCTTGGCGCCCTTTATCACCGCCAGGGAGTAGTCCTCTATCAGATATGTGGCGCTGTGGCCGACGCCCGTGGCCCCGCCCACGTAGGGATGGATGACGGGCATCAGGTGGCTCAGGTCGCCCATGTCCGTGGAGCCGCCCCGGTGGTGGACGTACCCGATGTTCTCTTCGCCCACCAGGTTAACGGCGTTGGCCCGGAAGATGTCGGCCATTCCCTTATGCTGCTGCAGGGGCATGTAGCCGGGGATGGTCTGGATCTTGACGCTGCCGCCCACGGCCATCGCCCCAGCCTTGAGGGCCCGGTCAACCTTGGTATTGGCGTCCATCAGGGCTTCCAGGGTACGGCCTCGCACGAAGGTCTCCATGCGCACGTCGGCGGGAACAGCGCTCACCGCCTCTCCGCCCTTGGTGATGATGGGGTGGACACGGATACTGTCGTCGTCCCGGAAGGTCTCCCGGTTGTAGTTGATGGCGGTCATGGCCATGGTAGCGGCGTTCAGGGCGTTGATGCCCAGGTGGGGAGCGCCGCCGGCGTGGGCTCCCTTGCCCAAGAATTGGATTCTCTTGGCCACGGTGCCGTTGTTGGTGTTGCTGATGCACATCAACTTTTCGGCTGGGTTGGCGGTGGTGTGGAGCATCATGGCCAGGTCAACGTCGTCGAACTCGCCGATGCGCACCATCTCCGGCTTGCCGCCCAGGAACTCCAGTTTGCCATCGCGGCGCAGGCCATCCCGGTACTCGATCTCTATGTACTCTTCGGCGGGCACGGCCATGAAGGCGATGCGGCCGGCCAGGTTGTCCAGCACGTCGGTCTGGGTCAGGGCCGAAGCCGCGCCCAGCATCATGGCTATCTGGCAGTGGTGGCCGCAGGCGTGGGCCGCGGCGGTCTCGGAGTCGGCATGGGGGTGTTCGGCGACGATGAGCGAGTCCAGTTCCCCCAGCAGGGCCAGGGTCGGGCCCGGCGTCCTGCCTGTCGCATCGGCCCGCACGCCGGTGATGGCCAGGCCGCTCCGGGGTTGCAGTCCCAGCTTGCCGAATTGCTCTGCCACCAGCTTGCCGGTCTTGAATTCGCGGAAGCCCGGCTCAGGGTTCTTCAGTATGGTCTGGGCCAGGGCCACCAGCTCATCGGCCTTGGCGTCGATGAGTTCTTCGGCCCGGCGTTTTAAGTCCTCTTTCGAGGGCATGGGCACTCTCCACACGCGCCGCGCCCAGGGTAGGGCTTCACGGCGGGTTTGATTGTAACAAAGGCAGGCTGGGAACGGTATAGCGGAGTGTATAATTGCGGCACTCGCCCCAGGCGTGAATCTTCCCGCAGCGGTCTCCGTACCCTTTCATGAAAGTAGTTATCGCCCCTCAGGGGTTCAAAGGCGGCATCTCAGGACTGGAAGCGGCCAGGTCAATCTCCCGTGGCGTCTTGGCGGCAGTCCCCGACGCCGAAACGGTGCTGGTGCCCGTGGCGGACGGCGGCGACGGCACGCTCCACGCCCTGGTGGACGCCACCGGCGGCGAGATATTCACCAGCACTGTCACTGGGCCCCTGAGCCAGCCCATCGAGTGCCAATGGGGCGTCATGGGCGACGGGCGTACCGCCGTCATCGAGATGGCGAGGGCATCGGGGCTGGCCATGGTTCCCCACCGGCGCCGCAATCCCAAGGTGACCACCACGTTGGGAACAGGCCAGGTGCTGAAAGGGGCCCTGGAAAAGGGGTTTGACCGGGTGATCGTCGGTCTGGGCGGCAGCGCCACCAACGACGCCGGCGCGGGCATGGCCACGGCCCTGGGAGCGCGCTTCTTGGACGCTTCCGGCAACGCTCTGCCGCCGGGCGGCAGCGCGTTGGCCAGGTTGGACCGTATCGACACGTCCAATATGCTTGCCCAGATAGGCAATGCCGAGATCGTGGCGGCAACGGATGTCACCAATCCCCTGTGCGGTCCCACTGGAGCGTCGGCGGTCTACGGCCCTCAGAAGGGCGCGTCGCCCGAGGTTGTGGCCGAGTTGGACGCTGCCCTGCAGAACTTCGCCTGGGTGGTGAGGCACGACCTGGGTCAGGACATCTTGGATACGCCGGGAGCGGGGGCTGCCGGCGGTCTGGGTGCGGGGCTCATGGCCTTTGCCGGGGCCAAGATACAGTCGGGAATCGACATGGTCTGCCAGGTCTTGGACTTTGACAGCCATCTGGCCGGGGCGGACCTGGTGATTACGGGCGAGGGCCGTGCCGACCACTCCACGGTCTTCGACAAAGCGCCGGTGGGGGTGGCCCGTCACGCCCGGGCCCACGGCGTGCCCACGGTGCTTCTGGCGGGCAGCCTGGGTGAGGGCCACGAGGAACTGTACGACCACGGAGTGGCGTCGGTGCTGTGCATCTCCGACGGCGCCATGTCCTTTCAAGAGGCCCTGGGCCGGACGGGTGTGATGCTGGAGGGGACGGCGGAGCGGGCAGTGCGCCTGTTCCTGATCAACCCCAAGGGGTAAGTCCTAGACCAGCCGCTCCCGGACGAAGCCCATCACCTGTTCGCAAAGCTCCAGGGAGCGCTCAGAATCGATCTCGTCGAAGGCCTCCGAGGAGGTCCCACCAGGCAAGTATTCGGGGTAGCGGGTGATGTAGTGGTACTTGTCCAGTTGCCGGGCCTCCGACTTCACCGTGTCGAACATCATGTCGAAGAGCTTGGCGTCTTCGCACAGGTCCAAAAGTGAGTGGCCCCAGACGTCTTCCACCCGTTTGTGGTAGAGATAGGCCTTGATGGCCTTCTCCGCCGCCTGCTGTCCCATGAAACAGGCCAGGTTGTGCCGGCCGCCCTCGCGCAGGAAGTGGGCGTCGACCAGGTCTTGTTCGGCCTGGCGCATCCAGCGGGCGCCCTCCGCCAAGTAATCAGGCATGGTATATCTCCCGTCCCTCGCGCACGGCCTTGCCCAAGGCGGGCAGGTTCTCCACCGCATCGTCAAACTCGGCGGGGGTGTAGACCAGGGTGTCTATGTCCACCGAGGAGGGCAGATGGTAGGAGAAGAAGTCGGCGCGGCGGCCGAAGGAATATTCGGTGTCGTGGACGATTATCAACTCGATCCGGGTGTCCGGGGAGTAGTCCCCGGCGGCCATATCACCGGCGAGTATGACCTTCTCAACTCCCAGGATGGGGAGCATCTCTTCGATTCCTTCCAGGTCCCGTTCCAGCATCTGCCGGCGGAACTCGGAGAATCCAACGCGCATGGGCATCTATTTTCACCTTGTTGTGGGTAGAGGGTAGACCTAGTCCAGGAGCACCATGTGTACTTCCTTGGGGCCGTGGACGCCTTCCACGATGGTCATTTCAATGTCGGCGGTGCGGCTGGGGCCGGTGATGAAGTTCAGATAGCTGCCCATCTCGCCGCCCCGCTGATGATACTCCAGCCGCCGCAACAAGAACAGGTCGTCCAGGGTTTCCAGCACGTCCTCGGGCCGCACCAGGGCCACATGGACCGGCGGCACCAGGGATACCAGCCGGCTGAGTCCGCGCCGGGGCAGCACCACCAGCGAGCCGGTCTCGGCCAGGGCGTAGTCGGCGCCGGTGATACCGATGTCCGACTGCCGAATCTGGTTGCGCAGTGTCCCCCGGGGATTAGCGTAATCTTGGACGACCGGCGTGACGGTCAGGCCAAGGTTGCGCAGGGCATCGTCCACAGGGACCTGGTCAAAAACTTCCTGGGCGGAGCGTACTACCTGGGACGCTTCCCGGTTGCGGGCCAGGTTTTCGATATATCCGATGGCCTCTTCGGCGCCCGCGGCCCGGAATACGTTCCACCCTCCCATCTGGGCCATCTTCGCCAATCTTTCTACGATGGCGGGCCGGTTTTCGAGGATTCTCTGCCGGGCGCCCGTGGCCTGGGTTTCCAATTCGGCCTGTGTTTCAACCAGCCGGGGATAGGGGTGGGCTGGCGGCACGTCGCTGCGGCCAAGTTTCTCTCTCACCGAGCGGAGGAACTCCGCCTTGGAAACACCGGGAACAGCGTTTTGGTTAGTCATCGCGCGATCCGTCCACGATCCCTTGCTCCCAAAGTTCATGGAACGTCTTGGGCGGGAGGGAAGGCAGGTCACGGCCACTGGTCCACTTGGATACGACGGGCAGTGGCAGCTTGCGGTACCATTTCCCGTCCTTGGTCAACGGCGAAAACGGCACCAGATGGAGCATCCGTTGCAGGGACCGTCCGACCTGGTGACCCAACCTGACAAGGGCTGGCCGGCCCATGGCCCAGGCGTAGGTCCGGGCGATTATCCTCTCTGATTCGGGTGCTGAGCGTTGGCTGTTGTCCGGGCTTTCGGCGGTCTTTTTGCGCAGGTCAAGGAGCATGCGGGGGATGTCTATCTTGATGGGACATGCCTCGCGGCAGGCACCGCACAGGCTGGATGCCTGGGGCAGTTCCTTGGCCTGGGGCAGGCCCACCAGCATGGGGGAGACCACCGCGCCGATGGGGCCGGGGTAGACCCAGCCGTAGGCGTGGCCGCCGATGCGCTTGTAGACCGGGCAGATATTCAAACAGGCCCCGCAGCGGATGCAGTAGAGCGCCTCGCGCAGCGCCGGGTCGGCCAGCATGGCGGACCGGCCGTTGTCCACCAGGATCAGGTGGAACTCCTCGGGGCCGTCCTCGTCGTCGCTCCGGCGGGGGCCGGTGGTCATGCTCACATAGCTGGTGATGCGCTGGCCGGTGGCCGACTGTGGCAGCAGTTTGAGAAATATGGACAGGTCCTGCATGGAGGGAATCACCTTCTCCATGCCAGTGATGCCGATGTGCACGCGGGGGGCCGAGGTGCAGAGCCGGCCGTTGCCCTCGTTGGTGATGATGACCAGGGAGCCGGTCTCGGCCACCACGAAATTGGCTCCGCTGATGCCCAGGTCGGCCTCCATGAACTTGTCGCGGAGCACCGTCCGGGCGGTGGCGGCCATGTGGTAGATGTCCTCGTCGTAAGGGATGCCCAGCTTCTCGGTGAAGAGCTCGGCCACGTCCTCCTTGGACTTGTGCAGGGCCGGCGCCACCAGATGGGAGGGCGTCTCTTCGGCCAGTTGGATGATGTACTCGCCCAGGTCGGTCTCGAAGACCTCCACGCCCAGGGACTCCAGCACCGGGTTCAGGCCCAGTTCCTCGGACACCATGCTCTTGCTCTTGGTGGCGACCTTGATATTCCGGGTGCGGACGATGTGGGCCACTATCTCGTTGGCCTGGTCGGCGTCCTTGGCGAAGTGCAGGTGCCCACCGGCGGCGGTGACGTTGGTGTGGAGCAGGTCCAGGTAGTAGTCCAGGTGTTCGATGGCATGGACCTTGATGTCTCTGGCCTGCTGCCGCCACTGCTCCCAGGCCTCCTGGGTGGCCTCATTGATGCGCTCGCGGCGGGCAACGTCGAATCCCGCTCCCACCCGGTCCAGGGCACGGCGCAGCTGGGGGTTTTTTATGGCGCTGGCTGACGCGGCGGCGAATTCAGATGTTTTTATCTCGGCCAATGGCCAGGGTCCTTAGTGGGTACCTAGTCGGAATCGGAGTCCAGTATCTGGGCCAGGTGGCGAATCTTCACGTCCGAGCCCTGGCGGTTCAGGGCGCCGCCCATGTTCATCAGACAGCTCATATCGCAGGCTACCAGGGTGTCGGCGCCGCTTGCCTGGACGTTGGCGATCTTGTCGGCCACCATCTCCTCGGAGATGTGGGGGAACTTCACAGAGAAGGTGCCGCCAAACCCGCAGCACTCCTCGGCCCCGGCCAGTTCCTCCCGCTCCAGGCCGGGTACGCTATCTAGCAGCTTGGCCGGTCCTTCCCTGACGCCCAGTTCCCGGAGCAGGTGGCAGCTGGGATGGTAAGCGGCTGAGCCCTGCTGAGATGCTCCGCAGGCAGTGGCGTCGTCAACGCCCAGCACGTCGACCAGGAATTCGGAGAACTCGTAGGTCTTGGCGGCCAGGGCCTTGGCCTGGGACAGGAGGGAGGGTACGTCGGCGAAGAGTTCCAGGTAGAAGACGCGGATGGTGGCGGCGCAGGAGCCCGAAGGCACAACCACGTAGTCGCTGTCTTTGAACTGCTCCAGCACCCTGGTTGCCAGTTTCCGGGACTCCTGGGTGAAGCCGGTGTTGTACAGGGGTTGGCCGCAGCAGGACTGGTCCTTGGGGAAGCCGACGTTGACCCCCAGACGCCGCAGCACCTTGACCACGCTGACCCCGACCTCGGGGTACAACTGGTCGATGATGCAGGTGACGAAGAGGTCGGCGTTGGCTTTCTGGGTCAAAGGGGAGTCACTTCCGTTTTAGCTTCGGGAAGCGTACCAGAGGGGTGAGTGGGTGGCAAGAATGTTGGCGGGGCGGTGAGGGTTGGTTTTGGGGGAGTTCATCCCCCATCTTGAACTCGGACCTAGGAGGGAGGTCGCCCCCATCTCCGACTCAGTCGTGAGTCTCGACGTAGTCGGACCTAACCTTCCCCCGCAGGCGGGGGAAGGGACTTGTTTGTTCTCTTCGAGCTAGAAGGGGCGGGGCGGGATGATGCGGCGGTACACGCCGGGGGAGCCGGGCGGGTGGCTGTAGTTGCCGCCGATGTAGTCGTGCATGGTGTCCTGTCTGCGGTGTTCCTCCCAGGCCACGGACTCGGGGACCTTCTCGTGCTCGAACTCGTACATGGTCAGGTACTTGGGCACGCCGAGGACGGCGTGGTAGCGGCGCACGTAGAGACAACCTGGGTTCTTCAGGTTGCCCGGCGTGCGGACATTGTCGTAGTAGTCGTTGTACTTGTCCTCGATCTCCGGCGGGACTTCCATGCGCCCTATCTGAAGCGCGGGGGCCATGCCCCGGCCCATGGTGTCTGGGTCGCTCTCGGCGGGGGATATCTGGGTGTAGACGTTCCGCACCGTGCCCCGGCCAACGGTCATGGGCCCGACCCGCTTTGTCCACTCGGTGGGGTTCTCGCTCATGTGCTTGTACTCGGTAGTCTCCATGGCCGCCGGTGACTCCAACTCGTAGACGGCGAGGTAGCGGGGGCCGCCCTTCACTGCTTGATAGAGGCCAGCGTCCAGAAATCCGGGCGCGCTGAGGCGCTCGGGGATGTGTTCCTGGAGGTACCAGGCGTTGAAATCCGCGTCGTATTCGGTGTCCACGTTGGTGAACACCATGAGGAGGCCGGAGCCTTTTTTCTTGACCATGTTTTGTTTCCTTTGATGAAAAGGGAGTGATGAGGGAGTGTGGCCCCCATCCTAACCTTCCCCCGCGCACGGGGGGAGGAACTCTAGTGCTGAATGACTAACCGGACAGGGCTACGTCCAGGATTGCTACTTTGCCTTCGGCCACGGCGGCCAGGCCGTCCTTGATGGCGCCGGTCAGGCGCTTGGGGTCTTCCACGCGCTCGCCGTGTCCACCAAAGGGGGAGGTCAGCTGCTGGTAGTCGGGGCCGGGTATGTCCACGCCGTGGAATATGCCCGACTTGGCGGCGTCGCCTTCGGGATAGAAGGAGAGGTGCAACCGCTTCATGGCGGCGTAGCTGGTGTTGTTGAACACCACGATCATGATGGGCAGGTCGCTCTCCCGGGCCACACCCAGGGCCTGGGTGATGGGGTTGTATAGGAAGGAGCCGTCGCCCATGAGGGCCACAACAGGCCGGTCGGGGGAGGCCAGCTTGGCGCCCAGAGCGGTGCCCAGTCCCTGTCCCAGTCCGCCGGCGGGGCGCAGGTAGCTCTGGGGGTTGGCTCGCTCGATGCGGCGCAGTATCTGGGGCCGGTGGACGATTGTCTCGTCGATGTAGATGGCATCGGCGGGCATGTTCTCGCCCAGGGCGTTGCACAGCACGCCGGGGGTGATGGGACTGGCGCTGGTATCACCCTCGCCGACGGCCCGGTATTTCTCCCACACACCGCCGTTCCCGGCGTATTTCCTGGGCTTGACTCCCTTGGCCTTGAGGGACTCCTTGAGAAGCTCCAGGGAAAGGGCCAGGTCGCCCTCCAGGTAGTGGTCGGCGCCCAGGTCCTGGTAGACCATGAACTCCTTGATGGGGTTCTCGTCGATGATGACCACGGTGCCGTTGGCGGGGCTGGCGCTGCCGGGATACCAGGGGGCGCGGCAACCGACGACCAGGAACAGGTCGAACTCGCCGTACCTGGGTTTCAGGTCATACCCGTTGTGCAGCGGGTGGTTGGTCGGGAAATTGGAGTATCCGGGGCCCTCGGACTCGAAGACCGGAATGTTCAAGGTCTCGGCCAAGGCAACCAGGGTCTGGTAGCCCTCCAGGCTCTTGCCAGCCGAGTCGGCCAATATGACCGGGCTCTTGCTCTGAATTATCAGGTCGGCGATGGCGTCGATGTCCGAAGATTCGGGCCGGGTCTTGGGGGCCACGGGCTTGTTGTTGAACTTGGCGGGAGGCGTCCATTCGTCCAACATGGTCTCCATGGGCACGTTCAGGAAGGTGGGGCCCATGGGGGTGCGCTGGGCCATCTCACCGGCCCGGCTGAAGGTCTCGTAGATGACTTCGGAACTGGTCACGCGGCTGCTCCATTTGGTGATGGAGTCCACCAGCCGGTTGGGGCCGCCCACGATGCTCAGGTTGCGCAACCACTGGGGGCCCGGGTCGAAGCCGTCGGCCTCGCCGTAGGAATCGGTCTCACCGGAGGCCACCAACATGGGGATCTCGCCCTGGAAGGCGCCGTGGATGCCCATGGAACCCTGTAATACGCCCACACCGGCGTGGAGCAGGACCGCCTGCATGCGTCCGGTCATCCTGGTGTAACCCTGGGCCATGGCCACGGCCAGGGTCTCGTGCCAGCAGTTGATGTAGGTGGGGCCCGGTTCCTCGTTGATCTTCTGCCGGGCTAAGGCTTCCCATACCGAAGGCCACTCGGAACCCGGTGAGGAGATGATGTAATCAACGTCCAGCTTGCGCAGGGCTTCCAATACGGCGTCACCGCCATCTTTGCGATCGGGCATCGGAGAATCCTCCCAACTTGCTTGAGTGTTTTCCAGTGGTGCCATTGGGGCTGCCGGAGAAATTTCCGCCCATTATACATACTATTTGGAATCTTGACGGTAGCGCCCTGCGAATATATCCTCAGCCGCGCGTATCGCGACATAATTCAGCCCCTTCGGGAGGAGTCATGGCCCAGGAAAACCCAGCCGGATTCATCGACGTTCACGCCCACATCGCCCCCACCAGCTTTCTGAAAGAGGTGGCGAAATCCCATAGGGCCTTCGGTGTCGGTGTTGCCGAGACCGATTCCGGACATGCTTTGACCTTCCCCCATCTGCCCACACTGCGGGCCGCGGGCGGTAGTCTGTCCAATACCGAGGCCCGTACCCAATGGATGCAAGAGCAGGGCGTGACCTCCCAGTACATGGCCGCCTGGCTGGATATCCAGGGCTACACCCTCCCCGCCGATAAGGAGGGCGACTGGGTGCGGCTGCTGAACGAGCATATGGCGCAGACGGGCAAGGACAGCGGCGAGGCCTTCTGCACTATCGCCTCGGTGCCCCTGCAGGACGGCGAGCGGGCCGCACAGGAGTTGGAGTATGCCGTGAAGACTCTGGGCATGCTGGGGACCATGCTGCCCAGCGATCCCGCGGATATCGACGTGGCCGACCCCGGACTGGAACCCCTCTGGGCGGCGGCGGAACAGTTGGACGTGCCGGTGATGCTCCACGGCGCTTCCCACAGCAAGTGGCCGCTGGTGGGTCCCAGCTTCATGGCCTTTAGCATGGGCCGCACCCTAGACACTTCTATTTTAGCCGCCAAGCTGATCCACTCCGGACTGCTGGACAAACACCCCAAGTTGAAGCTGGTCCTCTGCCATGGCGGGGGATTCCTGCCCTACGGCATCGGCCGGCTGGACGTGGCCTACCGCAAGGGCATGGAGAAGGTGGCAGATCTGGAAAAGGGCGGACCCGAGGAATACATGTCCATGCTCTACTACGACACGGTGACCGTGAATCCCCGGTCCTTGAAGCTGCTCTTGGACCTGGCGGGCCCCGAACATATCATGCTGGGCTCGGACTGGGTCTGGGCGCCCATGAGCGGCGGCCTGTTGGACGCCGTTGACCACGTGGGTCTGGACGCCGCCGACCGGGAACGCATCTACCGCCAGAACGCCCTGGAGTTATTTGGAGCTTAACCTCTCTCCGCAGCCGTGATATGGAGTTAACGGCCGGCCCGTCCTTGGGCGACGGCGGTTAGTTCCTGGGTGATGCGGGGCTTGCCGATGCCCGGCTCTCCCGCGATCATCGCCACCCGGCCCTGGCCCTGCATGGCGTCGTCCAAGGCGACGGTGAGCACGGAGAGTTCTTGCTGGCGGCCGATGAATTCGGTAACAGGAGGCCGGTTGGTGGTCACGACCTTCGCATCCCCCTTACGTAGGTGGGCTCATTTTACACTGGCGATGCGTTCTTGTGCCCAAATCGTCAAGACAAAATAAGATGGCCTTCGTATTCTGCGAAGGCCATCTCGTAGTGCTCCGGTTTGGATACCACACCGCTAATATTGGACGTTGTAGATCCTGGCGGCCACGTCGTGGAACATGTCGGCCCGTTCCGAGGCCGAGTAGTCCTTGGACAGGTGTTTGAAGGCGTTCCACATCACGTGGTAGGAGAAGGACACCTTGTCCACCGGGAAGTTGCTTTCGAACATGCACCGGTTGGGGCCGAACTGCTCGATGCAGTAGTTCATGATGGGCGCGCTGTCCTTGGCCAGCTCCTCCGAGCCGATGGGGGTGTTCCTGGTGTGCCAGTCAAAGCCGGCGCTGGGCATGCCCAAGCCGCCCAGCTTGATCACGATGTTGGGGCACTCGGCGGCGGCGGCGATCCCCTTGCGCCAGGTGTCAAACACCTCTTCGTCCCGGCCGCCGTAGGGTCCGTAGCGAAGCAGTCCGCCCACGTGGCAGAGGATTATCTGCAGGTCGGGCACGGCCTTGGCGAACTCGGCCAGCTCGAACATCTGGGGGAAGAACATCCAACCCTCCAGGCTCAGGCCCATGCCGGCCAGCACCTTGGCTCCGGCCCGGAAGTTGTCGCTGGACATCTGGCCTTCCTGGTTGTGGGCGGCGGTGTTTTCGATGTCGGGGTTGGGGTCCCAGGTCACCGAGTGGCGGATGCCCCGGAACCGGTTGGGGCTGGCGGCCTGGAGGGCTTCCAAGACCGGCTTTACGCCGTCGCCCAGGTTCAGGTTGGCGTGGCCCACGATGGACGCAGCGGCCCGGCCCGGACCGTAGAGTCCCGAGGCGCTGGCGGCGGCCAGACCCTGGACAAACTCGACCTCGCCCACCGGCTTCATCTCGTCTGGTCCGCCGGCCCGGTACATGGAGCGTGCCTCGACGAAGACGGTGGAGCGGACGTTGTGGCCGCTGTTCATGTCGTCGGCCAGTTCTTGCAGCAGGTACTTTTGGAAGGGAATCCGCGCCAGTCGGTGGTCCCAGAAGTGGTGGTGAGGGTCGCAGATGGGAATCTCAGGCTCCAGGGTCTCTTCCTGGGTCAGTGCCAGCCAGTCATTGCCTCCGAATGGCATGATGTGGCCTCCAATGCAACAAATTTGAGGCCCATGATAGCATGGCCTGAGCCTGAATCATCACCGACCGCCGGCGTC
>PBMF01000044.1 GCA_002721995.1 Chloroflexota bacterium
CTGGATCACCTGTTGGTTCCGGGCCCACCACTTCTCTTCGCTGCGCCGTTTGGAAGCAATCATGGAGTTGACGCGGCGGGGAGCCCGCCGGGCCTTGCGGCGCTTTCGGTCCAGGTCTTCCTCACCGGGAGAGATGTCGGTGGACAGGGTATGATGCGTCTCCATGGGGTCTAAGAGCAGTTCCATGGGAGACCGCTCCGGACAGTAGATACGGCCGCACTGGAAGCATCGCCCGTCGTCGGTATCGAACATCAGGTCGCCGCCGCATTTTCCGCAGGCCTTGAATTTGCAAAACATCTCGCTCACCCCTTCGGGCCTCCGGTGGTGTCGGACCGGCCGGCCCATCAAGTTCCTTGTCACATTTCCAGTAAACGCCAGGCACGGATTCAAAGCCGTGATGCTGGACACAAGGCAAATGTGAGCTTGGTCACAGTCGGCAGGGCCGACGGCTAAGTACCTTCGGCGCAAGAATGAGGTGACGAAGGTGAGATTCGGCCGTAGGGGCGGGGGTTTAACCCGCCCGGCAAGTCAATCTCCAAACAAGGGGGCCACACGCGCCGTGGGCCTGGGCAAAGGCCGAAAATTTTACTTTGGGCCCCCGGTATGGTTTATTAGACTTCGCGATGCCATGGGCGTATGCGCACAGAAATGAGACCGCTTCGGCAAGCGGAGGGAGTAACCAGGAACATGAGTTTCGAGATGATCAAAACGGACCAGGTGGACCGGGTAGCAATAGTCACATTGAACCGGCCCGAGGTCTTGAACGCCCTTTCTCTGCAGCTGGTGCGAGAGCTGGACGAATTTGTTACCGAGGCCGAGCAGGATGACGGCGTCGGGGCCATCATCATCACCGGCGCAGGTGAGCGGGCCTTTTCCGCCGGGGCGGACATCCACGAGAACCGGGAATTCTCCGAGGAAGAACGGGCCGCCGGGGCCGCCGCCCGGGCCGAGTACACCTGGCACCTGGCCATCTCCTCCAAGCCCATAATCGGGGCCATCAACGGCCTCTGCTACGGTGGCGGCACGGTAATGGCCACCGGATTGGACTTTCTGATGGGCTGCGAAAAGACCAGTTTCAGGTTCCTGGCGGTGAACTACGGCCAGTTGAACGCGACCTGGAGCCTGCCGACGATGGTCGGCTGGCCCAAGGCTAAGGAACTGCTCTACAGCGGCCGCGAAGTGTTCGCCGACGAGGCCTACCACATCGGCCTCATCAACCACCTGGTGCCATCGGGTGAACTGATGGACCGTTCCATCGAGGTAGCCGCCGGTATCGCCAAGAACCGGCCCGAGGGCGTCGCCAACATCAAGTCCCTGCTTATCGAGCACACTGGCGAATCCCTGGAGACCCAGTTCCGCACCGAGATCGAAGGCCGCAAGGGCCGTTTCAAGGGCCTCACCGTGGAAGACGGCTTCAAGGACTTCCTCGACCGCAAGGGGCGGAAGCCCCGAGTCTCGTAGACGGGACTGTGTAGCGAGAGAACAAAAGCCCCCGGTTACCACCGGGGGCTTTTTATTATGACCGGCACGGCTACCTTGTGCCGACTTTGTAGCTGGAGTAGAGTAGGGGCCGCTGAAAAACCGGTCAGCCGGATAGCGAATTCAGAGACCATGCTCGACGCCATAACAGTCGGAAATGTACGCCCCTCGGCCCTGGCCTTCCGCATCGGCCTGCCGGTGGCGGTGTTTCTGGCCATCATCCTGGCCCCCAACCCCGAGGGCCTTTCAGACCAGGGGCAGCGTGCGCTGGCGGTGATGGCTCTGGCGGTGGTGTTGTGGGCCACCGAGACCCTGCACATCGCCGTCACCGGCCTGCTGGGCATCATCCTTCTCGTCCTGTTCGACGCGGTGGAAGACACCGGCGCGGCGCTCTACGGTTTCTCCCAGCCGGTCACCTACTTCCTGGTGGGCATCCTCACCCTGGGCATGGCCGTCCACCGCTCCGGTCTGGCCGAGCGGCTGGCCATCTACCTGATACGCATGGCCGGAGGCAGCCCCAAGGCTTTGTACGTGCAGATGCTGGCCGCCTTTGCTGGGCTGACCTTCGCCCTGCCGTCGGCCAGCACCCGGGGCGCCATCATGGTGCACATCTACGAGCAGGTGATGGAGCACTGGGGTGTGGAAAAGACCCAGCCCCTGAACAAGGCGGTGATGATGGCCATGGGCGGGTTGAACCGCCTGGGTTCCACCGCCCTTTTGGCCGGGGGAATCACGCCCGTGGTGGCGGCGGCGCTCATCGCGGACTTCGGCGGCATCGATGACTTCTCCTGGACCAAGTGGTTCATGCTCATGGCCGTCCCCTTCTACCTGAACCTGATCGTCGGCGGCTTCTACGTCTTCTGGACCTACCGGTCCGGGTTCACTCTGCCCGAAGGTGTGGCGGCGGTGGAACTGAAACCCGGCCCCATCCAGGCTAGAGAGATACGGGCCGGTCTGATCGCGCTGGGCACGGCCCTCCTGTGGTTCACCGACTTCGCCCACGGTCTGCCGCCCACGGTCCCGGCCCTCATCGCCATGACGGTTATTCTGCTGCCGGGAGTGGGGCTGGTGAACTGGCGGGAGTTCGAGCAGAACATGGGCTGGACCAACTTCTTCGTCATCGCGTCCTCGCTCTCCCTGGCCAACGCCCTCATCTCCAGCGGAGCGGCCGAGTGGTTCGCCGACTCCCTGGTGGGCAGTGTGGAGGGGTTGCGCGGACACCACCACTGGATCCTCTTGGCCATGGCCGGCTCCGCCGCGGCGGTGCGTGTGGTCATGCCGAACATCGCCGGTTATTTGGCGTTCATCATCCCCGTGGCCATGTCCACGGGCGCGGCCCTGGGGCTGAACCCCATGGTCTGCGGCCTGGCGGTGGTGGTGGTGGGCGATTCCGTGGTCTTCTACCCCGCCAGCGCCACGGCCAGCGTGTTCATCTACCAGCGGGCCGAGATCAGGGCCTCGGAAGTCGTGCGCATGGGCATCGCCATGACGGTGATCGCCGTGGGAGTGCTCTTCACCATCGTCCTGCCCTACTGGAACCTGGTTGGCGAGGGCCTGACCCCCTGACGCCCAACACGGAGGCGCAATATGACCACTTCTCCCCTGCCCCCTCCCCCAGGGCGGCGCAGGCCCGAACCCGACACCGTGGCCCCCGACGGCTCTGAGATACGTTTTCTGGTGGATGCCCACCAGGGCGCGGAGAAGAGCAGCCTGGTGGAAGTTACACTGAACCCAGGCGAGGTCACCCGACCGGTGTGGCACCGCACGGTGGAAGAGGTCTGGTACGTGCTGGACGGCGCCGGCCGGGTCTGGCGCTGCCCGCCGGACGCCGCTCCGGAATACGTTTCGCCGGTGGACGTTTCATCCGGCGACGCGCTGGTCATCCCCTCCGGCTGGCGGTTCCAGTTCAGCGCCGGCAGTGATGGCCCGCTGCGCTTTCTGTGCCATACCACCCCGCCCTGGCCCGGCGAGGACGAAGCCGTGCCTGCTGAGACCGGGGGGCTGGGGGACGCGACGGTTTAGCGGTATATTTCGGACTTCCAGTTACGGAAATTTGACAACAGTTTTCGGGGCTGCCTATACTCGCTGTCACGACAATCGAAGATGTTTAAAGGCTGTGAAGGGGAGTAGTAGTCTTCCAGCGGGGCAAAGCGAGCCGGGTATGGTGTGAGCCGGTGTCTCGAGCAGAAGAACGAATGGACCCCGGAGCCGCAGGCCGATTCCCGATAATTAACCGGGGCTAGGCTGGTACGGCTGGGCGTCGTTAAAGGCCCACGGCACGAGGGCAAAAGTAGACCAGGGCCCTCCCGCCGAGTGAGAAGCCGGATTAACCCCGTCTACACACTGAGACACTCAGGAGGGGAGCAGCGGCGAAATAGGGTGGCAACACGATTTGACTCGTCCCTTTGGAGGACGGGTCTTTTTTATTGGGCGACTTGACCGGCACCGGACAACGGAGATTAAAGAAAATGGGTAATTGGCGAAGCTGCACATAGGCAAGCCTCACAACAATTTGGAGGTGTCCCGACATGTATCGGGACCGGGAGCAGCGAGATGTACCAACCAACTCTGGAACAAGTTAAGGTGATGACCGGCCTGGGAAACCTGGTGCCCGTCTACCGCTCCATAAACGCGGACCTGGAAACCCCGGTGTCCGCCTACCTGAAGGTGGCCCAGGGACCCTATTCCTTCCTGCTGGAGAGCGTGGAAGGAGGGGAGCGCATCGGCCGCTACAGCTTCATCGGCACCGACCCCTACAAGGTGGTCAAGACCGGGGCCAAAGAGGACCTGGGCGAGATCGACCCCCTGATTCCCGTCCAGGAAGAGATGGACAAATACGAGTTGATTCCCGTGGAGGGCCTGCCCGGCTTCCACGGCGGCGCGGTGGGCTACCTGGCCTACGACACCATCCGTTACTTCGAGCCCCGGGTGCCCGAGATGCCCGAGGACCCCACGGACGTGCCCGAGTCGGTGTTCATGTTCTGCGACACCCTGTTGTTGTTCGACCATGTGCGCCACGACATCAAGGTGGTGAGCCACGTCCATCTGAACGGCGATATCGACAAGGCCTACGCCGACGCAACGTCCAGGATCGACGAGATGGTCCACCGGCTCTCCCAGCCCTTGGTCCTGCCCGAGGAGTTCAAGACCGAAGGCGCTCCCCGGCTGACCCCCGGCAGTATCGAGTCCAACTTTACGCCCGAGGATTACGCCAAGACCATCAACAAATGCATCGAGTACGTCTATGCCGGCGACGTGATCCAGGTGGTCAACTCCCAGCGGTTCTCCCGGCGCACCGACGCCCACCCCTTCCAGATCTACCGCTCCCTGCGCAGCATCAACCCCTCGCCCTACATGTACTACCTGGACCTGGACGGGTTTCAGATCGTGGGCGCGGCCATCGAGACGGTGGTGACGGTGCACGGGCGCCGGGCCGCCACCCACCCCATCGCCGGCACCCGGCCCAGGGGCGTCACCCCCGGCGAGGATGACGCCAACGAGGCGGAGCTAAAGGGCAGCGAGAAGCAGCGGGCCGAGCACATCATGCTGGTGGACCTGGGCCGAAACGACATCGGCAGGGTCAGCGAGCCGGGCACGGTGGAAGTCACCCAGCTCCTGGAAGTGGAGAAGTTCTCCCACGTGATGCACCTGGTGTCCCACGTGGAGGGCGACCTGCGGCCCGGCATGACCCCCTACGACGCCCTGCGTTCCTGCTTCCCCGCCGGCACGGTCTCCGGCGCGCCCAAGATCAGGGCCATGGAGATAATCGCCGAAGTTGAAGGCGAAAAGCGGGGACCCTACGGCGGCGCGGTGGGCTATTTCAGCTACTCGGGCGACATGGACACCGCATTAGTATTGCGCACCGGCGTCTACAAAGACGGTGTGATGTACGTCCAGGCCGGCGGCGGGATAGTGGCCGACAGCGTGGGCGAAGACGAATATCTGGAGACGCGCCACAAGGCCGGCGCCCTCATGCGCGCCATCGACCTGGCCGAGGGCGCGGACTAGAAAGAGATTATCTAGAGGAGATTAAAAAATGTTGAAGTCATTCTTCCATACCGGGTTCGTGGTGAAAGACATCGAGAAGTCGGTCCAGTTCTACTCCGAGGTGCTGGGTATGAGCATCGCCGGCCGAACCGAGCGCGTGGGCGAGTTTGTGGAGCAGGTGTTGGCCTTTCCTGGCGCCCACATCAAGGGCGGGTTCGTGGACATGGGCGAGGGACACCAACTGGAGCTGATCCAGTACCTCTCCCCTTCCAGCGGCGAAAACAATCTGAACCGCAACGACCTGGGCGCGTCACATCTGGCCTTCTTCGTGGAAGACCTGGACAGGTTCTACAAGGACACCTGCCAGAAGGGCATCAGCTACAACAACCCGCCCGCGTCCATGTTCGACGAGGGCGGCAAGCTGTCCCGGAAGGCGGCCTACGCCCAAGACCCCGACGGCAACTGGCTGGAGTTCGTGGAGACCTTCTAGTCCTGCGGACCCCAAACAGATGCATCGAGGAAACAACCATGATTCTGATGATCGACAACTACGACAGCTTCACCTACAACCTGTACCAGTACCTGTCCGAGCTGGGCGCCGAGGTTGAGGTGGTGCGCAACGACAAGATATCCCTGGAAGAAATAACGGCCATGACGCCGGAGGGGATAATCATCTCGCCGGGTCCGTCCACGCCCCTGGAGGCGGGTATCTCCAACGATGTGATTCGCCACTTCGGTCCCAACACCCCCACGCTGGGCGTGTGCCTGGGGCACCAGTGTGTTGGCTACGTCTACGGGGCCAAGGTGGACCGTGCTGGCGAGACCATGCACGGCAAGACGTCCATGGTGAACCACAACGGGGCCGGGATGCTGGCCGGGATGCCCAACCCCTTCCAGGCCATCCGCTACCACTCGCTGGTGGTCTACCCGGAGACCGTGCCCGACGAACTGGAGGTCACCGCCACCACCGACAACGGGCTGATCATGGGCCTGCGCCACAAGGAACACCCCGTGGAGGGGGTCCAGTTCCACCCCGAGTCCATCATGACCCCGGAAGGTAAACACCTGCTGCAGAATTTCATCGACCGCGTCAGCGCGGCGGCGGCGGTCTAGAATTGCCGGCGGGCCTGAGAATACGGCTGCTGGGCGGTCTGGCAATGGCATTGTTGCTGCTGCTGGCCGCCTGCGGCGGCAATGACGGGGCGTGGGGCAACCCGCCACCCGAGCAGCCACCGGAGGCCGAGTTCAAGGTCTCCATACCGGCCTTCGAAAGGGACGGACCAATTCCCGAGCGTTATACCTGTGTCGGGGAGAACATTTCGCCGGAGATAACCTGGACAGATGTTCCAGTGGTCACGGGCTCATTCGCCCTGGCCATGTACGACCCCGACGCGCCCCAGGGGGTGTTCGACCACTGGGTGCTGTTCAACCTGCCGCCCCATCTGGAAGGGATACCGGAGGGCGTGCCCAGCGATGACGAATTGATCGGCGGCGGCGTCCACGGCAGGAACAGCTACGGCGACCCCGGTTACCTGGGTCTTTGTCCTTCGGGACAGGACCCCCACCGCTACCGGTTCACGGTTTTCGCCCTGGACCAGATGCTGCTGGACTCAAGCGCCGATAAGCAGGCATTGTTTAACGCGCTCACCGGGCACATACTGGGCAACGACCGCTACGAAGGGACCTATCCCCCTTAGATTGGAGTAGAAGTTGGATATCAGGGAAGCAATAGGACTGGCCGTGGCCGGGGAATCGCTGTCCATGGACGATGCGGCCTCGGTGATGCGGGAAATAATGTCCGGAGAGGCCACACCGGCCCAATTGGGGGCCTTTTTGACCGCCATACGGCTCAAGGGCGAGACCACCGAGGAAATCGCCGGTATGGCCACTATGATGCGTGAGTTCTCGCTGAAGGTGAACGTGGACGGGATGCTGGTGGACTCGGTGGGCACCGGCGGCGACGGCCTGAACACCTTCAACATCTCCACCGCGGCGGCATTCGTGGCGGCCGGAGCGGGGCTGAAGGTCGCCAAGCACGGCAACCGGGCCGCCTCGGGCACCTGCGGCAGCGCCGACGTCCTCGAGGAACTGGGAGTGCGCATCGACCTGCCTCCCGAGGGCGTGGGACGCTGCATCAAAGAGAGCGGCATCGGCTTCATGTTCGCCCAGGCCTTCCACCCGGCCATGCGCCACGCCGGGCCGGTGCGCCGAGAGATAGGCATTCGTACCGTGTTCAACATCCTGGGGCCGCTGACCAACCCCGCCGGCGCCCAGTCCATGCTGGTGGGCGTGGCCTTCCCTGAACTGGGCGAAAAGATGGCCTCGGTTTTGGGTCTGCTAGACACCCACCACTCAATCATCGTGCACGGCGACGGCGGCCTGGATGAGATGACTCTTTCGGGGGACACCTCCATTTGGGAAGTCTCGCAGGGCCGGGTCAAGAGTTGGGCCCTGTCCGTGGCCGACACCGGGCTGCCGGTCACTCCCATTGAGGCCGTGCGCGGCGGCGACAAGGCGGCCAACGCCCAGACCATGCGGGCATTGCTGGACGGTGAGGGCGGCGCGGTGCGGGACTATGTCCTGCTGAACAGCGCCGGCGTGCTGCTGGTTGGCGACCTGGTTGCCAACATCCGTGACGGTGTCCAACTGGCGGCCCAGACCATCGACAGCGGCAAGGCCAAGGCCAGCATGGAGGCCATGATCGAGGTCAGCCAGTCGGCGGGCGGCTGAAGTTGTTTCGGGGATGAAGCCGGTCAGACTAACACAGCACGCCGAGCAAAAGATTGAGTTGCTACGGCAGTGGGGATTCACCATCGACCGCGAACAGATCTTGGAAGACATGACTCATCCCCTTGAGGTGTCGCCCGGCTACAGAGGACGCTCCATCGCCCGATTCTTCCTGGATGAAGACCACGTCTTGAGGGTAGTATATGAGGAGAATGGCGAGGTAGTAATAATCACCATGTATCCGACGCGGCAGGACCGTTATGAAGATTAAATACAGCCGGGAAGTGGACATCCTGGCCATCAAAGTGTCTGAAACTCCAGCCGACTATGCCGAAGAGTCGGACGGCGTAATCACGCACTTCAGTGTGGCGGGGAAGCCGGTCTTGCTGGAGATCCAAGGCGGAAAAGAATTCCTCTTGAGTTCCATCACCAGCCTGGTGAATGAAGAAGAAATAAGGTTGCCTTAACCGTGCCAAGCATCCTAGATGAAATAGTTGCCGCCAAGCGTGTTGAGCTGGCGGAGAGCAAGGACCGGATACCCCTGGCCGCCCTGGAGTCTGAGGTCGGCTACCAGGCGCGCCCATTGAACCTTTCGGGAGCACTCTTGGGCGGCGGCGCGCGGCTCATCGCCGAGGTCAAGAAGGCGTCACCCTCCCGGGGCCTGCTCCTGCCGGACTTTGACCACCTGAAACTGGCCGAGACCTACGTGAATAACGGCGCGGCGGCGGTCTCCTGCCTAACGGACCCGAGGTTCCAAGGCGAGCTGGCCCACCTCAGAGAGATAAAAGAGACCGGGGCCTCCCAACGGGCACCCGTGCTGCGCAAGGACTTCATATTCGACCCCTACCAGATTGTCGAGACCAGGGCCGCCGGGGCCGACGCCCTACTGCTCATCGTGGCCATCCTGGAACCGGCCCAGCTCAAAGAACTGTTGGATGCCGCCCAGTCCCACTGGATGCAGTGCTTGGTGGAGGTGCATGACGAGTCGGAGCTGGAGACCGCGGTGGAAGCCGGGGCGGAGATCATCGGCATCAACAACCGGGACCTGCACACCTTCACCACCGACCTGGCCGTGACGGAACGCTTGGCCCCGCTGGTGCCCCGGGGCAAGCAGATAGTCAGCGAGAGCGGCATCTTTACCCGCGAGCATCTGCGTCAACTGAACAAAGTCCGGGCCAACGCGGCGCTGGTGGGCGAGGCCCTGGTTACCGCACCGGACATTGGCGAAAAGGTGCGGGAGCTAACGGGGCAGAAAGCGCCCACGCCATGACTTCCCAGGCCACAAAGGTGAAGATCTGCGGCCTGCGCAATCTGGACGACGCGCTGGCCGCCGCCCAAGCCGGGGCCGATTACCTGGGGCTGGTCTTCGTCTACGGACGCCGCCGCCGGGTGACCGCCGACGAAGCAAAGACCATCTCCGAGGGTGTCAAGAACTCGGGCGGTCCGGTACCCAAGATTGTAGGCCTGTTTGCCGACCAGCTACTGGACGAGGTCAACGCCCTGGTGGAGTATTGCAGCCTGGACGCGGCCCAGCTATGCGGCCAGGAGCCGGTGGAGTACGCCTCCAAGGTAGATTCACAGGTGATCAAGGTCGTGCACGTGCCCGAATCGGCCACCGCGGCCAACGATGCCGGTGCTGGCAGTAAGGCGAAAGAATACAGCCAGGCCGGACACATGGTGACCTTGGACCGGCTGGTGGAGGGCCTGCAGGGCGGCACCGGCGAGGGCTTTGACTGGAACGTAGCGGCGTCACTGGCCAAGTCGGCCCAGGACTTCCTGCTTGCTGGAGGGCTCACGCCTGACAACGTGGCTGACGCCATAAAGACGGTTCACCCGTGGGGCGTGGACGTTTCCAGCGGCGTGGAGACCGACGGTGATAAGGACCAGGGCAAGATACGAGATTTCTTGTGCAACGCCAGGGCGGCGGGGAAATAGCGGACCAAAGAGGAAAACCAGATGGCAGACGACAACACAGCGCAGCGCTTCCCCGACGACCGGGGGCGGTTCGGCGATTTTGGCGGCAAGTTCATACCTGAGACGCTGATGGCGGCGGTGGCGGAGCTGGAAGAGGCGTATCTGAGGGCCAAAGAGGACGATGATTTCCAAACTCGCTTGGCCCATCTGCTCCACACCTACGCCGGACGGCCGACCGCGCTGTATTTCGCCGAGAATCTGACCCACCACTGCGGCGGGGCCAAGATATACCTCAAGCGGGAAGACCTGGCCCACACCGGCGCCCACAAGATCAACAACGCCCTGGGGCAGGCACTCCTGGCCCAGCACATGGGCAAGAAACGCATCATCGCTGAGACCGGCGCCGGCCAGCACGGCGTCGCATCCGCCACCGCCTGCGCCATGCTGGGACTGGAATGCATCGTCTACATGGGCAGCGAGGACGTCCAGCGCCAGTCGCTGAACGTCTTCCGCATGAAGCTGTTGGAAGCCGAGGTCATCCCCGTGGACTCGGGCACCAAGACCCTGAAGGACGCCATCAACGAGGCCATCCGTGACTGGGTGACCAACGTGGAGACCACCCACTACTTGATTGGCAGCGTGGTCGGCCCCCACCCCTACCCCCAGATGGTGCGGGACTTTCAGACGGTCATTGGGCGCGAGGCACGGGCCCAGCTGCTGGAAGCCGAGGGCAAGCTGCCAGACTACGTCCTGGCCTGCGTCGGCGGCGGCAGCAACTCCATCGGCATGTTCCACCCCTTCGTGCCCGACGAAGATGTGCGGCTCATCGGCCTGGAAGCCGGCGGCGAGGGAGTCAGCACCGGTAAACACTCGGCCACCCTCAGCGCGGGGCGGCCCGGCGTGCTCCACGGGGCCATGTCCTACCTGCTCCAGGACGAGCACGGTCAGGTACAGGAGACCCACAGCATATCGGCAGGGCTGGACTACCCCGGCGTGGGGCCGGAGCACAGCTACCTGAAGGACTCGGGTCGCGCCGAATACCGCGAGGTGAACGACGACCAGGCCTTGGAGGCCTTCCACCTGTTGTCCCGGACCGAGGGCATCATCCCGGCCCTGGAGTCCTCCCACGCCCTTTCGGCGGCCGTGGAACTGGCGGGCAAGCTGCCCTCCGACCAGGTGGTGCTGGTCTGTCTCAGCGGACGGGGCGACAAGGATATCAACATCGTCGCCCAGGCATCGGGCCTGGAGATCTAGCCCGCTCGGCCTCGGTTCTCGCCAGGCACGAACCGGCCGTAAACGAGGGACAAATCCTGTGCTACAATGGGGTGCCGATTCGCCAGGGGCAGGCACAAAATAGCCTCTGGCCCAATCTCGGCTTTATTCCATCAAATGGAAATAGCGTAGGTAAAGACACGCCTAGGAGAATCACTATGGACATGGGCCTGGAAGGCAAGGTAGCAATCATCACGGGTGGAAGTGACGGGATTGGGAAAGCGGCTGCGCTCAGCATGGCCAAAGAGGGGGCCAACGTGGTAATCGTGGCCCGGCGGCCGGACGTACTGGACCAGGCGGTCCAGGAAATAAAGACAGCCACCGAGGGCTCTGTGGTCCCTCTGGCCCTGGACATCACCACCGACGGCGCGTCTCAGAAGATGATCAAGACCGCCGTGGATAACTTCGGTAAGGTGGATATCATCGTCAACAACGCCGGTTCATCCATGGCCAAGCCCTTCGAGGACGTGAGCGCCGAGGACTGGCAGTCCGACTTTGAACTCAAGGTCTGGGCCGCGGTACGGCTGATGCAGGACTCCATAGTGGAGATGCGTAAGGTCGGCGGCGGACGCATCATCAACGTCACCAACCTGGGCGGCCGGACCCCCGGACCCGCTTCCATGCCCACCTCCATCTCCCGCGCTGCGGGTATCGCCATTACAAAGGGCCTGTCCAAGGACCTGGCCAAAGAGAACATCTTGGTGACCACCGTGTGCATCGGTCTGGTAAAGAGCGGCCAGCACCAGCGCCGCTACGATGCCCGCGTAGAAAAAGAGCCCAACCTGACCCTGGACACCTTCTACTCCGAACTGGCCCAGGGCCGGAATGTCCCCATCGGCCGCGTGGCCGAACCCGAAGAAGCCGGTGACGTCATCACCTTCCTCGCTTCCGAGCGGGCCAGCTACCTGACCGGCATCGCCGTCAACCTGGACGGCGGGGCTTCGGCGGTCGTTTAGATCCAAGGGCTATTCCATGCCCTATACCCGTTTGCCCGCTGAATTCGGGCTGCCTGAAACGAATAATCAAACAATCACTATGTCCGTAGGACCGGAGGCCAACCTTGACTAGCTCTTATATGACTGAACTGCAGCCACCGCAGAAGGTGCTGCTCGGCCCTGGACCCAGCACAGTGCACCCCCGCGTGTTGGCGGCCATGGCCACTCCTGTGATGGGCCATCTTGACCCGGCGTTCTTCCAAGTCATGGACGACGTCTGCGAGATGCTCCGCCAGGTCTACCACACCAACAACAAGATGACGGTGCCCATCTCCTCCACCGGCACCGGGGCAATGGAGACCGCCTGCGCCAATGTCATTGAGCGCGGCGATGGCGTCCTCATCGCCCGCAACGGTTACTTCGGCATCCGCCTGGGCGACATCGCCGAGCGCTGCGGGGCCACCGTCCACCTGATGGACACGCCCTGGGGCAAGCCGGTGGACCCCAACATGCTTCGGGACGAACTGAAGAAGCACCCCGGTCTAAAGGCTGTGGGAGTGGTCCACGCGGAGACCTCCACCGGCGTAATATCCGAAGTCAAAGAGTTGGTTGACGTGATCCACGAGGCCGGCGCGCTGGCCATCGTTGACGCGGTAACCTCCCTGGGCGGCCACGACGTGCGCATGGACGACTGGGGCATCGACGTCTGCTACAGCGCCACCCAGAAGTGCCTGGGGGCCCCTCCGGGACTGGCGCCCATCAGCCTCAGCGAAGCGGCCATGGACGTGGTTGTGAAGCGCGAGAGCAAGGTGCAGAGCTTCTACTTCAACCTAAAGGACCTGGAATCCTACTGGAACCAGACCCGGGCCTATCACCACACCTCGCCCATCAACATGACCTACGCCCTGCGGGAGTCGCTGCGCATGATGATGGAAGAGGGCCTGGAGAACCGCATCCAGCGTCACGCCAAGGTAGCAGCAGGGCTGCGGGCCGGCGTGGAGGCCCTGGGGCTGAAGCTGCTGGCCGAGGACGGCGCACGTCTCAACCCGTTGACCACCATGTCCGTGCCCGACGGCATCGAGGATGCCAAGGTACGCCGCACTCTGCTCAACGAGTACGATATCGAGATCGGCGGCGGTCTGGGCGAGTTCGCCGGGAAAGCCTGGCGGGTGGGTCTTATGGGCGAATCGGCCAGGGAGCGCAATGTCTTCGCTTTGCTGTCCGCTCTGGAGACAATCCTCTCCAAAGAGGGCTACGAAGTGGCCTTCGGCGCCAGCCTGTCAGCGGCCCAGCGGGCGATAGCGACCTTCGACAAAGACTAGCCTCAGCTAGGCACCAGTCAAACCAAAAGGGGCGGGTTCAACCCGCCTCTTTTTTGTTGGCTAAATAGCCGCCCGCTAAGTGGACCCCCTCCCCGGCTTTCCCTTGGTGAAGAAGGCGATTACGGCTGGCAGCAGTAGGAGGGATGTGAGGAAGCTGATCACCATGATGGACGCCATCAGCGTGCCCACCACCAGGTAGGGCCCCAGGAAAGAGAAGAACATGAGAACAAATCCCAGGGCGACGATGAGGGCGTTCCTGGCGATGGCCCGGCCCGGCTTCTCGAAGATGCGTTCTATCGCCTCGATGCTGTTCATCACAGCCACCTTCATCTGCTCCCGGCATCTCTGCAGGAAGTGGATGGCGAAGTCGATGGAGATGCCCAGAACCAGCGTGGAGAGCACCGCCAGGGGCATGTCGTAGTTCCGGCCCATGAAACCCATGGTCCCGTACACCAGGACGATGGAAACGGACATTGGCACCATTGCCAACAGTCCCCACCGCAATGAGCGGAAGAGCAGTATGACCAGGGCTAGTACCACGCCGAAGGTGGAGAGGAACGCCTTGAACATCCCCGAGACCATCTTGTACTGCCAGACCAGGTTCAGGTATGTCTCACCGCCCCAGGCGATATCGAACCCGGCAGGCAAAGGATTGTCGGCCAAGTGGGCCTCCGTCAGGTCGACCAGTTCCTGCATCGCCTGGTTGTCGCCCTCTTTCATGAGGAGTTGGATGTTGGCTTTGCGGTATTCGGAGGTGATCAGACCACCCAGGAGGTGGCCGTTGGGAGACTCGGCCGCGGAGTCCAACGCTCTTTTGATGGCCATTTGGTCCCGCTTGATGTCCCCGGAATCAGGGACCGGTCCGGCCATGTCCATGTAAGAGGTGGTGTCTCCCACCACGGAGTTCCGTTCCAAGGTCTGCTGCAGGCCGGCCACGGAAGCTGCGATCAGGGGGTCGGTCAGGTCCTCGAGGCCGGTGGCCTCAACGATCAGGTTGGCGTTGTAGACGCCGGGGAAGGTCTCGTTCAGTTCTTCAATGGCGACCCTGATCTCACTTCCGCTCTTGAACCAGCGGACGGGGTTGTCGTTGATCTGGATCTGCGTCAACACGGGCACCGAAGCCCCCGCCACTACTATGAACAGCCCCAGGAGTAGGTAGGTGCGCCTGGTGGCGAGTTGGCCCATGCCCCGGACGCACCAGGCAAGCACCCTCTCGCTGGAGGTGGTGTTGCCGCTCGCGATGCGGTTCAGGCTGGTCTCGCCCAGGGCCACGACAAAGGCGGGCACGAAGATCATGGTGGTGAGCCAGGCAATGAATACCCCCACGGCCACGAACAGGCCGAACACCTGTACCGGCGGTATTGGGGCAAGGGCGAGGGAGGCAAAGGCCACGGCTGTGGTCGGAGTTGTGTAGGTGATGGGAGCAAAGAGTTCGCCGTAGACGGCCCTGAGGGTGGCCCGCCGGTCTTTCCGCAGGGGTATTGGTCAAAGAACTCGCTCAGGATATGGATGCTGTCCAGGATGGCGATGGACATGAGGAACACGGGAATCATGGAGCTCATGATGTGGAGGGTGAACCCGGAACCGATGAGCAGGCCCATGGTCCAGATCACGCTGAGCATGGCCACCAGCATGGCGCCGATCACCAGGAGCAGCCGGCGGAAGAAGTAGAGCATCAGCGCGAAGATGAGCATTCCGGCGATGGGCGCGAGGAAACCCATCTGGATGAACATGTCGCTGCCGAAGGTCTCTTCGGCCAAGGGCAGGCCGCCCAGATAATGCTCGCCGCGGATCTCTTGGCCCGGACTCTTTAGCAGGTCTTTGATCCTGGAGGAGACCCCGTCGGCATCCCCCTTGCTCTCCAGTGCGATGGCGATACCCAGGCCCTTTCCGTCTGGGGAAATCACTCGGCCGGCCAGGACCGGGTTGTGGTCCACGTCGGCGACGATTCGGTCCACCTGGGCGGGGGACAGGTCGCCCTCGGGAACGCTGGTGGCGGTCTTGAAGCTGACGACACCGCCCGGTACCACACCGTCCAACTCCTGGATCCGGTCAATGAGCAGGGAGGTCCTGGCAATGGTCTCGCCGTCCAAAACCCCCGCATCGTTGATGATGCCCAGGAACACCAAATCCCGGCTGCCGAAATCGTTCTTGATGGAATGGTTGAACACCCGCGCCGGATCGTCGGAGGGAAGCATGTCCTCGGGGTCGCTGTTCACATCGACGCGAAGGATGGCGGCCCCCAAGACGGCGTTGATCAGGACCGTCAGAAGGATGGCGGCCCGGGGCCGGTTGATCCCAAAATCAACGACCACATTCCGTATCGACTCCAGGGAGCGCAGGGTGTCAAACAGTCCCAATCTTTTCACCTGCTATGTCAGATATCTACAAGGACATATAAACTGTAGCAAACGAATATGGGAAAGAACGTTAGCGTAGCGTAATAATACAAAGAGACCGTACGCCAGTCTCAGCGATGGCCGGTCCGGAAGGGTTTACTCCAACGAATAGGCTTCATCCAGGATATCCACCACGTGGCGGACCTTGGTTGGAAGCTTACTGGCTCGCAGGCCCTGCTGGACCTGGAGCATGCAACCGGGATTGGCGGTGATGACTTCCTGGGTGCCCGTGTCCCTGATGCTCTCCAGTTTCCGCTTGAGCAGGCGCTGGGATAGTGCGGGTTGGACCGACGAGTAGATGCCGGCCCCGCCGCAGCAGAGACTGGAGTTTTCCATCTCCACCAGTTCCAGGCCGGGGATGGAGTTCAATACCTTCCTGGGCGCCGCGGTGATTCGTTGGGCGTGGGCCAGGTGGCAGGGGTCCTGGTAGGTGACTGTGCGGTTAATCGCCGCCGCCGGCTCTTGGAGCGGCAGGCCGGCCAGGAACTCGGTCACGTCTTGGGTCATGCTGCTGAAACGCTCGGCTTTGTCCCGGTATTCGGCGTCGTCCTTGAGCAACTCCGGGTATTCCTTCATGGAGGAGCCGCAGCCGGCGGAGGACGTGATTATCCGCTCTACTCCGGCGGCCATAAGGGAGTCGATGTTGGCGCGGGCCATCTTCCGGGCGTTGTATCGGTCGCCGGCGTGGGTGTTGAGCGCCCCGCAGCAGCCCTGTCCCCTGGGCACCAGTACGTCACAGCCGTTGCGGGTCAGGACTCGCACCGTGGCCTCCATCGTGGGCCCCTGCATCAGGGGCATGACGCAGCCAGCCAGGAGCGCCACCGTGATCTTCTTCTCGCCCTGGGCCGGGTGGACCTTGTCCGTGGGCGCGAAAAATTTCTTGCACATGGGAGGCAGGTTGGACTCCAGCCTGGCTATGCCGCCGGGCAGCAGGTAGAGCAGGTGGGACAGCCGGACTAGTTTCTGCACGCCCAGCCTCTGGTAGAGGCGGATGATGTGGGCGCCCAATTGCAGCTTCCAGCGATGGGTAAGGGCGGTCTGGAGGAAGAACCGGCTCAGGCGCTTTAACTCCTTGGACTGCTTGCCCGCCGCCTTCACCTGGGCACGGGTGTTCTCCATGATGCGGCCGTAGGGCACCCCCGAGGGGCAGACCGCCTCGCAGGCGCGGCATTGCAGGCACATATCCCAGTGGGAAACGACCCTGGGCGTGATCTCCACCCGTCCTTCGTTCACAGCCTTCATCAGGGCGATGCGCCCCCGGGGCGACTCCATCTCCAGGGCTGTCTCCACGTAGGTGGGGCACGAACTCAGGCACAGTCCGCAGTGGACGCAGCGGTACAGGTCCGCTTCGGCGGGTGCGTCAGGACCCGTGAACCCGGACGCCGGTTGGGCCATCTAGATGCCTCCCAGGAAACGGCCGGGGTTCAATATCCCGGCGGGGTCGAACTTCTCTTTGATCCGTTGCATGACCGCCAGGCTGTCGGGAGCGTTTCCCCACACGTCGATCTCGGCTTTAACCGGCAGGGGACACCGCTCCACCACTGCCGAGCCGCCGTAGCGGTGGGCGATCTGGCGCACCTGGTTGATGGTATCCACGAACAATTGGGGTTCCATGAAGTGGGCCGATTGGATATCGTCCGGACGCGGCCAGAACAGCCGCAGACTGCCGAATCCGGGGTCGGCAATCTGGTCCGGAGCCTGACTGGATAGGGTGATGCCAGCGCACTCGGACGAGGCCGAAGCCGCCATCTTGGATTGTACTGAGACCTTCATGACCAGCGCCGAGTTTGTGCCGATCTCCGTTGGCGCGTCGGTGAGCCAGCGCAGGAGTCCGTTGGAGCCGGCGCCTTCGATTCGCTGGACGGCGATCGCGCCCTCCGACAGCAGTTGGGCGGCGCCTTCCTCCAACCGCCGTTCCGTCGCATTGGCCCGGCCTGAGTAGAAGGCCAGGGACAGGGCCGTTTCCTCGTCGCCCAAGCCCAGGTCCTGGGATGCGGCATGCAGCGAGTCCTGGAGGCGGCGTGAGGCCCCGAAGGTGACACTCTGGTAACCCATGGGAGCGGCGGTTGAATGAAGCAGCTTCCGTCCGCCGGAAAGGGCCGTCTGGAGGGTTGGAAACGACGCCATCAGGGTCCCGGACTCGGGATCGACGGGCAGGAGCTTGAAGGATGCCTCGGTAATCACTCCCAGGGTGCCCAGAGAGCCGGCGTACAGCTTGTTCAGGTCGTAACCAGTGACGTTTTTGACCACCTTGCCACCGGCTTTGGTTGCCACCCCAGCAGCATTTAGGACGCTGATGCCGATCAGCCACTCCCGGGGCAGGCCGTAGCTGGTGGACAGGGGGCCTCCCATGCCCACGGACAGGATGCCGCCGATGGTGGAGCGGCCGGGCAAAGCCGTCTCCAATGGGACGAATTCCCCGCCCGGGGCCAGCTGCTCTTGGAGGGCTGCCAGAGTGACGCCGGCCTCCACGGTGGCGGTCATATCCGCCGGCTGGTAGTCGATGACCCGGTCCAGGCGTGCAGTATCCAGTACCACGTCTGTCTGGCGGGGGGCGTTGCCCAAGCCCATGCGGGTGCCGCCGCCCCAGGGTGTGACGGCCACATTTTCGGCAGAGGCCCAGCGCAGCAGTTCTGAGGCTTGGAGTTTGTCGGCCGGACGCACCACGGCCTGGGGTGTTCGCCCGTCCACTTCATACCCATCAACGGACAAGACGGCATTCTGACCCAGAAGGCCAACGAGCCGGTCGCCAAGGGAAGACTCCAAATAAACGCTCCTACCGGGCTAAACGGTCATGCCGGGGGCTGATGAATGGGCGGACGGAGCGTGAGCGACGCCGTCGGGGAATATCTTGCCGGGGTTGAGGCTGTTTTTGGGGGCAAAGGCCTGGCGGGCGGCGAGCATGGCCGCCATGTCCTCATCCGAGAAGACCAGGGGCATCTGTTCCTTTTTCTCCAGGCCCACGCCGTGCTCTCCGGTGAGGGTGCCGCCGGCGTCAACACAAACTCTCAGAACCTCGGCCCCGGCTTCGACTATCTTCTCCAAGGCCCCGGGCTCCCTTTCGTCGAAGAGCAGGCAGGGGTGGAGATTGCCGTCTCCGGCGTGGAACACGTTGGCGATGAGGATGTCGTATCTCTTGGCGACCTCAGCCACCTGGCCCAGCACCTCGGCCAGTTTGGTCCGGGGCACCACGCCGTCCACCAGGAAATAGTTGGGGGCCAGGGCTCCCAGTGCGCCCAGTGCCCCCTTGCGGCCCACCCAAAGCTGCTCCCTCTCCCCCTCCTCTTGGGCGGCCTGCACCTGGGTGGCGCCGGTGTCCCAGAGGGCGGCTTCCACTTCGGAGCCGATCTCGTCCACCTCGTCCTGCAGTCCTTCCAGTTCGATGAGCAGCACGGCCCCGGCGTCGTCCGGGTATCCGGCGTCGCTGACCTTCTGCACGGCCTGAATGGTGAGGGCGTCGATCATCTCCAATGCCGCTGGGACGATGCCATTCTCTATGATCGCGGACACGGCGGTGCAGGCGGACTCCACATTGGGGAAGATGCCCAGGAAGGTGCGCACGGACTCAGGCACCGGCAGCAGGCGCACGGTGATCCTGGTGGCGATTCCGAAGGTGCCTTCGGAGCCGGTGAACACTCCCCGCAGGTCGTAGCCCACCGTCTCTCGGGCCATACTGCCCAGGTTGACCACCGTGCCGTCTTCCAGCACCACTTCCATGCCCAGGACGTGGTTGGTGGTGGTGCCGTAGGCCAGGCAGTGGGGGCCGCCGGCGTTCTCGGCGATATTGCCGCCCAGGCTGCAGGCCCGTTGACTGGAGGGGTCGGGGGCGTAGCGGAGGCCGAACTTACGGACGTGGGTGTCCAGGTCCAGGTTGATCACGCCCGGCTCCACCAGCGCCAGGCGGTTGTCGGTGTCCACTTCCAGTATGTGGTTCATGCGGGGGAAGGCGATCTGTATTGCGCCGGGAGGAGCGATGGCGCCGCCACTGAGACCGGTGCCCGTCCCGCGGCCCACCATGGGCACGCCCGCGCCGTGGGCCAGCGTGATCACCTGGCTGACCTCATCGGTGCTGGCGGGAAAGACCACTGCCTGGGGCAGCCCACGGTCCACCGAGCCGTCGTATTCAAAGACCAGCAGGTCCTCGGGATGGAAAACCACGTTCTCCTCCCCGACGATGTTCTGGAGGCCGGTCAGAAATTGCTTGAATTCCATATTGGCATCTTGTCGATTCCACGGGTGTGAGGAGTGGATGATAGACGAATTTCAGGGGCATTGCCAGGTGGGGGACGGACTGATTGTGGGTGCCGCCGGTTATTGGGTATACTGGTGCGGGCCAGGCTCCAAGGCTCGATGCCGGGGCGGCCAGAACAACCCCATTTTGCCAATAGTCAGGAGGTCCTCGTGGAGTTCAACATCGCCGTATTGGGTGGCGACGGAATCGGCCCGGAGGTGACGGACCAGGGTGTCCGCGTTCTAGAGGCCGTGGGCCGCGCCTTTGGGCACACGTTTAATCTGAGTTACGGCGATATCGGCGGGATCTCCATCGACAAGCACGGGACTCCCCTGACCGATGAGACCATCGGCCTCTTGGACTCCAACGACGCCGTCTTGTTCGGCGCGGTGGGTGGACCCAAATGGGACTCACCCGACGCCAAGGTGCGCCCCGAGATAGGCCTGCTGGACATGCGCGCTCACATGGGCGTATTTGCCAACATCCGGCCGGTCAAGGTCTATTCCCAGTTGGTGGAATCCAGCGTTCTCAAGCCGGACATCGTCACGGGCGTTGACCTGGTGGTGGTCCGGGAACTCACCGGCGGTCTCTACTACGCCGAACCCAGGGGCCGGCGGGAGACCCCCAACGGCATCGTCGCGGAAGACACGATGCGCTACACCGAGGGCGAGATTGAACGCGTGGTACGGGTTGGTTTTGAACTGGCCCGTGGCCGGCGCAAGAAACTGGCCTCCGTGGACAAGGCCAACGTGCTGGAGTGTTCCCGGCTGTGGCGCACCGTGGCCACCCGCTTGGCTGCGGAATATCCCGACGTTGAACTGGAACATGTGCTTGTGGACGCCTGCGCCATGCAGTTGATCCAGCGCCCCATCGACTACGACGTGATCGTGGCCGAGAACACCTTTGGCGACATCCTCAGCGACGAGGCCTCTATGCTGGCGGCGTCCATGGGACTGCTTCCCTCCGCTAGTCTGGCCGGGGTGCCGGTGGCGGGAATGCGCTCCGGAGGACTCTACGAGCCGATTCACGGTACGGCGCCGGACATCGCGGGCAAGGGCATCGCCAACCCCACAGGCTCCATATTGAGCGTGGCGTTGATGGTCCGTTACTCCTTGGGCCTGACCGAAGAGGGCGCTGCCATCGAACTGGCAGTGGACCAGGTGCTGGGGCAGAATGTCCGCACGGCGGACATCGTTACAGAGGGCACCCAGCAGGTCTCCACGGTGGAGATGGGCGACCGGGTGGTGGCTGCCATAGAACAGGGTAGCTAGCCTCCGATGGGCGGAGACCTCTCGGTTGCAATAATCGTATTCGTGGCCAGCGCCTGCGTGGTGGTCTATTGCGGCGCCAAACTGGCCGTGTATGGCGACGCTCTGGCCACCCTCACGGGCTGGGGGCGGCTGTTTGTGGGCAGCCTGCTCATGGCCTTGGCCACATCCCTTCCCGAGCTATCGGCCAATATTTCCGCTGTACGGTTGGACCCGCCGAACCCCGAGCTTGCCTTGGGAGACATTCTGGGCTCCAACATGCTGAACATCTTCATCTTGGCCGGTGTGGCCATGGTGTTCGGCGCCAACCGGTTTCTCGTCCGCGTGGCGCCGGAGCAGGCCTATCTTATCGTTGCGGCGTCCGGACTGACGGGACTTGCCCTCCTACTTGGTGCTCTGGGCATCGGGGTCACGCTGTGGGAAGTGGGAATATCCTCCATCGTGCTGATCGTGGCCTTCTTGGCCAGCATGTGGATGGTCTATAAGACGAGACCCGAAGAGGACAGCGAATATGAAGCGGAACCCACCTTGGGGTTGGGCCGGGCCTGGGCCTTATTCGCGCTGGCATCGGCAGGAGTGGTTGTTTCCGGGTTTTTCCTCGCCTGGAGCGCGGACCAGATCACCGAGGTCACCGGGATAGCTTCCAGCACCCTGGGCATATTGCTGGTGTCGGTGGTTACGTCGATGCCGGAGGTCTCTTCCACGATTACCGCGGCGCGCATAGGGGCGGCAGACCTGGGGGTTGCGGGACTATACGGCAGCTGCGCCTTCAATATCTCGATCCTCTTCTACTCCGACATCTTTTACCGGGATGGCGTTGTGTTGAATCAGATGGAGCCGGCGCACTTCGTTGCCGGTGGGGTGGCGGGGGGCATGATGCTGACCGGGCTGGTGTTGATCTTGGCCCGGAGGCGCATCAAGCAGGCTGTGTCGGTCTTGTTGTTGGCTCTGATGGCCGGCGCCTACGTCGCCGGTGCCGTGATCGTGGCGACCATTGGCGAGTCTGAGAAACAGGATGAAGCCAACGGCCACGCCACGTTGGCCGACGCCGGGCTGAACAGGGAGTAGTCTACCGGGTCAGGCAATCTCCAGGGGTTCTTCGGTGACCACTCCGTCCGCGATCTGGAAGATTCGCACCACCGGATCATCCATGTCCATCAGGGAGACCAGCACGTAGCGCACGTCCGGCCAAAGACCGGCTGTCCCCCCTGCGATACGTACGTCCGTGTCCGATGGATAGGCCTCGCTCCCCGTATGGGAGTGGTAGATGACCAGAAGCTCCCAGCCGTTTTCCCCCGCCTCAGAGTCCACCTGCACCAACTCTCCCGGGTCCATGGAGAACCTGAAGGGGCTGGCCTCCACGTTGGACATGCGGTAGACCTTTTCCACCCGGTTGTCCGGCCCGGCCAGAATGCCGCAGCACTCGTTGGGCAGGTCCTCTTTGGAGTGGGCCACCATTTCATCGATGAATTCCTGTTTTATCTGGACCAAGGGATTTTTCTCCGCCGCAGGGAACAAATTTGGTGTGGTGTGCGTCTAGAGGGCCAAGAGGCCGTTTTCCGGTGTGAATATAGCAGAGGAACCCCGGCGGGAACAGCGGCATCAAATTACAACAGAGGAAAAGAGGCGGAGGCCGCCAAGAATCACCCAGCCCACGCCCGGTAATCATACGATGTTCTATTTCAAAGCCTGCCCCAAATGCCAGGGAGACCTTACTCTCGAAAAGGACGCCTACGGCGAGTACAAGAAGTGCCTGCAATGCGGGACATTGATCGAGGTACGGGGCCTGGATATCGGCGATTCGCTAACAGTAACAGCCAAGAAGAAGGGCGCGGCAGGAATGGCTGCCTAACCTTCCGACTGGTTTAGGGACCGGGCGTATTGGAAGACGGCGGCTTCTTGTTCCGGCGTCTGGATGGACCCAGGCCGTAGCTCCCGCACCCTGTTGATGGCGTCGGGCGGGGTGTCTCCCCGGTGCACCAGATAGCAGGCCATCACCGTGCCCGTGCGGCCGATTCCCGCGTAGCAGCTGACCACCACCGGCCTTTCGTCTTGGATCTGCTGGTCGATGAACTCCACCATGCGGTGGGTCTGCTCCAGGTTGGGCGGAGTGAAGTCGGTCACCGGCTCGTACATGTCAACCAGGTCGACCATGTTCCCAGAATCGGCGGCCATGGTGCGTTCCTCCATGCGAATCACGGCCCGCACTCCCTGCTCATAGAGGAAATACAGGTCCTGAAATCCGGCGGGGCCCATTGAGCCGGCCAGTTCATCGGGTATGACCCAGCCGAAATTCAAGGGCGGTATCATTCGTCGGAACACTTTTTCTTATCCCCCGGTGTTTGCGCCAAGCCGCCGGCGCACTTCCGCTTCGTCCAGGGCCGCCACGGAGACCACCTTGTCCCGTGAGCTGTGGCCACGGACTATCTGGACCTTGGATTTTGCCACGCCCAGGCTCTTGGTGATGAGCGCGGTCACTCCGGCATTGGCCTTGCCGCCCGTGGGCGGCGCCGTCACCCGCAGGCGTAGCGTGCCTTCTTCAAAGCCCACCACCTGGTCGGCGGAAGCCCTGGGTTGGACACGAATCTTGATGGTGCAGCTTTCTTCCTGAACAGAGGCCAACGGGACACCTGCGGAGGGGTAAATCCAACCGTCTGGTATATTAAATTCGAGGTCGCCAAGCGGAAGGAGGTTTCTCGTGGAGTATACCAACATCATTCTCGATAAGGACAACCGGGTGGCCACTGTCAGGCTCAACCGTCCCGATGCTTTGAATGCCCTCAGCCCCGAGGTGCTGGCCGAACTCTCCTTCGCCGTGGCCGATGCCGGGAACGATGAGTCCATCAAGGCCTTGGTCGTACGAGGTGAGGGCCGGGCCTTCTGCGCCGGGGCCGACCTTACCTACTTCCAGACCACCTTCGACGATCCTACGCTGCTGCCCGAATACGTGGCCCAGTTGAACGACACCCTGTCCCAGATCGAAAAACTGCCCATCCCCGCCATCGCCTTGGTGCACGGGTTTGCGCTGGCTGGCGGGCTGGAGTTGATGATGGCCTGTGACATGGCCATCGTGGCCGACGACGCCCGGCTGGGAGACCAGCATGTGAACTTCGGGCTCATGCCCGGCGGCGGCTCTACCCAGCGCTTGCCCCGCAGGGTGGGCCTGCAGCGGGCCATGGAGCTGCTCACCACGGGCCGGTGGCTATCCGGCGCCGAGTCGGTGGCCTGGGGCCTGGCCCTGCGCTCCGTGCCCTCGGAGTTGCTGGAAGAAGAGCTAGAGAAGCTGGTGGAGCCCTTGCGCACCAAGAGCCGGTCCGGTCTGGCCCTCATAAAGTCGGTGACTCTAAGGGGCATGGGTATGCCCCTGGAGGACGGGGTGGCCCTGGAGAACTTGGCCTTCACCCAATACATGACTACCTCGCCCCATCCAGCCGAGGGCATCCGGGCCTTCCGCGAAAAGAGACAGCCCGAGTTTTAACGCCCTGTTTGAGGGACTGTCAGGCACGGCTGGTTCGACACCTCCACGGGCCGGTGCTATGATTTGGTGTCTCCACCAGACGCGGCATCCCCGCATAATATAGACAATCACCATCCTCTGCCTACGCCAACGCGCCGCCGGTAGCCGCTGGATACCCACTTTGAAGATAATCGAAATCCTAAAGAAAACGCGCCCCATATCCTACGAATTCTCTCCTCCCCGTACCGCCGACGGCATCCCGGCCGTTCTGGAAGCGCTGGACGAGTTGAAGGTCTACCGCCCAGACTTCGTTTCCGTGACCTACGGCGCCGGTGGCTCCACCCGAGCCTTCACCGAAGAGATCACAGTCCAGGCCAAAAAGGTTGCGGGTGTGGAGGTAATGGCCCATCTTACCTGCGTCGGCCAGACCAAAGAGGAGATACATGGGGTGTTGGAGCGCCTGGACGCGGCAGGCGTGGAGAACGTCATCGCCCTGCGCGGTGACCCGCCCCGGGGCGAGACTGAGTTCGTACCGGTGGCCGGCGGGTTCCCCCATGCCACGGACCTGTTGTCCCACATCAAGGCCAATTTCAAGTTTGGCGTGGCCGCGGCCTGCTATCCCGAAGGCCACACAGAGTCGGTGGACCTTGATGCCGACCTGGATTACATCAAGCTGAAGGTTGAGAAGGGGGCCGATTTTCTGGTCACCCAGCTTTTCTACGACAACCGGTACTACTTCGATTTTGTGGAGCGGGCCAAAGCCGCCGGGATAGATGTGCCCATTGTGCCCGGCGTGTTGCCGGTCTTGAGTTCGGCCCAGGTGCGCCGTTTCACCACGCTCTGCGGTTCCACGATTCCCTCCGACCTGGGAAAGCTGTTGGACAAATATGCCGACGACGATTCCAGCGCCAGAGACATGGGAGTTGAGTACGCCACCGCGCAGGTACGGGAGTTGTGGGACCAGGGCGTCCCCGGCGTCCATTTCTATGTGTTGAACCGCAGCTACTCGGTGTCACGGATCCTGGACAATCTGGCTTTGCCAGGTCACCAACGGGAAGACTGAGACCAGTAGACTCGAGACGGGTCGTGCCATGTTATCCACCGGCGTCGACATCATCGAGATTCCCCGCATCAAACAGGTGCTGGACCGCTACGGTCAGCGGTTCCTGAAGCGCGTCTTCACCCCCCAGGAGATTGACTACTGCCGGGGCCGCGCGCCCAACCTGGCTGGCCGTTTCGCGGCCAAAGAAGCAACCATGAAGGCCCTGGGCACCGGTGTCCGCGGCGTTGGCTGGAAGGACATCGAGGTCGTCCGCGCCGA
>PBMF01000045.1 GCA_002721995.1 Chloroflexota bacterium
GTGCAGCTCTTCGCGGTGTTCATCATGCCCCCAGCGACCGTTCATCCGGGATAACTGTGGAACGGCTACAGGGATATTGTAGGGGAACAAAAAAAGTGGGGGTAGGGGATGCGGATCGGCGATTCAGCGGCCTGGGAGAAAGGGAATAGTTGTCTTCCAGCCAATTTTCGCCGGTCAGGACGGGCCCAACGCCATCGACTCGGACGAAATATGCCTGGACGAACATGGCCTCTTTGGTCTCGCTGTAGACATATACCTTGCCGGCCATTTCGACCCCGCCGGCCATGCCCTGGACGTGTTCGGCGGGAAAGGGTATATCGGGGGCTTCCAACTCGGCGGCTTGCTTGATGCGTACAAGCTGACAGGGCAGGAATTCGGGCTCCTTGACCGGAGGCTCTTCCTGTTGGTCTTTCAATTCCGCTTCTTCTTCGGCGCTTGGCGCCAAGAGGTCCATGTTTATCGACAATGTGCCTTTCCCTGAATTGGTCGCCGGATTCATGAGAGTCTCCCTAATCCCATAACAACGGGCCGGAATTCGGTTTTCTATCGCGTCAACCTCCCGCCGGTTGGAGCGGGAGGAGAGTAGGTAGGTCAGGTCTGAGAATCGTCGAATGCCACAGGCATGTTACGAGCGTAATCCCGTATTCGTTGATACTGCCAGGCTAACTGAATCGGTCTGCCGTTGTGTGTGGAAAACGTGTGCGTTTTAGGGAGGGGGAAGGCTAGGCGGGCTCCAACCACTCTTCGTCGATCAATATCGGAGGTTGGTTTTCCAGGCGGATGTAATAGGCAGGGGTCATGGAATCGCCATCGGCGGACGAGGCGCCGTTGATCAGTCCGGCGATCTCGACGGTGGCGGTCTTGCCCATTATGAGGGTTCCAGGGGGACGGGAACCCAACTTTTCGTGCTGGCCGGGGGTGCGGACCCTAACCAGGTCCATGGGATGAAATTTGGGCTTTTTCATTTGACCGTCTTTGTGAATGTTGACCGGGTTACGGAGCTCCGGTTGGTGGAGGCCTATTTATTGAATAACACTCCCCGGGCTTACAATCAGCGGCAAATCACTGAGATCAGGAATCCCAAGCCTGAATGGCCGGTAACTCTCACGAATTCTTTGTGGATTTCTGGATGCAACTGCTGCGGGCCTAGCCGGGGCGGTCCGCTGATAGCTCAACTACGGAGAGAAGGTGCTGGTTGGCGAGGGCAGAGGTGCGCAAGGTGAGGCCGGAGTTGGCGCGGTCGTGCCCGGTGGGCATTGACCATTCCGAACCAGGCGCGGGGGATGCAGCGGGCGGGGAACTTGGCGGGAAGAGTTTGCGAATGCTGGCTAACGGGCGACGGGTTGGCCGGGACCTTCAACCCAGTTTTCTCCTGCCAATACCTGACCAATGCCGTCGATGCGCATGAAATAGGCTTGGACCAACTTGGTCCCATTGTCATCACCCATAACGTAGACCATTCCCGCCATCTCCACTATCCCGGTTTTGCCCATTGCGTGTTCGCCAGGCGCGGGAGCGCTGTGGCCACGCAGTTCAGAGGCCTGCTTGATGCGGACGATCTGAGTCGGCAGAAAGTCCGGGTCTTTTTCCGTAAGTCCTTCTTGACCCATATATTGTTTACGTACCTTTCCCCGCATGGGCACCAGGGCCACTGGCCCGAGAGACCCGGCGCAAGACCAACTGCACCGGGTTTTTGAGAGCCACCTTTGGCCGACATCATCGGCTCAAGGTGGATACATATCCGAACACCGTCCCGATGTGTTGGGACCGGCGGTTGGAAAGATTGATTAGACTGCGGGGCATCCAGCCTTTCTAGGCATTTAATCCGCGCTATCAGGAAGCGATAGCGCCTTCCGCGCTGGTTGAATACCGGACCTTCTCCGTGGACCTTGATTGGAGAAGAAAATTGATGAAGAAAAGAATATGGAGGTTCATCGGAGAAGGAATCCGGTCCCAGGGTTGATCGATTGCCTGATCAAACCGGTTCCAACCACTGCTCGTCGATCAAGATCAGGGGAAGATCGTCCACCCGGATGTAATAGGCTGGAGACATGTCTCCCTCCTCGTTCCATCGGGCGATGTTGACCAAGCCGGCGACTTCGACGGTGGCGGTCTTACCCATGATCAGTCTTCCCGGTGGACGGGAGCTGAGTTCTTCGTATTTGCCGGGAGTCCGTACGCGGACTATGTCCATGGGGAAAAATTTGGTCGTTTCATCTGCCTGTGATTTTGAACAACCAAGCAAGATAACTGCCAGTTGCCGATACTTCTTTCGCCGAAAGGACGTTTTTTAGAGCCAATTTAGTTAGCCCTAATATTTGAATAGCATCGGCCGAATCTATAGGCAATAGCACGGATTTGCCCCAATGAGCCTGGAAAAGGGGCCGGAATGAAACTCACACACTATTATTCGCAAACCCTGGCGGGTTTATTGCCCGATGGACCGGTGGAGACCAATGCCGGTGGGGACCAGCGAAGTTAGGCGGAGAAAAAGAAGGGATGGTGGCACCGACTGGGATCGAACCAGTGACCTAGCGCTTATGAAGCGCCCGCTCTGACCGCTGAGCTACGGTGCCGCCTGGAACCACCCGACCAGCCGCCAGGGTGCGCTCCGACTACTCATGGTAATGGTGGCTCTTTCACAGTGTCAATTGGCTTGGGCCGGTTCCCAAGGTTTAGAATTGATCAGTCATGACAGTCCCCGAAGAACAGAACACGCCCCATACCGACCCGGAGGAACACTCCCGGGAGACTGCTGAAATGCTCAGGGAGACAGTTGCCGGCCTCGCCGTCCAACTGCGTCCCTTCCCCGCATTTTTCGGTATGAGCACCATTCAGGCCATCGAACTGGAATTGCCCACCGGCTCTGGGTTCACGCCCCCGCCCGAGTTGGGTTGTGTGGTGGTCTTGCCCGATGGGGAGATTTCAGAGCTGGACCTGAAGGCCATACCGGGCTCCAACGGGCCGTCGGATGTGGACCACGTGGATGAGTTCCGGGAGTTGGAGCTGCCGCCAGAGCAGTACATCGCCTACGCCACCGTGGCGGTGCAACTGCTGCAGGAAGAGCTTAAAAGGCGGACCTAGTCCTCGAGGATTATCTCGCCGCTGCGGCCGCCCCGCTTCTGGGCCAGGCGGATGCCCTCGATGCGCATGCCCCGGTCAACGGACTTGCACATGTCGTAGAGGGTCAATGCCGCCACGGAAACCGCCGTCAGCGCTTCCATCTCCACGCCGGTGCGGGCGGTGGTGCGGGCGGTGGCCGTGACGTTGATTCGGGACCCTGCCTCGTCCAGTTCCAGTTCCACGTCCACCCGGTCCAGGGGCAGAGGATGGCAGAGGGGGATCAGTTCCGAGGTCTTCTTGGCGCCCATGATGCCGGCCAGTTGGGCGATGGTCAGCACGTCGCCCTTCTTCATCAGCCCTTCTTTGATGAGGCGGGCAGTTTCCGGCTGTACCGACACGTGCCCCCGGGCGATGGCCTCGCGGCTGGTCACGTCCTTGTCGCCCACGTCCACCATCTTGGCCCGGCCCTGTTCGTCCAGGTGGGTCAGGTGTGTTTCGGGGCCGTTGTTGGCAGTGGACATAATATGGAGACCTCTTGGGAGGAGTTAGCGGGCTGTCCCGGCTTCTTTGGTGGCGGCGGCGTCGGCCAGGGTGTTGCCGCGGTCCCCATTGTGGCCCCGGACCCACTGCCAAGAGATGTCACGGCTCTTCACCAGCCGGTCCAGCTGTTCCCACAGGTCGTGGTTGGCCTTGCGCTTCCAGCCCTTGGTCATGGTGTTGACCACGTAGGTGCTGTCGGAACTGATCAGAACCCGGGCGTTGGGGTCCACGGCTTCCAGTCCCTTGATGACCGCCATCATTTCCATGCGGTTGTTGGTAGTCTGGGGATCCCCGCCGGAGATGATCTTCTGGCTGCCGTTCTGCTCGATGACCGCGCCCCAGCCGCCCCGCCCGGGATTGCCCTTGCAGGCGCCGTCGGTGTGTATGACTATGTCGTTATCTGGCAAATTAGCTCTCTGCTGTTAGCTTTCAGCGGTCAGTTATCCGCCGATCTGGAACATCTCGATCTTACGCGGCGAACCCGGAGCGTTGGGCGCTGCCGCCCTCTCCTCCGAGTAGCGGTCGGTGCGGGCCGTCCAGGTATCGACCAGAATCTTGCGTAACTCGTCGTCCGAGGCCCCATCCCGCAGGGGGGTCATCAAGCTGATTCCCTCACTGGCGAAAAGACAGGTGAAAATCTGGCCGTCGGTGGAAAGCCGCACTCTGGTGCAGTCGCCGCAGAAGGGCTTGGTAACCGATGCTATGACGCCGATCTCGCCACTGCCGTCCTTGTAACGATACCTGGTTGCCACCTCTCCTTGGTAGTTGCTTTCGACCGGTTCCAGGGGCATTTCGGCGTCGATCTTGGCGATGATCTCCTCGGCGGGGACCACGTGTTCCGAGCGCCAGCCGTTGCGGTTGCCCACGTCCATGTATTCGATGTAGCGGACTATGTGTCCAGTTCCTTTGAAGTGGCGGGCCAGGTCGACGATGGTGTGGTCATTGACGCCCTTTTGAACCACGCAATTGATCTTGATGGGCGACAGACCCACATCGCTGGCGGTCTGTATGGCGTCCAGCACCCGGTCCGGAGTGAACCCGCGGCCGTTCATGGCCTTGAAAACATCGTCATCCAGGCTGTCCAGGCTGATGGTGATGCGGGCCAGTCCGGCGTTCTTCAGGTCCTGGGCGAACTGCCCCAACAGGTAGCCGTTGGTGGTCAGGGTCAGGTCGTTGATGCCCTCGATGTTTGTGAGCATGCCCAGCAACTGGGACAGGTCGTTGCGCAAAAGGGGCTCGCCGCCGGTGATGCGGAGCTTGCTGATGCCCTGCTCGGCGAAGAGACTCACCAGGCGGGTCAACTCCTCAAAGGTGAGGATGTCCGCCCGGGGCAGGAACTCGTAGGCCTCGCCGTAGATCTCGGCGGGCATGCAGTAGGGGCACCGGAAGTTGCACCGGTCTGTAACGGAGATTCGCAGGTCCCGCATGGGCCTGCCGAAGTGGTCGGTGAGCATATGGGGGCTATCAGCTTCTAGCTATCAGCGCTCAGCGCCTTGAGCAGGGGAAGGGCCTTTTCGGTGGCCCTGGCGCGGTGGCTGAGTTTGTTCTTCTCTTCCATTGGGAGTTGGGCGAAGGTCCTGTCATGGGAGGGGACATAGAAGACGGGGTCGTAGCCAAATCCGTCATCGCCCTGAGCCTTGTATTGTATCATTCCGGCCACTTTGCCCTCGGATTGGATGGCCAAGGTAGGCTCCAGGGAACTGTCTGACTGAGGAGCGAAATCCCCACTAACCCCCCTTTGCGAGAGGGGGGGATCGGCCTCTTCATTTGATAAGGGGGGACGGGAGGGGGATTTCCCCGGCGCCGCCACCATGATGACGCACCGGAACCGGGCCGTCCGTTCCTCCCAGGGCACGTCTTCCATGTTCTTAAGGAGCAGTTCAACGCGGTCGCTGTCACTCTGGCAGGCGTCGCCGCCGTAGCGAGCCGAGCGGACCCCGGGAGCGCCACCCAACGCGTCGACCTCCAGCCCGGAGTCATCGGCCAGGGTCAGCAGCCCTGAAAGGGCGGCATACTCCGAGGCCTTGAGCCAGGCGTTCTCCTCGAAGGTCTCGCCAGTCTCGTCAACCTCTTGGGTGATGCCCACGTCCCGCAGTGACACCAACTCAAAGGGCAACCCCTCCAGCAGGACGCCGTATTCCCGCATCTTGCCTGGGTTGCCGGTGGCGATGAGCAGCCGCTGGGTCATGTCAGATGGTCCCCTGCTGGGCCAAACCGACAAGCTCCTCGTCATCCAGTCCCAGCCACGTGCCGTAGATGTGGCCGTTGTGCTCGCCGATGGTTGGGCCGGCGTGCTCCACCGCGCCCGGTGTTTCCGAGAACTTGGGGACCACGCCCAGCATCTTGGTCTGGCCCAGTTCCGGGTCGTCTATATCAATGATGTCCTCCCGGGCCTGGTAGTGGGGGTCCTCCATTATCTGGGCGGCGTCGTACACCGGGCCCACCACGCCGCCGGCGGGGATCAGCTGGTCCATGGTCTCTTTCAGGTCCCGTTGTCCCAGCCAGCCGTTCAGTTCGTTGTTCAGTTGGTCCCGGTTCTCCAGGCGGGCGGCGTTGTCTTTGAACTCGGGGCGTTCGATCAACTCGGACATGCCCATGGCTTTGGCCAGACCCTCGAAGGTGCTCTGGGAGGTGGCGGAGAGTCCCAGCCAGCGGTCGTCGGCGGTCTTGTACAGGCTGCGGGGCGCGGCGTCGGGGAAGTCGTTGCCCACCCGTTCACGGTTGATGCCCAGCATGTCGTACATGGTGATGTGGGGGATGCAGAGCCGGAACAGCGGCTCGAACAGGCTTACATCCACCACCTGGCCCTTGGCATCTGGACTACCCGAAGCGTCGCGGTGGTAGAGGGCCATCATGCCGGCCATGGCCCCGAATACCCCGGCAATCTCATCGGCCAGGGGCACTGGCGGCAGCACCGGAGGTGTGTCCTGGAAACCGGTCATGCCCACGTAGCCGCTCATGCACTCGGCGATGGTCCCGAATCCGGGCCGGTCTTTATAGGGGCCGGACTGGCCGAAACCCGAATACCGGAGCATGACCAACTTGGGGTTCACGGCGAGCAGGTCGTCGGGCCCCAACCCCCAGCGCTCCATGGCGCCGGGCCGGAAGCCCTCTATCAGGACATCTGCCTCGGCGGACAGCCTTTTGAGCAGGTCCTGACCTTCCGGGGTGCCCAGATTCAGGGTGATGGACTTCTTGTTTCGGGAGTGGACTTTCCACCACAGGGAGACGCCATTGGCGAAGGGCCCCCAGTTGCGCAGCGGGTCGCCGGTTCCGGGACGTTCCACCTTGACCACCTCGGCCCCGAAGTCAGCCAGCAGGCTGCTGGCGGTGCCCCCGGCAACTATGATGGAAAGGTCCAGGACTTTCAGGCCGCTGAGCGGCCCCTGGGCAGTGGTCAAATCGTCCCCCAATATCTCGCCTACAATCTCAATGGCGATGGTGTTTTGGCGCGAATTCATAGTACCAGCCGCCCAGGGACCGGAAAAGACGGCGGCAACCACCCAGAGAAGGCCCCGTTCTTACCTGTAAAGGCGGGAGTCTCTCTGCTATAATCTGGTCGATTCCTGGGCCAGGCTGCGTCAGGCTATCTGCGCCCTGGAATATCGCACGCGCTTACACTGGGGTAACCGGCTTAAATGTTAGACGACTATTTCCGGCAGTACGGGCTCATCGCCATCTTCATCGTGGTGGCCATCGCCGTTCCCGTCAGCATGTTGACCATGTCCTGGATGGCATCCCGTATCGGCCTCCGGCCCAACAAGCCCACCGAGGTCAAACTGGACACCTATGAGTGCGGCGTGGAGACCCTGGGCGGCCAGTGGAACCTCTTCAACTTCCGCTATTACATGTTCGCCATACTCTTCGTCATCTTCGACGTGGAGGTGGTCTTCCTCTATCCCTGGGCCACCAAGTTCCTGAGACTGGAGCTTTTTGCCCTCATCGAGATGGCCGTGTTCGTGGGGATACTGGTTGTCGGCCTGGCCTACGCCTGGCGGAAGAACGACCTGGAGTGGGGTTAGGTTAGTCCATGGCCTTTGAGATACCCAAAGAGGGTGGGCCCCTCCAGTCGCGCACCTGGGAACTGGACCGTCACGAAGGGTCCCTGGTACAAGACTTGAAGGACGCTTCGGTTGAACCCCTGGCCGAGCCCACCATCGAAGTCCCGGAAGACCTGAAAGACAACCTGATGGTCACCTCGGTGGACGCACTGGTAAACTGGAGCCGCAAGTCCGCCCTCTGGCCCGTCACCTTCGGTCTGGCCTGCTGCGCCTTCGAGATGATTGCCAGCGCCATGGGCCGCTTCGATATCGCCCGTTTCGGCATGGAGGCCTTCCGGGCCTCGCCCCGCCAGGCTGACCTGATGATCGTGGCCGGCACGGTGACCTGGAAGATGGCCCCGGCCATCCGCCGCATCTACGACCAGATGGCCGAGCCCAAATGGGTGATCTCCATGGGCGTCTGCGCGACCAGCGGCGGGCCCTACTACGGTTCCTACAGCGTTGTGCCCGGCGTGGACCACATCGTTCCCGTGGACGTGTACGTGCCCGGCTGCCCGCCCCGGCCCGACGCCCTGCTCTACGGAATCATGGAACTGCACGAGAAGATCAAGAAATACCGCAACCTGCCCGGCGGCCCCAACCTGCCCTTCTTTGGAAAAGGCGGCGAAAAGGCCGGCGATGAGGACCCGTCCTGATGGCCGTGCAGCAGCTGGACGCCGAGGCGCTGACGGAGAAGATCGAAGCCGCCGTTCAAGGGGGAACGCTGGGTCCCTGTGACGGTGTGCTCTGGGTCTGGCCCAACAAGGTGGCGGAGGTCGCCGGTTTTTTGAAGTCCGACCCCGACCTGGACTTCAATTTCCTGAACTCGATATCGGCGGTGGACTACATCGACCACTTCGAGGTTGTCTACCACCTGACTTCATTGAACAAAGGTCACACGGCCGTGATGAAAGCCCTGCTCCCGGGCCGCGAAGAACTGGTCATGCCCTCGGTGTACCACGTCTGGCGGGGGGCCGACTTCCAGGAACGGGAGATCTGGGACCTGATGGGCATCAGCTTCGACGGACACCCAAACCTAAAACGGATCATGCTCTGGGAAGGCTTCGACGGCCACCCACTGCGAAAGGACTACTTGTAGTGGGTTTGGAGCTGTTGTTTGTCTGCGGGGTGGAAATCCCCCCAACCCCCCTTTACGAAAGGGGGGCTTTTAGTGCTTTCACACAGCGGGCATTGGTTTCCACCCTTTGCAAAGGGGGGATCAAGGGGGGATTTCCGTACTCCTCCCGCAACCTGACCCAAGGTACTGGGTACCTCCCGGTGAAGAACTAACCCATGCCAATCCGAACCGAACCGATGACGGTGAATATCGGGCCGCAGCACCCCAGTACCCACGGGGTGTTCCGGCTGCGCGTTACCTTTGACGGCGAGGAGATTCTGGAAGTTGAGCCCATCTTCGGCTACCTCCACCGGGGCACCGAGAAGCTGGCCGAGGAACGCAACTACACCCAGATCGTCACACTGACCGACCGGCTGGACTACGTCTCTTCCATGATCAACAACCAGGCCTACTGCCTGGGCGTGGAGCAGCTTTTGGGCGTGGAGGTCCCCCAGCGTGCCAAGTACCTCCGCACCTTGACCGCCGAACTGCAGCGCATCGCCAGCCATCTGATAGGCATCGGATTCTTCCTCCAGGACCTGGGCACCCTGGGCACTCCATTGATGTACGGCTTCCGTTCCAGGGAGCGCATCCTCGAGTTGTTCGAGATGCTCTGCGGCGCGCGGATCACCCTCAGCTATTCCCGGCCCGGCGGAGTTTTCTTCGACGCCCCCGAAGACTTCTGGCCGGCCCTGGACCAGTTCCTCAAGGACTTTGAGGCGGAGTTCCACGAGATCGAGCAACTGGTAGTGGAGAATGAGATCGTCATGGTCCGCACCAGGGGCGTCAGCGTGCTGCCCCTGGACCTGGCCATCAACGCTTCGGTGAGCGGGCCGACGCTCCGGGCCAGCGGCCTGGCCTGGGACTGGCGCAAGATGGCCCCCTACGACGCTTACGACCGCATGGAGTTCGACGTTCCCATCGCCACGGGAGGCGACAACTACGACCGGTTCTGGGTGCGCATCCAGGAGATTCACCAGAGCGTGCGCATCATCAAGCAGTGCATCGAGCAGATCGAGCCCGGCCCCATCCGAGCCGATGTTCCTCTGGTGCTGCGTCCTCCGGTGGGCGCCGAAGCCTATGGGCGGGTTGAGGCCTCCAAGGGTGAACTGGGCTTCTATCTGGTGTCCGACGGCGGCATCAGCCCCTACCGCATGAAGATACGCTCCCCGTCTCTGCTGAACCTGACGGTGACCGAGCACCTGCTGGTGGGCTGGAGGTTGGCGGACATGATCGTCACCCTGGGCAGTCTGGATATCAACCTGGGTGAAGTGGACCGATGAACTGCGTTCTGGGCCCGGACAACATTCTCTACGACACGGTCTTGTTCCGGGTCATCTACGACTTCGTGGGCAACGTGCTGCCCTGTTGGCTGTCCTATGCCGTGGCCGGCGTGGTCATCATGTTCATGCTGGTCAACGCCGTGCTCCTGGGCGCAGGCGGCTTCTCCTGGGTGGAGCGGCGTCTGATCGGCCGGTTCCACAACCGGGTCGGTCCCAACCGCTGGGGGCCCTTCGGGATGCTCCAGCCAATGGCCGACGTGGTGAAACTGATCTTCAAAGAGGACCTGACCCCCAGGGGAGCGGACCGCATCGTTTTCACGATTGTCCCGGTGGCCATGCTGGCGCCGGTGATCCTGATGATGGCCGTGGTGCCCTTCGCCAAGGACACAGCTCTGGCCAACCTGAACGTGGGCGTGCTCTACATCCTGGCGGTGACCTCCATAACATCCATCGCCATCTTCATGGCCGGATGGGCCTCCAACAACATGTATGCTATGTTTGGGGCCTCCCGGGGCGTGGCTGTGCTCATCAGCTACGAAGTGCCCGTGGTCATGTCCCTATTGGGGGTGGTGCTGGTGGCCGGGTCCATGTCCATGGACGATGTGGTCTCCGCCCAGACTGTGCCCTTCCTGCTGGTCCAGCCACTGGCATTCTTTGTCTTCCTGACCGGCACATCGGCGGAATTGAACCGCACGCCCTTCGACATGGCCGAGGCCGAGTCCGAGATCATCGCCGGGTACCACATCGAATACAGCGGCGTGAAGTTTGCTCTGATACAGGCGGCAGAGTTCGGGGCCGTGCTGACCTCGTCGGCGGTGATGGTGACGTTGTTCCTCAGCGGCTGGTCCGGGCCCGTTTCCAACTACCTGGGTTGGGTCTGGTTCCTTCTGAAGATAGGCGTCTTGGCCTTCATCTTCAGTTGGGTCAGGGCCACATTCCCCCGGCTGCGCATCGACCAGTTATTGGCCTTCGCCTGGAAGTTCCTGCTGCCGCTGAGCATCATCAACCTGTTCGCCACCGCCCTGGAGGTCTACTTCCTGAGAGACGCCTCGGGGACATTGGACACCTCCGACCTATGGATAATGGCCGGTATAAACTTCGGCGTCGCCTTCGCGTGCCTGATAATCTTCGGCACGCTCATCAAAGAAAAGGTTCAGCCGGCCGGGACCGCCACTGGCGCCTCCCTGGTCTCATCGGAGGCTGATTAGCATGTACGGGATAGCCATGGCCAAGGGGTTGCTGGTCACCCTGAAAAACCTGACCAAGAAGCCATTCACCGTCCAGTATCCGGAGCAGCGGTTGAAGCAGCACCCCCGGTTCCGGGGCGAGGAATTCGTCTGGTACGAGGAGCGGTGCACCGGCTGCGCGTCCTGCGCCAAGTACTGCCCCCTGGGCATCATCAAGATTGTGACCACGCCCAGCGAGACCGCGCCGGCCCAGGGCGACAAGTACCGGCTGGAGGTGTTCGACATCTCCATCAACCGCTGCATGTTCTGCGGTCTCTGTGTTGAGGCCTGCCCTTACGACGCCCTTTACATGGGCAGCGGCTTCGAGCAGGGCCAGTACTCCCGAAAGAACATGATCATCGACATCGACCACCTGCGTCAGGCCGACAAACACCCCAGCACCTTCTTCCGTCCCCAGCTCGAGGGGATGGGCTACGACCCCCGGGGCGGCCGTCCCCTCCACTGGCAGGAAGTGGGGCGCGAGTCCTGGCAGTGGCACCAGAAGGAGAAGGCGGGGATGAGGATCGAGCGGCCTGTGCCCTCGGACCTGCTGGCGGAGGAGCCGCCGGTGGACTCGTCCTTCGTGGAAGACAGTCAGGCGCCTGCGCCCGGACCCCAGGAGGAAGCCGAGTAGATGCTCTTCCAGGACGTTGTCTTCTGGATACTTTCGATAACGGCCATCGCCGCGGCTTTGGGCGTGGTGCTGATCAAGGACCTTTTCCGTGCCGCCCTGCTGTTGGTGGTGGTTTTCATCGCCGTTTCCGGTTTCTTCGTGTTGCTCAGCGCCGAGTTCCTGGCCGTGGTGCAGGTGCTGATCTACGCCGGGGCCATCGCCATCCTGATAATCTTCGCCGTCATGCTGACCAGGGATATCCAGCGCGGCAATATGCCCAACCGGATGCAGATCCCGGCGGCGGTGTTTGCGTCGCTGCTGTTGGCCTCGCTAATCACTGTGGCTGTGGACACCAAGTGGGACTTTCTACCCGCCGAACAGCAGGAGCGGGTGGAACTGGTCCAGACCAGCGCGGTGACCACCCTTACTGATGAGACACTGGCCGAGTCGGGAGTGACCGCCCCCGAGGACCAGGCCGACGTCCAGGAAGCGGGACTGGCGGACCTGCTCATCGGCGACTACGTTCTGCCCTTCGAGGCTGTTTCGGTGCTGCTATTGGCGGCGCTCATCGGCGCGCTGGTGCTGGTGCGGCCCAGCCCCGGGACGGGGAGGGGCTAGATGTCATTTGAAGCCTTCATGATCGTCTCGGCGGTGCTATTCTGCATCGGCCTCTACGGGGCATTGGCCCGGCGCAACGTGTTGGCCGTGCTCATGTCCGTCGAGCTCATGTTCAACGCCGTGAATGTGTCCCTGGTGGCCATGTCCAAGTACCTGGCTCCGGCAGCCCTGCAGGAAGACATCAGCACCGTGCTAACCGGGCAGGTGTTCGCCGTGTTCATCATCACCGTGGCGGCAGCGGAAATTGCCCTGGGTCTGGGCATCGTGTTCGCCATGTACCGGACCAATGAGTCGGTGGACCTGACTGACGCCACCGTCTTGAGGCACTGAAGAATATGTGGGTTGAATTCAAAAAAGCACCCAACCTGATGATGGCGGAGATGTGGAAGGAGGTCCTCGAAGGAGAGGGCCTGCCGTCCCGCATCCTTCCCGAGGGCGACATCTTGGACTGGGCCGAGCGGGTCCCGTTCAAGATCTACGTACCCAAGGGCCGGGAACACGTCGCCGAAGAGATACTGAGGAAGCTTTAAGTGGTAAGCGAAGCCGTCGTCTGGTCAATATTTCTGCTGCCGCTGGGTTCCTTTGCGCTCATCGCCCTGGTGGTCCGGCCGCTGCTGGACCGCTATTCCCTGATCAGCGGATTCGTCACCATCGGCGCCCTCGCTACAGCGCTGGCGTTCTCCATATGGACCCTGCGCTCGGTCATACTCCACCATGACCTGGATTTCCAGCCCTTGGAGTGGTTGGAGGTTGGCGGAGCGACCATCGACATGGGGCTGCTGATAGACCCCCTCACCGCGGTGATGTTGATAGTTGTCACCAGCGTCAGCCTCCTGGTCCAGATCTACTCACTGGGCTATATGAAGGACGACCCCAGCTTCTCCCGCTACTACGCCTACATGTCCTTGTTCACAGCGGCCATGCTGGGATTGGTGCTCTCGTCCAACATAGTGCAGCTCTACGTATTCTGGGAACTGGTGGGCGTGTCGTCCTACCTGCTGATCGGCTTCTGGCACGAACGCCCCGCCGCCGCCGCCGCTGCCAAGAAAGCGTTCATCATCACCCGCATCGGTGACGTCGGCTTTCTGATAGCCATCCTGTACCTGTTCGCCCGTGCCGACGACTTCGCCGCCGCCGGACTGAACGCCTTCCACATCCCCGACATCTGGGCGGCGGCCCAACCCGGCGCGGCGCTGGGCGCGATCATCGGCGGGACGGCCCTAACCTGGCTGGCCCTGGGCATCTTCGCAGGGGCGGTGGGCAAGTCGGGCCAGTTCCCACTCCACGCCTGGCTTCCCGACGCCATGGAGGGCCCAACTCCGGTGAGCGCCCTGATCCACGCGGCGACCATGGTGGCGGCGGGTGTGTTCCTGGTGGCCCGCTTCTTCCCCGTCTTCGAGCATTCGGTGGACGCCATGACGGTGGTGGCCCTGGTGGGCGCTTTCACCGCCCTGTTCGCGGCGACCATGGGCCTGGTGATGAACGACATCAAGCGGGTGATGGCCTATTCCACGGTGAGCCAGCTTGGCTACATGATGGCCGCCCTGGGGCTGGGGCTATACGCTCCGGCCATATTCCACCTGGTGACCCACGCCGCGTTCAAGGCCCTTTTGTTCCTGGGGGCAGGCAGCGTCAACCACGCCTCCGGAACCTTCGACATGCGCTATATGGGCGGCCTGCGTAAACACATGCCCATCACCTACATACTGGTCTTGGTGGCCGGTCTGGCCCTGGTTGGCATAATTCCCCTGGCCGGGTTCTGGAGCAAGGACGAGATTCTGTTGGGCGCCTGGGACGGCACCGGACTCGTGGACACCTGGGTCAACCGCGTGACCTTCTCCGCTCTCTTGGCGGGCGTGATTGTCACCGCCTTCTATACCATCAGGATGATCATACTGACCTTCCACGGCGAGTTCCGGGGCGGCATTGAAAAGGAATTGGAGGAGAAGGCCCAAGCGGCCCCGGCCGGCGCGGCGGGCCATGGCGGTGTCCACCTCCACGAATCACCCTTCGTGATGGTCCTGCCCATGGCGGTCTTGGGCGTAACCGCGGTGCTGTTGGGTTACGTGGCCAACCCCCAGTGGGAGGAGCAGTTCGGTATCCCCAAGCACTGGATAACCGGGTTCCTGGCCGATGGACTGGGCAAGGCCCTGGGCCTGGAAGGACACGCCGAGACCCTGGACTTCAGCTATTGGATGGCCTTCATATCCACCCTGGCGGCCCTCTCCGGCATCGGGTTGGCGATACTCGTCTACCTGAAACGCCGGGACCAGCGGGCCGAGCCATTGGAGAAGGCGGGACCGGCCCACACCCTGCTTTCCGAGAAGTATTACATCGACACCCTCTATGAGGATGTGGCGGTGCGAAAGGGGTTCTTCAAGGTCTTCGCCGGAACACTGGACTGGCTGGACCGGAACCTGGTGGACGGCGTGGTGGACCTGATTGGCTGGTTGTTCCGGAACGTAGGTACGGCCATTGGACGGCTCCAGACCGGGCAGGTGCAGACCTACGCCACGGGAATCGCATTTGGCATCTTGGCACTAATCCTGGCCCTGTTATTGGCTTAGGTATAGAGATTGGACGAATTTAACGGACTGTTGACGGCGACGGTGTTCCTGCCTGCGGTGGGAGCCCTGGTGTTGCTATTGGTCAACGGTGACAAGAACATCAGGGGAGTCGCGGTGGCCGTGGCCGTCGCCGATATGGTGTTGTCCCTGATAGTCTTTGGCGCCTTCAACCGGGGTGCGGACGCCGACCGCTTCCAGTTCGTGGACAAATTCGAGTGGATACCCGATGTCGGCTTGAACGCCAACTACCTGTTGGCGGTGGACGGTCTCAGCGCACCGCTGGTGGCGTTGACCGGACTGTTGGGCATCTGTGCCGTCCTTGCGTCCTGGCACGTAAAGCTCAGGGTGAGAGAGTACTTCATCTGGCTTCTGCTGTTGCAGACGGCGGTCATGGGTGTATTCACGTCCCTGGACCTGCTGCTCTTCTTCCTCTTCTGGGAGCTGGAACTGGTGCCCATGTTCATGCTCATCTCCGTGTGGGGCAGCGGGCGGAAAGAATACTCGGCGATGAAGTTCCTGATCTTCACCATCCTGGGCAGCGCATTTATGCTGGTGGGCATCGTCGCCGTGTACCTGACGCCGGGCGTCGGCACCTTCAACATGATCGAGCTTTCAACCCAGGCAACCATGTTGACCTCGGCGGGCCTGCTGATACCCTTGTCCGGCTTGTTCTGGCTCTTCTTCGCCGGCTTTGCCATCAAGCTGCCCACCTGGCCGGTGCACACCTGGCTCCCCGATGCCCACACCGACGCTCCCACCGCCGCCAGTGTCATGCTGGCCGGGGTGCTGCTGAAGATGGGCGGCTATGGTCTCCTGCGCATAAACGTGGGCATGTTCCCAACCCAGACCGACCGCTTCGCCTGGGCTCTGGTGGCCCTGGGGGTGGTCAGTGTCCTCTACGGCGCGGTGGTCACCATGCGGCAGACCGACCTGAAACGGCTCATCGCCTACTCCAGCGTCAGCCACATGGGCCTGGTGCTGGTGGGGATCGGCTCGGTGGGTGTGTCCCAGGGCGCGCTCTCGGTTACCGGCCTCAGCGGCGCGGCCATGCAGCTGTTCACCCACGGCACGGTGACAGGACTGCTGTTCTTGGCCGTGGGCCTGGTCTATGAAAAGACCCACACTCGATATATCCCCGACCTGGGCGGTCTGGCTGGAAGGATGCCGGTTGTTGCCGCCGCCATGCTCATAGCCGGTCTGGCCTCCCTGGGGTTGCCGGGACTCAGCGGTTTCGTGTCCGAGCTTCTGGTGTTCCTGGGCGCTTACCAGGCCTACGACTGGCCAACGGTCCTGGCGGTGCTGGGAATCGTGCTGGCCGCCGGGTACATCCTGTGGATGATGGAGCGCACCTTCTTCGGTCCGCGCCGAGAGCGGTTTGCCGATCTTACCGACGCGTCCCTGGTTGAAGCGATGCCCCTGGTCTTGATGGTGGTTACCATAATTGGCGTCGGCGTTTGGCCCTCCATCTTGACCGATGTATTTGAGTCTGGACTGGACCCCATGGTGGAAATGCTTAACGGGGTGATAGCCAAGTAATGTCAGTCCACGACTTTTACGTAATCTCCCCTTACCTGGCCATGGCCGGCGCCGGACTGCTGGTGATTCTGCTTGACCTGGTGCTGCCCAGGAAATGGCTCCTGCCCTACTTCGCCTTCGCCGCGCTGTCGGCGCCTTTCGTCCTGAGCCTAATCCAGTTCTATGACCTGGGAGCATCCACCAACCTGCTCCAGGGCTCGGGACCATTTTCCACCGATGAGCCAAGCATCCTGATGGGTGCGCTGTCCGTCGATAGGTTCGCCCTTTTCTTCAACTTCCTGATAATCGGGGCCACGGCTCTGGTGGTGCTGGCTTCCACCGAATACGTGAAGAACATCCAGCGGTTCCAGGGCGAGTATTTCGCTCTGATACTGTTCTCGGCCACGGGCATGATGCTCCTGGCGTCGGCCATCGAGCTCATAACCATCTACATCTCCCTGGAGTTGACCACCCTGCCATTGGCGGCATTGGCGGCCTTCTTACTGGACCGGCGGTCCAGCGAAGCCGGAATGAAGTTCCTGATCATCGGCGCCATCAGCTCGGCCCTGATGCTCTACGGTATGGCCCTGATATTCGGCTTCACCGGCAGCACCCAATTGGCGGAGATTTCCACCGCCATCGGACAGGCGATGGGCGACACGCCCTTTGGCAACTACGCCATCTTCGTGGGGATCATATTGATAGTGGCTGGGTTCGGTTTCAAGCTGTCGGCGGCGCCCTTCCAGATGTGGGCCCCCGACGTCTATGAAGGCGCTCCCACCCCCGTTGTCGGGTTCTTGTCGGTGGCCAGCAAGGCCGCGGCCTTCGCCGTGCTGCTGCGGGTGTTCTTCACTGGGTTCTTCGATGTGGCCCTGGACTGGGGCATAGTCCTTGCCGGTCTGGCCGCGGCGTCAATGGTTATTGGAAACCTGGTGGCCATCAGCCAGAGCAACATCAAGCGCCTGTTTGGTTACAGTGCGGTGGCCCACGCGGGATACATCCTGGTGGGCGTGGCGGCCGGGGTGAAGTCCGGCGAAGGTATCTTCAAAGCGCCGGAGTTCGCCGCCATCGGGCCCGACTCGGTGCTGTTCTATCTGGCGGCGTATACGGCGGCCAACCTGACCGCATTTTTCGCCATCACCGCCATCAGCGCCAAAATAAAGAGTGACCGCATCAGCGACTACACCGGCCTGGTCATCAGGGCGCCGTTACTGGCCATCATCCTGGCCCTTTCTCTTCTGGCCCTTATTGGAGTGCCGCCCACGGGCATATTCATCGCCAAGCTTTACATCTTCACGGCCGCGGTGGACAGCGGGCTCACATGGCTGGCGCTACTGGGTGTGGTGAACAGCGCCGTTTCGGCGTACTACTACATCCGGGTTATCCGGCTGATGTTCACCCAGCCTGCCATCTCAGAGGAGAAGATCACGGTACCGCCGGTGCCGTGGCTGGCCCTGGGAGTGGCCGGAGCGGCCATGGTCTTCATGGGAATCGCACCTGGGTTTGTGATGGAGGCCGCCCAGTCAGCCGTGGAGGCCCTGGCGGTCTAGGCCGTGGTTGACACCCCTTCTGGCCGGTGCTAGGTTACCCATCTGGACAGAGGGTGCAATAAAAAAACGGGCATAATTAAGGCTCCCGAATTACGAGGCAGCCCATATTTATCCCGGCCCGTAAGCATGAAAAACATCGGAATCATATATAACGCCAGAGTGCCCGAGGCATTGGACCTGAGCACGGCCATTCTCCATGACCTGAAGCTGGCCGAGGGCAGCTGGCTGGCGCCGGCCGAGAACCTGGAGACCCTGGCGCCCAGGGCCGAGAGCACCGACCTGGTTATCACCGTGGGCGGCGACGGCACGATACTGCGGGCTGTGGGATTCACGGCGCCTGCCGATATCCCAGTGGTCGGCATCAACATGGGCCGGCTGGGCTTCATGACTGAACTGCAGGTCGATGAAGCTATGGACAGGCTCCCCTCCTACATCGACGGCGATTACCGGGTGGACGAGCGGAACATGCTCCAGGCCACGGTCCACAAGGCAAAGGGCAAGGACACCGAGGGCCCTTACCACGCCCTGAACGACGTGGTCTTGACCAGGGGCGCCATATCCCGGGTGGTGACTGTCTCCGGCGAGATTGACGGTTCCCCAGTAACTACTTTCCGGGCCGACGGTGTCATCATGTCCACGGCCACGGGCAGCACCAGCTACAACCTGGCCGTCGGCGGCCCCATCTTGGACCCCGAGTCCAGCGCCCTCGTGCTGAAGACAGTGGCGGCCCACATGGGTCTCAGCGCCGCTTTGGTGCTGCGGTCGTCTTCCGAGGTCAACCTGACCCTGGAGGGCTACCAACAGGCCATGCTCAGCGTGGACGGGTACGTTGATTACGAACTTGACCTGGGCGACCGGGTCGAGATCAAGCAGAGCCCATACAAAGCCAAATTCCTGAGGGCCAATCCGCCCAGCTACTTCTTCGGTACGCTGACGCGCCGGTTGGGCTTCAGCATTCGCGGTCAATAAAAATGCCAGATCATCCCGGCGAACTGCCCCCTGACTTTCACTCAGAACCGACCGTTTCGACCAAACGCATCTACGAGGGAAACATCCTCAACGTGCGCGTGGATACAGTCCGTATGTCCAGCGGACGGGACGCCACCCGGGAGATAGTGGAGCACTCCCACGCGGTGTGCATCGTCCCGGTGGACGACGACGGCAACGTGGTATTGGTGCGCCAGTACCGCAAGCCCGCCGAGGAGGCACTTCTGGAGGTGCCGGCCGGCGGAGTGGAGGACGGTGAGGTCTCCGAGGAGGCGGTGCTCAGGGAGCTTCAGGAAGAGATCGGCTACACCGCCGACAGCCTGCTGCACCTTTCCAGCTTCTGGGTCGCTCCCGGCTGGGCCACCGAGTATATGCACGCCTACCTGGCCACTGGACTGAGGGAGTCCCGGTTGGACGGCGATGAGGACGAGAACATCGAGGTGGTGCGGGTGCCCTTTGACCAGGCCCTGGCCATGTTCAAGACGGGTGAGATTCACGACGGAAAGACCATCGCCTCCATGCTCCTGGCCCAACCGCATCTGCCCAAGTAGCGGGATGTGCGGTTGCCGCTGGCTGGAAGGTAGTTTCCAGGCACCTTTTTTGATAGTATATGGGGCGGTCTTCACCCGTGGGATTGGAACGAAGACTACCCGATTGTTCAACGTGGCAATGTGGAAATTGGAGGAATAAGACAAGCATGCTTGAGCATGATGTCCTGGTAATCGGCGCAGGTCTGGCGGGAATGCGGGCAGCCATCGCGGCCCGTGCCGGCGGCGCCAATACAGCAATCATCAGTAAAGTGCACCCGGTGCGCAGCCACTCCAACGCGGCCCAGGGCGGCATCAACGCGGCCCTTACCGACCGCGGCGACGAGTGGGAAGACCACGCCTATGACACGGTCAAGGGCAGCGACTTCCTGGGCGACCAAGACGCCATCGAAGTCATGTGCAAGGCCGCCGGTCAGGCGCTCATCGACATGGAACACTTCGGCGTCACCTTCAACCGTGACGACGAGGGACGCCTGGGCACCCGGGCCTTCGGTGGACAACGCCGGGCCCGCACCTTCTTTGTGGGCGACTTCACCGGGCAGGCCCTGCTCCACGTGATGTTTGAACAGCTCATCAAGTCGGGCGTCCGCCGCTACGAGGAGTGGTTCGTATCCTCGCTGATCATCGAAGACAGCCAGGTCTGCGGCGTCATGGCCCTGGAGATTCGCACGGGCCAGGTCTACGCCATCCGGGCCAAGACCGTCATCTTCTGCACCGGCGGTTTCGGCCGCATCTTCGAGCCCAGCACCAACGCTCTCATCTGCACCGGCGACGGCACGGCCTTGGCCTACAACGCCGGCGCCGAGCTCATGGACATGGAAATGGTCCAGTACCACCCCACCACACTGGCCGGCAGCGGAGTGCTCATCTCCGAGGCAGCCCGCGGTGAGGGGGCTTACCTGCTGGACAAGGACGGCAACCGCTTCATGGAGAAGTACGCTCCCAACATGATGGAGCTGGCCTCCCGCGACGTGGTTTCCCGCGCCGAACAGACCGAGATCAACGCCGGGAACGGCATCGACGGCTGCGTCCACCTGGACTGCCGCCACCTGGGCGAAGCCCTGATCATGGAGAAACTCAGCCAGATCCGCGAGATCGGCATCGACTTGGTGGGCGCCGACATGATCAAAGAGCCCATTCCCATCCGCCCCGGCATGCACTACGCCATGGGCGGCATCCGGACCAACGTTGACGGACAGACCAACCTGCCCGGTGTCTACGCCGCCGGCGAGTGCGCCTGTGTCAGCGTCCACGGGGGCAACCGGCTGGGGGCCAACTCCCTCCTGGACACCATCGTGTTCGGCGAGCGTTCTGGCAACCACGCGGCCGAGGCAGCCCGGGATATCGAGTACGTCGAATTCAACGTCGACCAGGCCGTCCGCAACGAAGAGAAGCGGATACAAGAGTTCCTGGACCGCCCTCAGAACGGCGACCGCATCGCCGCCGTCCGTTTGGGCATGGGCGAGTCCATGAACCGCAACCTGGCCGTCTACCGCAACGAAGAGGGCATGCAGGAGACCCTGGGAGACCTGGAGACCCTGGCCGAGCGGTACAAGACGGTCCCGGTGGAAAACAAGGGCAAGATATTCAACACCGACCTGGTGTTCGGTTTGGAGTTGGGCTTCATGCTCGACTGCGCGCCCACCATCGCCGTGAGCGCCCTGGACCGCAAGGACAGCCGGGGGGCCCAGGCCCGCACCGACTATCCCGACCGCGACGATGAAAACTGGATGAAGCATCTGGTGGTGAAGAAGGGGGAGACCGGCCCGGAGCTGAGCTACGCTCCCGTAAGCATCACCCAGTGGACTCCCGAAGAGAGGAAATACTAGCCGATGGATGTCACGCTAAAAGTTAAAAGGTTCAATCCCGAAGGTGAAAACCCGGAGCCCTACTGGCAGGACTTCACGGCTACCATAGAAGATAATGGAACGGTGCTGGACGCCCTGATCAAGGTTCGCGAGGACACCGACGGCACCTTCAGCCTCCGTTGCTCCTGCCGCAGTTCCATCTGCGGGTCCTGCGCTGTCCGCATCAACGGTCACGCCGGCCTGGCCTGCAAGACCCAGGCCAAGAATGTCATCGTTGACGGCGTCATCACGGTGGAGCCGGCGGGAAATATGCCGGTGATGAAGGACCTGGTGGTCAACTTCGACACCTTCTGGGACAAGATTATGGAGGTCGAGCCCTACCTGAAGCCCGAGGGCCCCGAGCCCGAGGCCGAATACATCGCCTCCAACGAGTCCATGCTCCATCTGTCCAACGTCACCGCCTGCATCATGTGCGGCTCCTGTGTATCGGACTGCACCGTGCTGGAGGTTGACCCGACCTTCCTGGGACCCGCTGCCCTGGCCAAGGCCTACCGTTTCACCGCCGACCCCCGGGACGGCAACGAGGACGGTGTGTCGGTGGACCGGCTGGCGGAACTGAACAAGCCCACCGGCATGTGGGACTGCACCCGCTGCATGGAGTGCGTCCAGGCCTGCCCCAAGGGCGTCGCGCCCATGGACCGCATCATGGCCATGCGCGACCAGGCCCTGGAAGCCGGGTTCCACAACACCAACGGCGCCCGCCACACCGAGGCCTTCGCCGAGTCTGTGGAGCACAGCGGTTGGCTGGACGAGCTGCGGTTGGTGCCCAAGTCGGTCGGCATGACCAACGTGTCGGCCCTCATCGGCTACGCGCCCATCGCCATCCAGGCGCTGACCCACGGCAAGATGCCGCCCATCATTCACAAGAAGCTGCCGGATTCCAAGAACATCCGGAAGATATTCGACAAAGTGGATGGGCCCGAAGAGCGGGGCAAGTAGCTCTTCAGCCCAAGACTTACTCAGTAATTACGGAGACCTGCGTTGAAGTACGCCTTTTTTCCCGGTTGTGTGTCCCGAGGTGGCTGCCCGGAGCTTTATCCAGCGGCCAAACTGATCTGCGAGAAGCTGGGTATCGAGCTTCAAGAGATGCCCGCCGCGTCCTGCACCGGCGCCGGCGTCCTGCAGGAGAAGAACGAACTGCTGGGCGACACCCTTAACGCCCGCACCTTCGCCATGGCCGAGGCCCTGGACCTGCCCATCCTGACCATCTGCAGTACTTGTCAGGGGGTCATGAGCCAGGCCAACCACCGGCTGAAGAACCCCGATTACCTGGCCAAGGTCAACGGCTTCCTGGCCGACGAAGGCCTGGAGTACAAGGGCAACGCCCGTCCCAAGCATCTGCTCTGGGTGTTGATCGAAGATATCGGCCTGGATAAGCTGCTCAGTCTCATCACCCGGCCATTGGCCGGCATGCGGCTGGCGCCCTTCTACGGCTGCTACATCGTGCGCCCCACCGACGCCCTGGAGTTCGATGACAACCCGGAGCGGCAGGTGGCGTTGGAGAAGATCATCGAGACCATCGGAGCAACCGTGGTGGACTTCGAGGGCAAGACCCGCTGCTGCGGCTTCCCCATCCTGACCATCAACGAGCGCAACTCCATGGCCATGGTGGGCAAGCACACCTCCGAGGCCAAGGACCTGGGTGCCGATGCCATGATTACACCCTGCCCCCTCTGTCACCTGAACCTGGACAGCTTCCAGCCCAAGGCGGCGGCCCAAGCAGGGCGTTCCATCGACATGCCCATCCTGCACATGCCCCAGGCCATCGGCCTGGCCATGGGCCTGAGCCCCGAGGCAATGGGCCTGAAACGCCACATCGTCAACACCAAGCCCCTTCTGACCAAGATTGGGGCCGGAGCGGCCAGCTAGTCAGCCGCGGTTAAAACGGCAAATGACAAAGGGCCGCTGCCAAACAGCGGCCCTTTGTTTATTCTTCGCTAGAGGGAGTGAATCATGGCCCACAGCACACTGACAGTCGGCAACGTGGAGATTTCAATCATCCACGACGCCGAGATTGCCCGTGATTGCAGCCTGGCATTCCCAGAAGTGCCAGCCGGAGACTGGAAGCCCTACATGGAGCGTTATCCCGAGGCCTACATCGACGGCGACAAGATGCGGCTCCATTTCGACTGTTATGTCGTCAAGTCCCAGGGCCGAACTCTGCTGGTGGACGCAGGTCTGGGCGATTCAAATACCAACCCCGGCACGGTGACCAACGTGGGCGGAGGGACCGACGGTCATCTTCCTGAAGCGCTTCTGGCCGCTGGGTTCAAGCCCGAAGACTTCGATACGGTGTTCCTGACCCATCTACACCCGGACCATGTGGGTTGGAACATCTCGATGTGTCGGCCACCTTCCCCAACGCCCGCTACGTGGCCCACGAGGCCGACTGGGCCGCCTTCAACACGCCCCGGGACTCGGAGATATTCGGGTTCGACTGGTGGGCCGACACCGTGACGCCCTTGAAAGATATGGGCTTGCTGGACCTGGTAGACGGGGAGAGGGAGCTTACAGGAGAACTGACCATTACCCCGACGCCGGGCCACACTCCCGGCTCCATGAGCATGATCGTCAACTCGGGCGGTGAGAGGGCCTTCATCATGGGGGACGTGTTCCACGGGCCGGCCCAGGTGACGGAAACCGATTGGGTATTCCGCTATGACAGCGATTCGGAGCTGGCGGGCCAAACACGCCGGAACATGCTGGATAGGGCGGAACAGGAGAACGCCGCCATCGCCATCTGCCACCACAGCGGTTTCGGCCGGGTGATCAGGGAGAGCGGATGGCGGTACTGGCAGGCGCTCTAGGGGAGTTGCACCCCCATCCTAACCTTCCCCCAGAGGGGGAAGGAACACTAATTACCCCTGGATGGTGGGCACCACTTCCCGCATGGCCTGGACGGTCTTTTCCAGCGCCTCTTCGTCGTGCACAGCCGAAGGGTAGTACTTCTGGGCGCCCTTGAGGATGCCCCGTTCCAGCATACCTGTGTTGTAACGGTTCATCATAGCGTTATCGGCGGCCAGGGTGTCCCGGTAGTTTGTGATGGGCTGCTCGGAGAAATAGACGTCGAAGATGGCGTCCTCACCGCAATATTGGACGGCGATGCCGTTCTTTTCGCAGAGGTCCAGGAGCTCGTTCTTCACCGTTGCTCCGGCCCCGTGTATCTTCTTGTAGGTGTCCTTCTCCCGCATCACCTCCAGGGTGGCTAGGCCGGCGGCGCAGGCGATGGGGTTGCCGTTCAGGGTGCCGATCTGGTTGATCCACGTGTCGTCGTCTGACACGCCCCGATCGAACACCGAGAAGATGTTGGCCCGGCCCAATACTCCGGCCAGCGGATAGCCGCCGCCCATGATCTTGCCAGCGGTGGACATATCTGGAGTGACACCGTAGAACTCCTGGGCCCCGCCGTAGGCCAGCCGGAATCCGGTGACCACCTCGTCGAAGATCAGGAGTATGCCGTTCTTCTTGGTCAGGTCGCGCAGGCCCTGCAGGAACCCCGGCTGGGGAGCGATGACCCGCTGGACCGGCTCCACGATGACCGCGGCGATGTCGTCCTTGTGAGCGTTGATGATGGTCTCGGTGGTGGCCAGGTCGTTGTAGGGCGCGATGAGCATCAGGTCTTGAATGGCTTTGGGTATGCCGCCGGTGTTGGCCTGAGCCTGGGGGTACTCGATGGAAGGGGACGGCGTCAGGGACATCAGGGCGTAATCGCTGGTGCCGTGGAACCCTCCCTCGAACTTGAGAATCTTCTCTTTACCGGTGAAGGCCCGGGCAGCGCGCATGGCCTGGAAACAGGCGTCGGTGCCGCTGGTGGTGAAACGGACCTGCTCCGCGCAGGGGACGGCGTTGACCAGGGTTTCGGCCAGCTCGACTGCCTTGTCGTTGGTGGCGAAGAAGGTACTGCCGCCCTCGACGGCCTTGATGACGGCTTCGGTGACGGAGGGATAGGCGTGGCCCAAGACCATGGGGCCGGAACCCATCAGCCAGTCGACGTATTCGTTGCCGCTGACATCATAGATGTGGGGGCCCTTGCCGTGGGAGGCCAGGAAGTCCAGTTCCTTGGGGAGAGTGAGGTTGCCGCCGGTGCCGCCCGGCAGGTATTGGCCCGCCTTCTCCAATAGGCGTTGTTCGGCGTCGCTGCGACGGACCATAGTTATACTCCTGCCGGCCCAAATTTTCCTAGATTGTACGCCGGGGCAGCTAGCCCTCGGCCTTGGCTTTATTCATGACTTCCACCAGTTCTTGAACGCTGTCGGCGGAACTCTTCAGCGCGGCCGATTCCTCGGCGGACAATTTGATCTCCATGACCTGTTCCATACCGCCGGCGCCCAGCTTCACGGGAACGCCGACGCAGAGGCCGTTGATGCCGAATTCGCCTTCCAGGTAGGCGCAGGCGGGGAGGATGCGCTTCTTGTCCAGAAGGACCGCTTCCACCATCTGGGTGATGGCGGCGGAGGGGGCGTAATAGGCGCTGCCTTCTTTCAGCAGCTCCACGATCTCGCCGCCGCCCTGGCGGGTGCGGCGCACCAGTTGGTCGATCTTTTCCTCGGCCATCAGTTCGTTGATGGGGATGCCGCCCACGGTGGTGAACCGGGTCAGGGGCACCATGTCGTCGCCGTGGCCGCCCAGCACGAAGGCCTGGATGTCCTCCACAGAGACGTTCAGTTCCGCGGCGATGAAGGTGCGGAAACGGGCGGTATCCAGGACTCCAGCCATGCCGAAGACACGGTTCCTGGGGAAGCCGCTGGCCTCGTAGACGTTCTGGACCATGGCGTCCAAGGGGTTGGTGACGGGCATGATGATGCAGTCGGGGGAGTACTTGACCACCTGCTCGGTGACGGAGGAGGTGATGCGCATGTTGGTGAGCAGCAGGTCGTCGCGGCTCATGCCGGGGCGACGGGCGATACCGGCGGTGATGACCACCACCTCGGACCCGGCGGTCTCTTCGTAGCCGTTGCTGCCGGTTATCTTGGCGTCGCTGCCCATGACCGGGGCTGATTCCAGCATGTCAAGGGCCTTGCCTTGGGGCAGGTCTTCGACCACGTCCACCAACACCACGTCGGTGTAGCCAAGGGCGTGGATCCTCTGTGCGGTGGTGGCGCCCACATTGCCGGCGCCGACGACTGTTACCTTACTTCGCATTTGGTGCTTGCTCCTCTATTTAGAAACTTGCCGGGCGGGAGAAATCCCCCCAACCCCGTGGGGGCGCAGGGGGGATTTTCGCTGTCTCACTTGATGGATTGAAGGGCTTGGGGGCCAAGCCGAGCGTATTATATATGAGAACCAGGCATGGCGGTACCCCGCCGCCGGCCCCCTATTCTGTGCCTAGAGAGCGTCCACGATGGCGTTCAGGGTCACGCTGGGGCGCATGGCTTTGGAGGCCAACTCATCATTGGGATGATAGTAGCCGCCGATGTCCACCGTCTGCCCCTGGGCGTCGTTCAGCTCCTGGACGATCTTCGCTTCGTTGGCGGCCATCTGCTCGGCCACGGGCTTGAACCGGGCCTGCAGCTCCGTGTCCTTGGTCTGCTTGGCCAGCGCCTGTGCCCAGTAGAGGGCCAGGTAGAAGTGGCTGCCCCTGGTGTCCAGCTCGTTGACCCGGCGAGACGGCGCCCGGCTCTGCTCCAAATGCTCACCGATGGCTTCGTCCAGCGTGTCGGCCAAGAGCTGAGCCTTGTCGTTGCTGAACACCTGGGCCAGGTGCTCGAAGGAAGCGACCAGGGCGCAGAATTCGCCCAGGGAGTCCCAGCGGAGGTGCCCCTCTTCGAGGAACTGCTGGACGTGCCGGGGGGCAGATCCACCGGCGCCGGTCTCGAACATCCCGCCGCCCTTGAGCAGGGGCACCACCGAGAGCATCTTGGCGCTGGTGCCCAGTTCCAAGATGGGGAAGAGGTCGGTCAGGTAGTCACGCAGTACGTTGCCGGTAACGGAGATGGTGTCCTGTCCGGCCCGGCTGCGCGCCATGGCGTGCTTGATGGCGTCAACGGTGGCCATGGTCTGGATTTCCAGTCCGGAGGTGTCGTGGTTGGGCAGGTATTTATCAACCTTCTTGATCAGCTCGGCGTCGTGGGCCCGGTTGGGGTCCAGCCAGAATATGGCCGGCGCTCCGGTGATCCTGGAGCGGGTCACGCCCAGCTTGACCCAGTCTTGGATGGGCTCGTCCTTGGTCTGGCACATGCGGAAGATATCGCCCTGTTCGACCAACTGCTCCATCAGGGTCGTGCCCTTGTCGTCCACCACGCGGATGGTCCCGTTGCCGGGGGCGCGGAAGGTCTTGTCGTGGGAGCCATACTCCTCGGCCTTCTGGGCCATGAGACCCACGTTGGCGACGCTGCCGATGGAGGCCGGGTCGAAGGCGCCGTTCTTCTGGCAGTCCTCAACAACGGCCTGGTATAGGGTGGCGTAGGAGCGGTCTGGGATCATGGCCACGGTATCGTGCAGTTCGTTGTCCGGACCCCACGTCTTGCCGCCGTCCCGTATCAACACGGGCATGGTGGCGTCGATGATCACGTCGCTGGGTACGTGGAGGTTGGTGATGCCCCGGTTGGAGTTCACCATCATCAGTTCCGGGCGCGCGCTGTAGGTGGCCTGGATGTCGGCCTCAATCTCTTCCCGCTTTTCGTCGGTGAGGGACTGAATCTTGGTGTAGAGCTCGGCGATCCCGTTGTCCGGGTTGACGGCCAGCTCATCCATTTCGGCGGCGTGCTTGGTGAAGACATCCTGGTAGTAGACCGACACGCAGTGGCCGAAGATGATGGGGTCGGAGACCCGCATCATGGTTGATTTCACGTGGAGGGAAATGAGGACGCCCTCGTCCTTGGCCTTCTGCATCTCGTCGGCGTAGAACTCACGCAGCTCACGTACATTCATCACGCCGCAGTCGACTATCTCTCCGGCGGTCATGGGGATGCCGTCTTTGAGGAGGGTCTCACGCCCGTCGCGGGAGACGTACTCAATCTTGGCCGTCCCTTCCGACTCGACGGTTACAGCCTGTTCACTGCCGTAGAAGTCACCGCCGGTCATGTGGGCGACCCGGGCCTTGGACACTTCGGGCCATTCCCGCATCATCTTGTGGGGATAGCGCTTGCCGTGTTCCTTCACCGCGGTGGCGGACCGGCGATCGGAGTTGCCTTCCCGCAGGACGGGGTTCACGGCGCTGCCTAAGACCTTTGAATAACGGTCGAAGATGGCCTGCTGGGCGTCGTTGGCAGGCTCATCGGGATAGTCGGGAATGTCGTAACCCTTCTCCTGCAGCTCGGCGATGGCGCCCTTCAACTGGGGGATGGAGGCGCTGATGTTGGGCAGTTTGATGATGTTGGCCGCCGGGCTTTCGCACAATTCACTGCACATGGTCAGGTAATCGGGAATCTTCTGCTCTTCCGTCAACTTGTCCGGGAAATTGGCGAGGATACGCCCGGTCAACGAGATATCCCAGGACTCCAGATCGATGCCCGACCCCTTGGTGAAGGCACGTAGGATGGGGAGCAACGAGTGTGTGGCCAGGGCCGGGGCCTCATCGATCTTGGTGTAGATAATCTTGGACGCTTCTGGCATTTTCTTCCTCTTAGTGGCTTGGTTTCCCGGGCTGCTGCGAGTTCTCCGGGTGCGATTGCCCGCAGTCCAGGCCAATTGATCGTTAACGATTATAAGTAGCAGAGGTTACCTTGCCTAGCCCCGCCGGTGAGCAGTCCTGTCGGCAGGCAAAAACGGCCGCCTTGGGAGTTTCGCCGGGGGACATTATACTGGCCCAATCACCGGCCGATTTGGGGGATGAGAAATGAAGATGTTGCTCTCCGGGCGGAGATTCCGAATAACATCCTTGGTGGTCGCGGTTTTCATCGTCGCCGCGTATGGCTTGGTGTCTTTTCTGATCGCCCAGGGGGTGACCAAAGCCGACCGGGACCCCCAGGAGGACCACCCGTCTAACTATGGGCTGGAATTTGAGGATGTTGAGTTTCTGTCACGGCGGGGCGATTTCAATCTGAGCGGATGGTACCTGCCCGCCGGACCCGGTCCCCACTTGATATTCGTCCACGGCATCGGCGGCGTCCGCTCGGGCGACAACGCTGTGGACCTGGCGGCCCGCATGGTGGGCCAGGGCTACAACGTCTTGATGTTTGACCTGCGCGGCCACGGGTCGTCTGAGGGCGACAAGGTCTCTGGCGGTTACTTTGAACGGTGGGACGTCTGGGGAGCGGTGGATTACCTCAAGGAACGGGGTGTGGACCCGGTCAGCATCGGGTTGATGGGCTTTTCCATGGGGGCTGCCACTTCCATACTGGCCGCCGCGGGGGAGCCTAAAATCACGGCTGTGGCGGTGGACAGTCCTTATGCCAATGCCTCTGATCTAATCTCCCAAGAGTCGGCCCGAAAGACGCCCTTTCCTGAGTGGCTGATTCCCGTATTCATCCCAACAGCCAAGTTGATGGCCAACGGCTTCTACGGGATAGACCTGGGAGAGCTTGTCCCCGAACGGGCGGTGGCCGGTCTGACCTACCCCATCGCGGTCATACACGGGACTGCCGACGAACGTATTCCATGGGAGCATGGCCAGAGAGTTGCCGACGCCGCGCCCGAGGGGAGCACCCTGTGGCTGGTGCCGGACGTGGACCACGTGGACGCCTTCTTGACCCATCCGGATGAATACGCCCGGCGGGTGACCGAGTACTTCGACTCCAGGCTCCGCTAGGCCGGGTTAGAGCTTCTGGTAGATCTGCACCCGGTGGCGGTAGCAGTCGGCGACGTAGACCTTGCCGTCACCGGCGACGTGGACGGATACGGGGCGGTAGAAGCGTTTCTTGGGCTCGATATTGTGGACGGCCAGTTCCAGTTTGGCCTCGATGTCCGGGCTGGCGTCCAGGAAGGTGCGGCCCCATTTGGACATGCCGCTGTGGCCGATGAGGACGTCTTTGTAGGCGCCGCTTGCGTCGAATACCTGGACCCGGTCGTTCATCCAATCACAGACGTAGATGTCGCCGGACGAATCAACAAAGATTCCGTTGGGGCGGTTGAACTGCCCGTCGTCCTCCCCAGTGTTGCCAAAGGCCATCAAGAAGCGGCCCCCGGCGTCGAATTTCTGCACCCGGTCGTTGCGCCAGTCGGTGACGTATACGTCTCCCGACCCGTCGATGGCGATGCCCCAGGGCATGTTGAGTTGGCCTTCACTGTCGCCCAGTTCACCCCATTGGGAGATGAAGCCGCCCTCGGGATCCAGCACCTGTACCCGGTGGTTCAGGGTGTCTACCACGTGGAGGTTGCCGTTGGGGCCAAAGCCGATACCCGAAGGCCGGTCGAACTGCCCCGGACCGCTGCCCTGTGCACCGAAACAACGGGAGAAGTTTCGTTCCGTGTCGTAGATGGTGATGCGGTGGGTGTTCTCGTCGGCGACGTAGACCTCGCCCGCTGGGCTGAATGCGACGTCCGTTACCCAGATGAACTCGCCGGGCTCTTCTCCCCAGGTACCAAACTGGTCCAGGAATTCGCCCTCCCTGGTGCACCGTGAGACCCGCACGCCCTCGGGTTGGTTGGGGTTGGCCCGGCAGGCAACGTAGAGCATGTTGTCTGGGCCCACCGTCACCGCCATGGGACCGCTGAAGCCGGGTCCGGACGGTGAGAGCAGGCCAATCACGTCCTCATACTGGAAATGGCCGTTGGCAGAAACCGGGTGTTCAGTCTGGGTGGTCATGGCTAGGCGAACTGGTATTCCCGGCTGGAGCCAATCATATTCATGGTGTGGAGCACGGTTACCTCCGCCGACTTTCTTTCCTCGGGGCTGCCGGAGACCAGGCCACTGCGTTGTCCCAGCAGACCTCTTACCTGGTCTGCCAGATGGGCGCGGTTCTTCTCGTGGAGCCGCACGTGACCCATCAGTTCCAGACAGCCGTCGATGATGGATTCGGGATCAAGCTCGGCGGTCCGGTCCAACAGGGCGTCCACCATGGCCCGGACTCCGGGCTGGTTGATGTTGCCCACCTGGTCGGCCACGAAGTTGACCCTTTCCACCAGGCTCCCGCTGTCGATCCACTCCTCCCCGGTGTGCCAACCCTCGACGGAGGGCGGGTTAAGCAGGTCCTGGCCCATGTAGCGGCACCCCAGCGCCGTCTCGAAGATGCCCCGCTTGGGGAATTTGAAGTCACCCAGCAGATGCAGGGTGCCCACCACCACTTCGGCGGGGCTCTTGACCTTGGCGAAGCGGGCATCTTCCGACTTGAAATAGGCGGAGTTGAACAGCACCAGGAGCATGGAGCGGATGTTGTAGTTGGATCGGAAGTACTCGTCTTCCAGCATCTTGACCAACTCCGGGTTGCCGGGCGCGGTGTGCTGCCAGGCCGGGACCTGAGGCTCGTCGGCGACGAAGAAGTTGTAGAGGTGACGGGATATGAACCGGGCGGTGGCCGGCTGCTTCACCACGATGTCTATGATGTCTTCACCGTTGAAGTTGCCGGTCTCTCCCATGAATGTCTTTGTGCCGTCATCGTGGTCCTCGGGCAGGTAGCGGAACCGCCAGGGCAGCTTGCCGAAGGGAAAGGAGGACACGTTGTCGTCATCGATGGTCCAGCCGGTGAAGGCCCGGGCGGCCTCTTTCACGTCCTCCTCGGTGTAGTTCTCCCTGCCGTCCATGCCCACGCCCATGGAGAACAGTTCCAGCAGCTCCCGGCCCCAGTTCTCGTTGGGGGCGTCCTTGTGGTTGAAGTTGTTGTCCAGCCAGAAGATCATGGCCGGGTCCTTGGCCAGGAGCAGCAACAGCTCCCGAAAGTTGCCCAGACCGTTCTCGCGGAACATGTCTATCTGGTTGAGCAGGGTCTTTTCATGCAGCACCTTGGCCAAGCCCGTCGCGAAGACGCCGTGCCAGAACAGGGCGATCTTTTCCTGGAGGGGCCGTGGGCCGGCGTGGGCGTTCATCCGGTAGACGGTCTCGGTCAGCGCGCCCTCGATGTTGCGGCTTTCTTTCCAATCGATGTAGTAACGCTCCAGCACATCTTCTTCGATGGCCGGCTGGTTCTCCGGGTGGAGCACCTCTTCCACCGCGGCTTCGTAGCCCATCTGGCAGTAGCGGTCCAGTTCTTGGAAGGTGGCGCCGAAACCGGCTCGGCGCAGGAAATGGGCCATCAGTGCTCGATCTGTGCCTGGCATATATTTAAGTCTCCTGTGCGGCTGTTGACATCCCGGATTGTAAGCCCGCTTACCGCCCGTTCGTCCTGAGCTAGTCGGAGGACCGTGGTTTCGGCGCTGTCATGGTTCGACAGGTTCACCACGAACGGTTTATCCAGTGATTTTTGGAACTGGGTCCTAACGGGGTCAGACGAAGCTGAGTTGCTCGAAATTTCCGCCGACGATGGGCTTGGCATCCAGCCCCAGCCACTTTTCGGCCACGGTGCCGTAGACGCCCCGGAAGTCGATGTTGTGCTCCAGGTCGCCCTCCACCAGGTCTCCTTCCTTGAGGGACGGGTATTCGCTGTAGATGCCGCCCTTCACCGGGTCTCCGATGGCCATGGCCAGTCCGCCGGCTCCGTGGTCGGTGCCCGAGCCGTTGTCCTTAACCCGGCGTCCGAACTCGGTGAAGATGTACATCAGCACATTGTCTGACGCGTCATGCTCTCTCAGGTCGTCGTAGAAGTCCTTGATGGCCTGGGACAGGTGGGACAGCAGGTTGCTGTGCACCGGGCCCTGGTTGGCGTGGGTGTCGTAGCCGGGCTGCTGGGTGTAGAAGATGCGGGTGCCCAGGTTGGCCGTCAGCACCTTGGCGATACCCTGCAAGTTGCGCCCGATGATGGAGTCGTTGTACTCGACGCTGGACCGGTACATGTCGGGGACGGTCTTCAGGATGTCGGCACCTTTCAGCGCGTCCAGTCCGGTGGAGCCCAGGTAGTCCATGACGTGTCCGGTGCCGGCTATGGGCGAGTACATCCGGGAGAAGAGGTCCAGGGCCTGGGAGCGTTCCTCCTCGCCGGAGATGCCGGTGAGCACCCCGTAGGTCTCGAGCACCGCCACCGAGGCCACGGGGACGCCGGTCAGCGCCATGGCCCGGGGGAGTCCTCGGCCGAAGTTGACGCCGGTCAGCACGTTTTCCGCCTTGGGGTCCAGGTCCCTGATGGCGCGGCCCAGCCAGCCTTCCGTCCCCACCTTTTCCGGCTCACAGGTGTGCCAGATGTCCATGGAACGGAAGTGGGAGTGGTTGGGGTTGGGGTAGCCGATGCCGTTGATCAGGGCGACCTTGCCCTCGTCATACAGCCCCTTGATGTCGGAGAGGGCCGGGTTCAGGGCCAGTCCGCCGTCGATGGGCAGCATGTCTTCCTGGGGGATGCCCACGGTGGTGCGGTTGTCGTAATAGAGGGGGTTTTCGTGGGGAATGACGGTGTTCATGTAGTCGTTGCCGCCGGTGAGTTGGAGCACGACTAGGATCGGGTCTTTCTTGGTGGAGGTCACCTTGCCATCTCCTGCGGGCTACAGGTTGGTGCGCTGGGCTAATTTTACCAGGCAGACAGACTCGCGTCATCGGTGAGTGCCCCTCTTGATCGCCCATCGAAAAAAGGCCCATCACATCAGCGACGGGCCTTTGGTTTGCTCTTGTGGGTGTGCGGCGGAAAGCCGGGTTACACTCCCTGGTTATCGAAGTACCGGATGCTGGGCGGTCCGCTCAGCAGGGACACCAGTTGTTCGATGTCTCCCTTTTCGGTGCGCCATGCCAGGTACTTCTCGTACTGCTCCTTGGAGTCCCAGTCTTCGACGAACACCAGGTTGTCGGGGTCTTCCTGATTGGCATTGACCGTTATGGTGTTGCAATTGTCCCAGCCGCGGGTGTGCTTCAGTTCGTCCCTCAGGAAATCGGTGATATCTTTTCCTTTACCGGGATTTGCGTTGAGCTCCAGAATAACGAGGACAGACATAATGGCCTACTCCAAGCTTGAATTTCGCGGAAACCATAGAGGAATGTTGTTGATGAGTCAATTAAATATTCTGCTGGTTCATCGGTCGTTTTTATTCAGCCAGCTGTGCCGCCAGGTCTTCGGGGGCGGTCACCGGCAGTTGGCAGGCGTAATTCTGGCAGACGTAGGCGGTGGGCTTGCCGTCGGTCATGCCCCGGCTTTCAAGTAAGGGCAGCCCGTGGTCGCCGGCGTCTTCCGCGCCCACCAGGACCTTGTTGGGCTGGAAGCTCCCGTAGACGGTCCGCAGCAGCGCCTGGGTGGCCGGGTCTTCCCTGGGCCCGATGATGACCACCTCCTTGGGCGCCGACACGTAGAAGTCCAAGGCCGCCAGCCAGTGTCCGGTGCCGGCGGGGGCGCGGGACATCAGCTCGTGGAGCGTCCGCAGGGGTGTGGCGGCCTTGAGCCGGTAGTCCTCGTTGCCGGTGATGACCGCCAATTTGAGCAGGACGTCGGTTGCCACCGAGCCGCCGCAGGGCTGGGCATTGTCCAGCACGTCTCTGGGGCGCACCACCAACTGGTCGTGCTCGGCGCTGGTGTCGTAGAAACCGCCCACCTGTTCGTCCCAGAACAGCCCTATCATCCGGTCGGCCAGGCTGATGGCTTCGTCCAGCCAGCGGCCGTCGAAGGTGGCTTCGTAGAGTGCCAGCAGGCCGTCGGCAACGAAGGCGTAGTCCTCCAGGTAGCCGGGCAGTTTGGCCTGTCCGGCCCGGTAGGTGCGGAGCAGTGTCGCTTCGGGCCGCATGGTCTCCAGCAGGAAGTTGGCGTTTTTCACGGCGGCGTCCAGGTAGTCCTGGCGTTCTAGGGCCGCCCCGGCCTCGGCGAAGCTGCGGAGCATCATGCCGTTCCATGAGGCCAGTACCTTGTCGTCCAGGAGCGGATGGACCCGCTTCTCCCGTTCTTCCCAGAGCGCTTTCTTGCCGCGCTGGATGACATCCACCAAACGTTCCAACGGTATGTCGTGGCGTTGGGCGTAATCCGTGGCCTTTAGGGAGATGTTTAGGATGTTCTTGCCCTCGAAATTTCCGCCCTCGGTGACGCCGAAGAACCCGCCGAATATTTCTCCTTCTTCCTCGCCCAACACCGCTTTGATCTCCGAGGGCGTCCAGACGAAGAACTTGCCTTCTTCGCCCTCGCTGTCGGCGTCGGTGGCCGAGTAGAACCCGCCCTCGGGGCCGGTCATCTCGCGGAGGATGTAGTCCAGGGTCTCCTCGGTGATTCGGCGGTACATGCCCCGCCCGGTGGCCAGGTGGCCGTGTAGGTAGAGCCGGGCCAAGAGGGCGTTATCGTAGAGCATCTTCTCGAAATGGGGCACCAGCCAGTAGGCGTCGGTGGAATAACGGGCGAACCCGCCGGCCACCTGGTCGTAGATGCCGCCCATGGCCATCTTCTCCAGGCTCAGGTCTACCATCTCCAGGGCCCGTTCGTTGTAGCCGTGCTGGTAGTAGCGGAGCAGGACCTCCATGTTCATGGCCTGGGGGAACTTGGGAGCGGTGCCGGTGCCGCCGTTCTGGTAGTCGAAGTTGGTGGCCAACACGGTGTAGGCCCGGTGGATGATGTCCACGGTCAGGGGCGAGTCGCCCTTGGGCATCTGTCCCGTGCGGCCCATCTGGGCGGTGAGCTGGCCGGTGACCCGGGTGATCTCGTCCCGGCTGTTGGCGTAGGACCTGGCCACCGACTCCAAGAGCCGCGGAAAACCGGGCATGTTGAACCGGTCCACGGGCGGGAAGTAGGTGCCGCCGAAGAAGGGTTTGCCGTCGGGGGTGAGGAAGACGGTCATGGGCCAGCCGCCGCTGCCGGTCAGCATCTGCACCGCCTCCATGTAGACGGCGTCCAGGTCGGGCCGTTCTTCCCGGTCGACCTTGATGTTGATGAAGTACTGGTTCATCAGCTCGGCGGTGGCCTCGTCCTCGAAGGACTCCCGTTCCATGACGTGGCACCAGTGGCAGGCCGAGTACCCGATGCTGAGCATGATGGGTTTGTCCTCGTCCTTGGCCCGCTGCAGGGCTTCAGGGCCCCAGGGGTACCAGTCAACCGGGTTGTGGGCGTGCTGCAGGAGATAGGGGCTGGTCTCGTCAATCAGCCTATTGGGCATGTGTCACCTATATAAAACCGCCGGTCGGCGGGGGAGATTCAGAGGCCCATTGTCCGGCAAATCGGCTGAGAATGCCAGGGGTCGGCGCACCCGTATGCTACACTCGAAATCAGCGATGGAAACGGAAGATTTGGGGGCGAATCATGGCTGGCAACAAGGTGGTCTGCTTCACGGAATTGGACTCTGACCTAAGGCAGATGGTGGCCGATAAGACGATGCCTGGCATGGATGTGACCTCGGAACCCTTGGGCATCAGCGACGAGGCGGACCTGGCCCGGGCCCTGAGCGCCGGTGTCATCGCCGGGGCCGGGTTGGACGTTCTGGAAAAGGAGCAGCCCGAGCCCGGTCACCCTCTGACCAAGTTGGACAACGCCATCATCACGTCCCACATCGCCGGGCCGACCCTGGAGTTCATTCCCAAGCGGGCCGCCAACGCCTTCGCCAACATCAAGCGGGTGATGGACGGCGGCGAGCCTCAATGGACCGCCACGTTTGGGAATACGGGTTAGGCGGAGCGAAGATGACCAATAGGCTGGACGGCGAAGAAAAAGAACTCCTGGATTCCTTTGACCGAGGGGAATGGAGGCAGGTAGCGGATTCGGATACCGAGGTCAAACGCTACCGGGAATACGCTCGGTCAACCTTCAAGAAGGAAATGCGGGTGAACATCCGGATGTCCAAAAAGGACTTGGATGCGCTTCAGACCAGGGCGATGGAGGAGGGAATCCCCTATCAGACCCTGATGGCCAGCGTTCTCCATAAATATGTCGAAGGCCGTTTGGTGGAGACAATCCGTTAGGCCTTGGTCTAAGCCGAAGGCCCCTTGGGAATCTCCGCTTCCTCGCCCAGGCGGGACATGAAATCATCCAGGGGCATGGCGCCCAGGTCTTCGCCGTCACGGTGGCGCACGGCCACCGCCCCGGCCTCCTGTTCTCGGTCGCCCACCACCAGCATGTAGGGCACCTTCTGCATCTGGGCGGTGCGTATCTTCTGGTTCATCCGCTCGCTGCGGGTGTCCACCTCGGCCCGGAACCCGGCCGCTTCCAGCTTGGCCGATACCGACTCGCAGTACTCGATGTGCCGGTCGGCGATGGGTATGAGCACCGCCTGAACCGGAGCCAGCCACGCCGGGAAGGCGCCGCCGTAGTGCTCGATGAGCACCCCCAGGAACCGCTCCATGGAGCCCAGAATGGCCCGGTGGACCATGTATGGCTGACTGCGCCCACCCTCGGCGTCCTGGTATATCAGATCAAAACGCTGGGGCAGGTTGAAGTCGAACTGCACGGTGGTGCACTGCCAGGCCCGGCCCAAGGCGTCGGTGATGTTGATGTCGATCTTGGGGCCGTAGAAGGCGCCGCCGCCGTCGTCCACCGTGAAGGGCAGTCCCCGTTTTTCCAGGGCGCCCTGCAAGGAGTTGGTGGCGTGTTCCCACATGTCCAGGTCACCCACGTATTTTTCCGGTCTGGTGGACAGGGCGATGGAGTAGTCGGCGAACCCAAAGGCGTCCAGAAGTTCAAAGGTCAGTTCCAACACCCCTCCAATCTCGTCTTCCACCTGGTCGGGAGTGCAGAAGATATGGGCGTCGTCCTGGGTGAAACCGCGCACGCGCATCAGGCCGTGGAGCACCCCGCTCCGCTCGTAGCGGTAGACGGTGCCCAGCTCGGCGAACCGCAGGGGCAGTTCCCGGTAGCTGTGCAGGGCCGACCGGTAGATGGAGATGTGGAAGGGGCAGTTCATGGGTTTCAGGTAATATTCCTGCTCGTCCACTTCCACAGCGGAATACATGTTCTCTTGGTAGAAGTCCAGGTGACCGCTGGTCTCCCACAGTTGGGCCTTGCCGATGTGGGGCGAGTAGACAACGTCGTCCCCCCGCCGGTAGTGGATGGCCTTCCAGTAGTCCTCGACCAGGGAACGGACCCGGCCGCCCTTGGGGTGCCAGACGATGAGGCCCGGGCCGATCTCCTCGTGGACGGTGTACAGGTTCAACTGGCGGCCCAGGGTACGGTGGTCGCGCCGCTCGGCCTCTTCGAGGCGTTCCAGGTGCTCGGCTAGCTCGGCTTCCGACTCGAAGGCGGTGCCGTAGATGCGCTGTAGCATGGGGCGCTTCTCGTCACCCCGCCAGTAGGCGCCCGCCACGCTGAGCAGCTTCATGGCGGGGATGTCCTTGGTGCCGTGGACGTGGGGCCCCTGGCACAGGTCCACAAAGTTGTCGTGCCGGTAGATGGAAATGGTGGCGTCGTCGGGCAGGCCCTCAATGAGCTCGATCTTGTAGGGCTGGTCGGCGAACATGGACTGGGCGTCGGCCCGGCTCAGTTCCTCCCTCTGGAAGGGGAAACCGCCGCTGATGGTCTCGCGCATCAGCTTCTCGATCTCTTCCAGGTCCTCGGGGGTGAAGGGACGGGCGACGTCGAAGTCGTAGTAGAAGCCGTCTTGGGTGGGCGGCCCGATGCCCATCTTGGCCTCGGGGAATAATTTCAGGACGGCGTCGGCCATGACGTGGGCGGCCGAGTGCCGCATGGCGTGACGGTGGGCTTGGGCCTCGTCGACGCCCTCGGATTCAAGGGAACCGTGGTCTAACATCGTACCTTCTAACGTCACCCGTTGGGGGTGTTTTTCGAGTCTGGAGCGGACGCGCCGCGCCGGAACAATTATAGCCTACATAACGTGGGGTATTGCAGTACCAGTGGCGTTCGATTTGCGGGCTACCCCGATAATTCCATGAATAGGGCACGCCACTGCTTCGTCCTGATGGAAGAGGAGATGTGCCTGCGGACGCTGACCAGGTAGGTGGCGGTGACCAGGAGCGTCAATGCGACGCAGAGGGTTACCTGTTCCGCGTCTTGCCCCGTGGCCCAGACCAGGGTGTTGACCAGGATGAACCCGAAGGCCGCGCCCAAGACCACGTTTCGCAGCAACAGCATCACCAACAGGCTGGGGCCGGCGCTTACGAGGGTAAGTACCGGGACCATGGCCAGGGAGATTCCAAAGATGGCGGCCGCGCCCTTGCCGCCCTTGAAGTCCAGGAATATGGGCCAGTTGTGTCCGGCGACCACCGCGGAGGTGGTGAAGAAATGGGCCCATTCGTCCAGTCCGAAAACAAGGGGCACGAAGACGGCGGCCGCGCCCTTTCCAGCGTCCAACAGCAGGGTGACCAGGCCCACGGTAGGGCCGGCCTGCCGGAACGCGTTCATGGCGCCCACGTTGCCGGTGCCGTGCTCCCTGATATCTTGGCCGTTGGCCAGCCGCACCAGGATATACCCGGTGGGCACCGCGCCCAGGACGTAGGCGCCCAGGGCCAAGAGAAAAGCGATGAAGAGTTCCAGGTTGGTGCTCCGAATGTGGAGTTGGGTTGTTTGATAACCAGCATAACGCCTGTTCCTCACCGCGCGTCAATCCGTTCCAGCTTCGCTATAATTACCGGCACTGAAGTACGCAAAAGACCCGCTTGGGAGAAGGTATGGCCACCCAGCAAGACCTGGAAGATTTCGTCACCAACCTGACCTGTCCGGATGATTTCGATGAGTTCTGGTCCGGTACTCTGGAGCAGCTATCTTCAATCTCTCTGATGCCGGTTGTCACCGCCGAACCCCTGCGCAGCAACGAGGACACCCACGTCTTCAAGGTCACCTATCTGAGCCTGGGCGGGCTGGAGATTTCCGGCTGGTATTCGGTCCCCACCAAGGGCAACGGCCCCTTTCCCGCCATCATCAATTTCCCCGGCTACAAGTCGGAGCCGCCGGTGCGCCGGGACTGGTCCAAGAAGGGTGTGGCCGTTCTGTCGGTGGCGGTCAGGGGCAAGTTGATGAGCAGAGCCGAGTTCAACCCCGGCTACCCTGGCCTGCTCACGGCGGGTCTGGAGAGCAAGGAGACCTACGGCTACCGGGGCGTGATCTCTGACTGTGTCCGCGGCGTGGACTTCATCCGCTCCCGTCCGGAGATCGACCCGGAGCGGATCTTCGCCTGCGGCAGCAGCCAGGGCGGTGGGTTGACTCTGATAACATCGGCCCTGCGCCCGGAGATCAAAGCAGGTGTGGCCGGTTATCCCTTCCTGTGCTGCTACCAGGAAGCCATGACCATGTTCCGTTCCTATCCCTACGACGAACTGGCCTGCTACGCCCGGGCATTTCCCGACGAAGAGGAGCGGATGTTGGACGTGCTCCGGTATTTCGACGCCGTGAACTTCGCGCCCCGGATCAAGTGCCCCATGGTTGTGGGCATCGCCCTGGATGACGAGGTCTGCCCGCCCGAGACCAGCTACGCCGCCTACCGGGCTCTGACCGGCCACAAGGAGTTGTGGCTGTTCCCCAACTCGGGACACGGCAATGCCCACGACTACCCGGCCCAGGAACGGGCCTGGTTGGAAGGCCAGATCGGCCTGGAAACGGCGGCATCATGACATCTTCATCCCAATCGTCGGAACGGTTCTGGCAACGGACCGAAATGGTCCTGGCCGAGATTCCGGTGGACGTGCGGCTGCAGAAGGACGACTTCTACTCCCAGCCCGACTGGACCGTCTACCAGATGCGCTATTCCTCGGCTGACGGGTCGAGGATTTTTGCCTGGCTGTCGGTGCCCCAGGGCCGCGGTCCATTTCCAGCAATAATCCGCATGCCCGACTACGGCAGTGTCCATGACATCGTCTATACGCCATTGCGGGAGCGGGCGGTGGTCATGAACCCGACGTTCCGGGGGCAGCGTCATACCGACCATGTATATCAGGCCCAGTTCCCCGGCCTGCTCACCGATGGCATAGAGAACCCGGACTCCTATGTCATGCGCCGGGTATTCGCCGATGCCATACGGGCCATTGACGCCCTGTCGTTCCAGGCCCAGGCCCAGCTCAGGGAGATAACGGTCATTGGCAGCGGTCTCGGTGGAGCTTTGGCCTTGGCTGGAGCGTCGCGCCGCCGTTCGATTCATGCGGTGGCGGCCAACACCCCCATGGCCCTGGGCAACCCGGTGTCATTGGCCCCCGGACTGGGTTACCCCCTGGCCGAGTTGGACGATTACATGCGCCTCTATCCCTCCAGACGGTCGGAGGTGGTCGAAAGCACTGCCGCCCTGGACCTGGTCAAATTGGCCAGCCAGGTAATGGCGCCGGTGCTGCTCAGTGTCGGCATGAATGACAACAGCATGTGTCCGCTGCCCTTTGGCGAGGAGTTGGCGGCCGCACTGCCCGAATGCGACCTGCGGGTCTACCGGGGCGCTGCCGAGGGAGGCGGCCACGAGCATGCCCAGGTCCAGGTCTCGTGGCTGGCGGATAAACTGGGCATCGGCTGAGGCTCCGGCCAAGGCGGCTGATATACTGGATCCAGGGCATTTTTCAAATTGATCATCACGGAGAAGATACCGGACCATGGAGCAACTGAGACAACAACTATCCACCCTCAATCAGAAGATTGCGTCGGTGGTGGAGCGTCTTTGACCTGGCCGGTAAAGAAGACGCAATAGGCGTCATGGAGCGGGAGGCGGCCGAACCGGGCTACTGGGACGACCACCAGAGCGCACAACGAAAGATGCAGCAACTGGGCCGGTTGAAAGACACCGTGACCCTATGGCGGGACCTGGAGTCCCGGTCCCAAAACCTGAGTGAACTCACCGAGCTGGCCATGGCAGAGGATGACCTGTCCCTGCTGGAGCAGCTTGAGTCCGAGCATGAAGAGTTGACCAAGGCCCTGGCCATGGAAGAGGTCAACCTGACCCTCTCCGGTCCCTACGACGACCGGCCCGCCATCGTGTCCATCCACGCCGGCGCCGGCGGCACCGACGCCCAGGACTGGGCCGAGATGCTGATGCAGATGTACTGCAACTGGGCCGAGTCCGGAAAGCGCCCCTTGGAGGTCATGGACCTCTCCTATGGGGAGGAAGCCGGCCTGCGCAGTGCCACCCTGGAAGTGGGCGGACCCCATTCATTTGGATATCTGTCGGCGGAGCAGGGTGTGCACCGGTTGGTGCGTCTTTCGCCCTACGACCCCAACAACCTACGCCAGACCTCCTTCGCCCAGGTGGAGATACTCCCCACCGCCGAGGACGACCCGGACATAGAGGTGCGCTCGGAAGACATCAAGATGGACACCTTCCGCTCCAGCGGGCCCGGCGGTCAGAACGTGCAGAAGGTGGCCTCGGCGGTGCGGCTTACCCACATTCCCACCGGTATCGTGGTCTCCTGTCAGAACGAGCGCTCCCAGCACCAGAACCGGGAGTTCGCCGTCCGCATCCTCAAGGCCAAGCTGTTGGCACGCCACTCTGAGGAGCGGGCCAAGGAACTGGCCGACCTGCGAGGGGAACGGGTGGCGGCCGAGTGGGGGAACCAGATTCGCAGCTACGTGCTCCACCCCTACAAGTCGGTCAAAGACCACCGGACCAACCTGCAGAGCACCAACCCCGACGCCGTCTTAAACGGCGCCATTGATGGCTTCATCGAGGCCTACCTCATGTCCCGCGTGGGCGAGTAGGTCGGGACTGCCAATCGCGATTTCAGATTGGTAACGTAGGGACGGGTTTCCAACCCGCTCTGCTACCCAGCCAGCCAACTACCCATCTGACCGAACCATGTCCCGCCCGCTCATGGTGAGCATGTCGAACCACCGCCGGACCGCGATAAACACCCCCACCAGCGGTATGGCCGATGCGGCTCCTTCGACAAGCTCAGGATGATCGGGGAGTGAGGTGGCAGCCAGCCGCACTGTCATTCCAGCGGAGGCTGGAATCCAGGAACTGTTTCATATACCGGACAATCGGCATCCGGAGTGTCAAACTGGATTCCGGCCTGCCCTGGAATGAAGAGTTGGGGTCTCCGTAGGGGCGGGGTTCCAACCTGCCCTGCCACAACACTAGCCAACTCCCCACCAGACCGAACCATGTCCCGCCCGCTCATGGTGAGCCTGTCGAACCACCGCCCCTCCGGATGTTCATTCCCATTTGTGGTATGACTGGTGATGCTCCTTCGACAGGCTCAGGATGAGCGGTATTGGAGGACCAAAGACTTCTCCCTCGTCATTCCGGCGAAAACCAGAATCCAGAAAACTTCGCACAGGTTCCTTGGCGCTGCAGAAACTTACTCGATCCCGGCCTGCGCCGAA
>PBMF01000046.1 GCA_002721995.1 Chloroflexota bacterium
GCCTCCGGACCAAACAGAGAAGACGCTTAGGAAATCGTCCTGGTAGACCTCATCCCAGAAATCTATGACGTGCAGGAAACGGGCGCCTATCACGCCGCCGATAATGGCCCAAACTGCCACGGAGTAGATCGAATCGACGATCATCCCTTCCCTGCCGCCCCAGCGGGCGACCAGGTAGACGGCAGTCGCCACTGCTATGAAGGTCATCACGCCGTGCCAAGAAAGGATGAAGCCACCAATCTCTATCAGATTGGGATCGATCCCTATAGAAATACTGGCCAGTTCGCCCATCAATCAAACCCTTGCTGTATCAGACTGAAATAATCGTTTATCCGTCGGCCGGCAGCGCCATCATCCCAGCGATATCGGGCGGAACGGTGCTAACAAGGTAAACCCCGGCACTGTAGTGTTGCAACACATCTGCAATCCTTTGATGCTCCTCTTCGCTGGTCGGCAATGCGAACAACGCCGGGCCCGCGCCGCACAGATGCATGACCGGTCCGCCGCCTTCCACAACCTCGCGGCACATCTTGACCAGTTCGGGATATGTCTGGGCCGCGACCTCTGAGAAGGCGTTGAACACCAGCCCGGCCACCGATTCCCGGACAAACTGACCGGATGTGAGCAGCTGAACCATCTGGCGGGTCACCCCGCCGTCGCTGAAATTGGCCAGAGTCAACCTGGAATACATGGTGGCGGTCTTGTTGGGAATGGATATGTCCGGGAAAACCAGACTTATGGCCAGGGACGGCAACGGGGGCAGGGGGCTGATCTGTTCTCCCCTCCCTTGGGCAAGGGCCGTGCCACCCCAGAGGAAGAAGGAAACGTCGGAGCCCAGTCCGGCGGCGATGGGGCTTAGTTCCTCAGCCGTGAGACCCAGGTCCCACAGTTTGTTCAGGCCCAAAAGAGCAGCCGCGGCGTCACTGCTGCCTCCACCCAGACCCATTCCCACAGGGATACGCTTTTGGACGGTGATCTTCGCCTCCGGAGCGATCCCTCCCGCTGTAGCCAGTTCCGTGGCCGCCTTCCAGACCAGGTTCTCCTCACCTGCCAACTCCGGATATTCACATTCGACACTGAGTTCCGGGTGCGACTCTATCTGGAGCTGGTCGGCCAGTGCGATGGTTTGCATGATGGTGGTTACTTGATGAAAGCCGTCGTTGCGCCGGTCCAACACCTCAAAAGTGAGGTTCAATTTGGCATATGCGGGAATTTCCAACGCCTAGCTCTCCTCTTCCCAGGCCCGGTACACCTCTGCCCATTCCTGGATGTTGAGTGTCTGAGGGCGGCGGGTGGCATCGATGCCGGCCGACTCCAGTATGCGTCCCCCCTCGGGCGTGGTGATGCCGAGTCCCTGGCTCAACGAATTACGGAGCTGCTTACGGGGAGCGGCGAAACCCGCCCGGACCACATGAAAGAATCCCTCTTCGCTGGCCACCTGGGCCGCAGGCTCGGGCATGACATCAAGGCGCAGCACTGCTGAAGTCACCTTGGGCGGCGGCTTGAAGGACCGGGCCGGCACTGAACAGACCATCTTGGTCTTGGCGTAGAACTGGGTGGCCACCGATAGGATTCCCATGTCGCCTGGCTGAGCCGCCATGTTCTTGGCGACTTCCTGCTGGACCATCACCACCAGAACCTCGGGCTTGGGATGGGACTCAAGGAGGCGCCGGACGATGGGGTTGGCGGCATAGTAGGGCAGGTTGGCCACAACTTTGAAGCCGGTTTCCGGCGCGATGATCGCCGCCAGGTCCACATCCCTGGCGTCTGCTTCAACACAGGTGAGGTTATCGGGATTTCCCAGACGTTCTGGCAACCGGGCCAGCAGGTCGGCGTCCAGTTCCACTGCCAACACCCGCTTCACCCGTTCCACCAGCTTGCTGGTGAGGACGCCCCGGCCAGGGCCAATCTCAACAACCAGGTCGTCTTGCGAAAGGTCGGCGGCCCCCAGGATGCGTTCCGCCGTCCTAGGGTCGGAAAGAAAGTGTTGGCCCAGAGATTTCTTGGCCCGGGCCTGGCCTCTGGATGAGGTCACCGGCTTGAAAGACACGCCGATTGAAATGGGCGAGTTGGGGGATTCCAATACGTGGGCAAGACCGCACACCTCCCGTTGTCATTGACCACTGGGCATGTCCTGAGTGACAACTCAGACCAGGCGCTCCCGCGGCACCCGCAGGATCCTGCTTACCGTTGCTTCCTTCCGGACCTGGCGGGGTTCACAAGTCTACGTCGCGCAGGACCCAATCCTCTATATCATCAGACAGAACAGGGGTCCTTTGGCCTAGCCGAGGGGAGGGATTCAACTCCGCTAGAGCGGATTGCGGATACAGGGCACCGCTGGCTCCCCGTCTAGTGCGGCCTTAACCTCATGTTAGGGTTGGGAGAGCGGGAGAGTCAAGTAAAGCTACTATTTGCTGGGAGCGTTACCAGCAGATGATGGTGTACGACAGCACATGCTAAAATGGGGCTCGCTCCTCCCCAGCGACAGGTTAAATGAAGATACGCAAAGCCGTCATCCCCGCCGCCGGCCTGGGCACCCGGTTCCTTCCGGTCACCAAGGCCGTCCCTAAGGAGCTTCTTCCCATCATCGACCGCCCTCTGTTGCACTATGTGATAGCAGAGGCCGTCGAAGCCGGTGTGGAAGAGGTCATCATTGTCACATCACCGGGTAAGGAGTCCATCGGCGACTATTTCCGGTCTTACCCAGAACTGGAGCAACGGCTGGCGGATAACAGTGATGAGGGCAACCTGGCCCTGGTGAAGGAGGCTTCGGACTTGGCCAGGGTCAGCTTTGTGACCCAGCACCAGGCGCTGGGACTCGGTCACGCGGTATTGATGGCCAAAGACGCCGTTGGGGATGAACCTTTTGTGGTGGTCCTGCCTGACGACATCATCGCCCACTCGCCCGGCGCCATCTCCCAAATGGTCCAGGTATCGGACCGGCTCAACGCGGGCGTCATCGCCGTTGAACAACTGCCCTGGGAGGTGATACACAACTATGGTGTTGTGGACGGCGTTCCCGAGTCTGAAAGGGTCCACAAGATTCGGGGGCTGGTCGAAAAGCCCAGTCGCGAAGAAGCGCCCTCCAATCTGAGCATCGTGGGCCGTTACATCCTACCGCCCCAGATATTCCAGATACTTGAAAACACCAGACCCGGCGCCATTGGCGAGATTCAACTCACCGACGCCCTGGTGGAGATGATAACGGCCCAGGAACTCTACGCCTACCGGTTCCAGGGCCGTCGTTTCGACGGCGGCACTCCCATGGGACTTTTGAAGGCTTCCCTAGCTTTCGGGCTGGAACGGGCGGACACTAGAGAGGATGCCCGCGCCCTGTTACGTGAACTACAGGGTCAAGAAGACTAGTCGATTACCGGCGGAAAGACCGCTTGAGATTTAAGAGAGGAAATCCGTTGACTACCGGCAAGAACGCGCACCTGAACACCTCACTTAGCGTCCGAATGGAGCTTCTGTCCATCCTCAACGGTATGGACTACTGTCTGGACTGGAAATCCGACCCTAACGAGTGGTCGGCCAGGGAATTGGTCTACCACATTCTGGACACACCGCTAGGCGGGGTCCACAACCTGGTCAAGGGAATACTCACCGGTGAGATAACCGAATACGACCTGTGGGCAGACCTGACCAACGTGACGCCGGAAAGGGCAGGCTACGACATCGATCAGGTGGTCGCGGACATCGAGCAGTTATTCCAGGAGCTGGACGACTCCATCGGCGGGGCATCCGATGAAGACATAGAGACTAAAATGGTGATGATGCACCAGAAGACCGCCGGCTACGACGAAGAGCGCTCCCTCAGAACGATTCTGGACAGGACGCTCACGGTCCACATGCGCGGGCATTTGACCCAGTTGCTGCAGGTGAAGAAAGCTCTGGGAATCTAGGGCGAAGCTCTAGCCGTCGCCGCCAACTTCCATTAGGGACAAGAAGGCCTCTTGGGGAATCTCCACTTGGCCGACCATCTTCATGCGTTTCTTGCCCTCTTTCTGTTTCTCCAGCAACTTCCGCTTCCGCGAAATGTCGCCGCCGTAACACTTGGCAAGCACGTCTTTCCGCATGGCCCGCACCGTTTCACGGGCGATTATGCGGCTGCCTATGGCCGCTTGGATGGGGACCTCAAACAATTGCCTGGGGATGGTCGTCCGCAGTTTATCCACAATCTTCCGGCCCTGGAACACCGCCGAGTCCCGGTGCAATATCATGGATAATGCTTCCACCGAGTGATGATTGACCAGGATATCGACTTTGACCAGCGGTGCGGCTCGGTATCCGGCGAACGAATAGTCCAACGAGGCATAACCCTGGGTCTTGGACTTCAACTGGTTATAGAAGTCGGCCAACAATTCAACCAGCGGGATGGTGTATTCCATAACCACCCGCGACTGCTCCCCGTCATCATCCTGGCCGTCCCGACGGGTGCCTCCGCCCTGCATGTACTCCATGCGCTTGAACTCGGAACGGCGTGAGTGCATCAGCTCCATGAGCGCACCCACATGCCTGTTGGGCGCAACTATGGTCAGGTCAAGCAGCGGCTCTTGAATCTCGGTCAACTCATTGGGCGAGGGCAGCTTGGCGGGGCTGTCCACCATCACCGTTTCGCCATTAGTGAGCACCACCTGATAGGCCACGCTGGGGGCGGTAACAATCAGGTCTAGGTCGTATTCCCTTTCCAGACGCTCTTGGATGATCTCCAGGTGCATCAGCCCCAGGAAACCGCAACGGAACCCGAAGCCGAGGGCGCTGCTGCTCTCCGGCTCGATGCTCAACGAGGCGTCATTCAACTGCAATTTTTCCAGGGCGTTTCGCAGGTTGTTATATTCTTCACCGTCCGAGGGATAGAGCCCGGCGAAAACCATTGATTTCAGGGGAACGTAACCAGGGAGCGGCTCCACGGCCGATGACCGTTCAACGGTCAGGGTGTCACCCACGTTGCATTCCCGGACCTCTTTGAAGCCTGTGGCTACGTAGCCCACCTGGCCTGTCTCCAGATGATCGGTGGGGGTTGGACCCGGGGAAAACACACCGACCTCAACGATATCCGCAACCTTCCCTGAGGACATCACCTTGATGCGGTCGTTCTTGGCCACCTTGCCATCTTTAACCCTAACGTGGGCGATGATCCCTTTGTAAGGGTTGAACTCGGAGTCGAACACCAGTGTTCTGGGAGAACCCTCCACCTCGCCGGTTGGGGCGGGGATGCGGTCCACAACGGCGTTCAGTATCTCCTTAGCACCGGTACCTTCCTTGGCCGACACGTAGAGGATCTCATCTTCACGAAAGCCGAACGCCTGCTGTATCTCAGCCGAGACGCGGTCCGGTTCTGCCTGGGGCAAGTCAACTTTGTTGAGCACTGGGATCAACTCAAGGTCGTACTCCATGGCGAGAAGGGTGTTGGCGATGGTCTGGGCTTCGATCCCTTGACTGGCGTCCACCACCAGGAGCGCGCCTTCGCAGGCAGCCAGGGCCCGGGAGACTTCATAGCTGAAATCCACGTGCCCGGGGGTGTCGATCAGGTTCAGTTGGTAGGTCTCGCCATCGGGCGTCGTGTGAGACATCGTCACAGCTTTGCCCTTGATAGTGATGCCGCGCTCCCGTTCCAGGTCCATACTGTCTAGGAATTGGGCTTGCATTTCCCCCGGCCGGACGGTGCCGGTAATCTCTAGGAACCGGTCTGCCAGGGTGGACTTCCCGTGGTCGATGTGGGCGATGATGCAGAAGTTTCTAATCAGGCTCGGGATCATACTAAATCAATGTTATCACGGTAGATTTCCGCCTACAACGAGTGCTGGGGCAGTATGAGTAAGACCCCCTCAATCAAAAGAGAAAGGCTGTCTTGGGACAGCCTTTCCTTACATACCGTATCCGAGTTAGTTTCTTAAATGAATGAGGTTCATAAAACCTGTAGGTATTGGATATGCGAAGTAGTGACCCCGGTCCGTTTCCAGTGGATCCGGCATTGTAAGAAATCAAGTTTCATTGGTATTCGGACGTCAATGGCAGGACACGCATCCATCGTGAGCATCGAAAAAACTCGGCAGTTCAGCCCTGGCTAATATTTGCCTACGCAGGGCGTCCAAATTTCATTCAGTATTAGCGCAACCGATAGCAGAATCTAATGTGCAGTTCTCTTTGAGCCTAAACAAACACCCACTATCAGCCTGGGGAGTATATATCTAGAGTATTATCTAGTATGTGTTAGCCGCAGTTAACACAACATCTATCAACCCAGTGGTCAGGCTCCGCTTCGATGAGTCCCATCTCCACTAATCCTTCAGAGCATTCTTTAGTCGGGTTTGGGCATCTCGGGTGAAATACACAGCCTTTTGGAGGATTCAGAGGACTAGGCACTTCACCACTTAATAACACACGTTCACGCTGAGCATCCAAGACTGGGTCTGGAATAGGAACCGCCGAGAGCAGTGCCCTGGTGTACGGGTGAATTGGGTTTCGGTATATCTCGTTCCGCTCGGCCAACTCCACCATATGACCCAGGTACATAACACCGACACGGTCGCTGATGTGCCGTACGACGGACAGGTCATGGGCTATGAACAGGTATGTGAGGTTTAATTGTTCTTGTAGCTCTTCCAGCAGGTTGATGAGTTGTGCCTGGATGGACACGTCCAACGCTGACACTGGCTCGTCACACACGATGAAACTCGGGTTGACCGATAGTGCGCGGGCGACGCCAATGCGCTGGCGCTGTCCACCGCTGAACTCATGGGGGAAGCGGTCTGCCATATAAGGATTCAGACCCACATTTACCAGTAGTTCAGCCACTTTTTCCCGGTACTCATCTTTACTGTTGACCAGGCCGTGCACTACCAGAGGCTCGCCAATAATGTTCCCGGCGGTCATGCGCGGGTTAAGCGAACTGTAGGGATCTTGGAAGATCACCTGCATCTCGCGGCGCATTCGACGCATCTGCTTGGAGTTCATGGCAGTCAGGTCCTGTCCATTGAAGAGCACCTGACCGGCAGTGGGCTTGTAAAGCTGCAGTATGCAGCGGCCGGTGGTGGTCTTTCCGCAACCGCTCTCGCCCACCAGGCCCAAGGTTTCGCCCCTCTTTACCGTGAAGCTGACGTCATCGACAGCTTTAACGTAGGCCGTGGTACGCTGGAAGAGCATCCCCGAGCTTACCGGGAAGTACATCTGCAGGTTTTTGACGTCGATCAGGATGTCGTCGTTCTGCGGTGCAGCGCCAGGGGCCGCTGCTTCGGGCATTGTAGTCATATTAATTCCTAATTCCGGTGACCGATATTATTCTGCTGCCGGGGAGTTAACGGATTCTATGGCAGATGGGCCGAGGTCTTCGAACCGCCAGCAGGCGGAGAGATGTCCCTCATTGGTTTCCATCAGCGGAGGTTCGTCGGTAGCGCACTTGTCCACTGCCCAACGGCAACGGGCGCGGAAAGAACACCCGGTGGGTAGGTTGATCAGATCGGGCGGCTGCCCCTCGATGGGGTCCAGCTTGGCGCGGCGGGGGAGGTCCAAACGGGGAACGGAGCGCAACAAGCCCACCGTGTACGGATGGCGGGGATTGGCGTATATCTCAAGGGCGTTGCCCCGCTCGATCACCTTACCGGCATACATGATGTTCACCCGGTCGGCATAGCGGGCCACCACACCCAGGTTGTGGGTGATAACTATCAGGGCTACGCCGAACTCGGTAGTGAGGGACTTCATCAAGTCCAAGATCTGGGCCTGAATCGTCACGTCCAACGCCGTAGTCGGCTCGTCGGCGATGATCAGGCGTGGGTTGCAGCTCAGGGCCATGGCAATCATCACGCGCTGGCGCATACCACCGCTGAACTGGTGGGGATACTGCTTTATCCTGCCCTCGGGGTCGGGGATACCAACCCTGCTGAGCAGGTTCACACCCTCTTTCCGGGCTTCATCTTTGGACATCCCCATGTGCAACTGCAACGTCTCGGTCAGCTGACGCTCCACGGTAAGCACGGGGTTGAGGGAGGTCATCGGCTCCTGGAAGACCATGGAGATCTTGGCGCCGCGGATATCCCGCATATCCTCCATGTTCACCTTGAGGATGTCTTCACCGTCTAGGATAATCTCGCCGCTGACGATCCTACCCGGCGGATTGGGAATCAGGCGCATCACGGAGAGTGCGCTTACGCTTTTTCCGCAACCGCTCTCACCCACCAGGCCCAGTGTTTCGCCTTCTTCCAGGTCGTACGAAACACCGTCAACGGCCTTGACGACACCATCCATGGTAAAGAAGTGGGTTCTTAGGTCTTTTACTTCTAGTAGCGTGGCCAAGGAATCTCCTTAAATCCGTCGGTAAATTTCTATACGCAGCACTGGGATGTTTGGATGCTGCTCGGCCCTTGAATCTAGATTCGATTTTTCAGTCGCATTGGTGGGGAAGCCGGGACTCGAACCCGGACGCCTTGCAGCACATGATCCTAAATCATGCTCGTCTACCAGTTCCGACACTTCCCCTTTATTACCGCATGATTCAGGGGGCTAAGCTCGCATCAAGTACCGGCATGGCGACTAAATGCTGAAACCCGCCTATTTATCAAAGTCGGGACATTATATCCGCCGACTCGTAACCTGTCCAGAATCGTCAAATTCGCCTGGAATGCCGAATAATCGGGGACTTGGAGCACACCAACAAGATGCCGCTTCAGAAATCACCCGAGATAGGTGCGAAAACCGCCGTTTACTCCACCAGCCACCGCCAGACCATTCCACCGAATGCGCCCAAGAAGCCGAGTACCCCGAATACCAACGCCAAGATGATCAACGCTTGATTGGCCCCGTCACCCTGAGGGCCGACGGGTCCGATTGGGCCCATAGCACCCGCCGGACCGGCAGGTCCTGAGGGGCCCGCCGGTCCACCCGACCCAGCGGGTCCGGCGGGGCCTTGAACACCTTGTAGGCCGGTTGGCCCCGGGTCTCCCTTGTCTCCTTTTATTATGATTGGTGTGGGCGTAGGGGTTGCCTGGGTCCCCGAAACGGGAGCGCCGGTGAGATTCAATTCCGTGAGCTCACCTTGTACCCAGAAAGCCGATTCCGCCGCCGGGATCCCGCCGATGGCGAAAGTTACCCTCTTGCCGGCAAACGACCCTCCTCCCGTGGCCCCGACCAACATCGCCGGATAGCTGCCGTCGGTCACAACCACCGAGGCGACCTGCTCTCCGTCCACAAACGCGGCCACGGAAGTCCCGTCAGGCGCTGGTGATCCATTGACAGTTGCCGAGCCTAAAAACACATGCGGCGGCACCTGCTGAGCCGAAACAACCGAGGGCAGCAGCACCAGCAACATCGCTAGAGCAGTTATCAAAAGCCCGTTCCGATTCGTTTGTCGTTTCCAGTGTCTCAATGGCAGGCGCCATCCCATTTATGGCTTGGTACGGATGCATAACGCGTGGTTTTAGCCGTTTTTCCTATTATTAGGGGTTGGGAGACTTGAAGGGAAGGAGTTACGCATCTTGATTTGCCTCAATTAGCTCCACTCACAATCTGCCAGGTTCCGATGTGGCGGCCGAATCAACAAAAAAACCATCCCAGACGGATGGGGCTTTTTTAGATCTAATTTCGGACGCCAGTGAGATTAGCGGGGCCGCCAGCCTCCAGTGGGAATCGACTGCTCGACAGTGAACTGGTTCACATTCCGGAACTGGGATGCTGGCGGCCGACTCCACCCCGAACCACCGGCCTCTTTCAAGGCGACTCTGATAACAGCCAAAAGCGTGTCCAGTTTGCAAGGTTTGCTGACATAGTGGTTTACACCCAAGTCAACGGCCGCTTGCTCGCCCCGCTCCGGTTCAATACCAGTGAGACAGACCACGGGCAGGTTCTTGGTGGTCTGCTCATTCTGCAGCTCCTGGAGGTCCTGGTAATCGTTCATCTCCGGAATATTGAGGGACAGGAGAACGATATCAGGCCGCTCCCGGTATACCTGGGCTATGGCGGAAGCGCCGTCCTTGGCAGAAATCACACTAGATCCCTGTTCCGAAAGGTGATCATACAAGGGGTCTAGGATGCCCTCTTCATCAGCGACAATTAAGATATTAGTCTTAATCATCATCCAACGTTTAGGTTTTTGGAATGTATCGAAGCCCGCGCTTAATAAAGTGTGCGGAAGGTGTGCGCGTATCTGGCTGATCGCCGAAGGGTATCTGCATCAGAAACCAAAGGGCCCCAGAACAGTGTCCTGAGGCTCTTTGGTTTCTCCTATCCGGTTAACCTGTTAAGTGCCGAGCGGGTTCCCGGAAACGAACGCAATCTCCTGGGCGACCAATTCGTCGATAAAGGGCGATACGCGGGTCAGCCTATTCTCGGAGAGATAGAGACGTTCCAGATTGGTCAGATTGTCCATGGACTCAGGAATCTCCGTCAATTGGTTATTGGATATGAAGAAATCGACCATCTCTTCCAGGTTTCCAATATCCCCGGGGAGTGCGGTCAACTTGTTGTCGTTGATGTGAAGTTCGTTCAGAGCGCTCAGATTGCATATCTCCTGGGGCAGCGACTCCAACTGGTTCCCGGCAAGGTCTAGGAATATCAGGCTGACCATGTCGCCGATCTGGGGCGATAACACCTTCAATTGGTTGTTGCGCAGATTGAGCAGGACCAGGTGCCCCAGCCGGCCGAACCCTTCGGGAAGCTCTTCAAGCAGGTTGCCCTCCATATACAGCCAGGTGAGCTCGGTCAGGTCACCGATCCGGGCCGGAAGTTCTTTAATTTGGTTGCCCTCCATGTACAGCCCTGCCAGACCGGCCATATTTCCGATCTCTGAGGGTATACCGGTCAATCTGTTATTGGCCAAATAGAGCCAGTTAAGCCCGGTGAGGTTACCGATCTCCGAAGGCAGTTCCGTAAGATTATTCCCCTGCAGGTATAGCTTGGACAGACTGGTCAGATTTCCTATTTCCCGAGGGACCACCTGTAGCTCGTTCTCGGTGATCTGCAGCTCTATAAGCGAAATCAGATTACCGATTTCCACTGGCAATTCCTGCAGTTGGTTCCCCTGAAGATAGAGCTCTGTCATCTGCACCAGGTTGCCGATCTCAGGAGGGAGTTTGGTAAGCCGGTTATTGGCCAAGTAGAGCCAGACCATGGCGGTGAGACTGCCGAACTCCGGCGGAAGTTCCGTGATTTGGTTGCTGCTGAGATTCATCCGGCTGAGGTTTTTGAGGTTGGAGATCTCAGGTGGCAGGGACGTCAATTGGTTGCTCTGAAGCATCAGCCGGTTGAGATTGGTGAGTTTGCCGATCTCCGGCGGCAGCTCGGTCAATCGGTTGTTGCCAAGGTTCAAACGAGTAAGGCCCGTCAGTTCCCATATCTCCGCTGGGAGTTCCTTTAGGTCATTACCCGCCAGGTCCAGTTCCACCAAATCCTGCAGGCCGCCTATCTCCGGCGGTAAAGAGGGTAGTTCGCTTCTCGATAGGTCAAGCGACGTGGCTTTTTCTTCGAGAACTGTTTCAATCGCTTTGGAAATTTCTTCCTGGTTCATCTCGTAGTCCTGCTATCCCGGTCTTCACATCGATCTGCTTCAACAAACCCTTGTGCCTGCTCATTCGTGCAAAGCCTGACAAGTTTACATTATCTTGCCAAAGAAGAGGGCCGAGAAAACGGGATATCAAAAGAGGCCTTCACTGCGCCGTGAAGGCCTTTTGACCCGGCAATCCTTCGAGCACCGGACAGGAGCGTAGGTCCCGTGTTGATCGGGTCAAGCGGGCTACCGGATAGATTAGCGGTGCGTGAAATCCTACGTGATACTTGAGGAAGGTTGAGGGGCGGTGGTGTTTGAGGACTCTAGGCGTCGAATGATGTGAAGTGACGGCAATGGGGGCAATAGATATCTGTGTCCTGGATTATCCTCTGGCAATTGTGGCAGTTGATTCCCGTCTCCATTGTACTCAAACTTGACCCGCAGTCTTTACAGAATGCGTCTTCGGATTCTCCGACGGGTTCGCCGCAATGGGGGCAATAAGTGGCCTTGGTACTCATAGTCTCCTCGTATACCGAGTTTGCTAGATTCTACCCCATGGCGGAAAATTCCTGTACGCGGCGGCCAGCGTCATGACACGACTTGTTGCAATATCCGCTCTCATGTTTATCGTTCTAGCGTGCTCTACTGACATAGAGACGGCCTTGCGTTGTCCTGACTGCCATCAGCGCCCTGTCAGTCAAATCGTGGACGGTGACACTTTCCACAGCGGCGGGACAAAGATCCGTATCTATGGAATCGACACGCCTGAAAGGGGCCAAAAGTGCTATTTTGAAGCGGCCAAACGTATAAGGGAATTGGCGGCTGACGCGGTCAGGACGGAGAACGGCCCCCGGTTAGCGGACCGATTCGGGAGGTCGCTGGCATATGTGTTCACTTCCAACGGCATGAGCATAGACGAGATCCTTATCAGGGAAGGATTGGCCCACGCCTGGAAGGACGATGGCCACCACCGCGACTACCTTGTAGACGTCGAAAGAGAGGCCCGAGAAAGTAATCGGGGCTGCCTCTGGTAATGAGGAAAACGAAACCCCCAAGACAAACGAGACACAAATCAGGCAAAAGAAAAGCCCAGATTCGAGAAATCTGGGCTTTTTGTTACCGAGATTTTTGGTGACCCGCCTCGGGGTCGAACCGAGAACCTACTGATAAAGAGTTAGTAGGAAATCATCCTCAGGCGTGCTCCTGGGCATTATCTAGTCTCATGATTGTGCCTGAGAGTACATCTCAGTATCATTGAACACGAAAAGAATGAGATCAAACGCAAGATCAAAACCGCTATAACAAGACCTTATGTCGATTCAAAATACAGGAGTGAAACATGTCAGAACAGAATCGGTTGGTATTCGAAAAAATGATGGCTGCTTTGAACGAAAAGGATATAAACGCCATGGAAGCACTTATCGATGACGACTTTGTCGATAATGATGCAATGCCCGGAATGCCCCCTGGTAAAGCTGGAATGGTAGGGATGATGCAAATGTTTGTTTCCGCGTTTTCAGATTTGCACATCGTGGTAGACCAATATATTTCCGAGGGTGATCTGGTAGCAGCAATCATGACAACTTCGGGAACACAATCAGGAGAATTCATGAGTATGCCCCCTTCAGGAAAAAAATTCTCTATTAGGGAGATACATGTTGCCAAAATAGTTAACGGCAAGGTGATAGAGCATTGGGGTCTGGGGAATGACATGTCAATGATGCAACAGTTGGGAGCCATTCCTGAATAGCGGTTTTGGGATGCTTATAGTCCGATAAGATAGGGGCCATCGGCATGCCTAACCGATTGCCCTAGATGAACCGTGGCCTGTCCTGGTTATGCATCCAAGGCAGGCCACGGCAATAACGGAGGGCGTGTCTACCGACCGCCCATTGGCCCACGTCCGGTGAAACCGGCGGCTCCGATTGACATCATGCCTACAGCGTTGGCCCCACCGGCGGCGCGGCCTTAAGTTTGTCTGAGGCCCCCGGTGACGAGACCAATCGCATATAGTCTCCGAACGAGAACTGCCTACCGTAACCAGTCAACTAATTCTACGATTATTGGAGGTTAGCCTCTTGATCTACGAAGTTCGGACATACGATTTAAAACCTGGTTCAGTACCCCAAGCAGAAGAAGCTTTTGCAGAAGCCTTGCCACATCGAGAAAAACTTTCTCCTCTCGCAGCGTTCTGACATACAGAATTCGGACCGCTCAACCAGATCATTCATGTCTGGGGTTATGAAGATTTAGAAGAACGAGAGCGTATTCGTAGAGAAGCGAGTCAAGACCAGAATTGGCCACCCAGAATCACACCTGGTGCCATCCTCAACATGGATTCGGAAATCTGGCATCCCGCTCCATTCATGAAACCTATGGGCGGTAACCAAAGTTTAGGTAACATCTATGAGATGCGTATCTACACTTATCAACCAGGGGTTATTCCTGAATTAATCGAACGGTGGGGAGAAGCCCTACCTGAAAGAGAGAAACACTCCCCTCTGGCTGCTGGTATGTACACTGAATTTGGGGGGTTGAATCGTTGGATGCATATCTGGCCTTATAAAGACTTTAACCACCGAGAGGAGATACGCGCAGAGAGCAACAAATCCCCTAATTGGCCGACCACCAAACTGATTCCTGCGTCTGAACGAGCTTCAAAAGGGCCTCAGCGAATGCAAAACAAACTCCTAATACCAGCTAGCTTTTCCCCGATGCACTAAATGACCCAATCCAAGTTTGTGCAACCGAGGTAGAAAAAGGGGCCCTTGCGATAGATGAGCATTAGCACTAAAACAAATAAGGGCCTTTTGGAGGCCAAAACGCTAAAAACAAAAAGCTCATAATTTTTGAATCTGGGCTTTTTCGTGCCTAATTTCGTGGTGACTTGCCTCGGGGTCGAACCGATAACCTACTGATTAAGAGTTAA
>PBMF01000047.1 GCA_002721995.1 Chloroflexota bacterium
CCAACGCTGACCTGGTCGCCAGCTGGGTCGCCGGGGCCGCTACCGGCTGACCACCAGCCAGGTCGACAACGACCACCACGTGAGACGGGGGCGGGGCCGCAAGGCCCCGCCCCCTCTCCGTTAACTGTTCTCATCGGCACCGCCCTTTTCCTCAGCGGTGACACTCTCCATACCGGCCGTGTAAACACAACCCGTGATGGCCGTCGGCGAGCCTTGTCGACCGGAATCTGTGCGGCGTGGCTGCGACCCGTTGAGAACAGCTATGCCAGCGTTCCCTTGGAGGTGGTTGCAGGGCTTCCACTTTGTGCCCGGATACTGCTCGTCTATGAGTTGTATGACGCCTCTGTTGTGGGCGTGGGGTACCTCGGCTACCACGAGATGGGAATCCCGGGCCGCCTGTTCGACAGTCGAGTTCTGAGGGCCGAGAACGCGGGGGCCATCTTCATTTCGAGGTGTCGATCGATGAAGTGCGTGGCATCCGCGGTCAGGCGCCCATGCCCCCGCCCATCAGTCGGTGTCGGGCCGAGGGTGCCCTTCACCCATCGCGATAAGCGAAAGAAAGCGCGATAAGCGAAAGAAAGCCATTGTTCCGGTTCTAGGGCACCACTAATGCTTCAGGTGAACCGAAAGTGAGGTATCCCAAGCCATTGGTGACCATCAAATCGGCGAGCGATTGAAGTGTCCAGAATTCTCAACTCGAATTGAGTCGCTCACTGAACCACTCTGCAATTGTTGCCTCGAGCGGCGTCTGGTCAGGCGATTCAAATCGCAGAACTGACGCCATTGTTATCCCGATGCCAAGGCCCCGGTATACGTCGAGACGGCTGAGACCCTCTGGCGCAGCAAGGTATGCATCCGTCGTAGCCCGAAGACCCAACCGGTCCTCTGCGGACACAATCCCAAACACGGGAATTGGGCGTTGCCCTAGGGCTCGAGTAAGTCGAACGCGATGGCGAGCAGAAAGAATGCAAGCGGCCTTGATCCTCGAGTCTCCAACTGCGGCTTCGAGGGCTTCGACTGCAGTATCCTGTTCGCCAACAATTGCGAGACAATTAGGATCGACCCCAGGGATTTGAGCTAGTTGAGAGATCGCTGCGGTAACGTCGAGCCGAACGTTCCGTCTTTGTAATGGACCCATTTGGGCATATGTCCGGTTTCCCGTGCTCATTCCGCGTCCTCTGATATCCATGAGTAGTGAGGCAATTCCAGTTTCGGCCAGTGTGTCTGCGGTCTGAAGCCATGCGTCACGTTGGTGAAGTGATGCGGGAACTGTTATGACGCCGGGCCTTGGTTTGCTACTAGCCGGCACCTTTGCCAATGCACCCAACTCCCACTGGTCGGCAGCTGAAAAGGTGAATTCTAAGGTGTTTATGCTCATCGGCTGAGAGTTTCAATCAACCAGTCGACTATTCGGGACTCCAACTGAATGTCGATCTGAAAGAGTTGGTATCCGATGGCTGCACCTGGGTATTCAATATATTGGGAGAATCCAGAAGGTGTCTGCAAGTGCAGCTCCTTCATTGCATCAGTAGTAATTTGATGGCCACTACAGGTGACATAGAGAACGCTTATGTCGGTACTTGTAAGATGGGCTCGTTCCTGTCGTTCAAGAGGTCGATAGCCGGTGAGAATCACCAGAGCCCGTATGTCCGGATTACGCCAAGCTGCCCGTGCCACATATTCGGCACCGTGTACAGCACCCACTCCGGCGAGGCGAGTCTCATCCACTTCATCTAGTGATGCCATGTAATCGAATCCGGCGACGGCGTCTTGCCAAGCAGACTCCTTTGTTTCTTCTGTTAATTCGAAATAGGTTCCAAGATTGGTGCTTTTCCCTCTGCCGCGCCAGTCAAGATTCAGAACCGCGAATCCTGATCTAGCGAGAAGTCGTTCAAGACGTGTGTAGATTGAACGGTCGCTACGGCCTGTGTGCATCAATACAACGGCTGGAACTGGCTCGTCCGCTTTGGGTAGAGATCGGGTTCCAGAAAGTTGCCAACCGTCCTGAGTCTCGAGTGCTATTTCGGAAACTGTGACTTCCGACTCGAGTCGTTCACATGCCCATTCGACGGTAAATGACATCGCAGCATCGTTGAGTTTCCCAATGAAGAGCTCGGATGTTGGATTGTTCGATGCCAGATACGTGTCCACAGCCGAGGCTAGAAAGATTCTTTCAGCCGGGTTTGCGAGAGCCAAGATTGGCATCTCATCCCATTCGGATAGGAGTTCCGAACTTAGCTGGTCGAGTATGGGGGACCACAGCACCAAGCCTTGAGCGGCGTTGCTGTGACTTGCAGCCACAACCGCATCTCCAGCAGTTTCACCACCAGCAACAATTACAAAATTTGTGATGTTGCTTTGGGCCTCCGACAACTGCGATTCAATGACCTCAGAATCGGCGTTAGTCCACTCCAATGCGGGCTTGTGTGTTTGAGTTGAATCTCGGAAGTCTTCCATTCTGGGAACGACTGGATCGTTCGCCACGATGCAAAGCATCAGTAATCTCCAATCGAAAACCTATACTTCGTAGCACGATAGAAGTCAATCTGTCACGTTTGAGTATACTCGAAGGATGTCCTTCGGTCCCCTTGCCGGGCTTCGGGTTGTTCAACTAGATGGTCAGATCGAAGTGGCCTACTGCACCAAGATTCTCGTTGACGCGGGTGTCGACGTGGTCATGGTTGAGGCTCCTGATGGGCATCCCATGCGCCGTCGTTCTTCCAGGGGAATCGATCTTGGATCGCAAAACAGCCCCCTATTCGATTACCTGAATTCAGGAAAAAGAAGTTCAACTCTTGATGGGTTAGCCGGTCTGCTTACAGTAGCAGATGTATTGGTTACTGACACGTTGCCGGAACCCTGGGAAGTCTTTCATCAGAAATATCCAGGCCTCACTGCCGTGTCGATAACGCCGTTTGGCCTCGAGGGCCCTTGGGCAGGCCTACCCGCATCTGATTTGACTCTGCAGGCGATGTCAGGAGGAATGGCATCACGCGGCCACCCTGATCGTGAACCACTCATGGTTGGAGGCGAGCCATGTGCTTGGTTTAGTGGAGCGATTGCTGCCGTCTCGTTGCTCGGTGTTATCGCTCGTGCCATGGAAACTGGAATTGGGGAACTGATAGATGTTTCAATGCTGGAGGCCGCCCACCTTGAGCACAACATGTATCCGATTACCTATGAGTCCATGGCGGGTAGACCATTCAACCAGATCCGGGGAGTTCCTGTTCCGGGAATCGAACCTACATTGGATGGGTTAGTCGGATTCTTTGTAATTACTGGTCAGCAGTGGCTCGACTTCTGCAGCATGATCGGACGACCGGATTGGCTGGACGATAGTTCTCTGCTCATTGCGCTTGAGCGCCGACGACGCAGAAGTGAACTTATCGACGCAATCCAATCCTGGACTCGAGAACGCACCACCGAGGAGATCACGGAAATCGCAAGTCTGCTGCGGATCCCTGTAGCTCCTATCGGTAACGGAGCCACCGTTCTTGAAATGGATCACTTCCGGGATCAAGATTGGTTTGTCGAAAATTTGGCAGGGTTTCTGCAACCCAGGCGGCCATATCGTCTGGGCAACGAGCCCGCAGCGAGATTTGGTTCCTCCCCGCAGATTGCCCGGCCGGAACAGGCGCTGGATTCCTGGAGGGAAAAACGCAGTACGCAAGTGTTGTTCCCTCCTAACTCAACTGGGCCATTACCTCTCCGGGGCATAAAGGTGGCTGACTTCACGGGATTCTGGGCAGGGCCCTTCGCTGGACAGTTTCTCGCTGGACTTGGAGCGGACGTCATCCATGTGGAAGGTCCGCATCGCCCGGACGGAATTCGTATGAACACACTTCGGGCAATGGAGGATGACGAGTGGTGGGAGTGGTCTCCTCTGTTTTGTGGTGCTAATACGAATAAACGTGGTATTGCTGTCGATCTAAGCGCTCGAGAAGGCCGTGAAATTGCACTAACGTTACTTGACCAATGCGATGTCATGATCGAAAACTTCAGCCCAAGAGTCATTGAGCAACTTGGCCTGGGACCGAAACAACTCATCGAGCGAAACTCTGATCTCGTGGTTGTCCGTATGCCTGCATTCGGCATCGAAGGCCCATGGAAGAATCGTGTCGGATTCGCCCAAACGATAGAACAGGTGGTGGGTCTAGCAAACGTAACCGGGTACAAAGATGAGGCTCCAGTCATCCCAAATGGAATGTGCGACCCTTTGGCTGGCGTGCATGCTGCAGTTGCCATTTTGGTTGCACTAGCTAATCGTGCGAAAGACGGTGGCGGGATGGTTGTTGAGGCGCCCATGATTGGCGGAGCGCTTAATACCGTCGCGGAGCAGATATTGGAATACTCGGTATTCGGTGAGGTCCAAACAAGTCTCGGCAACTCGTCCCTGTATCTAAAGCAGGGGGTGTATCAGTGCAAGGGAAAGGATCGCTGGGTCGCGATCAGTTTCACGGACGAATCGACACAGGACGCCCTGACGAAGATCGTTGGATCCGATTCCGATGAGAAACTCAAAAACTGGTGTTTTGAGAGGTCGGCTGATGAGATCGTTGAGGTGTTATGGGGAGCTGGTATCGCAGTGGGTCCGGTCGTCTGGCCACACGAGATCGTGGATAATCCGCAAATGCGCGACCGAGGGTTTTTCGAAGAGCTTTCGCATCCCTTGTGCGGAAGTCATCCATACACGGGATGGCCTGCGAAGATTTCCGGCGGGCCCAGGGTCTGGAACCGAGAGCCCTCGCCCACGCTAGGCCAACACAATCTCGAAGTATTGAGTGAAGTTGGCATACCCCTAGAGCAGATCGACAAGTTTCGAGGAGCCGGGATCATCGCGGAAGTCGTCACGATGGGTCAGGATGGCTGGTGAGCAGGGTGGCTGGTGAGTATGTGGATTAGCAGGTCGCTGATGTTGCCATGACCAGTGAGACCCCGGAGGATTCTGGGCTCCTGGGACCTTGCTAGTGTCCCCCTCATGGCTGATAGGACAGTCGGGGATGTTCTTCTCGAACTTATTACCGAACCCAACGGAGCGCTATTCGGAGTCCCAGGTGGCCAAACGCTCCCTCTATATGGGGCCACAATAAACTCGTCGACGCGACATTTGGTGATGCGTGATGAACGGAACGCCGCTAATGCCGCCGACGGCTACGCACGGGTCAGCGGAAAGGTCGGTATCTGCGACGCAACCGTCGGTCCTGGGGCCACGAATTTGATATCGGGACTAGCTGAAGCTCAAGCCTCATCTATTCCTGTAATGGCCATTGTCGCCGACACGCGCCGTGATTCTGAGCATTTGCGCGTCCATTCAGTGGCATCCCAATCGTTCAGTCAATCGGAGACGCTGAGCCCCGTTGTCAAATGGGTAGGACGGGTATTGGAGCCGGGAGTGATACCAGAGGTTGTAGGGCATGCACTCCGGGTGGCAACCTCAGGCCGTCCTGGTCCCGTAGTGGTCTCAATACCTGAAGATATCTTTTTATCTCGGGTATCTTCTGAAGATATAACTCCACTAAGTTCGGAGGACCGCCAATTTCCGAGGTACAGGCCACACCCGCCTCCGGATCAGGTAGAAGAGGTTTCAAGGATTATACGAACGGCATCGAGGCCACTAATTCTTGCTGGAGGAGGACTGGTATTAAGTGGTGCAGCTCAGGCCCTGGCGGAGTTGGTCGAATGCACCAACCTACCGGTTGTCACCTCACTCAACGGCAAGGGATCGGTAGATGAACTTAGTCGGTTCTCTGGAGGAGTCGTCGGAGGATTCGGATCATTACGTGGTAACCATTCCCTTCATATCGCCGATGTGGTACTGGTTATCGGGAGCAAGAACTCTCAACTGGGAAGTCACTCGTGGCGGCTTCCTTCTAGGGAACAGATGGTCATCCATGTGGATATAGATGGAGCCGAAATTGGTCGAGCAATTCCTATTGATCTAGGCATACTGGCCGACGCTAAGTCGTTTTTGTATTCCCTCAAATGCGCTCTCAAAGATTGGTCGGGGCCCGACACGCCTTGGATAGAGCCGGAACCTCTAAGTCAGTATGAGCAGCCAGAGGGTCAACCGATAAATCCTGCACTGGTAGCGGGGGTGTTGGATGATCTACTAGGCCCTTCAGATCTGCTCGTATGTGATGCATCCCTTTCATCAGGCTGGGCAGCTCGTCATTTCCGGGTGAAGTCGGCCGGGCCGAACTTCATTGCTCCAAGGGGTATTGGTGGACTTGGATGGTCGACCGGTGCTGCAATAGGTGCACGAGTGGCTAGGGGAGACGGTCGAGTGGCTGTGTTGACAGGGGATGGAGGACTTGCATATGGCTTGGGGGAGATGGAAACGTCCTCCAGATACAACCTGGATATAACCACAGTAGTTCTGAACAACTCTTCTTATGGATGGATACGGCACGTGGAAGAACGGTTCTCTATCCCTCGAAGTTCAGACTTCACGGAAATTGATTTCTCAGTAGCGGCCCAGTCGATGGGCCTCTCTGGGAGGCGGGTGAAGGATCCAAAAGAATTGCGCCCTGCTATTCAGGACGCACTTGAAATGTCTGGACCAGCGCTGGTTGAGATAATTTCCTGTCCAGATGCTAGTCCGGTGATTTCCTATACAAACGCCAAGAATGGAGCATATTCCTAGCTTACGGTTGATGTCTGGCAATTGAACTCGACTCTGTGCGTACGACGCGGAACCGTATTGCGATGTTTGCCTAGAAAGTGGGGAGGGACTCGTGGAATTTGGGTGGAATGCCGATGACCTTGAATTCCGAGCGGACTTGAACGAGTTCCTCTCCGAAGAACTATCCGGCCGTTGGCATGGATCTACGGCCGTCCTTGGTTCACCGGAGAACGCTGACTACTCTCGCCGGTTCTGTGGTTTGCTTGCCGATCGAGGCTGGCTTACTCCTCACTGGCCAAAGGAACATGGAGGCGTTGAGGCTAGTCCATGGAGACTCTCTATTTTGAGCGAAGAACTCTGGTCGCGCGGAGAACCTCGAGGTCCCCAATACATGAATGTAAATTGGATAGGCCCTTCGTTGATGGCCTACGGTACGAGCGAACAAATGGCGCGCTATTTGCCGCCGATATCGCGTGGCGAGGTGATCTGGTGTCAGGGCTTCTCAGAATCTGAGGCGGGTAGTGATCTAGCGTCCTTGCGTACTAACGCAGTACTGGATGGTAGCGAGTACATAGTAAATGGCTCGAAACTCTGGACTTCCTACGCGGACCTTGCTGACCATTGCTATCTTTTGGTTAGGACCGGAGACGGTCGCCAAGAGGGCATTTCAGTGCTGCTGATTGACATGGATCGGCCTGGAATTGAGGTAAGAAAGATTTCGGGTGTGGTGGGAGAGCATTCATTTAATGAAGTGTTGATCTCGGATCTCAGAGTCCCGGTTGCGAATAGGCTTGGACCTGAGAACGGCGGATGGAAGGTTGTCCGTGAAGCCCTTTCCTATGAGCGTGTTGGTGCCCCGAGGTGGGCCCGAGCATCGCGAGTACTAAATGAAACGATGCAATGGGCGCTAGAGAACGGGCGAGCCCCAAGTCCGGATGTTCTTGAATCTGTGGACATCGCATCGGAGGCATGTGAGGCCGCACGTCTGCTTTATTACCGTGTGATTGATGAGCGGGCCCAAGGGAAGCCACCAACGCCTAATGGAAATGTTGCTCGCGTGGCGATGGTCCAGGCGGAACGTGCTGTTGCTGAGGCTTGTCTTGCTATTCAGGGTGCTGAAGTCATGAGATATCAGGGATTGGCTAACCAGCAGATCCGGAAGTCACTAGCGGCTGGTGTTGCTGCCGGCACCTACGAGATTCAACTGAACCTGATCTCTCGTCTGCTCCTCCGCCTTCCAAAAGGCTAAACCGTGGACTTTTTCCTCAATGACGACCAAGAATCGATCATGGATGCAATTGGGACCATCGTGTCCCGTTATGCCGGTCCAAGTCGTTTGCGGGCCCTTGGTGGCGACCAGCCAACCTACGATTTCGTGCTTGAAGAGCATCTCACTCGGGGGGGCTACTTGGAACTGTCGCAAGCAGGTCATAGCGGTCGACTTGATTCAGTTCTCGTAGTAGAACGTCTATCGTGCGCGCTCTCAACGGTATCGGCGGGATATCAGGCCTTGGTTGCACCCAGTTTGAAACTCGACGTGGTCGCTCCTATATCGATCGTTCCATTCGGCTATAGCGGACCGGCGAGGTTCGCTTGCGTAGCCAAGTTCGTTGTGGTCGTAGCTGACGATCATGTGTCTATTGCCCAGCCCAATACAGACAACAATCGCAGGGTTGACTCTCGACTTGGTTGGCCCGTTGGCCAGATAGACGCCGTTCTTCCATCTAAGAAGGTCCCGGCTGTAGATCCGACCGAAATTCTAATGTGGTGGAAGATCGCGTTGACGGCCGAGCTAGTTGGAACTATGGAGTTTGCCGTCAACATGGCTGTTGAGCACGTGACCAATCGACATCAATTCGGTAAAGCGATTGGGTCCTTTCAGACCGTTCAGCATGGCTTGGCCGAATGCGCCGTCTCAGTCGAAGCAGCGCGTTGGCTGGTGCGAGAAGCAGCTTGGCAGGCGGACGGAGCGTTAGCTTCGGTCGCATTGTCACGTGCGTCACGAGCTTCTCTTCAAGTGCTCCGGTATACGCATCAATACTGTGGCGCAATGGGGTTTACCTCCGAATTTGACCTCCACCTAGCCACTATGCGGTTGCCGGCGCTTCAGGCGGAGGCGATGACGCTCGCTAATGGCTCACCCAGTTCGCGAGAGACCGGTGGGATATGAGATGAGCCTGAACCTAGACTATGCTCCCGAACAGCAGGAACTTTCAGTTTCTTTGGGAGGGTTTTGTGATCGTATCGGTGTCAGCCCCGACGCGACTGTGCAAGAACCACTGCTTCAGCCCTACTGGTCGGGCCTAGCCGATCTCGGAGTTCTAGGTTTAGGGACAGTACTGGTAGGGGGTGGTGCACTTGAAATTTCGGCTGCAATGGTGACCTTGGGCTCGAAAGGTGGGGTTGGACCTCTTGTCCCGACCTTTATGGCAGGTGCTATTTTGGGATCATCCGAGATGGAGGGGATAGCGGCTGGTACCAAAATCGTAAGCGTTGGTGAGCCCCCTCTCATGCCTTGGGCCCCACAAGCCGATCTGTATGTGGAGATTGCGGAGGGATCCGCTTGGCTTGGAGTGCCTACTTGTGAGGTAATCGCGGTCGATACCACAGCGCGAGAACCTTGGGGTTACGTCGATATTGAGCGTCAAGTAGAACTTGGTGACGCATCAGCGGCGATAGCGCGCGGAGATCTAGCATGCGCTGCCTATCTTGTTGGCGCCGCCACAACTCTCATGGAGCGAACAGTCGAGTACGCAAAAGACCGGAAGCAGTTTGGCCGTCCAATCGCCAGTTTCCAGGCGTTGTCGCATCCGTTGGCCAAGCTCTCGGTTGAACTGAGGGCAGCAGAGTTACTTGTCCGAATAGCTGCGTACCGACTTGACTCAGAAACTCCTGAGGCGGAATATGATGCGGCCGTAGCAAGGCTCTCAGCTACTCGGGTAAGCACTAGTGTTGCCTACCAGTCCCATCAGGTGTTCGGGGCGATGGGATTCACGGTCGAAGGCCCTGTCGCAAACTTGGCGCAACGAATTCGGCAAACGAGCCTTATGCCGCCGGGCCCCGAGTTTGCCCGAAGCCAAGTGATGGAAGGTATGAGTAGAGCAAGTCTCTAGGGGTAAAGAGTTGTTCCAGTATTGGATAAGACCTTAGTGGGATTGCTAGAAAACATAGGAGAAGATGAACTATGCCAGTCGACCTTACAGGGCCCCTGGATGGACTCGTCTATGAGCGCCGAGATCACGTTGCATACATCACCCTCGATAGGCCCGATCGCGGAAACGCACTTCATGCGTCGATGATTGAGCCAATCAAAGCTATTTGGGCAGAAGTACGCGACGATCCTTGGGTCCGGTGTGCTGTCGTAACAGCGTCCGGAGAGCGACACTTTTGCACAGGGGCAGATGTTGGCGCTGTGGCGTCACGTGGAAAAGTGAAGGCAGGAAAGGGCCCGCTATCGGAAGAAGTGCACTGGTCGCCGAGGCAAAATAGAGTCTGGAAACCCGTTATCTGTGCTGTCAATGGTGTGGTGGCCTCGGCCGGACTCCACTTTGTGGTTGATAGTGATATCGTCGTTGCTTCGAAGACTGCGACGTTCCTAGATACCCATGTTAACGTTGGAATGGTCGGCGCAATTGAAAATATTGGTTTGGCAAAACGGTTGCCTTTGGGATCGGCGCTACGTATGACATTGTGCGGAAAGTCATACAGAATGGATGCGGACAGAGCCTACCAACTAGGTCTTGTTGATGAACTTGCAGAACCAGAGGAGTTGATAGATACAGCGGAAACGATCGCAAGGCAGATATGCGCGAATTCGCCGACTGCGGTGTCTCTTTCACAACAAGCAATCTGGAGTTCGGTGGAAATGGGTTACCGCGACAGTTTGGAGTACGGCTGGGCACTATTGCGCATGCATTGGGATCACCCGGACTCCAAGGAGGGTCCGAAGGCCTTTGCCGAAAAGCGCGACCCAGTATGGATTACGGGAGAAGAGGACGAAGATCAGGCATGAACCTGACTCTCGGTCCGGAACTCGAGAACTTCCGGTCCGAAGTAATCCAATTTCTTGCTGAATTCTCTGACTGTGGTGCGTATTTCCGACATGAAGGCCAACACAATACCGCCACTAGAGATCTCAACTCCGCCCTGGGTTCCAAGAACTGGTTAGCCCTTACCTGGCCCAAGGAGGTAGGAGGTGAGGCTAAGCCACCTCTATATGAATTTGTTCTCTGGGATGAAATGGCCAAAGCGCGTGTCGCGCGGCCTCCGTTGGGGCCTGGAATAGTCGCTAAGACCATCATCGCTGAAGGGACCCCGGAACAACGTGATCGATTTCTACCGGGTCTTCGGAGCGGTACAACCTTCTTCTCGCTGGGATACTCGGAACCAGAAGCCGGATCTGACCTAGCGAGTCTGCGCACCCGAGCAGTGCGAGACGGGGATTTCTATGTGGTTACAGGCGAGAAGCGTTGGACTTCCGGAGGTCATCGAGCAGACTATCTGTGGACCCTATGTCGGACGGGAACGCAAGAAGATCGAGGTCGAGGTCTCTCCATTCTCATCATCGATCGTCGTTCGGACGGAATCTCGATCAGCCCGATACCTGCGATCGATGGTGAGCGTTTCAATCAAGTCCACTTTGATGAAGTTCGTGTTCCAGTCGCAAACCGGATTGGTCCAGAAAATGGAGCATGGGGAATTATCGCTGAATCGCTCGCTACTGAACGCCATGTGCAGTTTCCGCCGGCACGCGTGCGACGTGACTTCGAGGACCTCGTCGCTTGGTTGATTGATCAGAATCTATTTTCGAACCCTGTAGTCCAGCACCGGCTCGCCGACCTAGCGGTTCGCGTGGGGGAGGTGGAGGCGCTCGCACTGGCGATGTGTGAAGCAGTTCAGGAGAGCCGAGATGCAGCGCTCGAAGCCGCAGCCAACAAGCTGGCTGGTAGTGAAGTGTGTCAAGAAGTAGCGAGGTTCGCGGGGGATTTCGGAGCCCCACAATCGCTTATCCGTGGTTCGGAGATCGAGTTTCTTTGGCGACAGTCAATTAGCGAGACTATTGGCGGTGGAACTTCCGAAATCATGCTCGGCCTAATTGCGACAAAGTCGTTGGGTATCAGTTCGAAAGGGTAGTGGGCGTCCTGGAAGCTCGCGACGATCAAGCTGTTTACTCGCCGCTTTCGCCGGCGAGAACTCCGCGCGCAGCCTTTCAGCTGACCCATAAATTGGTCGGTGCATCCAAGTGGCCATTGGCATTGTTGACTTTGGTCTACACCATAAACGTCAGTGACCAGTTCTTGTTGCCCGCGATGTTCCCGCTCCTAAAACGGGAATTCGGTCTATCCGATACTGCATTGGGCTTCCTGAGTGGCTCGTATCTGATTTCTGTCACCTTGGGAACAATCCCATTTGGCATCATCGCGGATCGATATCGACGAACTCGAGTAATTGCTTGGGGGACGACCGCTTGGGGTCTCACCATGCTATGGACGGGGCTCGCGGGAGGGTTTGTCTCTTTACTGGTTGGCCGGATGCTTCTTGGCCTATGGGACCCCTGTGATAATCCGACCTCACAATCCCTACTTAGTGATTATTACCCAGTGAATCAACGTTCAAAGGTCATGGGCGTTTATCAAGTCGGCCAATTGGTTGGTTTTTTCCTTTTGCCGATCGGTGCTCTTATGGGGGAAGCATGGGGATGGAGGTCGGCATTCTTTTTCTTTGCAATTCCTGCGTTTGTAGTTGCCGTGCTTGCTTGGCGCCTTCCGGAGCCAGAACGTGGTGTGCAAGACCGCAGACATCAGCGGCTGAGTACTGATGATGTGGTCGGTTCTGTCTACGAAGGAATGAGTGCGCTGGCCGCATATAGAGACATATTCCGAAGCCGAACATACGTCGCCGGCTTGGTGTCGTCTTCCCTGGGGAGTGTGTTTTTTGGAGGAATCGGAGTATGGACCGTCACGTTTCTTATTCGATACCATGATCTAAGCGTTGCAGAAGGATCTGCAGCCATTAGCCTTTTCGCACTCGGTGGCGTCGTAGGTGTCCTTGTTTCTGGGAATTTTGCGGATTACCTGACCCACGCTGGGTATCGATCGGCTCGGGTTGCGGTGGCCGGCATTGCACGCCTGGTTACAGCCCCGCTCCTATTCGTGGCGTTTTCCGTCGACAACACGCCGGTCATGTTGACGCTGTTTACCTTTGGTGCGATGACATTGGTCGCTGCAATACCGCCACTTAACGCAGTGAGGGTCGATGTGCTTCATCCACACCTTCGTGGCAGAGGAAGTTCTCTTGACGCAGTAGCACAAAGCCTATGTTCAGCATTTTCTCCTGTGCTCTTCGGCATCTTGGCGGATCTGATGGGTTTGCGATCCGCCTTCCTCCTACTCATTCCCCTAACGGCAGTCGCGGGTGTTCTCCTTCTTACGGTTGGACTAGCTAGTTATCGCGGCGATGAGCAGAGGATCCAAGCACAGATAAGACGTGAGGCTCAGGAGTTTGGCGATCCCGATGGAATGCAGGAGCACGAGCAGGCGGAGAAGGTAGCCGTCAGTGGCCAGGGAAAGCAATTGTCTGCGCCTGATATGAAATCGGGAATCTCAAAGAAAGACGCTCGAGGAGGCGAATCGGTGCGTCAAAGTATGCAGTTGGACTCGTCGGAGATGGATTTCCGACAACCCCTGCTGCAAATTGAGGAATTGAACTACTCCTATGGAGCGATCCGTGTGCTCTTCGACGTGGAACTGAAACTGCCTGAAGGTGGGTGCCATGCGCTCGTTGGTCGAAACGGTGCAGGTAAGACAACCCTCCTTGCCAATATTGGAGGGCTCTTAGATGGCCAAACAGGCCGGATCTTCTACAGGGGTCAAGAAATTGGTGGGGTCCCGCCCGACCAGAGAGTCAAACTTGGGATCAGCCTCATGGCTGCGGGCCAGGCGATGTTTCCCTCCCTTAACGTCCGTGAGAATATCTGGATTGGTGCATATCCGTTTCTTACCGACCAGTCCTTGGTCGAGCAACGGTTTGATGCAGTTCTCAATGTGTTCCCCAATCTCAAGACAAGGCTGTCACAGCGTGCAGGAACTTTGTCTGGTGGCGAGCAGCAGATGGTGGCGCTTGCCAGGACTCTTATGGCAGGCCCGGACCTGTTACTTGTTGATGAACTAAGCCTCGGATTGGCGCCTACCGTCACGGAACAGCTACTCGCAGTCGTCGAGCAAATACTTGAGCTTGGTACCACTATTCTTTTGGTTGAGCAATCGATAGGGGTTGCTATGTCTCTAGCTGATTCCGTCTACTTCATGGAGAGAGGTTCCGTTAGCTTTCTTGGTTCGAGTAAAGAAGTCGACAGTGACGAATTGTCGCGGTGGTTGCTGGAAGGTCGGGCTTGAAGTGGCTACACCTCTCGGAGTCTCGACTAACAGCAAAGTGCGCTTCCGTCGGTGGTCGGAATCAAATCAACGGATCGTATTTGCTCTTCTAGTCTCGTTCGGCGTCTTTGCTGGGTTCTATCTTGGATTTCGCGAGGTCCATGACATACCAGATTTGGATTTGGGTGAGCCAAGAGTACGAGTTGAAGATGGTGTCTCGACGATCCAGGTGACGGTCGAAAATATCTCTAAAGTAACGACCTATTGTCCGGATATCTTTGTAGCGGCACTCGATCGGGACGGGCTGGACCTTTCTCGGGCTCCGGCGTCTCCGGATCTCGGAAGCAGTCGAATCGAACCAGGACGAGTTTCGAATTATGTAGGAATCCTGGCAGATATAAGTGAAACCGATCTCAGGGAGCAGCTCGATGAGTATGTTGCCTATGTGAAACGAGATAATCCCTGTTGAAACGACTAATCGAAGGTTTGAGGTTTCCGGAGAGTCCTCGGTGGGGTGAGGGTTGTCTCTGGTTTTCCGAAAAAAGAGCGAAGCGTATCGTTTGTGTTGACAATGGCACGATCATTAATACTCTGGATGTGCCAGGAGAGCCCGGCGGCTTAGGTTGGGATCCCGAGGGCCGTCTTTTGGTTGTGTCAATGGGCGACCAGCGCATTCTGCGTTTAGAGGGCCATGGATTGCTAAAAGAGTTTGCGCATCTTTCCGAATTGGTCAGAGGGAAGTGCAATGATATGGTCGTCGATCAGCGGGGACGCGCCTATGTGGGCGATTTCGGTTATGATCTGCTTTCGGGAGAAGACCCGGCACCAGGTCATCTAGTGATGGTGGATCTGGAGGGATCGGCTCGGCTCGTAGCGGATGACCTTGATTTTCCAAACGGCGTTGTCATCCATGAAGAACGACGTCTCCTGATCGTCGCCGAGTCCGCTGCAGGGCGTCTCACTGCCTTTACGGTTGATGACGATGGTGGCTTGCGTGATAGGCGAATGTTTGCCGAATTGGGTTCTGGGGTACCGGACGGAATCTGCCTTGATGCGGAAGGAGCAGTTTGGTATGCAGATCCGTTGAATTGTGAGGTAGTCCGCGTCGAAGAAGGTGGCAGAGTGTTGCAGAAACTTTCTACAGGCCAAGAAGGAGCCTTTGCCTGTGTTCTCGGGGGCCAAGATGGCCGCAACCTCTACGTTTGCACCTATACAGAATCAGCTTCAGTTGATCCATCCGCACCTCGGGTGGGGTCGATCCTCTTAGCAAAGGTTGACGTCCCCACAGCGGGATCTCCGTAACAAATCAACTTCGGATCAATAGAGGTCAAGTCACTAATTCAGAGCGTAGAAGTTGGATGCATTTCCACCAAGTAGCAGTTCCTTGGTCCCTTCAGTTAGATCGTCTCTGAGTCGCACAGTACTCACGCATTTGGGAAATATACTGTCAGTATGCGGATAATCAGAAGAGAAGAGAAGAGAATGGTCGCCGAGGATCTTCGCCGCAGCGGGAATGAGTGTTTCGTCAGGTTCACAAGAAATGTAACAGTTCCCATTCTGGAAATAGGTCAACGGGTCGTACTGCATCCGAGGTACTTCTGCGCCACGGCGCTCCCAATGTTCGTGCAAGCGTTCCACCCAGAAGGGCGCCCATCCGCAGCCTGCCTCCAAGAACCCAATGCGCAGACGGGGGTATCGGTCGAAGACTCCGTTAGTCATCAGACTAGCCATAGCAAGCATTTGCTCGAAGGGGTGCCCAACAGCATGAACCATAAAGTGTGTGTTAAAGCGCTCAGTTCCCGAAGCCGGCATGTGCGTGCCGTTTCCCCAGTGCACAGAAATTGGAACGTCTAAACTCTCCGCCTTCGCCCAAAGAGGCTCGAAAAGATCGTTTCCTAGATCCACTCCAGCAACGTTTGGTGGCACGGTACCCCCCAGAAGCCCCAGGTCAGTGACGCAGCGATCCAATTCCTCAACTGCAGCCGAGACATCCTGAACTGGTAATGCTGCCATCCCGCGGAGACGTCCCGATTCTGTGGAACAAAATCTTGCGTAGTAGTCGTTACAAGCTTGGGCAAAGGCGACGCCGTATTCGTGGTCGTCGATCGAGGTGACCCCAAGACCCAGAGAACCATAGACTACTTGTACGTCAAAGCCTTCCAGGTCAAGATCAACTATGCGGGCAATGGGATCGCGAGCCCCTGCGCGGGTGCCACCCAGACTGGTGCCTTCGACCTTTTCGCTGTGTTGTTGCCGCAGGCGTGGTTCCGGGTAGAGCTTCCCTTCAAGTAAGATCCTCGATAACCCGAGAGTATCTCTTAGTATTACTGGCCGGCGAGACCTAAAGACTGGATCGAGGAATTCAGTGAGTTCATCCAGATCTTCATTTACATGTGCGTCAGCATCAATAATCATATCCACCAGATCTTCCATTCGAGCACAAGACGATTGTCACGCTATCAGTAAGAATCGCAAATTAACGAGTAGGGCGATCTTCACTAGTGAAATCGCCACTAGTGTACGCTAGTAATTCTAATCCATTCATGTTTTCGGTCTTCGTGGAGGAGGCTACATGAAGTTTGTTGGTCGGTGCTTAGTTGGCGTGGTCATTTCCCTCGGGCTCTTCGCCGCTGCCTGTTCAAGCGAGGGTTCAGGCGCAAACGGCGATGCTTCACCAGGCGACGACACCCTGTCCACGACAAGCGAGGCCGCAGCGGAATCAGGCGCAAACGGCGATGCTTCACCAAGCGACGACACCCTGTCCACGACA
>PBMF01000048.1 GCA_002721995.1 Chloroflexota bacterium
GCTGACATCCGGGACCGTCACGGTGAACGTCGCCGATTTCTCATCCCAGGCCCGAGGCATCTACCAGGTGGAAGCCGTGCTGCTCAGCGGGCCCGTTGAGCTGTGCAAGATAGCCTTCGAAGTGAGCATCGAAGGCTTCGGCGGCACCGCCGCCTATGCGGCCACCGGAGTTTCGGCAGTAGCGGGCGCCGGTGCTTTGGCCAGCGCTCCCGTGGCCGCCAACGGTTTCAGCGCCAAGCTGGACGCCAAGGTCCAGGTCGCCCGCCGCAGGCCCCAGGGGCTGCGCCGGTGGATACCCGTTCCCGCCTGGAAACGGTCCCTGTTTAGCACCCTTGTTGGTGCCGCTACCGGCCTTGGCCTGGCGGTCCTGATGCAACAATCGGGCATCAGTCCCATGTCACTAGCCAACGCGGTATGGGGGCTGGTCCTCGGTGGCGGCGTCAGCTTCGGAGCCGGCTATTCTCTGGGGTCTTGAAGACCTTTTTGAAACCTCCCCAGGGGGATTAGATTCGGCCACAAATGGCCCAGCGTCTTCGGGCGATGTACAATTGGCGGGCGGACGGACCGGGAGACCGGCCCTTCGCCCGCCTTTTCTGTTTCAAATACAGTGGAATCACAGGAGGACGAGCCATGGCCAACCGGATCAAGCACATAGCGCTCCAGACGGAAAATCCCGCCGAAACCGCCGAGTGATACAAGACCGTTTTCGGCCTGGACGAACTGCGCCGCTCCCCCACCGACAGCGGAGAGGAAGGCGTCTGGCTCAACGACGGCTACATCTATTTCGCCATCCTGAAGATGGGGTCGGAGGACGCACCCAACCTGGGCGAAGGCTCCTCCACGGTAAAGGGCGTCCACCACATCGGCTTCTACGTCGATGACCTGGACGAAGCGGTGGCCACCGTGGAAGACAATGGCGCGACCGAATGCCCCGGCAGCAGCAAGGCGAACCGCAAGTACAAGGGCCCGGACGGCCTGATGATCGACCTGCGCTTCCGCGGTTGGGACGAGCAGATTCGCGCCCGCTCCACCCTCTACGAACTCACCGAAGCCCCGCCAGCCAAGACCGCCGGGGCCGCCGACTAGAAAATTCTTTATACATAGGACACTTACCCATGGCTGAAACCAAACGGATCGGCGCCCTGGTGCCCGCCACCAACCCGGTGGTGGAGCCTGATTTCTACCGGGTGCTGCCGCCAGAGATTACAGTCCACTTCGAGCGGATGTTCAACGGCGACTGGGGCAACCAACCCAAAGCCGAAGTGGACACCGGCCACCAGATAAGCATCTCCAGCGAAGAAGCGGCCACCGTGGACACCGCCCTTTTCGGCTTCGACGCCGACAAGATGAACGAGGACGTGTCCCGGGGCGCCCGCTCCCTCTCCAACATCAAACCGGATATCCTGGTCTACGCCTGCACCTCGGGCACCTACCACAAGGGCTACATCCAGTTCGACAGAGAGATGTCCCAGGAGATGCAGATCGCCAGCGGAGTGGAGTCCATCACCGCCGTGGGAGCCTGCATCGAGGCCTTCAATTTCATGGGCTCCAAGAAGCTCAGCATCGCCGGGCCCTACCGCCACTTCCACCTGCGCCACCGCCTCAAGCCCCTGCTGGAGGAGGCCGGTTTCGAGGTGCTCAGCGCCGACGGCGAGCCCTGGATGCAGGACTCCATGAACCCCCTAGAGATCGAAGAAGAGACCGTGGAGACCATCGTCAACTTCGTCCCCACGGTGGTGAAGGACGAGGCCGACACCATCTTCCTGCCCGGCACCGCCTGGCGGGGACTGGATGCTGTGGAACCCCTGGAGCAGCGACTGGGCAAGACCGTCATCTCGGTGAACCAGGCCACAATCTGGCTGGCCCTGCGCCGCATTGGCTGGACCGAGCCCATCCAAGGCTTCGGCAGTCTGCTCCGGAAACTAACCTAAAGGAACAACGATGCGATTCGGCATGTTTGGCAGCGCCCAGGCCGGGCGCGGCGGGCCCAACGTGGACAGCGGAGCCGGATTCCGGGAATTCGTTGAGCGCAACATCGAAGCGGAGTCTCTGGGGTACCACAGCACCTTCCTGGTGGAGCACCATTTCACCGGGTTCGGCCAGGTGTCGGCAACGCTGAATCTGCTGACCTGGATCGGCGCCCGCACCACCACCCTCCGTCTGGGTACAGCGGTCATCGTCCTGCCCTGGCACAACCCCGTCCTGCTGGCGGAGCAGTTCGCCACCCTGGACCTGCTCTCGAACGGGCGTGTGGACGCCGGCATCGGCAAGGGCTACAGGCGCAGCGAGTTCGAGGGTTTCGCCATGCCCATCGAGGAGGCCGACGCCCGCTTCGCCGAATGTCTGGAGATCATGCTCAAGGCGTGGACTTCGGACGCGCCCTGGTCCCACAAGGGCCAGTACTGGCAGTACAACGACGTAATCGTCGAGCCGCCCAGTGTTCAGGAACCCCACCCCCAACTGTGGATGGGCGCGGGCAGCCCCCGTTCCATCAAGCAGGTGGCCCAACTGGGCTGCAACATGCTCCTGGGCCAGTTCGACTCCTTCGAGATGATTGCCGAGGAAGTCGCCATGTTCAAGTCCGAGGTCGAGGCCACGGGACGCACCTTCGACCCCATGAGCGTGGGAGTGGCCCGTTCGGTGAACATCGTCGATTCCAAGGAAGAATACGACAGGGCCATCGAGACCCGGATGGCCGCCCGCGCCCGCACCCAAAACCTGGCCCAGCAGTCCAATTTCCAGGACACTTGGGAGGGGGCCGAAGCTGGAGTCATCTACGGGTCGCCTGATCACGCCAGCCGGGAGATCCAAGCACTCAAGGACATCGGCGTGGAGTATGTGCTGCTGAACTGTCCGGCGGGGATAACCACCCTCCGCCGCTTTGCCAGCGATGTGATGCCCGTCTTCGCCAATTAAAAACAGACCGGAGAGTCAATGAACAACCATGAGGACTAACACCACCAAGGCCAGCCTGGCCGAAGGCAAGACCGTCTTCGGCGCCATCGTCAGCCGCTACTCACCTGACGTCGTGGAGATATTCGGGGCCATCGGCTACGACTTTGTGATGATCGACTGCGAACACGGGCCCATGAACCTGGATCAGGTAGAACACATGGTCAGGGCCGCCGAGTCCTTCGGCATAACGCCCATCGCCCGTATCCCGGACCACGCCGACGCCACCGTACTCCGTTTCCTTGACCGGGGCGTGCAGGGGATCATCGTGCCCCACATCAACACGGCAGCCGATGCGGAAGCCGTGACCACGGCGGCCCGTTACTACCCAGAGGGTCACCGCGGTTCCGCCGGCGGAGGCAGGCCCCATGATTACGGCGTGGGCGTGACCAGGGAGGAATCCGCCGAGTGGATCAACTCCCAGGTGATGGTCATTCCCATGTGCGAAGAGACTGAGGCCGTGGACAACCTGGACGCCATCATGAAAGTCCCGGGCATCGACGTGATACACGTTGCAGCCGGCGACCTGGGTCAGAGCATGGGCAACCCTGGCACCGCCAAGGTGCGGGAACTGATGAGCCAGGTCCTCCCCAAGATTAGGGCCGGCGGCATAAACGTGGGCGCGGGTGGCAACTCACCCGCCGATGCCGCGGGCGTGGCCGAATTCGTCAACCTGGGCGCCAACTTCGTCACCGTTTCATCCCAGGGCTTGCTGCGGCTGGCCGGTCAGGACTTCCTCAAGCGGGTGGAAGCCGCCCTTTAACCCCCGTTAACTAACGTCCGTAGGCCGCCGCCGCAGGACTCCCCGTCTGCACCGGCGGCCTGGGCTTCCTCGTCATCAGGAAGAAGAAAGCGGCGGTCAGATAGATGGGGAAGAAGGACACCAACACAATGGTGTAGCTGCCCGTCTCGTCGAAGATATACCCGGCATAGATCGGGGAGAGCAGCATACCGATGTTGAATACAACGCTGATGAGTCCCATGAGCGTGGCAAAGCTGGTGCGCCCAAAGAAGTTCCCCAGGGACACCCAGTTCAGCGCGCTGGTACCCTGCTCGATGGCCATGAGGGCCACAAAGATATAGACCGCGAAGTTGCCTTCCACGGTCAGTAGCACCACCGTGGCCAGGGCCGCCGCTCCCATCCCACCGCCCATCATGGGCTGGAGCGGGAATTTGTCTCCCAGATACCCCACGATGATCCGCAGAGGGATGGACATCAGGAACATGAGGGAGAACATGAACCCCGCCAATTCCGCGGACATCCCCTTCCACACGAACATCTCCACGGAGTGGACCGATATGGTGCCCCAAAGGGAGATTCTCAGCACCGAACCGGTGAACAGTATCCAGTAGGCCTTGGTGCGCAGGGCTTGGCGTACCGTGAAGTCAACGATCTGGGGCTTCGGACCCTTGTCCTCGTCATCGGGGAATGGCAGGTCGGGACCGATGCCCTCTCGTTCCGGGGAATGCTTCACCAACGAGGCCAGGGGCAGGACTATCAGCCCCATGAAGATGCCGGAGTAGAGCATGACGTCCCGCCAGCCGATGGTCGCCACGCCGATGGTTATCAGCGGCAGGATGGCCGCCCCGCCCGAGGAGAACCCGGTGATGCAGATGGACATGGCCAGGGAGCGGCGGCGGATGAACCACCGGTTCACCGCACTGATCAGCACCTGGCCCAGGCCGGAACTCTTGCCCACTCCCACCACGCCGACAAATATGACAACGAAGAGCAGGTAGTTGTGGACCCAGTGCAGGAGGATGAACCCGGAACTGGCCAGCAGTCCCCCGAAGATGATCATGGGCCGGGAACCGAAGCGATCCACCAGTCTGCCCACGATGGGGCCGGCGATGCTGCCCTCGGCCCGGACCAGGGAGAAGATCAAAGAGGTCTGGGTGCTGGTCAGCCCCAGGTCACGCTGGATTGGCCCGAAGAAGATGGCGTTGGAATTGGAGAAGATGCCGCCGGATAGAGTTCCCAGCAAGAACGTGGATGCCAACACCCACCACCCGTAGTAGGCGTTCTTGATCTTGCGGGGCACCGGCGCCCGGTTTAGCATCGTGGTCCGTTCATCGTCTCGGCCTAGACCGGTCTTTCAGCCAGGGTAATACACTAAGACTCTAAACCAACCGCGGCCAAATTGCCCTACCCGGCCCGGGTTCACTTTTCGCCAAAACTCTAGTTGGCCAATATCTCGTTGATGGCGTCGTCCATGAATTTGGAGTCCACCGGGTTGAAGCCAGGTCCCCCCGCTAGATGGCCCCATATCGACTCGATGGGCCGTAGTTCGGCGTTGGGCATCTGGGCCACTTCCAGTTCGTTGTCCTCGGGCGGGAAGTAGAGGTCGGTCCGTCCAGGCATCACTATGGCCCTGGCCTTGATGGCGCCCAGGGCCTTCTTGAAGTCACCGTTGTAAATCTCGTTGTTGCTGATGTCGGCGTTCTGCCAGGTCCAGACCATCGCCAGCAAGTCATTGGCGTCGGCATTGATGCGCCTGGCCTCCCAGAAATTGACCAGGTAGTCCTCCAGGGACTCGTAGCCCAGCTCCAGATATACCTCTTCACGGTAGAAGGCCTGGGATACCGCCCAGCCGGCGTAGACCCGGCCCATGGCGCGGAGTCCCTTGAGGGGCGGCTTTTCGTACGAACCTCCCATCCAAGCGTCGTCGGCGGTGATGGCGGCTTTGACCCCCTCCAGAAAGACGAAGTTGTGGCGGGAGGTCCTGGCGGAGGTGCAGATGGGCAGGATGCGCTCCACCATGTCCGGGTACAGGCTGCCCCACTGGTAGGTCTGCTGGCCGCCCATGGACCACCCGGTGACCAGGGCGATCTTCTCGATGCCGAAGACCTGGGTAATCAGCCGGTGTTGAGCCGAGACGTTGTCATATAGGCTGACGTTGGGGAACCGGGCCCGGTTGTAGGGCGGCGTGGCGTTGCTGGGCGAGGTGGAGACGCTGTTCCCAAACATGTTGGGCACAATGATGAAGTACTTGCTGGGGTCAAGGGCCCGGCCCTCGCCAATCATCCCCTCGTTTTGGGTGTGCTGGCCGCCAAAGAAGGTGGGTAACACCACCACATTGTCCCTGGCCGCGTTCAGCCGTCCGTAGGTCTTATAGGCCAGCTTGGCTTCCCTAAGGGTTGTCCCCGATTGCAGGGGCAAAGAATCTATGTTGAAAATCTCGTAGTCCCACATGTATCCCACCCTACCGCCTATTGCATGGCCGCGTCCACACCGGCGCCCTACTGACACGGCAATCCCACGAGGTATCTCGCCGATTGACTCTGCCCAGCCCAGCTTTTAGACTTGCCTCGCAATTCCCACCCTGGAGGTGTCCCCATGGCCCCCGACCCAGTGAATATCTACGAATATGAAGCCATAGCCAAAGAACGCCTGGACCACGGCGATTACGATTTCATCGCCGGCGCAGCCACCGACGAGATCACCCTGCACCGCACCCGCCAGGTCCTGGACTCCATCGTGATGAAGCCGCGGATGATGGTGGACGTGAGCCAGCGCGACCTGAGCACCACCGTCCTGGGGCAGAAGATCAACATGCCCGTGATGCTGGCTCCCGCCGGCAACCACGGCGCGGCCCACATCGACGCCGAGCTGGCCTCGGCCAAGGCGGCTGGAGACTTCGGCACGGTCATGGTCCTCAGCTCCCACTCCGCCAAGACACTGGAGGACGTGGCAGAGGCCGCCACCGGACCCATCTGGTTCCAGCAGTATTTCTTCAAAGACAAGGAACTTACCCTGGGTATGGCCGCCCGTGCCGAGGCGGCCGGGTACTCCGCCCTCTGCCTGACCCTGGACGCCAAGATCGTGCCCAAGCGGGAGCGCAACATCCGCAACAATTACGTGGGACCCGAGTCGCCCAACTACGCGGCCCTGGAACTGGGCACCCATTCTTGGACCTTCGCCGCCGATGCCCCGGCCGGGCCCGCCGACATCCGCGACCAGGCAACCACCTGGGACGATCTGGAATGGCTGGCCGGTGAGACCAAACTGCCCATCGTGGTTAAAGGGATCATGACCGGCGAGGACGCCCGCCGCTCCGCCGAATCGGGCGCCAAGGCGGTGATCGTTTCCAACCACGGTACCCGCTACCTGGATACCACTTTCACCACCATAGAGGTTTTGCCCGAGGTGGTGGAGCAGGTGGACGGCAAGGCTGAGGTCTACATGGACGGCGGCGTCCGCCGCGGCGCGGACATCTTCAAGGCCTTGGCCCTGGGAGCCCGTTCGGTGCTCATCGGCCGTCCCCTCTTCTGGGGACTGGCCGTCAACGGCGAGGCTGGAGTCTCGTCCGTTTTGACCATGCTGCGCGACGAACTGGACGCCACCATGGGCATCTGCGGCCGCACCACCATCGACAGCATCGACCTGGACACCCTGGGCGGCATCTCGCCCCTGCAGCAACTCTTCGACCGGCGGGACGCCGGACGCTAAAACCCGCTAACTAGGACAACAGGAGAACAACAATGGCTACAGTAGGTTCTGGCAGGTACACGTACGAACTAATCGAGAACTGGGGCAAGCTGCCCGCCGGTGAGACCTTCGGCATGGTCAGCGCCATCGCCACCGACTCCCAGGACCGGGTATTCGCCTTCCAGCGCAAGGAACCCCCCATGCTGATCTTCGATAGGGACGGCAATCTCACGGGCTCCTGGGGCAACGGTTCCTTTGAATTCGCCCACGGCATCCACATCGCCGATGACATCATCTACGTGACCGACCGCAACACCTCGGTCTGCATCATGTACACCCTGGACGGCAAGCCCATCCAGATGCTAGGCCGCCACGGCGTCCATTCGGACACCGGCTGCGAGAACCCCGGTGACCTGGTGCCCAGGGCGGCCGGCCCCTTCAACTCCCCCGCCGAACTGGTCCCGTCGGCCTCGGGTGACCTCTACGTTGCCGACGGCTACCGTAACTCCCGGGTGCACCGGTTCTCCAATGACGGTCAGCTGAAGAAGTCCTGGGGCGAACCGGGTAAGCAAGCGCCCAACGAGTTCCACCTGCCCCACAGCATCCTGGTCGACGGCGACAACGTGGTTGTCTGCGACCGGGAGAACGACCGCATCCAGATATTCGGTCTGGATGGCGATTTCAAGGAGATCTGGGACGACATCCAGCGCCCCATGGACATCTCCATGGACACCGAGGGCAACTACATGGTCAGCGAGGGGCAGCGGGACAACTCAGCCCGCATCAGCATCCTGGACAAGAAGGGCGCGGTGCTCTCCCGCTTCGATTGCCGGGGCTCCGGCCACGGCAGCTGGATCGACTCCCGGGGCGACATCTACCTGGGCGGCGTTCCCGACGCCATCGACAAGTACGTGCGTCAGGGTTAACAGCCCATCTCGAAATCACAAGTGATCAAATCAAGGGAGAAACCCGATGTCAGAAGAAAACAAAGCCATGTTCCGGAAGTTCGTCGACGCCATGAACAATAAGGACACCTCCATCGTCGTCGACCTTCTGGCGGATAATTATGTCGACCATGACGCGCCTCCCGGGTTCCCGCCCGGCGCCCAGGGAATGAAGGACATGATGGAGATGTTCTTCACCGCACTCCCCGACCTGAAGATCACCATCAACCAGTTGGTGGCCGAAGGGGACATCGTGGTGGGGGCGATGACCTCCGCCGGCACTCAGACCGGGGATTTCATGGGCATTCCGCCATCGGGAAAGAAGATGTCCATCACCGAAATGCACATGGTGTGCGTGGCCGACGGCAAGGCAGTGGAACACTGGGGCGCGGCCGACAGCATGACCATGATGCAGCAGATCGGCGCCATGCCCAGCGAGTAGGGGTCTGATTTGGAACCGGTCCAACAACGGTTGGTGAAGATCAGGGAGACGCTATCGGCGGAGGAGTGGCGGGACGCCCGCATCTACCGGCACATAGACGAGTACAAGCTGGACTTCACACTGGTGGCGACCAAGATCAGCTCCGGCCAGGTCCACTTCTACGACCTGGACAGGGGCGAGTTCGTGCCGCTGAACCTCAACGGGTGAAAACGCTCTACCAGTCCAAACAAAAAGGCCCCGGCGAATACGCCGGGGCCTTTGCTTTTTCAAGTTACTCCAACGCTTAATCGTCTGCGGCGGCCGGGCTGGGCTGTTCCCGCCGTCCGGCGTCGGTCTCACTGTAGGGGCGGTGGAACGCGGCGATGATGCCGCCGGCGACCATGATGCCCACCACGGTGAGAGCCGCGGTCTGGAAGCCCCTCATGTACAGGTCCTGGGACTCGCTGGCGACCATGAGCGCGATCCCCGCCGGCAGCACCATGGCCATGATGATGGAGGAAAGGGTGGCGCCGGTGGCATGGCCCAGGTCCCGGGTGGTCTCCAGCATCCCCGAGGCGAACCCGCGGTGTTCCGTAGGCAGGGCGCTCATCACCGTGGCGTTGTTCACAGTGTTGAAGATGTTGGTGCCGAAGGAGATGGGCAAGAGCAGCAATGGCAGCAGCCAGAAGTTGACCTTGGCCGAGAAGAGCGCCAGCAGGACAAAGCCCACCGCGATGGAGAACATGCAGAAGGTCCGCAGCAGCTTGGGGCTGTACTTGTCATGGAAGTTGCCCGCGATGGCCGGCAGCCAGATGCCAAATGACTGGTGGGGAATCAGAATCGCCGTCACGAATATGGGCGACTTACCCAGGCCGTCCTCGATCATTATCGGCACCAGCACCATGGTGGCCAGCATGGACAGGTGGAACATGACGTTGGACACCAACGACAAGGAGAAATACTTGTGGCGGAAGTGCCGGAAGTCCACGAATGGTTGGGCGATCCGCCGCTCCACGAATATGAAAGTCACCAGCAGCACCACGAACAGTACGTGCATGGGCAGGTGGTAGCTCAGCGCGTCGCTGGAGGTGAATGACTCGTCGCCGCCGTGAACGTGCATACCCGACATCAAGAAGACCACCGCCGTGGCGACCAGGAGCCCGGCGCCGATGAAATCGATGCTGATGGGCGTCTTGGGCAGGGCCTCGGCGTTGCGGCGGAAGACCGGCATGGTGGTCCAGATGACCAGCAGGCCGATGGGCAGCATGGTCAGGAACACCAACCGCCAACTGACGAACTCCAGGAATATGCCGAAGACCGCGATGCCGATGAGCGTCCCCATCCGGGAGCCCGAGATGGGGAAGGCGTAGGCCCGTCCCCGCTCCTCTTGAGGGAAGGCGAAGGCCAACATGGCATTGCCGTTGCCATGTATCAGACCGGCGCCAAGACCCTGCAACCCTCTGAATACAATCACCCAGGCAAGGGTCTGGGACGAGGCGATGAGCACCGCGCCCACCGTGATGATGGTCGTGCCGAAGAAAAAGATCTTGGGGTGGCCGAACTTGTCGCCCATGCGGGCGCCCAAGAGAACGGTGCTGCCCAGGACCAAGAGGTTCAAAATGACGATCCAAGACGCCTCTTCCAGGTCTGTACCGAAACTGCGGGCCATGCTGGGCAGGGCCAGTGTCACGGGAAGGCTGGAAAGCTGGACCAACAACTGGCCGCCGGTGATGGCCGTCAACACCTGCCGCCTTTGCGGCGTGTTGACCACCTCTTTGTAGTTGTCGATTATTCCGGGCATCTATCTGGTCGTAAGGCCAAGGGGCCGACTACGGATCAGCCAGCAATGTATCACCGCCCAGGAGAACCTGCTACCCCGTTTATCGGGGCTTTGACCTGGTATTTACCGCAATAGATGCCTTTGGCCCCGGATGGATTCGCGAGATTGCCGGACCCCGGAATTTGACAGCCACTCCCCCCAGATCACAATGTGACCCATCTGCCCCGGCACCAAAGACCGCGGAGATTAAAAGATGATCACCAGATTCGGGACCCTTTGGGCCGGACACGTTGACCTGGAGGACGTCGGCTTCGACGCCACGCCGGTCAACGACCGCTGGCTATCCAACGACCACCTGTCCTCGGTATTAGCCAAGTCCGAGGCCATCGTCAAGAAGATGGACGAACTGGGATTCGACACCTTCTGGTCGGCCGAGCACCACTTCCAGAGGGAAGGTTACGAGTGCATTCCCAACCTCCTCCTCATGTACGTGCACCTGGCCAACCTGACCAAGAACGTCAAGTTCGGCTGTGGGTTCAACGTCAACCCCATGTGGCATCCCCTGCGCCTGGCCGAGGACTATGCCACCGCCGACATCCTGACCAAGGGCCGGGCCATCTTCGGCGTGGGCCGCGGCTACCACTCCCGCGAGGTGGACACCTTCGGCGTGCCCAGCACCGTCATTGACTCCGACGCCAACCGTGAGGTTTTCGAAGAACAGGTCGAAATCATGATGAAGGCGTTCAACCAGCAGTTCTTCTCCCACCAGGGCAAGCATTACCAGATTCCTCCCGAGGTGCCGTACCGGGGCTACACCCTCAAGAAAATCTCCCTGGTGCCCCGGCCCATCAACCTGCCCGTGGAGACCTATCAGCCCATTGTCAGTGCCAGCCAGCACGCCATGAAGTCCATGGCCAAGCATGGCATCAAGGGCATAATCGGCGGCGGGGCGGCCACTGGCGGTGCCTTAGATAAGGTGGTAAAACGGTGGTAGGAGACCCTGGCCAAACACGGGATGGAGACCGAACTGGGCGGCGACCTCATCATCGGCATCGCCACCTACGTGGACGAGACCGAGGAAAAGGCCACCAACATGGCCCGGCGCTACTTTGAAGAGAACATGAAGATGTTCGGCTCCTTGGGCTTTGTCAGGGGCCTGTCCGACCAGCAGATAACTGCCCTGAGCAGCGGTTCCGCCGCACGCTCCGCCGGCCTGCCCACTATGGAAGACGCGGTGAAGTCCGGGGCCTGGATCGTCGGCCCTACGGAGCGCATCACCGAAAGATTGATGCAGCTGCAGGACCGCTATCCCGGTCTGGAAGAGATGAACGTGGGCGCTTCGGCCATGAGCACCGAGCAGTCGGTGATCTTGGAACAGCTGGACCGGTTCGGCAAAGAGGTGATGCCCACCTTCAAAAACCAGGCGAAATAACGGGTGGAAGCAGTCGCCCGGGACATTCGTTAGGCCCGAAATGATGTATCCTTATCCTAACGCTCGGTAAATCCACGGAGGAACTGAAGAATGGCCAGCAGCAAAGTGCGCTTGACCGAACTGTCCCACTGCGCCGGTTGAGCCGCGAAGCTTAGCCAGGAGGACCTGGTCCAGGTCCTGAAACACCTTCCCATGGTCAGTCATCCAGACCTTCTGGTTGGGACTGAACATGGCGACGACGCCGCCGTGTACAGGATCGATGACAAAACTGCCATCATCGTGACGGTGGACTTCTTCACGCCCATCACCGACGACCCCTATGAGTTCGGCTCGGTGGCTGCCGCCAATTCCCTCAGCGATGTATATGCCATGGGCGGCAAGCCCCTGGTGGCGCTGAACGTGGTCGGCTTCCCCGCCAACCTGGCGGTGGAAATGCTGGGCGACGTTTTGAAAGGTGGCTACGACAAGGCCACGGAAGCAGGCTGCCTGATCGTCGGCGGCCACACGGTGGACGACGCCGAGCCCAAATACGGCCTCTCGGTGGTTGGCCTGGTGGAACCCGGCAAAGAGGTCTCCAACGCTGGGGCCTTGCCCGGAGATGTCCTCGTGCTCACCAAACCCATCGGAACTGGCATCGTCACCACCGGTTGCAAGCAGGGGATCACACCCGACCCGGTTTTGAAGACGGCCGTGGCTACCATGGCCACATTGAATAAGGGGGCCTCCGAGGCCATGATGCGCGTCGGAGTGAACGCCTGCACCGACATCACCGGGTTCGGGTTCATGGGACACCTTAAAGGCCTGGTCCGCGGCAGCAACGCCGGCGCCCAGGTGCGGGTGTCCGCCATGCCGGTGCTCCCCGGAGTTTGGGACCTGCTGGAGAACGGCGCCGTGCCCGGCGGGACCTTCCGCAACATGTCCAGCGTGGCCGACAGCACCGATTGGGGCGACAGTCTGACCGAAGAACAACGCCTGCTCATGTGCGACGCCCAGACTTCCGGCGGGCTGCTTATCTCAGTCCCCGGGGCCAAGTTGGACCAGCTCATCAGCGAACTGGAGGCCTCCGGCGTCGAGACCCGGGCGGTTGTTGGCGAGGTGACATCCGGCAACCCTGGCCGCATCACCGTATCCCCATAAAAGAAATCTCATTGGAGTATTAGCGTGGACCAGTTGAGGAAGCGACCCGACCAGGTGAAAGAGGCGCCGGACCAGGGCATGGGAGACCGCGTTCCCCCAGGCCAGTTCCTCACCACCAAGTTCCCGGTGCTGACCTACGGCCCGGAACCGGACATCGACATCAACACCTGGCAGATCCGGGTCTTCGGACTGGTTGAGCGTGAGATTACCCTGAATTGGGAACAGTTCTCCCAGCTGACCTGGACCACCAGAGTGGAAGATTTTCACTGCGTCACCCAGTGGAGCCAGTTGGACAACACCTGGGAGGGCGTCAACTTCGCCGACCTGGTCACCCCGGCCGGACCCAAGCCCGAAGCCAAATTCGTCATGGCGCACTGCTACGGCGGTTACACCACCAACCTGCCCCTGGACCTGGCCATGGATGAGGGCATGTTGGCCCACAAGCAGGAGGGCGAGCCCATGGGCAAGAGCCACGGCTGGCCCCTACGCCTGATCGTACCCAGCATCTACGCCTGGAAGAGCGCCAAATGGGTGAACGGTATCGAGCTCATGGCCGAGGACTCGCCGGGATTCTGGGAGCAGCGGGGCTACCATAATGAGGGAGACCCCTGGAAGGAAGAGCGCTTCTGGCCGGAACTGACCAAGTAAAGGTCGGATGGTATCCGCGGAAACCAAAAGAGGGGCGGCCGAACGGCCGCCCTCTTTTTCTCACCGGTTGCCGGCGCCTAGGCTGCCTGGCGCGCCTTTTTGCGGGGCTTGCGGCCCCGCTTGGGCGCTTCGATCACAAAGGTCTCCATCGCGGGCAGGAGGTCCTCATTGACGCCCAAATCACGCAGGTAGCCGCACTGGATGCAGCTTTCGTACCGGCCGTGAATATCCTCACCGGCGTACAAGTCGCCGTGGCATTTCGGGCATCCTTTGAAGTACATCATATTGTTCACCTCCGCCCGGCCCGTATTTCTCTATTTGCCGGGACCATTAACCAGATAACCTAATCCTGTCTTATGCCCTGTGTAATATACACCTTGACATGACTCGTATCAGACTCTATCATCTGGTCTATAGCCGGTCAACACCGTTACAGAAGTTGGTAATTTCCAGTGACGGCGGCATCGGCTAGGAGATACAGATGTACCAACAACCCCGGTCCCGTACCGAAGAGAATGCCGGCCGGCAGGGCCAGCCCCAGACCGCGCGTCCGGAAAATACGGACATATCTCCGGCCGCGTCCGAAAGCGTGACCGACGAACAGGGCATGGCGGTTGAGGGCGTTTACATCATCAGCGTGGCCGCGCGCATCCTGGACATGCACCCCCAGACCCTGCGAAAGTACGAAAGGCTGGGTCTGATCAATCCGGGCCGCACCATTGGCATGCTACGGCTCTACTCCACCGAAGATATCAAAAAGGTCCGGCTCATCAGGTACCTATCCGACGAATTGGGCCTGAACCTGGCCGGAGTCGAATTCGCCCTGGCCGCCTTCGACAACATGTCGGCCATAAAGCAGCGGATCAACGCACGCTTGGAAGGTATACCGGCAGCCCAGCAGGTGGTCCATGAAGAGATGGACCTGCTCTTTCAGAGCCTGAACCTGCCCAACGACCATTAGTCCGAAAATCCAGTTAGGGGAACGCCTCAATGGCAACAGGACCGAACGACATTAACGACCAGCCCGAAGAGCCGCAGGGTAACGGCCAGCAACCCGAGGGTGCTGAGACCGGCGGGCTGGACCAGGAGCTGGACGAGATTCTGGCCCAGGCCGAAGTTGACCTGGACTCTCTCCCGTTGGACGAGCAGGTCCGGCTGTTGAAGACCAGGCTGGAGAAATCCCAGTCTGAGACTGCGGACCAACTGGACGCCGCCCAGCGGGCCCAGGCGGAGATGGCCAACTTCAAGCGCCGCACCGACGAGGACCGCATCGCCAACAGCAAATACGCCAACAGCCGCCTGATATCCAACATCCTCCCCGTGCTGGAGGAGCTAGACCTGGCCACCGGCCATGCCGAGAAGCAGGCCGAGGGCCAAACGGCAGGCAACGCCTCGTTGCTGGAGGGCATCAAGCTCATCCAGAGAAAGCTCACCGGCGTGCTAGAATCCGAGGGCGTAGCCGCCATTGAGGGTGTGGGGCTGATGTTCAACCCCCTGGAACACGAAGCGGTGGGCACCGAGGAATCAACTGAGATCGAACCCGGCTACATCACCCAGATACTGAGACCGGGATTCCGACTGCACGACCGGGTGATCCGGCCGGCACAGGTTATGGTGGCCAGGGCGCCACAAGAATAATTCCATAGAAAACTCACCACACCCCACCAAATTTTCGGGCGTGAAGAAGTAGGAGACACCAAATGCCTAAAGTCCTGGGAATCGACCTCGGAACCACCAACTCGGTGGCGGCGGTCATCGAAGCCGGCGAACCGACGGTTGTGGAGAACGCAGAAGGCGGCCGCATCACCCCGTCGGTCGTGGCGCTGAACACGAAAACCGGCGAACGCTACGTGGGCCAGGTGGCCAAGCGGCAGGCTGTGACCAATCCGGAGAACACCCTGTTCTCGGTCAAGCGGCTCATGGGCCGCAAGTTCGACGACCCTGAGATCAAGAGCGCCATGAGCAAGCTGCCGTACAAGATCGTGGCGGCCTCCAATGGCGACGCCATGGTGCAACTTGGTGAGGACTCCCACGCCCCCGCCCAGATTTCCTCCTTCGTACTCCAGAAGATCAAGCAGGACGCCGAGGCTAAACTGGGTGAGAAGATATCCCAGGCGGTCATCACCGTCCCCGCCTACTTCAACGACGCCCAACGTCAGGCCACTAAGGACGCCGGCACCATCGCCGGGTTGGAGGTGCTCCGCATCATCAACGAGCCCACTGCCTCGTCCCTGGCCTACGGACTGGACAAGACCAAGAATGACGCCTCCATAGCGGTATTCGACCTTGGCGGCGGCACCTTCGACATCACCATCCTCCAGATGGGCGAGGGCGTGTTCGAAGTCAAGTCCACCAACGGCGACACCTTCCTGGGCGGCGACGACTTTGACCAGAAGATCCTCGAGTGGATGATCGACGAGTTCAAACAGGAGACCGGCATCGATCTGACAGCAGACCGCATGGCCCTACAACGCCTGCGCGACGCCGCGGAAAGGGCCAAGGTGGAACTCTCCAGCGTGCTGGAGACGGAGATCAACCTGCCCTTCATCACCGCCGATGCCAGCGGTCCCCAGCACATGGTAAAGACACTGAGCCGCGCCAAGCTGGACCAGTTGGTCAGTGAACTGGTGGACCGGACGGAAGGTCCCTGCCGCCAGGCGCTGACAGACTCCGGTATCGCCGCCGGCGACATCGACGAAGTGATCATGGTGGGCGGCATGAGCCGGATGCCGGCCGTGCAAGAGAAGGTCAAACAGGTATTTGGGAAGGAACCCAACCGCAACGTCAATCCCGACGAAGCCGTGGCCATGGGCGCCGCCATTCAGGCTGGTGTGCTGGCCGGCGATGTCAGCGACATCGTCCTCCTGGACGTGACGCCTCTGACCTTGGGCCTGGAGACCCTGGGCAGCGTGATGACCACGCTCATCCCCAGGAACACGACCATCCCGACGAAGAAGAACGAGACGTTCACCACGGCCGCAGAAAACCAGACCACGGTGGACATCCACGTGCTGCAGGGTGAACGCTCCATGGCGGCGGACAACAAGTCCATCGGCCGGTTCATGCTGGACGGGCTGCTCCCCGCCCCCCGCGGTATACCCCAGATCGAGGTCACATTCGACATCGACGCCAACGGCATCCTGAGCGTGTCGGCCCAGGACAAGGGGACCGGCAAGGAGCAGAAGATCGTCATTCAGTCCGGTTCGGGGCTGGAGAAAGAGGACATTGACCGGATGGTCAACGAGGCCCTGGAAAACGAGGAGGCGGACCAGGTGCGCCGGGCCGAGGTCGAGACCCGGAACCAGGCCGACTCCCTGGTGTTCAGCAGTGAAAAACTGCTGGCCGACAACGCTGAGACGATACCCGAAGACCTCAAGACCGAGGTGCAGGGCAAGATCGACGCCCTGAAGGCGGCCATAGCTGCCAATAGCACCGCGGAGATGCAATCCGCCATGACTGAGCTAAACGATGCGTTGCAACGGGTGGGTGAAGTGGTGTATAGCCAGAGTGGCGGCGACACCGGAGGCGCCGACCCCACGGGCGGCATGGGGATGGGCGGTCCTGACGCAGGCGGAGAAGCCGGCGGCGGCCAGGACGATGAAGGCACTGTGGAAGGCGAGTTCCGGGAAGTCTAGCCGGAGTCTGCCATAAGTCCGGATACGCGGATTGACCGTAGTATCTGGACTGGATAACAATCTGAATAAGAACCAGAAGGGTGACAACGAGCTATTTCGGGTTAAGTTTGAACCAAGTTTGAATACTGCCTGAATCACTTTGAACTCGTAAATCCCGCCCAATCTGGCATGTTTTTTGATACAGCTGGTCTGCTATAATTATGTTGACATAGCTGGACCCTCGAACAATTAAGCAGACTCCCCAAAACGGAACAACATTTGAGGAATCGAAGTTCTAGGCCAACGGAGATTACATGAGCGGAAAACAAGATCAGGCAGACCAGGAACTCTTGGGCGACGACAAGGCTGAAGAAGTCATGTCCCACCTGAACGCTGAAATGGACACTCCCACAGCTGACAACAACTGGAGAGTGGCGGGTATCGACAAGGACCTGACTCCCCTGCAGTATCATTATCTGAGCCTGCTGCAACGTCTTGTGGCTCTAAAGAACACGTATCAGACCGACGCGGACTACGAAGCGTGGATGATGGTCGGCATCAACAAAGCCGTCTACTCCACTCTCCGCGATAGCATCGAAGCCAACGTGGGCGACGAGGCCAAAGAGCTGCTCAACCGGGAGCAGCACGTAAACTAACCCGTTCACCAGTCTGTCCCAAACTGGAAAGCGAACCGGGGGCCCAGGCCCCCGGTTTTTTTATTGCCCTCTGTCCCTTAGAGCCCGTGGGTTGGGAAAACCTGGGCACGGACCGCCGCCACCGACTCGTCGGCGTACCTCCTGGCTTCCACCTTGATGTGTCCAGGGACCTCCGGACTGGTGTCGTCCCTCAACCTGCTGCCCCCGTGTTCACGGACGAACCCAGGCGGCAGTTGGTCCGGCCACTCGGCTTCCAACATCACCCCATAGGCCAGCGTCCACGCCCGGGCCACGGCAGTGACGTCGTAGCCCCCGCCTCCCATCGCCAACCAGGGCAGGCCCAGACTCGACAGTTGGCGTATCACCTCAATGTAACCCTCGGTCGTCACCTGCAGATGGGTCAGCGGGTCGGTGTGGTAGCTGTCTATGCCCAGTTGGGTCACCAGCACATCGGGCGCAAATGCCCTGATCAGCGGCATCACCACCTGACCGAAGCAGTCCACATAGTCGTCATCGCCGGTGTAGGGATAGAGGGGCAGGTTCACCGAATAGCCCCTGCCGTCGCGAACCCCCAACTCTGAGACCATTCCGGTACCAGGGAACAAGTACTGGCCCGACTCGTGGACGGAGATGGTCAGCACCCGATTGTCACCGTAGAACATCTGCTGCACCCCGTCCCCGTGGTGGGCGTCGATATCCACGTAGACCACCCGCTTTCCCAGGCGCAGGAAATACTCCACCGCCAAGGCCGGGTCATTGAATATGCAGAATCCCGAGGCGTTGCCCGCCGCGGCGTGATGCAGCCCGCCCGAGATATTGAAGGCCGTATCCACCGCGCCGCTGGCCACCATTTCGGCTGCCAGCAGAGAGCCTCCGGTACTCAGGGCCGCGGCCTCGAACATACCGGGATAGACCGGGTTGTCGCCACCGGCACTGAAGCCGAACCGGGCCGCATCCGCAGGGCTGGAACCCAGGCCCAGGGCCTTCACCGCCGACACGTACTCCGGCGTATGCAACCAGGCCAGTTCTTCTTCGGTGGCCGAGCGGGGGTCCAGCAGCACCGCTCCAGGGTGCTCAAAGGCGCCGTATTCCTGCAGCAACTGGTAGGTGTAGCGGAGACGCACCGGGCGCATGGGATGGTCCGAACGTAGCTCGTGCCTGGAAAGGGCATCCTCGTAGATAAACGCCGCCCGTCTTGTCATGGCATCACCATACTCGTTAAGAAATCCTTCTTGGCGCCGGCCAGTTGGAGTCTCCGGTCCGTTGGAGTCTATTGACGGTGCTTGTATGGGTCAATATGGCGCCGGTCAGGCGGAAAATCGGCAAAATCTGCAACGTGGCCCGTAGGGGAATTTATGTCTAGCTGACTATTATTGTTAAAAGGGGCAGTCGTTGCTGTCTCCGGAGGCGCATTTCCGGCGAATGTGATGCCTTCTGATCTATTTGATTTTTTCATATTGTCCCGCCGGTCCAGAGGAGTATTTATCATGGTCAACGGATTCGACGACGATTTGCAGGAACGGCTACAGCAAGCCGAATCTGCGGAGCGGGAGATGCAGAGGCTCCAACCGCTGGCTTCCGAAGCGCCCCAGTTGCGCTTGCAAAAGGCCAAGGCCCAGCGCGAGCAGGAACGCCAGCGCACCAAAGAAGATGCGCTGACCAAGGCCCGAAACGCGGTCCAGTCGGCAGCCGACAAGCAGAACCGGGTCCCTGATCTACTGAGTCAGGCCGCCAGGGCGGTCATAGAGCTGTACACCCTGCTCAAGGATGTGGACAGTTCCCGCCGCCAGGCCATGGAAGCCCTGGCCATCGCCGACCGCGTTGACTACGACATCGAACTGGAAGAGGGTGAAGAACACGAACGCTCCCTGGACCGGGACACCCGGGGCCTGGCCTACGCCCTGGCCGCCCGCCACGGCGACGCCCGGGTCAAAGAGCTGCTTGAGGAGTGCGACCCGGGATTTAGCCTGCTCCGAGGCTGCAACCTGGACGAGCCGCTATACCGGGATGTCGCCAACTTCGTAGTCCGCCACGCCGTGCCCAAAGAAGACCCTCCTTCGGGGTTGATCAGCCAGACTCCCGCAGGCGCGCCCAACGGCATGTCACCGGAACAAGAATCGGAGGAACCCAGCAGGCCCGACTTCTAGGCGCCCATCGTTCAGCCCTTAAATTTCGGAAGCGGGAGACACACTGATGGCCTCGTTGGACCAGTACCAGGACAAGTACCGGCATATCCGGATGGAACGCCGCAACGGCATCTTGCAGATGACCTTCCACACCGACGGCGGTGAACTGCAGTGGGGCGGCGGTCCCCACACCGAGTTCCCCCAGGCATTCGCCGACGTTGGCAGCGACTCCGAGAACCGCATCGTCATCATGACCGGCAGCGGCGAGGCCTTCTCCGGCCCCCAGGGCACCGCCGCGGGAACGCCCAAACGGGCGCCCGCCCAATGGGACCAGACCTACTGGGAGGGCAAACGCCTGCTGACCAACCTACTGGACATCGAAGTCCCCATGATCAGCGCCATCAACGGCCCGGCCCTGCGCCATTCGGAGATTCCCCTGCTCTGCGACATAGTGCTGGCCTCCGAGACCGCGGCCTTCCAGGACTCGGGCCACTTCATGAGCGGGCTGGTGCCCGGCGACGGCATGCACATCGTCTATCCCATGCTCCTGGGAGTGAACCGGGGCCGCTACTTCCTGCTCACGGGTCAAAGAATCGAAGCCCAGGAGGCCAAGACCCTGGGCCTGGTCAACGAGGTCCTGCCCCAGGCCGACCTGCTGCCCCGTGCCTGGGAACTGGCGGAACAGATGGCCCAGCAGTCCGACATCGTGCTCCGCTACAGCCGGGTTGCCATGACCCAGGTGGTGAAGAAGCTGATGCACGACATTTTGGGCTACGGGCTGGCCCTGGAGGGCCTGGGCTCAGCGGATACCATGCTGAACCAGTAGGGGCCACGCCTGGTTATGCCTGGCCGACGGCCCCGCCGCGTGCGTGGCTGGGCTTGAAAATCCGAGCCTGTTCTGTCAAGATGTGCCTATGCGAATCGGCGCCTTTGGACTGAACGAACCGCTCCCAGAGCTTAAGGACCCCCACGTGTTCGCCATGGTGCGTCCGTGGGTGGATGTCGGCAGTGTGGGCACGCTCACCCTGAACCGGCTGGAACGCTTTTTGGGCTCCAAGGAACTGGGCCGTTTGGTACGCCCCGGCACCTTCTTCGACTTCACCCGCTACCGCCCCAACATGCGCTTGGTGGACGGCAAACGCGAGGTCAAGATTCCCAACAGCATCATTCGCTACGCCATCACCGAGGACGGCCCCGATTACCTGTTCCTCCACCTGATGGAACCCCACTCCAACGGCGAAGACTACACAGACTCCATCCTCGAGGTGGTGAACCACTTCAAGGTAAAGCGCTACTGCCGCTTGGGCGCCATGTACGACGCGGTGCCCCACACGCGGCCCCTGCTGGTCACCGGCAGCCTGGGTGACGTGCCCCAGAACCGGCCCGTCCCCAACTTCAAGCTACGCCAGAGCACCTACCAGGGCCCCACCACCATCATGAACCTGCTCTCAGAAGGCGTGGAGAAGGCCAACATCGAGTCCATCAACTTCATGGTGCACCTGCCCCAGTACGTGCAGTTGGAAGAGGACTACGCCGGCACCTCCCGCATGATCGAGGTGATCTCCTCGGTCTACGACAGCATCCCCGCCGACTTGGCCCCCGTGCGCCGGGGACAGCGCCAGTACCGGGAGCTCAACTCCACCCTGGACCGGAACTCGGAGTTGAAGACGCTCATACAGCAGATGGAAGCCTACTACGACGCCCAGTTGGACTCGGAAGAGTCCTCGGCTGCCCCCACCGACGAGGCCGCCGCGCCCACCACCCAACTGTCGCCGGAGATTGAACAGTTCCTCAGCGAATTGGGCGGCCAGCTGGGGTCCGACCCCGAAGAATAAGCGGCGCTCGCCGCGCGTCAGGGTTTTGGTCTTCCTCCGCCGTTAGGTTCCTCGTTTATTGGCCCCAACCTTACAGTTGCTATATTTGTGCGTCCGATTCCGGTAACCGCAGGTAGATTCCCCAGGTGAATTCCCATGGAACTTAGATCCTTCATAGAAGGCTGCTTTGAGCAGCATTACAATGCCATGCTGCGCTCGGTGGATGGGCTGAGTCCGAGTGAGATGGCCTGGACGCCCAACGACCAGTGCATGTCCATCGCCTTCCTGGTCTGGCACTACGGCCGCACCCTGGACCGCTGGCTCCACACCCGCGTCAAAGGGGACGCCCAGGTGTGGGAGTCGGGAGACTGGGCCGAGAGGATGGGACGTGCTCCCGCCAGCCCCGACGACACAGGCTACAACTTCAACCTGGACCAACTTCATGCTTTCCAGGCCCCGGAGACCGGCCCGCTCATGGAATATGTCGCTGAAATCCGCCAGGAGAGCGTGGCGTACTTCGGGTCTCTGAGCGATGCCGATTTCGAGAACATCACCCTGGCCAACCCGCGGGGCGGCGCCATCAGCCTGGTGGTCATGTGCCAGCAGCTCATCTGGGAGTTCAACCAGCACGGGGGCCAGATCGCCTACCTGAGGGGCGAGCAGCGGGGCATCGAAGACCCCGGCTACTCCGGCGGGATGCTGGAGGCGTTGGCGGAAGAAGCCTCCGGCTAACAGTGTTTAGCGTGCCCTCCCACTTCTTGCCGCTAATATGGCCCTATGCTAGACTCTTTTGGTGCTCCCAGGCGTGAAAACCGCCAATTTTGCTTGTAATCCGGTGACATGACCCAACCAACCAGCGGCAACCATAAAGGCGTAATATTCTCCGGTATGCGGCCCACCGGCCTGCTCCATCTGGGGAACTACATGGGGGCCCTGCAGAACTGGGTCACCCTCCAGCAGGACTACAACTGCATCTACTGCGCGGTGGACATCCACGCCCTGACCACAGTTGAGTCCCCCGACGAGACCGAGAGCATCAAGCCCAACATCGGAGACATGGTGCTGGACTGGCTGGCCGCCGGCGTGGACCCTGAAAAGAGCATCGTTTTCGTCCAGTCCCACGTGCCCGAGGTAATGACCCTCCACACCCTGCTCAGCATGGTAACCCCTCTGGGCTGGCTGACCCGTGTGCCCACCTTCAAAGACAAGGTGCGGCAGATGCACGAGACCGAGGAGACGGTGAACTACGGGCTGGTGGGCTACCCTGTGCTCCAGACTGCCGACATCATCCTCTACAAGGCTGACACCGTGCCCGTGGGCCAGGACCAGGTTCCCCATATCGAGCTATCCAGGGAGATAGTCAGGCGCTTCAACAACCTGTTCGGCGAGACTTTCCCCGAACCCCAGGCCAAGCTGACCGAGGCGCCCTTGCTGGTGGGCCTGGACGGACAGAACAAGATGTCCAAGACCCTGGACAACCACCTGGACCTGGCCGCCACTCCCGAGGAGACTACCAAGCGGGTCCTGACGGCCTTCACCGACCCCGAAAGGGTGCGGCGGGAGATTCCGGGCCGCCCCGAGGTCTGCAACATCTACTCGCTGCACAAGATCTTCAGCTCCGCCAAAGCCACCCAGACGGTCTACGAGGAGTGCACCACCGCCCAGCGGGGCTGCGTGGACTGCAAACGGCATATCGCCGACAGCATCAACGACTACCTGAAGGAATTGCGGGAGCGCCGCGAGGACTTCAAGGCCCGCCCCGGCTACGTCCAAGAGATCCTCCATGAGGGCGGCAAGAAGGCCCGGGCCATCGCCAAGGAGACCATGGCCGAGGTCTATGAGAAGATGGGGCTGGGGTAGTTAGCTGACGGCCATCGGCGCTCAGCTTTCGGTTTTTCGGCATCTCTGACTCTCATCTGCGGGATTTTTATGCCTGACGAATTTCTACCTGTTTCCAAGAATGGCCGGCCGGCCATGGACCTCATCTTGGAGGCCGCCCGGGCCGCCGGAGCGATCATCCGCGACCGGTTCAATTCCGAGAAGGAAGTCTCTTTCAAGGGGCGGAAGGACATCGTCACCGACGTTGACCTGGCTGCCGAAAAGACCATCTTGGACCTGCTGACCGGCGAGTTCCCCGAGTTCAGCATCCTGGCCGAGGAGTCTAAGCCGGTGGACGGCGACTCGCCCTACAAGTGGGTTGTGGACCCCTTGGACGGCACCCGCAACTATGCCCACGGCATCCCCCACTTCTGCACCATAATCGCCCTGGCCAAGAACGACCACGTCATCGCCAGCGCCACCTACGACCCGGTGCGCGAGGAGATGTTCACCGCCGAGGAGGGCAAGGGTGCCTTCATGAACGGCATCAAGGTGGAGGCCTCGGACACCACCGAAGTCAGCAGCGCCCTCTTGTGCTGCGACCTGGGCTACGTGGATGAAAAGGCCGCCCTGGCCATCGACATGATCCGAGCACTGTGGCCCGACCTGACCAGCACCCGCCTATTGGGCTCGGCCGGTCTGGGTGTGGCCTACGCGGCCTCGGGACGGGTGGACCTCTTCTTCCACCACTCCCTGGCGCCTTGGGACATCGCTGGCGGGCTGATACTGGCCCAGGAGGCCGGCGCCCGTGTGGTGAACCGCCAGGGCAATGACGCCAACCTCTACACTCCCGGCGTCATCATCTCCAACCCAACCCTGGTGGCCGACTTCCTAAAGCGCACCGACGGCATGCCCTGGAGGACTGCGGCTTAGTAGACCAACGGGCGATTTTGAGCTTGCCTTACGGGCGGGCGGCACGGGAACATGGTGGAAACCTCCTTGGAGAAATCCACCGCCGCCATGAAGCCGGGAATTAATCGCAATCCGAGGCTATTCAATCTGGCCATCATCGCCGTCATCCTTGCCACGGCTTTGTTGCTGGCTGCTTGCGGTGGCGGACCAGGTAAGTACACGGACGCCGAGAACACCGTGCCAGCAAGTCTTCTCCCCAGGACCCCCTTCCTCATCGACAGCCCCGTACCCTTTTCGGAAGTCCTAGAGCAAGACATCGAACCGTACGTAATCACGCCCCTGGCCATGGAGCCGGGCCAGGCCTTCCGGTTCGCCGTCATCATGTATGCCTGCTGCGTTGTCGCCCAGCTGGTGGAAGCGGAAATCACCTGGAGAGTACATCCGCAGGAAGGGGCCAGTATCGACCCATCCTCCGGTCTGCTCAAGGTGGACCCGGCAACATCCCACGGCTCGGTATTCAAAGTCTCCGCCGACGTTGAGAACGGCGCCTACAACCCGTCAACGGAGGTCACGGTCATCACCCGGGAGGAGAACCCACTGGCTGGCAGTTGGCGGGAAGGCGATACCGGAAACGTGGGCGAATTATTGTTCACCGCCGACGGCCAATACGCGGCGACCTGGACGATGCTGGAAGACTACATGGACCTGTTCAGGACCTACGAGCTGGACACCACCACCGGCGCGGTTGAACTGAACTATGAATGGGACCGGATCGAAACCGCGGGGTTCAGCGGCACCGGCTCGTACCGCATCGAAGACGACGGGAGCCTCGTCCTAGAAGGCATCTGCTCCGGCGGCCCCGACTCCAAGCTGGGCACCGGCGAAGAGGTCTGCACCCATCGCTTCTTGCCCCGTTCCTAGCGCCGCGTCCCCGTCCCCTGGTTGCCCAGCACCACACCGTCGGCCAACAGTTGGTCGATCTCAGCCTGGCTGAAACCCCGCTCAAGCAGCACCTCTGAGGTCTGCTCGCCCAGCATGGGGGCGCGGGTCCGTACCTCTCCTGGGGTTACCGATAGCTTCACCGGGATACCGATGTTATGTATGGTGCCCAGGTCCGGGTCTTCCAGGTCCACCAGCATCTGCCGCGCCAGCACCTGGGGGTCCTTGTAAACCTGGGCCATGTCGTAGATGGGCCCGGCCACCACCCCCGCTTCCTCCAGCATCTTCAGCCAGTGGCTGGTGGTGTCGGTGGTGAAGGTCTCCTCCAACAACGAGGCCAGCTCTTCCTCCCGGGCTTTGCGGTCGCCGGGCAGCTTGAACCTTTCGTCTTCGATGAGCGCCTCCGCACCGATGGCCCGGCAGAGCTGCTCCCAGGTGGGTTGGGTTGCCGCGCCGATGTTCAGGTACCCGTCCTTGGTCCGCAGGGCCTGGTAGGGGGCCGACACCCGGTGTGCCGAACCCAGCGGGCCGGGGACCTCGCCGTCGGCGAAGTAGACCGAGGACTCCCATACGGTGTAGGCCACCCCCGCCTCCATGAGCGAGGTATCCACCTGCTGTCCCTGGCCCGTCTTCAGAGCGTGGATGTAGGCGGCGAGGATGCCGTTAGCCGCCAAGAGACCCGCCGAAATGTCGGTAATGGGGACGCCCACCTTGGCCGGGGGCATGCCGGGGTGGCCGGTGATGCTCATCAGCCCGCTCACCCCCTGGGCCACCAGGTCGAACCCGCCCTTCTTGGCGTCGGGGCCGGTGTTGCCGAAGCCCGACACCGAGCAGTAGACCAGGCTGGGCCGGATGGCGGCCAGCGCATCGTAACCGAGACCCAGCCGCTCCATAACACCGGGCCGGAAGTTCTCCACCACGGCGTCGGCGGTCTCCACCAGCTTCTTGAACATGGCCTGGCCGTCCTCGCTGCGGAGGTCAACTGCCAGGCTGCGTTTGTTGCGGTTCAGGGCCAGGAACCCGGCGGACCAGTCCTTGATGAAAGGCGGTCCCATGCGCCGGTTATCGTCCCCGCCGTTGGGCTTTTCCACCTTGATCACGTCGGCGCCCATGTCGGCCAGGGTCATGGTGCAGTAGGGCCCGGCCATGATTTGTGTCAAGTCCAGCACCACCATGCCCGACAGAGCTGAGGCTGAGTTTGTTGTCATAGTCGTCCTTTAGTGTTGAGGGATTCCGGTCTCAGGCCAGAATCCATTGAATGTGTTGGGCATCTCAAGTATACAAGAGGCTCACCGGAACCCTTCACGCTCATCGCCAGTTCCGGCAAATTATGGAGGTTCCATTCGGTCAAACCCGCCGCCAAGAAACTTAGGGTCAAACAGGACGCGGACTACATCTTCCACGAGTTGACCCGCAGCATCTGCCCCGAATGTAAGACGGTCATAGACGCCCAGATCATCATCCGCGACAACAAGGTCTACATGCGCAAACGGTGCCCCACCCACGGCTGGTCCGAGGGCATCATCAGCTCCGACGCCCAGATGTATGTGGACTCGGTCAAGTTCAACAAGCCGGGCACTTTGCCCCTGGAATTCAGCACCGAGGTCAAAGACGGCTGCCCCCTGGACTGCGGCCTGTGCCCGGAGCACAAGCAGCACATGTGCCTGGCCCTGATCGAAGTAAATCCCGGCTGCAACCTGGACTGCCCAGTCTGCTTCGCCAACGCCGGCCCGGGCTTCAGCCTGACCATTGATATTGATCAGATGGAGTTCATGCTGGACCGGTTCGTCGAGATCGAAAGCAACCCCTAGGTCGTCCAGTTCAGCGGCGGCGAGCCCACCATCCACCCTGACCTGCTGGAGATGATTCAGGCGGCCAAGGACCGGGGTATCCGCCAGGTGATGGTCAACACCAACGGCGTGCGTATCGCCAGGGACGACGCCTTCTTGGACGGGCTCGCCCAACTGGAGCCGGTAATCTATTTCCAGTTCGACGGGCTGCGGCCTGAGACCTACCAGACCATCCGCGGCGAGGACCTGCTGGACCTGAAGCTGAGGGAGTTGGACCGGATGGCGGAGAAAGGTTTGGACGCGGTGCTGGTGGCGGCCATCGAGCGGGGCGTAAACACCGATGAGGTGGGCGCCATCCTGGAATTCGGTCTGGAGCATCCGGCGGTGCGGGGCGTGGTATTCCAGCTGGTGACCCACGTGGGCCGGCACATCGATTTCGACCCCTTGGAGCGGGTGACCATCCCCGACGTCCTCCACGGCCTGGTGGACCAGGCCCACGGCAAGTTCGTGATGGAAGACTTCGTGCCCGTGCCCTGCTGCTTCCCAACCTGCCAGGTGAACTCCTACGTCTTTGTGGACGGCGAAAACACCGTGCCCTTGCCCCGAATGTTGGACATCGACCAGTACCTGGACTACATCACCAACCGGGCCCTGCCCAAACCCACCAACTCCGCCGACGTCCAGAATGCGTTGGAGGGCCTCTGGTCAGCCTCGGCGGTGGCCGGCACGGAGCAGACCGCTGATCAATTCCAGTGCGCGTGTGGCCCCGGCTACACCTTTAACGTGAAGCAGGTGATGAAGTGCTGTGTCGGCATCCTGGTGCCCGACGGCCGGGTCATACCCTTCTGCGCCTATAATTCGGTGGGCTACCGGGAGCAGATCGAAGAGGAACTCAGCCGGGAACGGACCTTGGAACGGGCCAGGAAGAAGATTGAGTTTGCAGAACGAAGCAATAGCTAAGGCCTGCTGCGCCAACCTGTACCAGTCGGACATGGCCAAGCTGATCATGGGCGACTCCCTCCACCCCGGTGGACTGGGACTGACCAACAAGTTGGGCCGGCTCATGGGACTGGAACGCGGCGACCCGGTGGCCGATCTGGCCAGCGCCCATGGGGTGAGCGCCCAGGCCCTGGGACGGGTCTTCCGATGCTCCATCGTCGGAGTGGAGTTCGGGGCGGAAGCCGTGCGCCAGGCCCATGAAACGTCTGCAGTGTCGGGTAACGCCCATTTCGTCCGCGGCGACGCCGAATCCCTGCCCCTGCGCTCCGGGGTCTTTGACGCCGCCGTCTGCGAATGCTCCATGAGCCTATTCATGAACAAGGCCCGGGCTGTGTCAGAAACTGCCCGGCTGCTCCGGCCAGGCGGCAAGTTCGGCCTGAGCGATGTGACCGTCCAGCCCGGCTCCCTACCCGACGACCTGACCGGCGACCGGGGCCAGGTGCTCTGCATGACAGACGCCCTGACCGCTGACGGCTATGTCGAGTTGTTGGAGCAGGGCGGATTCACCGTCACCGAGCGACTGGACGCCTCGGACGAGATCATCAAAATACTGGATGAGGTTGAAAGCAAGCTGGCGGGATTTCTCGCCATCCAGCGGGCGGTTGGACAGCCGGCAGGAGACGCGCCGCTGGACCGGGCGCCGGAGTTGATCGCCAAAGTTAGGGACATGGTGGGGCCGGGCGACCTGGGTTATTGGCTATTCGTCGGAGAAAAGAATTCCCCAGCCTAGAATCACACAGAAATTACCTATCCCCAATGATGCGGCTGGTATATTATTTAATTAAGGACCATGGCCAAGCCCGTTTCACCGACCATATCTCTGACCTCCACGGCATCCACTTTGGGAACCAGGCCCTAATTCCATCATGATTGATGACCTGATGCTGGTCCAAAAAGTGGTACTGGCCATCGCGGCCGGTTATCTATTGGGCTCCTTGCCGTTCGCGCACGTGGCCTCCCGGTTGCGGGGGGTCGATGTTTTCACCACCGGCAGCACACTGGCCGGCACAGCCAATGTCTTCTTCAACGTGGGACACCGCACCGGGGCTGTGGTATTCGTCGGCGACGTTGCCAAGGGCGGCGCGGCCGTGTTCGCGGCCTGGGGCATCGGAGTCCCTCCCCCGCTGATATTGGTCGCCGGCGGAGCAGCCGTGGTGGGCCACTGGAAGTCGATTTTCACCGGTTTCCGGGGCGGCGACGGCATGGCCCCGCTTATGGGCGTTTCATTGGCCCTGATGCCCGCTCTGGCCATTCTGGGCGTGGTGGCAGGCCTCGCCACCGTATTCCTGATGCGTCATTCAGTACTGCGCTCCACCTGGGGCGTGGGAGTCTGTTTCCTGGCGATGCTGGCCATCAGCCAGTACTACCAGATAGAGCGCGACCTGGTCTCAAGCCTGGTTGTTCTGGCTTCCCTGGTTCTTCTGCGGAGCATGTTCACCAGAAGGCGAAGGCTGCATCTGGCTGAGCACCCGGTTTACCGGGACACCGAGGACGAACACGGTCTTGAGGACGGTGCGGACGCCGAAATAGACCCCGATTCCGAGATGGGCCGGACCGCCCGCGACCACCGGTAGCCGGCTCTAGCCCTGACCCTCTTCCGGCTCTCGCCCCTGGCGCATCTTCCGCATCTCCAACGCCCAACCCAGGTGTTCGTCATGGGCGGCGTCCTCGGCCAACTGGGGCGCAATCTCCAGCACCCGGTCCAGATGCTTGAGACACGACTCCACATCGCCGGTGCGGGAGTACAGACGGGCCGCATTGTAGTGGGCCGAGGCCATGTTGGGGTCGGCCTCCAGGGAGTGCCCGTACTCCGCCAACGCCTCATCCCAGTCCCCCAGCACCTCTTTCACGGCGCCGCGGTTGCTGTGGGCCTCGGCAAACTCCGGCCGTAGCTCCAGCGCGGAATCGAAGTCCACCAGGGCATTGTCGTAATCGCCCAGGGCATCGTAGGCCAAGCCCCGGTTGTTGTAGGCTTCTGCATCGTCGGGGGTCAGCTCTATGACCTCGCTGTAGTCGTCCAGCGATTCCTGAAGATTGCCCAGGTAGTAGTTGGTTCTGGCCCGGTTGAAGTAGGCGAAGGAGTTGCGGGGGTTCAGCTCCACGGCCCTGGTGTAACTGGCCACCGCCTCATCGTGCAGCCCCAACTCGTCCAGGGACGCGCCCCGGTTTAGGTAGGCGTTGGAAATGTCCGGCTGTGCCGCCGTCACCCGGTCGAACTGGGCCACCGCCTCATGGTGCCTGCCCAACTGGGCCAGGACTATGCCCCGGTTGTACATGGCATGTACATATCCAGGGTCCATCTCAATGGCCCGGGTGTAATCGGCCAGGGCATTCTCCGCCAAACCCAGATCGTCATGGCCGTTACCCCGCTGGTAGTAAGCCTCAGCCAGGCTGGGTTCCATGTCCAATAGTCCGGTGAAGATGCCCACCGCAGTTTCCGGATCCCTCATCCGCAGGTAGGCCAATCCCAGGTTGAAGCGGGCGTCCACGTCTGACAGGTCGTCGTCCAGTATCCCCAAGTAGACCTGGGCTGCATCTTCATAACGGCCCACGGCGTAACAGCCGTTGGCATATATCATGGTGGACGTATTTTCGGGGGATGCCTCCGCCTGGGTCACGGCCGCTTCGAAGATGCCGCGCACTTCCGGTGTGAGCCTATACCCCCGGGGGCGGGGCGTGATGCGGCCCGCACCCGTAGAGTGCTCCTCCAAAAGGGCAGCCAGAGCATCCAGTGCTTGTTTTCCCGGTCCGTTTTGGGCGAGTTCAGACAAGGCTTGATACCTTCAATATCAGGGCGGGATAGGCCGGAGTAGAAACGCCCTACAGCATAACATCCGAGCAGGGCGCTGGGGACACCCCGTTCTCCGGGAGCCTCGTACCGGCCCATCCATTCATTGAAGAATCATCCGACCCGCCTTACAATTACAGCCACACCAAGGTTATGTCGGGTCTGTCACGGGACAGAAAGACCCCCACAGATAGGAGACTAACGTGGCCCAACCAAGCACCATCATCTACACCCACCCGGACTGCGCCTATTCGTCCGCCGCCAAGATGGACTACCGCAAGCGCAAGGTGGAATACACCGAGATCGACCTGGGCAAGCAGACCGACCAGATTCCCGCCCTTCTGGAGCTGACCGACGGCGAGCGGATCACCCCCGTCATCGTGGAGAACGGGGAGGTGACCATCGGGTTCAAAGGCGGCTATTGAGACTTTTAATCCGGGGCCAGTTGGCCTCATAGGTAGAGTCGCAGGCACGAATTTTTACTGACAATATCGCCTTGTTGGTCCGAGGAAAGCGATGTTAGGATGCGCCAAAAGCTGACCTGAGATTGCTACGGATAAACGGTAGCCGAAGATGGGTTGAAGGAAGGGTGAGGATGCCAAGCACAGATAAAGAGACCAAGGACAAACAAGCTGCCCTGGAGATAGCTCTGGGGCGGATAGAAAAGGACTACGGAAAGGGCGCGGTCATGCGGTTAGGCGAGATCGGCCGCGACCTGACCAGCGAGTCCATCCCCACCGGCTCTCTGGCCGTGGACATCGCACTGGGCATCGGCGGGATCCCCCGGGGCCGGGTAACCGAGATCTTCGGCGCTGAATCAGCCGGTAAATCCACCATGGCCATTCACATCATGGCTGAGACCCAACGGCTGGGCGGAATCGCCGCCTACATCGACGTCGAGCACGCCCTGGACCCGGTCTACGCCAAGAACTGCGGCCTGGACCTGGACAGTCTGCTGATTGCCCAGCCCGACAGCGCCGAGCAGGCCTTGGACATCACCGAACAGTTGGTCCGCAGCGGCGCCGTCGACGCCGTGGTTGTGGACAGTGTGGCGGCCCTGGTGCCCCAGGCGGAAATCGAGGGCGACATGGGCGACACCCACGTTGGCCTGCAGGCCCGGCTGATGTCCCAGGCCCTGCGCAAGCTGACCAGCACCATCCACCGGTCCAAGACCGCCGTGCTGTTCATCAACCAGCTCCGCGAGAAGATCGGAGTGACCTACGGCAGCCCCGAAGTCACCCCCGGCGGACGCGCCCTCAAGTTCTATAGCTCGGTACGCATCGACCTGCGCCGGGTGGAGTCCATCAAGCAGGGTTCCGAGGTCATCGGCAACCGTGTCCGTGCCCGCATCGTCAAGAACAAGGTCGCCGCGCCCTTCCGTGTCGCCGAGTTCGACATCATGTTCAACCTGGGCATCAGCAAGATGGGAGACTTGCTGGAGATAGGTGTGGACCAGGGCATCGTCAAGAAGTCCGGCGCTTTCTACTCCTACGGCGACACCAAGCTGGGCCAGGGCCGGGAGAACTCCAAGGAGTTCTTGATCCAGCACCCAGAGATTGCCGCCTCTGTGGAAGGACGCATCCGCGGTCCCAATGGCACCGGGAACATCGAAGAGGGCGACCCGCTCAGCAACGGGAATGCTCCCCACGTGGAAAACTCGGTGGCCGACATCCTGTCCGGCAACACCTCTTTGGAGTTGGAAGACGACGAAGAGTAGGACAGCAGCCGAAAGAGCAATAGAAGGCCGGTTGGAAATAGCTTAACTGCCGTTCCAACCGGCCTTTTTCGTACCCGACTCATCATCAGGGAGCAGCAACGGATGCCATCCCCCGCCTCCAGATCCGGCGTCTCAGAAGCCGACTACACCAGGACCAAGAACGCGGCTCTTAGACTCCTAACCTACCGTTCCCGTTCCGAGCAGGAATTGCGGAGTAGGCTCCAGAGAAGGTTTCCACAAGAAGCCATAGACCGCGCCGTGGCATCGCTCCTGCGCCAGGGTCTGTTGGACGACGCGGCCTTCGCCAGGCAATGGCGGGAGCAGCGGGAGAAGTTTCGACCCAGGGGGCCGGCGGTGATCAAACGGGAACTACAGAAGTTGGGCGTCGATTCCGAGGTCATACAAGAAGCGTTGTCGGATTTCGATGCTGCCGGAAACGCCTACCAGGCGGGGTCCAAGTACGCTGCCAAGTTGTCCCTGGAAGACGGGACCGTGTTTCGCAGAAAGTTGGGCGGCTTTCTATCCCGTAGAGGATTCCAAGGGGATGTGCTGGGGCAGACGGTGGAACGCCTTTGGCGGGAGTTATCGGAGCCGTTGGACGGCTAGATAGATCCCGATTCCCACGGCGATGATGCTGAACAGGAACCCGGACGTCGGACTGGAAGGCAGACTTATCACATAGGCCCCGATCACCGACCCGGCTCCGATCCACGCCAGTCCTGTCCCGCGCTTGGCGTTCACCGACTTGCTTATCAGGTCTCCGGCCGCCCAGCCAACGCCGATGGCCGGGACCGCGGACAGGATGCCAAAGCCGGCGAAGATGGCGTTGAATATCACCCAAAGGATTCCACCGCCCAGAGCAACGCCGACTCCGACACCCACGGCCTTGGCGTAGTGGGAAGACTGGACGTCAAAAGTGGGCATCCTCGTGCCCTGGCCGCAATCGGGGCAGCGTATGCCCACCGAGGCCTGGACGAGGCATCTAGCACAGATGTTCCTGCCGCACTGACTGCAGGATAACCCGGTCTCCACAGAGGGATGCCAGTTGCAGTGAGCGACGTGTTGGGGTTCTGAGGTGGTGCCGGTGGGTTGTTCCATATGATTCAGTGGCCAGAAGGGTTCCTAAGCCCGCATGGTTGGGTTCAGACGGTGGGATTCAGGATGAGCCTTCTGGGATTCGCCTCACCCAACCGGTCCTGTCGGAAACATCCCGGTCACGCACCAACCGGTTGAGCAAAACCCTCTTGCGGGAGATGTCGTCCGGAAAGGGGGTCCAGTTGGACGAAAGCCGCTTCAGTGCGATGATGCCCAGCATCCCCAAGCAGTACCAGACCAAGTTCACATTGTCTTCGGCCAGGAAGGCGACCACTGGCAGCAGGACCAGGGCGATCAACACCCACAGGCCGGAACTCCTGGTAACCACCCAGCCTCCGAATGCGATTACCGCGAAGGCCAGCCACAGTATCGGCGACAGCACCAGCATCGTCCCCACCGCCACGGTGATTCCCCTTCCACCCTGCAGTTTGAGGAACGCCGACCAGTTGTTGCCGGCAATGGTGAGGAGCGGCACACCAATGAGAAAAGCCGAAGACCGGTCTATATCCAGGACGTAGATGCTGAAGACGATGGGCAACCCGCCTTTGAACACTATCTCGGCGATCACCAGGGGAACAACCCATCTCTTGCCCACATGCTCGTAGAGGTTGGCGCCACCCACATTCCCGCTGCCGTAGCCCCGGATGTCCACGCCCCGGACCAGCTTTCCAATGATATAGGCCGTGGGTATGGAGCCCAGCAGGTAGCAGCCGATGTAAAGCGCGGTGATATCCATGGCCGGTCGGGGTCCTACCCAGCCTTGGCCTTGGCCGCCGCTTCTTCCAGTGCCGCGATGGTCTCTTCCGGCGGTCCCAACGTACCAGGGAGTTGTTCATCCGAGTTGCCGAGACCGTGGTAGTCGCTGCCGCCGCAGGGAATCAGGTCATATTGCCTTGCCAGTCGGGCCAGATGGCGCACGGTGTCGTCGTCGTACTTGGCGTAGTAGACCTCCATCCCCACAAGGCCCACTTTCTTCAAAGCGGCGATTCCGCCTTCCATATCGTTCATGAAGGTAGGATGGGCCAGCACCGGCACTCCACCGACGCGCTTTATCAGCTCGACACCTTCGGCGGGGGCCAACTTGGGGCGGTCGTAATAGGCCAGGCCATCATTGCCCAGGTATACATCGAAGGCGTCCTTGGGTTCTTCGCAGTGTCCCGCTTCCACCATGGCAAGTGCGATGTGGGGCCTGCCCACCGATGCGTCGCCGGCGAAGTGGAGAACGCGTTCCCACTCCACGTGCACACCCAGGGCGTCCAGCTTTTCCACCATGACTTTGGCCCGGTCTACGCGGCCCCGCCGGAATTCCGTCAACGTCGCCTGGAACTCTTCATCGTGATAGTCAAGAAAATAGCCCAGGACATGGACTTCGTCGCCCGGTATGTCGGCGCTCATTTCGATGCCCGGGATGATTCTCAGGTCCGGAAATTCCTTGGCTGCTTCGTAGGCCTCGGCCAGTCCTTCGGTGCTGTCGTGGTCGGTGATGGAGATGGTCTTCAGCCCCTGGGTGACGGCCAGTTTGACCAGTTCAGTGGGGGTAAGACGGCCGTCCGATGCCAGAGTATGCAGGTGCAGGTCTATGGTAGCGGGCAATTAATTCACGGTCCTATCTATTCTTTCGATCAGCGACGCCGTACCGGTCTCTTCGTCCACTTCCACCAGTACGGAGTTGAGAACGCAGGCTCCAACGGCGACGGGCAGCCGGGTGGGCATGGAGGTCAAGAACCGCTCCAAGACGGCGTTCTTATCCGAGCCGATCACCGAGTCCATAGGGCCTGTCATGCCGACATCGGTAATGTAGGCGGTGCCCTTGGGCAGGATGCGGGCGTCCACGGTGCCAACGTGGGTATGAGTGCCGAACACTCCGCTGACCCGGCCGTCCAGATACCAGCCCATGGCCTGCTTCTCCGAAGTGGCCTCGGCATGGAAATCGACGATGATCACGTTGTTGCCGTTCTCTTCTCTAAGTTTGGTCAGCAGAGCGTCAGCGGCCCGGAAGGGGCAGTCAACCGCCCCCATGAAGACCCGGCCCATCAGGTTCACCACGGTCAGAGCACCGCAGTGGATGTAGCCCCGGCCAGGAGCGTCAGGGTAGTTGGCCGGACGAATCAGTGGCAGTCCATCGTCCAGGTAGGGGTAGATCTCCCGCTTGTCCCAGATGTGGTTGCCCGAGGTCAGCACGTCCACGCCGCATTCCAGCAGTTCCGAGGCCGTGTCCAAGGTCAGTCCGAACCCGCCGGCTGTGTTCTCGCCGTTGCAGATCACAACGTCGATGGACTTCTCTCGCTTCAAATCGGGCAGCAGGGCCCGGACCGCCTGGCGGCCCGGCTTTCCAATCACGTCGCCAATCATCAATATGCGCAAGCGTCCATGCTCCTTGGTCTGACCATCCACTTCATTTTATTAGCTATGACAGGCGGTTGGCTACGGCCGTTCAATGTAAAGGGGACCCAGAACCGGGCCGATCCCGCTCTTAGGTCCCCTTTGTGCTGCCTTGTTGTCCCGGGTGGGTGTTACTTGGCGTATTCCACGTTCCGGGTTTCCCGAATCACGGTCACCTTGATCTGACCGGGGAAGACCAGGTCGGACTCCACCTTCTTGGCGATGTCCCTGGCCAGACCGGCGGCTTTGATGTCGTCCAGGTCGTCGGGTTTCACCATGACCCTGACTTCGCGGCCTGCCTGGATAGCGAAGGCGCGCTCCACGCCGTTGAAGCTGGTGGCCACGTCCTCAAGCTCCTTGAGCCTCTTGACGTACAGCTCCAGGGATTCGCGGCGTGCGCCGGGCCGGGAGGCGCTTATGGCGTCGGCCGAGGCCACCAAGAAGGACTCGATGGTCTCGTGGTCGTCGCTGTGGTGCTCCAAGATGCCCCGGTAAGAGCTGTGGTTGATGCCATGCTTCCGGGCAATCTCGGCGCCGATCTCCGCGTGGGGGCCCGACACCTCATGGGTGACCGACTTGCCGATGTCGTGCAGCAGACCGCCCACTTTAGCGACCTGCACGTTGGCGCCGGCCTCAGCGGCCAGCATCCCGGAGAGCAGCGATACTTCGATGGAGTGCTGCAGCACGTTCTCGCCGTAGCTGTAGCGGAACTTGAGCTGGCCCAGCAGCCGGATCAGTTCCGAGTCCAGGCCGCTGACACCGACCTCGAAGGTCGCCTGTTCGCCGGCCTTCCAGATGGTCTGGTCAATTTCTTCCTGGGCACGGTTGACCATGTCCTCGATGCGGGCGGGCTGAATACGTCCGTCCGAGACCAGCTTCTCCAGGGCGAGGCGCGCCACTTCGCGCCTGACCGGGTCGAAGCATGACACGGTAACAGCTTCGGGGGTGTCGTCAATGATGACGTCAACACCCGTGAGGGACTCCAGGGTGCGGATGTTGCGCCCTTCCCGTCCGATGAGACGGCCTTTCATCTCGTCGTTGGGCAGGGTTACGGTTGACGTGGTGACTTCCGATACCACATCGGTCGCAAGGCGATTGATGGCCACCGTGACAATCTTCCGGGCGTTATCGTTGGCCTTCTCTTTGTACTCTTTTTCCAGCTCGTAATAACGCTTGGAAAGGTCGTGCACGGCCTCTTCTTCACCGCGTTTGACCACCTGTTCACGGGCTTCTTCAACGCTGAGCCCGGCAACCTGCTCAAGAGCCCTGGTCTGTTCTTCCTTCAGGGCCTCGGCTTCCTGCCTGGCATGTTCAACTTCCGCCTCTTGCTGTGCTAACTCGCGCTGTCTTTCTTCCTGGGCTTCAATCTTGCGTTCCAGTTGCTCTTCCCGCTGCATGTGCCTGCTCTCGATGCGGTGGAACTCCTGGCGTTGCTCTTTGAGTTCTGATTCTGTTTGGTTACGTAGTTTTAAAGCCTCTTCCTGGGCCGCCAATAGGACCTTTCTACTGTCCTCTTCAGCCTGGGTGATAATACCTTTGGCATTCTCTTCAGCGATCTGAGCCGTGATGGCATCATTCCGCGCTTTCAGGACCTGCCAGGTAGCTACACCGATCCCTGCGGCCGCCAGGACGGCTAGGATGACGATGATAATCTCCAATGGAATCACCTATTCCTTTCCGCCTAGTGTGCCTAAAAAAAGAGCTATTGCTCCTGGATAACATCCTACCCAGATGACTATGGGGTGTCAAGGCGAAACTCGCTCCCGTGGAGCCTGGTAATCTAATCAATTCGACACTCCCGTTACGCAAAATTTCGCCGTCAATCTGAGTGCATCCAGGACGCGATTCCGGACGGCCCCCAAGGGATTACCGCCCACCACAGGCGTATCTGCTATTGAGCGGCCACAGGGCCTGCTCTATAATGATTGGGTACTAATCCACAGCTTGGAGATAAGAACACAACAGGTGTTCATTAATGGCTGACAACGACTATTACGATCTTCTTGGCGTCTCTAGGGGCGTGGGAGACGAGGATATCCGCAAGGCCTTCCGACGCAAGGCCATGGAGTTCCACCCGGACCGAAACAAGAGCCCCGACGCCGAAGAAAAATTCAAGGAGATCAACGAGGCCTACCAGGTCCTCTCCGACGCCAACAAACGGGCCCAATACGACCAATTTGGCAAGGCTGGCGTGGGCGCCAACGGTGGGGCCGGTCAACCCTTTGACGGCTTTGACGTTTTTGGTGGCTTTGGCGACATTTTCGATTCGTTTTTCGGAGACGGCACCGGAAGACGTGCTCGCCAAGCGCAGAGAGGCAGCGATCTGCAACAGCGCGTCGTATTGAATTTCGAAGAGGCCGTGTTCGGGGCCGAGCGCGAAGTCGAAGTCACCCGGTTGGAAAACTGTTCTGTCTGCTCCGGTGCCGGAAACGAACCTGGAACTCCTCTGGACACCTGCAACACTTGCAAGGGTAACGGCCAGGTGCGCCGGGCCCAACGGAGCGTCTTCGGCCAGTTCACCCAGGTGACCACCTGCACCAGTTGTCAGGGACGGGGGACCATCATCAAGACCGTGTGCTCCAATTGCCGGGGCGGCGGCAAGGAACGTAAATCCCGCAAGATCGCAGTGAACATACCCGCCGGAGTGGAAAGCGGCATCCAGGTGCGGCTCACGGGCGAAGGCGACGCCGGCAGTGAAGGCGGCGGACCGGGCAACCTCTACGTGTATCTGGACGTGCAGGAGCACCAGTTCTTCCATAGGGAGGGTTCGGACCTGATCTATGAACTGCCCATAAACATCGCCGAGGCGGCTTTGGGGGTGGACAAGTCCATCCCCACATTGGATGGTGACGACGAGGAACTGAGCCTGCCCCAGGGTACCCAGCCCGGTTCCGAGTTCCGTATCCGTGGCAAAGGCGTGCCCCACCTGAACGGCAGCCGCCGGGGCGATCTGAGGGTTTCGGTGGATGTGCGCGTTCCCGGTTCGCTGGACGACCGCCAGCGCGAACTGCTGGAAGAGTTGGCGGATTCCTTTGGAACCCCCACTGGGGACGGGGGAGACGACAAGGGGCTCTTCGATAAGATCAAAGAAGCCCTGGGATAACTCCGGACACCTAGACCAACCAATGGAAGACCCGGGGACGGCCAGTCCGCCGGGTCTTTTGACTGGACCCAACCAGGTACCCTGCATCCAACCGATCAAGTGGAGGCCCCTTGCCCTGGAAAGAACTAAGCGTTTCAGTGCCCCACGAATACGTGGAACCCATTTCCTATCTGTTCAGCCGATACGGGAAGGGACTTAGCACCCAGCTGGACGGCAAGGGCCGTGTCCTCCTCCGCACCTACCTGTCCTCTGGCTCCAAGCAGCGGTTGGCGCGCATAGAGGTTGGGGTCAAATTGGTGGCCGCCGTCGAGCCCATGGGGGCTCTGGAGATCCGCGACCTTCCCGACGACGAAGACTGGCAGAACTCTTGGAAATCTCATTTCCGCATCCTGCGCATCGGTAAGAACCTGGTCATCAAACCCACCTGGCTGGAATTTGACCCGACGCCGGAAGATATCGTCATCGAACTGGACCCCGGCATCGCCTTCGGCACCGGTTACCACCCTACGACGGACACTTGTCTCCAGGCGATGGAGCAGCACATCACACCCGGAATGAAGGTGCTGGACCTGGGTACGGGGTCGGGCATCCTGACCCTTGCCGCCGCCAAGTTGGGGGCGGCGAATATCACGGCGTTGGACATAGATTCTCAAGCGGTGACCGCAGCCCGGCGCAATTTCCGGCGCTGTGGTATCAGCAAGCAAGTGAAACTTGGCCAGGGATCGGTCCCCCACCCAACAGCCGGCGACGGTCAATTCGACCTGGCTGCGGCCAATATCTCGGCCAGGGGAGTCGTGGACCGCTGCCCCTTCATCCTCACTGCCCTGAAGCCGGAGGGCCTTTTCCTGGCATCGGGCCTGCTCAAGACACAGCAGGAAGAGGTTGCGGAAGCCGTGGAGCCCCTGGGATTCACCCTGATAAGCGAATGGCCTCAAGAAGAGTGGGTGACTCTGCTCTACCGGGCCCCTGCTTCCCCGCCGGAAACCGCCGAATAGTCCGGCGGCGGCCAGGCTGGGCGCAGGCTCAATTTCCTGTTGCATTTTCTCCGCCCCGAAGTTACCATCCAAATGTTCGCAAACGGGGTGGATTTTGGTACGGAGCGGGCCTTTTGGGAGACTTCTTCCGGTCCGGACCCCAACCCCTTAGCCCAACATCATTCAGGAGCTGAACCCTTGGAGAAGGTCGACCTAGACCGATACGAACTTACCGGCCGTCTCGGCTCCGGCGCCGACTATGAAGTCAGGTCGGCGGTTGACCGTGAGACGGGCCAGAAAGTCGCCATCAAGCGTCCTGTGCCCCAGGCCATCAGCCGCAACCAGCACGAAGCCATCGAGGCCCGCACCGAGAAGATTCTGCAGGCCTACCAAGACGTCGGTTCATCCACCGCCCTGATCTCCCCCATCGTCGGTTACACCGAACGCACCACCCACGACGGCTTTTTCGGCGACGATCTGAGCCAGGAATACCAGGTCTTGGTGGAAGAGCGCGCCCAGGGCATCCCCCTATTGGGCGACATGATGTCCAAGTTCAAGGGAGTACCCATTGGCGCAGGCCAAAACCTGTTCGCCCTCTTCCCCCTGGTGCGCCCGGAAAGCATCCCGGCCCACCCCGTCCACAACCAACTTCTGGACATGGAGGAAGCCTATCTAAAGGCCGGCTACGTGGTCTTGGACCTGCGCCCCCAGAATGTTTTTTACCAACCCGCAACCGGGCGTGTGGTAATCATAGACACCGGGGCCCTGGCCAAGCTGGGCGAGACCCCTCCCCCCGGCCGGCCCGCGTTGGACGTGAACGACGTTTGTCTGGAGATGCTGAAATTCTATTCCACCCCTGAAGTCCCGCCCACTGACGCCTCGGGCTACCGTGACCCGCGGGGCATCCGTCCCATCGTGGACATTGGGCAGGAACTGGACGAGATAGCGAGGGACCTGGCCGACTGCCCGGCCGACGTGGCCGAAGCAGGCAGCCTGATGTTGGAGAATATCCGGGAACGCTCTTACTCCGATTACACCAAGTTCCGTGACGACCTGAACACGTACCTGGACCGCAGGGTGGAGAGAAACGAAGGACTGGCCAACGTCAATGAAATCCGGCAGACTTGGCTCGAAGCCGCCCAGTGGTTCAATGAAGACTACTGGCGGGGGTTCTTGTTCGACCCGGACTCAGAACTTGCGGATTACCTGGCCTAGAGAGGGCGTTGAGCCCCAATAGTCAAAATGATTCATAGAGGTTTGGCGTAGATGCTGTCAAGCACAGTCACCACATTGCAGGACAATTCAGCCCACGGCGAAGACAATCTCCTGACCAAGGACCTGGGGAACGGGGATTTCTTGGACGTGGTAATGGACGGAGTCACCGGCCACGGCGGTGAGCAGGCCAGCACGGAATTGGCGGAGGCCTTGAACGGCACCGAGCCGGCGAATTCGGACGAAATACAGACCGTCCTGGAAGAGATGAACGCCGATTTCTACAGCGTCGGCGCCGGACGGTTCCTATTGACCACGGTCTCCGCAGTGCTGGGCAGGGGCAACCAATTGCAGATAGTCACCGCCGGGGACAGCCCCATCTTCTTGATCAACAAAGACGGCCACCAGAAGATATCAGGGCACGCCGGTGGATTTATGCACGTGGGTGTAGCCCGGGCCATCGGCGCCTCCGAGCAATTGGGACAAACACACCGCGTTGAAGTCCAGCCCTCGCCCGGTGACCGGCTGGTCCTGGCCACCGATGGCATCACCGACAACATGTCCATCGACGAACTGGCCGAAGTGGTCCGCAACGCCGCCACACCGGAAGCGGCGGCTGAGTCCATAGAAAGCACCATCCACATGCGCCTCCAGGACGGCTACGTTCCGGAGACCCTGGGGGTGCGGTTCCGCTATGACGACCGCACCTGCATAATCCGATTCTTCGAGTAGGCCATCTTTAGGCCCCGGCCACCCGGCGCACCAGGCGACGTTATGTGAACATAAACGTCGCAATCCGTCGCGCCTACACTTGTGACCGATAGGGCAACTTGCTACAATGCGACCGCTCGGCGGGAGTTGGGCAGCACACCCTGAATGACTAACTTAGGGTAAAGGCAAAAGGAGCCAAATCAGTGGGGAAGATCAAGGTTGCAATCATCGGCGTGGGGAACTGCGCCTCATCACTGGTACAGGGCATCCACAAATACGTGGAGATACCGGATGACGCCGAAGTGACGGGCGTCATGCACAACACCATCGGAGGCTACCGCATCGAGGACATTGAAGTCGTCGCGGCCTTCGACATCGATGAAAATAAGGTCGGAAAGGACCTCTCCGAAGCAATCTTCGCCCCACCCAACAACACCATCAAATTTGCCGACGTGCCCAAGACCGGAGTCATTGTAGACCGGGGCATGACCCACGACGGCGTGGGCAGATACCTGGCAGACGTGGTCAAAAAAGCCCCCGGCTCCACCGCCGACATCACCGGCATCCTGCAGGAGCGGGAAGTGGACGTGGTCATCAACTATCTGCCGGTGGGCAGCGAGCAGGCCACCAAGTGGTACGTGGAGCAGATCCTCAACGCCCGCTGCGGCATGGTCAACTGCATCCCCGTGTTCTTGGCCAGAGAGGAATACTGGCGCAACCGCTTTGAAGAGCGCGGCGTGCCCATCGTCGGCGACGACATCAAGTCCCAGTTGGGCGCCACCATCACCCACCGCGTGTTGACCCGCCTGTTCGAGGACCGGGGCGTCACCATCGACAACACCTACCAATTGAACTTTGGCGGCAACACCGACTTCCTGAACATGCTGGAGCGGGACCGCCTCACCTCCAAGAAGATTTCCAAGACCACCTCGGTCACCTCCCAGATGGACGAAGAGCCCGAGGCGGACGACATACACATCGGCCCCAGCGACCACGTGCCCTGGTTGAAGGACCGGAAGTGGTGCTATATCCGCATGGAAGGCCGGGTATTTGGCGGCGCACCCATCAACCTTGAACTGAAACTGGAAGTCTGGGACAGCCCCAACTCAGCAGGTGTTGTGGTTGACGCCATCCGTTGCGCCAAGCTGGCCATGGACCGGGGACAAGGTGGAGCGGTGGAGGGCGCCAGCGCCTACTTCATGAAGTCTCCCCCATTCCAGCACACCGACGACCAGGCAAGGGACTTGGTCGACGCGTTCATAGCCGAGGAAAAATAACGGGGCCCGCCGCCCCAACGGCGATGTAGCGGGAGCAATGCCATGAAAATAGGCATGGTTTCTCCTTACGACTTCACCTGGCCCGGTGGGGTAACCGCCCACGTTGCCCAACTTGCCCGTGAACTCGGCCGCTCCGGCCATGAAGTCCAGGTCTTGGCCCCCCATTCCCCGTCCCGCGAATGTCAGGACTCCGACCTATTGGTGCCCTTGGGCCGCTCGGTACCGCTGCCCAGCGGAGGTTCCATCGCCAGGGTCTCCCTTTCCTGGTGGCTCTATCCCAAGGTCCGGGCGCTGCTGAAGAAAGAGAAGTTCGACATCATCCACCTCCATGAACCCATGGCCCCCATCCTGCCGCTGTGCGTGCTGGAGTTCTCCGACACGGTGAATGTGGGCACATTCCACGCCTCCTACGCCCGTCAGCACCTGTACCGGATGAGCAGTCCCATCATCAAGAGGTGGCAGCAGAGACTTCACGGCAACATCGCCGTATCGCCGGCAGCCCAGCGTTATGTCAATAACACCTTCCCCGGTGACTACGAGATCATCCCCAACGGCATCGACTACGACCATTTCTCAGCCAACGTAAGGCCCTTCCCCAAGTACCAGGACGGCAAGCTGAACATACTGTTCGTGGGCCGCCTGGAAAAGCGCAAGGGGCTCCGCTATCTGTTGGAGGCCTACGGAAGGCTGAAATGGGAGATGCCCGACATCCGGCTTATCGTGGTCGGCCCTGGCAACCCGGACCGGGAGTCCTACCGCGTCATCAGCTCCCAGAACCTACAGGATGTGGAGTTTGTGGGCCGGGCGTCCTACGAGTACCTGCCTCGCTACTACGCCTCCGCCGACATCTTCTGTTCTCCGGCCACGGGAGCAGAGAGCTTCGGCATAGTTTTGCTGGAGGCCATGGCGGCGGGAAAGCCGGTGGTGGCATCGGACATAGAAGGGTACCGCGGCATCATCACCCACGGCGAACAGGGGTTGCTCTTCCCCAAGAAGGACAGCGATGCGCTGGCCGATACCCTGAGAGTCCTGGCCCGAGACCCCGAGCTGCGACAGAAGCTGGGCGGCCAGGGGAACAAGTCGGCCGAAGACTTCCGCTGGGAAGTCGTGGCCGGCAGGGTGGAAAACTACTACGAAACTTGCTTACAGGCGGCGTATGGCTCTTCCCGGACGAGACCAGTTTAGGGCCGCGGTCCTCCGCTACATCGAACTCCCCGGGGCCAAGTTTTTCCGGGCATTAGGGTTCTCTCCCAACGGCATCACCATCCTCGGTTTTCTGATCGCTGTCGCCTCTGCCTATCTGGTCGGTTCCGGCTGGCTGCTGGCCGGCGGTATCGTATTTCTATTGGGCGGCGGCCTGGACCTGATGGACGGCGCGTTGGCCCGGCTGAACGGCACTACCAGCGCCTTTGGAGCGCTCCTTGATTCGGTCTTCGACCGTCTCAGCGAAGCCGCCCTCTTCGTGGGACTAGGGGTCTATGCCCTGCGCGAAGACCTGGGCTACGATCAGCAGATTTTCTTCATACTAGTCTTGCTGTTGGCCCTCATCTTCTCCCAGGGTGTCAGCTACCTGCGCGCGCGAGGCGAGGGCCTGGGCGTGTTCACCAAGGCGGGCGTGATGACCCGGCCGGAACGGGTCGTGCTACTGGGCGTGGGACTGATTGTCGGCCAGATCGAATGGTTCCTCCTGGCCATCGCCGTCGTCTCCTGTTTCACCCTCTTCCAGCGCATGTTCACCATCCGCGACATGCTGGACAAGGCTGGATAACCCACAGGTTCCCGTGTAAACTGGTGCTAAATTCGGGACGGGCACAATTTGTCCGCACCCTATACCCGCGCCTTTATCCGTTCCCCTTTCGTGTCCAATCCGGATAACAGGCCGCGCCAGGAGATTTGAGCGTGCCAAATGAACTGAAGGGCGATATGAACGGCCAGGGACTGCACGTCGGCGTGGTCGTCGCCCGTTTCAACGAGATCATAACGAGAAAACTGCTGGACTCGGCCATCGAGACCCTGCTCCGCCACGGTGTACGGGACGAGGACATCACCGTGGGCTGGGTGCCGGGTTCCTTTGAGCTGCCCGTGGTGGCCAAGACGATGGCCAAGACCGGCAAGTACCAGGCAATCATCTGCCTGGGCACCGTCATTCGCGGCGAGACATCCCACTACGACATGGTGGCCGGACAGGCTGCCAGCGGCATCAACAACGTGGGCCTGGACACCGGCGTGCCGACCATCTTTGGCGTGCTGACCACCGAGAACATGGAACAGGCCCTGAACCGGGCCGGCGGTAAGGCCGGCAACATGGGCGCCAACACAGCCGTTGCCGCAATTGAAACGGCGCGCCTGGTCGAAGCCGCCAGCAAGGCCTAGATCCTCCAAAGAAATTTCCCCGTAGGAGCGCTCTGTGAAGATCGGTGTGACGGTCCCCAATAACTGGGGCGTGGAAGACCCGAAACAGGTATTGGAATTCGGCCCGCTGGCCGAGGAACAGGGATACGACTCGGTCTGGGTCATGGACCACCTTTTCAACACCGGTTACATCAGAGAGCGCCTGGAAGACAAGCCCTACTACCATCCCATGTCGACCCTCTCCTATCTGGCAGCCATCACCTCCAAGGTAGACCTGGGCACATCGGTTTTGGTCCTGCCTTACCACAATCCGGTGGAACTGGCCAAATACGCGGCCACCCTGGACCAGATATCCGGCGGACGGGTCATCCTGGGCGTGGGCGTCGGAGCCATGACCGAGGAGTTCGAAGCCCTGGGCATCTCCATGCGCCAGAGGGGCTCCCTCACCGACGAATGCATGGACATCATGAAGGAGCTTTGGAGCAACCGGCTGCCCAAGTACCAGAGCAAGCGTTGGGACTTCTCGGACCTGTACTTCTCTCCCAAACCAGTCCAAAAAACCATCCCCCTCTGGGTGGGCGGTTCCAGCCCCGGGGCCATCAAACGCGCTTCCCTGCGTGGTGACGGCTGGCACCCCACCGGGGTCTCCGCCGAGGGCTACGCACTGGGTAAGGCTGAGATCACCGAGACCGCCGCGGCCGCGGGCCGGGACACCAGCAACATGAGCTGGTCGACAAGGGTTGAGGTTGAGGTCCACGGACGCCCCTCCAGCGACCGCGCCGCCGCCCGCACCACCATCCCCGGTGACGACTCGGGCATGATGACTGCGGCCCTAAAGACCTACCAGGATGCGGGCGTTGACCACATGGTGCTGGCCCTCAACTCGGGTGACGTCACCGCCTTAAAACGCCTCATGGAGAAGATCGCTGCCGAGGTACTGCCCGAGTTTAGGTAGGCGGGTTGCGGGGTAGCTACCCTATCAGTTATGTGCAGGGCAAATCATAGCTGGTACCGGGATATGTCCAAGGAAGAGTGAAAGACTCCTAGGATATCAACGTCGCCTTCTTCTTTGACCAAATAGGCGATTCGATAATGGCCGTACATCAAAATGCGGACGTTCCTGGCAGAAGGTTGATACCGGTAGCCGATCTCCGGGAATGACAGGACGTCCTGTGCCCGGTCAAATATTCCTAGGACTATCCTCTGCGCGGCAGCCGGTTCGTCGGCCCTGACGTATTCGTATATATCCTCTACCCAGCGAAGCGCTTCCTCCGTCCACCTTACTTCTGCCATGAACGGATTCGCCGGGCCATCTCTTCATTGGATACGGTACGCTTGGCATCCGAGTCGGCCAAACCACGCTCAACCATCACATGGAAGGCCAACTCCCTAACGATCTCTTCGGGTGTGCTGTCTTCGGGCTGGGCCTGCACTATCTCGGTGATTTGGTCTTTAGCTGTGGACATGGGGCGTTCTCCATTTCAATAACCGCCGGTGATTCTCCATAACATTATACTTGGCCGGCCTGCAGGGAAAATACCAGCGAGTCCAAAGCCCATTTTGCTAAGGATTGCCTACTTCCGTGACCACCGGCGTCCGCCTGGGCGCCCTGGTCAGCAGCAGCATGCCGATGGTGGCGAAGCCCAGTATGGCCAGCACGATGAAGGCGTCTTTGTAGCTGCCCGTCACATCGTAGATGACGCCTGAGAACACGGCCCCGATGGCCTGCCCAAGGGACACGAAGGGCTCGGTCACGCCGCGAATGGCGCTCAGGGACTGTCTGCCGAAGTAGTTGGCATAGGCCACCACCGGCACCACGAGGATCCCGCCCACCGCCATGCCAAAGATGGACGCGACGATCAACGCTTCGATGGTGGTGTCAGCCATTGGGAAAAGGGCCAGCGCCACCGCCATCATCAGCGCCACTCCTGCGTAGGAGTAACGGACCGGCACCCGGTCCACCACCCAGCCCCAGAAGAGGCTGCCCGCTCCGGTGAACACGGCGTTCATGCTGAGGGTGGCTGCCGAGACACCCACTCCCAGACCCTGGTCCAGGAAGTAGGCCCCCTGGTGGATGTTGGTGCCCGACTGGAGCAGGTACAAGGAGCCGGTGGCCAGGGCCAGCAGCCAGAGCGTCGGTGTACGCACAGCTTCTTTGAGGGTCCAACTGGGCTCCTCTGGAGCTGCAGCCGCCTCGGCCGTGCCATCTTCGACCCCGCCAGGCTGGTCTCCGTCGGGCAGCAGCCCCACCGACTCGGGAGTCTGCCTGATAAGACCAGCTATCGGGCCCAGGGCCAGGATCCAGACCAGGGCGCCCAGCACGATCCAGGCGTCCTCCCAGCCCCGGTACTTGATGATCAGACCGGCCAGCAGTGGGAAGGTAACCATGCCCACCGAGTGGGATAGGAAGAGTATCCCGGTGGCGCGGCCCCGGCGTCTGATGAACCAGCGGGAGACCACCACCGATGAGCCGATGTTCATGGGGCTGGAGAAGATGACCCGGCCGATGCTGTAGGCCACGTAGAAGGCCACCGGCACCGTGGCCCAAGCAAGGGACATGGTGGACAAACCCAGCACCAGGACACTGCCGGTGAGGATGATTCTGGCGCCGAACCGGTCCAGCGCCCAGCCCACAACCGGAGAGGCCACAGTGGCCAAAAGCCCGCCCAGACTGGCCGCACCTGCTATCATGGTACGGCTCCAGTCCAAGTCTTCTGACATGGGATAGATGAACACCGCCAGCGTCAAACTGGCGGAAGCATTGCGGACGACCATGCCACTGCCCGTGGCGAAGAGAATCACCCAACCGTAGTAGAAGGGCATCCTATTTAAGAGTTGGTACATCGAATAATTGCGCGTCCGCGAGAGATAAGAACCCAAACAAAAACGCCGCAGCGGGACAGTCCTTATCGCCACGGCGGGTACTCACCGGCGACCATTGTATAGCTTGAAATTGAACTCCGCCAACCTTGGCTCAAAGTCCCTTATTCTGCTGGCATTGGCCACACTTGCCCTGCTGACCGCTCTGGCCTGTCAGGGTCCGCCCGGCGAACCGGGCATACAAGGTCCCCAGGGCGAACCGGGCCCCCAGGGCATCCAGGGAGAGCCCGGTCCAGCTGGACCGGAGGGTTCGGAAGGCCTTGCAGGCCCGCGGGGGTTCCCCGGGTTCACCGGACCAAGGGGCCCTCAAGGACTCCCCGGAGACCACCCCCCTGACTTCACCGACTTCATCGGCGAGGTCCGAAACGCCGTAGTCTTCATCAACCTGTTCTTCTCCCAGGGATCTGGTGTGAGGATATCTCCCACGGAGATAATCACCGCCGAGCATGTGATCACCGGCGCGGACCGGGTTGAAGTGTCCGTTGGCGGAGGCTTTTACCAGGGCGCCACGGTAACTGGCTACGACTCGTTCCGAGACCTGGCACTGCTCACATTGGACAGCCCGACCAATGGGGCTACCATGGATATACCCATATCCAATCAGGTCTACGCAGACCTGTCACAGCGGTCGGTAGAAGCGATAGGCTACGAGGTAGCCCTGGTTGGGTTCGTGCCTGAGATATCGACCGTCTCACCGATAGCCACCTTCGGGAGAATCGGCGGACTTTGGAACATCGTGCCCGGCGGATACGCCATGGGCCAGGTGGACGCCGCCGCCACCAACGGGATGAGCGGGGGCGGGGTTTTCAACAAGTTCGGCGAATTCCTGGGTACCCTGGTGACCTCGTCCAGCTTCGACGGAAACATCCGGTACGTGCGGTTCGAGGAGATCAAGGAGGTGCTGGACGACCTGCGGGCCGGCGGCAAGCGCTAGGGAGTAGCGGCGGGGTTACAGGTCTTCCCGGTCCATGAACTCGTTTAGCTCCCTCCAGTCCTCTTGCAGGCTATCCATCCCCGCCTGATCGGTCTCGTCCTGGCCGGAGTGGGACCGCTGGAACCTCTGGACTATCCGGTAGACCGGGTCGGTGGGCAGCAGACCCCAGACCACCCTCTGGTGCTCATTGGGAGTCTCCCAGTCCTTCCGCTGCCGCCCCAACCGGGAGGACAATCCCAGGAAACCGTGGTAAAACTCCCGTGGCGTGGTGGGCGAACCGGTCACGGACGGGTCCCGGTCTTTCACCGGGAACATGTTCTTCCACCAGCCGGCCAGCATTCCCGAAATGTCGTCGTTGGCGCGGCCCCAGGTGAACAGCGATTCCCTGGTCTCCTCAACGTCTCCTCCCTGACCGGTGAACCGGCGCGAGCGGAAAAGCTTGTAGACCACCCAGCCGGCAACGGAAACCGCAATCCCGAAGGCCACCCATTTCATCGTGGTGACGAGGACAGTGGATGGCTCCTTCTCCTCGCTCTGCTCCCTCAGGCCCCTGTGGAACTCCTCCAACTGTTCCTGGGCATTAATCAGCGCCGAGAAGTCGCCGCCGCCAAAGACTCCCGACATCCAGTTGAAGGCTGAGACCACCACCCCGGCGAAGGCGCCCATGACCAGCAGTATGGGACGAAGAATCCAGAAGCCGCCGTCGCTGCCGATCTTGATTATCCCTCTGGTCACATCATCCAACCCGCCCAGCCCGATGGCGCTGATCACCAGACCCACCAGTACCACACCGCCGACGCTGACTAGAATGGGCATCATCCATTCCCCGGACATCACATGGGTCTCGCCTATCTCCGACGAGAACCGGGCCAAAGAAAGGCCGAGCAGACCCACCGAGAAGAACCCCACCACCAGGAAGCCGTTGACCACCGCCTCATCGACTATCCTATCCACCAAGGCGGCGAAGAAGAGTACGGCCAAGCCCCAGAGGAAGGCGGAGCGCACGGCTTCCAGGGTTATCTCTTCCTTCGCCACACTGGCCCCGCGCCAAAGTATGGTGAGTAGGAAGACGGTTGTGCCGACCATGGTGAGCACCGGTTCGACCCTGCCAGACATCACAGCGTCAAAGGGGATGAAGTCAAAGCCGGTGTTCAAATTTGCCAAGAACAGTAATGAGGGAACACCCACACCCAGTCCCACCAGTCCCCGGAGCCGGGGGTTAACATTCACCGAGAGGACGTAGGACATGAGGATGAACGACCAAACCAACGCCAAAATAACCAGCCCGAAGGACAGGATGATGCTGGACTGGCCCAAGATCACCGCCACCACCCGGAAGGCCAAATAGAGGGCGCAGCTCTCCAGAAAGAGGGCGGCGGCGGTAACCGAGTTATTCCGCCAGAACCTGGTCATTCTTCTCCGCCGGATCCAGCACGCTGGCCATGGGAATCACTGTGATGTCGCCCAAACTCCGCTCTGGAGGACCGTCCCCCGAATAGAGAACGGTCACCGGGAAGCCGTGTTGGCGAATCCCGGCGATCTCCTCCACCAATGAGTCGCCGATGGATGGAGAAACCAAGAGGATGGTGGTGCCGGAGGGGAGCGAGTACCGCTCCGAATTCAATACTTCAGACAGCGGAGCAACCACGTATGAGGCCGCCATGGCCAGGGCTTCCAGGGTCATGGAGAGTTGGTTGGAGGAGGCGCCCATGGGCACGTTGATCCATTTTCCGGAGTAACTTGCCACGGCGTTGCTGATCACCCCGTAGCTGAAACCCCTCCTTTCCGCCAGGTCGGCCGCCGAGGCCGCCACTGTCACTGTGCGCTCGAACAAACGCCTGTTGCTGCCCTGCCAGGTATTCTCCCTGGTGGAGCCGTTCATGACGATCAGCATGTTCAGCGAGACCACGGGCTCAAACACCTTGGTCTGCAGGCTCCGCGCCCGGGCCGTGGCCTTCCAGTCGATGTGCTTCAGCGGGTCCCGGGGCCGGTAGTCGCGCTGTCCCACCACCCGGTTGGTGTCGAAGTAGATGGGCCGCGTGCTCGTTATTTCTCCCAGCGGGTGTTCGGGGGGAAACAGCAGGTTTTCGATATCCAGCACACGGGGATAGACCAGGATATGGTCGAACTCGGTGTAACGTGTTTCGGCGGAACTGAACCCAAAGATATCTCCCGTCCTAAGCCGCACGGGTCCGATGCGGTGGTAGCCGCGCTCCCGGCACTTCATGGAATACTTCCAGGTCGCCTTCTGGTAGGGCAGCAGGGACGAGGTGATGGTGTGCTGCCGGTTGGCCTCCAGGCCCGTGCCCCGCATGGTCGCGCCCACCAGGTCCAGCCCTTCGGGAAAGGAGTCCTGGATATCCACCCAGATCAGCGGCAGTACTTTATCGTTGTCCAGGGAGACCGAATAGTCCACTGTATCGCCGATGAAGGCCCGCTGACGGTTCAATGAACGGGAGTGGCTCACCGAGCGGAAAGAGTACTTGTCCCAGATGCGGGCGGCGATGGTCACCACGATCACCAGGGATCCGACGACCAGCAGCAGACCGGCGCTGGCCAGCAGGCCAACGAAAATCATGATGCTGCTGATGAGGATCCAGAAATCGTTGAGCATGGCTGGCTCAGGCGAGGTTTAGACCGGGACCGCCACTTGCGTCAAAAGATCAGCCACAACATCCTCTGCAGAACTGCCCCGCAGCCGGGCCTGGGACTTGAGGATCATGCGATGGGCCAGGGTGTAGGGGGCCAGCATCTTCACGTCGTCGGGCCCCACAAAATCGCGGCCCTGTATCGCAGCCATGGCCTGGCAGCAGCGGTAAAGCCCCATGGTGGCCCGGGGACTGGCGCCCAGCTCGACGTCGATATGCTTTCGAGTGGCCTGGGTCAGCTGCACCATATAGTTGCTCAGGACGGGTTCCACGTGCACCTGCTGGACCAGGCGTTGCATCTCCAGAATCTCATCTCCGTCGGCAACCGGGACCAACTCGGCCAGGGGGTTGGCGGCGTTGAAGCGGGCCAGCATCTCCCCCTCCTGGGTCTCATCGGGGTAGCCCATGCACAGGCGGATCAAGAACCGGTCCAGCTGGGCTTCGGGCAGAGGGAACGTACCCTCAAGTTCGATGGGGTTCTGGGTGGCGATGAGTAGGAAGGGCGA
>PBMF01000049.1 GCA_002721995.1 Chloroflexota bacterium
ACAATGGTGATGGAAAGGTTGAGGGAATTGGACCGGGTGGCCTACATCCGTTACGCCAGTGTCTACCGCGCCTTCCAGGACATAGAGAGCTTCGAAGAGGTGGTCCGGGACCTGCGGGACGAGTCCCAGTTGCCCCTGCTGGATATGCCGCCGGAACTACCGAAAAAGGGCCGGCGCCGGGCGATGGAACCGGAGGCGGAATTCCGGCCGAATAGAAGCAAGATAGGACCAAAAAAGGCGGAAGACAAACCGGAGGGCGCCGAATCGCAACCCGGCCTAATTAATCAGTAATACTCGCCGGAAGAAAATAGAAACCACATTGATCAAGAAGACATGACCCGGCGCCCGAGCCCCTGGAAACCGAACCCGGAAGAACAAGAGCTATATTCAATCACTTATCCAAGGAGACCGCGATCATGGACGGCAGCTTGCAATACTCAGCACTAACCCGGCTACTAACGCTAAATAACCAGGTCCACGACCTGGAGAACCAGATGTTGGCCCAGCGGGTGCCCACCGCCCCTGCCGGTACGGCCCTGGCCGACCAGAATTTCTCCAGCTACCGGATAGCCGAGTTCCAAGAGGAGATCGACCAGGCCGCCCGGGCCAGCCTGGCAACCTGTTGGCTGGGCAACTCCAACGCCGAAGACGAAGAGTACGAACTCTAGGGTCTGCCTCAGGCTTACCCCAAATATCCGGATGCACCCCAAGATGCGCCCTGGCGGTTATGGATGTGATGATGTGGGGCGGGTGATACACCCGCCCCTACTTGTCGCCCGGGCCCCGGGCATTTGAACTCTCCGTCTGGCGTCGGCTTTCGGTTTTCACCGATTTTTTGGACATCGGATTCCTCTGCCTCATCCCCTGCATAAACCCAGTCCAACTGCACCATTTTCCGCTGGCATAAAAACCCGTTTTTGGTCCACAATTTTCCCGCAAAATATATTGACTTCGCTCAAATCGCGGGTCTAGAATTCGCCTACTACCTTTTGTAGTTTAATCACCGTTGACCACAGCATATTGTGGTATTCAACATAATATTGACCATATCTTATGGTATGTTGTAGCTGGTGGTTTGTCCCGGAAGGACCTTAACCGGGTATATCGGCCGCGCTCCAATCAGACTGACATCTTGGTAACGCAAATCCGGACATCGGATGCTACAAATATAGGGCCGGTGGGGGCTGACCTGGCCTAATGTCCGTCGCGCGTTGATGATAAAGAGGAACAGCTAAATGACCGCCACGTATCAGGGACCAGGAACCTCCGCGGAGATCCAAGAACGCCGCAGCCGCATCGCATCGGCATTGGAGGCCGCTGGAATCGCCAAGCAGACCAACGAACGCTCCACCGAGCTGACTGAAAATGCCAAGGTGGTACTGGCACGGAGGTACCTCTCCAAGGATCGGGAGGGTAATGTCCTTGAGGACGCGGACGGCATGTTCCGCCGGGTTGCAAGGAACCTGTCCCAGGCCGATCTGAGCTACGGTGCCACCGAGGAAGAACGTCAGGCCACCGAGGACAAGTTCTTCCAGTCCATGCAGCGTTTGGAGATGCTGCCCAACTCCCCCACGCTGATGAATGCGGGCCGTGAGTTGCAGCAGCTATCGGCGTGTTTCGTGTTGCCCGTTGATGACGCCTTGGATTCCATCTTCGACAAGGTCAAGCAGACCGCTCTCATCCATAAGAGCGGCGGCGGCACCGGCTTTTCGTTCAGCCGTCTCCGCCCCGAGGGTGACGTTGTTGGGTCCACAGGCGGCATCGCCAGCGGCCCGGTCAGTTTCATCCGTGCCTTCGACGCCGCCACCGACGTTGTGAAACAGGGCGGGACCCGCCGGGGCGCCAACATGGGTATTCTGAGCGTCAACCACCCGGACGTGGAAAAGTTCATCAAGTCCAAGGAAGATGGGCTGAACCTGAGCAACTTCAACATATCCGTCGCCGTGAACGCCGATTTCATGGAACGGGTAAAGGCCGGCCAGGAATACGATCTGATCAATCCCCGCACTGGCAAGATCGTCGGCCAGCGCAACGCCAAAGAGGTTTTCGACCTTCTGACCAACATGGCGTGGAAGACTGGCGACCCCGGACTGATCTTCTTGGACGTTATCAACCGGGACAACCCCAACCCCCAGTTGGGCGAAATCGAAAGCACCAACCCGTGCGGTGAGCAGCCGTTGCTGCCCCACGAGTCCTGCAACCTGGCTTCGATCAACGTCGCCCGGATGGTGACCATCGACAACGGCGACGTGGCCATCAACTGGGAGCGGTTGGACGAGACCGTCAATATTGCCGTCCATCTGCTGGATAACGTCATTGATATGAATGACTATCCCATCCCTGAGATCGAAGAAATGAGCAAGAAGACCCGCCGCATCGGCCTGGGTGTGATGGGTTTCTCCGACCTTTTGATACAGCTGGGTATCCAGTACGACTCTGAAGAGGGCCTGCAGACGGCGGAAGATGTCATGCGCCGGATCCAGGAGCAGACCCACCAGGCGTCATCGGACCTGACCCTGGTGCGGGACTCCTTCCCGGCCTGGGAAGGCAGCATCTACAACCGCCCCGGACCCGAAGGCGGTGTCCGGCCCATGCGCAACTCGGCGCCGACCACCATCGCGCCCACCGGCACCATCAGCATCATCGCCGGGGCCTCCAGCGGTATCGAGCCCTTGTTCGCCCTCAGCTATGTCCGTAACGTCATGGACAACACCAAGCTGGTGGAGGGCAACCCCTACTTTGAGGCGGTGGCCCGGCAGGAAGGGTTCTATTCCGAAGAACTGATGGAAGACCTGGCCCGCACCGGCAGTCTGGAGCATCTGGACATTCCCCAGTGGGTGAAGGACGTCTTCCGCGTGTCCCACGACATCGAGCCCGACTGGCATGTGAAGATGCAAGGCGCGGTGCAGAAGTACGTCGATAACTCGGTCTCAAAGACCATTAACTTCCCCAGCGACGCCACCGTGGAAGAGATTGCCGGCGCCTACATGCTGGCCTACGAACTGGGCTGCAAGGGCATCACGGTCTACCGTGACGGTAGCAAGTCCGGCCAGGTGCTGAGCACCGGTGAGACGGGCAAGACTGAGGAAGAGGCGGCGGACTTCCTGACTCCCCGCCAGCGGCCCCAGTCCATCCGGGGCGTAACCGAGCGGGTGCGCACCGGCCACGGCAACATGTACGTGACCATCAACTTCGACGAGGCGGACACGCCCTTCGAGTTGTTCGGCAACCTGGGCAAGGCCGGCGGTTGTGACTCGGCCCAGTTGGAGGCCATCTCCCGGCTGGTGTCCCTGGCATTGCGCTCAGGTATCGAGCCCAACACTGTGATCGAACAATTGCGAGGCATCACCTGTTGTCCGGCATGGGATGAGGGCACCCTGGTGCGCTCCGGTCCCGACGCCGTGGCTCTGGCCTTGGAGCGTCATACCGGAGAGACCCATACCCAAGCCGAGGCCACTGAACTTCAGCTGAAGTTCACGCCCCAGGTGCTTGGCAACGGCAATGGCCACGGGCGTGGCAACGAGATTCTGAACGCCCGCAAGTGCCCGGAGTGCAACACCCCGGTCATCTTCGAAGAGGGTTGCATGAAGTGCGTCGCCTGCGGCTGGAATAAGTGCGAATAGGGTACAGACGTATCCAGGGAGTGGAAGAAGAGAGATAGCTTAAAGAGACATTAAGGGCGGGCCTGGCTGGTGTAGAGTGTGTGGTTGTGGAGGCCGACTGCTGCTGCGGCTAATCGAGTCTCATGTGCGGTGCGGTTTCTGCGCCAGCCTGGCTGCCTTCCTAGAGCCCCCGGCGGCCAATGCCGGGGGCTCTTTTTCATACCCCAGTGCGTTAACGAGTACCAACCATACCATAGAATTTGGGCCGTATAAAACCCTGCTCATGCTATAATTCCGGCGCATCTGGGTCCTTTGATTACATAACTTTGAAAAGGCTACGATTTCCGTTACATAACCATTTTAGGCACGGTTAAACGGTATTTCGTAACAGAGGTAGGAACATGACAACCGGTCAGAAACCGGCCATCGCAATCACCATGGGCGACCCCTGCGGCATCGGTCCCGAGGTGGTGGTCAAAGCCATGGCCGACCCCCGGGTCTACGCCAGCTGCCGTCCCCTGGTGGTGGGCAACGTCTTCGCCATGCAGCAGGCGGTGTCCCTAACCGGCGCTCCGGTGAAGATCAATGAAGTGGAAGACCCCAACTCCGCCGGTCTGGATTCCAGCGTCATAGACGTGGTGGACATCGGAAACCTGAATCCCGAGGATATCACCGTGGGGCAGATCAACCCCACCTGCGGCAAGGCCGCCATGGAATGGGTCACCAAGGCCGGAGAGTTGGCCCTGGCTGGTACGGTGGACGCCCTGGCCACGGCGCCCCTTAATAAGGAAGCGGCCAGCCTGGCGGGCTACAAGTCCATCGGCCATATGGAATTGCTGCAGGAGTTGTCCAAGACCAAAACGGTGGCCACCATGCTCATGGCCAAGAACCTTCGCGTGGTCCACCTGAGCACCCACCGGTCATTGCGGCTGGCCTGCGACCTGGTCAAGAAGGACCGGATCCTGGAGTACCTGCAGTTGACCCACGACAGCTTTGTGAGGTTCGGGTTCAAGTCTCCACGTATCGCCACTGCGGCCCTGAACCCCCACGGCAGCGACGGGGGCCTGTTGGGCGATGAGGAGGCCCAGGAGATAGCGCCGGCGGTAGAAGAGGCCAAGAGGGCGGGCATCAACGCCTTTGGACCCATACCCGCCGACATCGTCTTTCACCAGGCCATCCAGGACCAGTACGATGCGGTTTTGTGCATGTACCACGACCAGGGACACATCCCGGTCAAGGTCTACGGCTTCGAAGAGAGCATCACCGCCAATCTGGGTCTGCCATTCATACGCACATCGGTGGACCATGGCACCGCCTTCGACATCGCCGGCAAGGGTGTGGCCAGCCACGAGAGTATGCTGGAGTCCATCCGGTTGGCGGTGGCCCTGGCCCAGGGCAATGGCTTGGCCGATTTCTAGGGTGAGAAATCGGCCTTGGGAGCATCCCGCTTTAGCTTTGCCGGCCAAGCTCGGTGATATAATACGGCCCGGCATTTCACCTTTGATTTTCCCAGGCTCCGGCTTGGGACACGGACTTATCCAATGAAAGTGGCTTTTATCGGTGGGGGAAAGATGGCGGAGGCCATCCTCCACGGTGTTCTCTCCGGCAAGCTGGCGACCCCCGCTGACATCAGTGTGGGCGAGCCGGTGCCCGCAAGGCGAGATTACCTCACCAGCCAGTTCGGCGTTAATGCCGACGTCGACAACCTCAAGACGGCCTCCGGCTCCGACCTGGTGGTGCTGGCGGTCAAACCCCAGGACCTGGGTGGGGTTATGGGCCAGTTGAAGGGCAACCTGAACGCGGACCAAGCCGCTCTTTCCATCGTCGCCGGGGCCAAGATGGAAACCCTTTCCAATGGACTGGGCCATGACTCGGTGGTCAGGGTGATGCCCAACACTCCCGCCCAGATCGGCGCTGGCATGACCCTTTGGACCTGCTCAGATGGCGTTGGCGACGGAAGCAAAGAACTCATCAAGTCGGTACTGGGGACCATCGGTCAGGAGATCTATGTCTCCGACGAAAAGTACATGGACATGGCCACGGCCCTCAGCGCCAGCGGCCCTGCCTACATCTTTCTGTTCATCGAGGCCATGATCGACGCCGGTGTCTACGTGGGAATGCCCCGGGACATGGCACGGACACTGGCCCTGCAGACCATGTACGGCAGTACCAAGTTGGTCATGGAGACGGGCATGCACCCGGCTGAACTCAAAGACATGGTGGTTTCTCCGGGCGGCACCACCGCCGAGGCCATGCGGGTTTTGGAAGACCAGGGCGTTCCGGCGGCTATAGTCAGCGCCATTGACGCCGCGTATAAGAAATCGATCCAGTTGGGAAAGGGTTAGGGGCGCGTAGACTTGGTTGGACTGATCAACTGGATCCTGAATTTTTTCACCTTCGTCATTTTCGCCAGGGTGATTCTCTCATTTGTGTTCCAATTGAGCGGTGGCAGGCCCCATCCCATAATCATCAGCATCTACCAGTTGGTGTTCCAGATCACCGAGCCCATACTCGGGCCCATACGTAGGAGCTTGCCCGCATTCGGCGGCTTGGATTTCAGTCCCATGGTGGTGCTGATAATCCTGATTTTGCTGCGTGAAGTGGTGAACGCGGCACTCTGATTCCAGGCGTTTACCCCGGCGCCACCCGCCTTGACCCATCCCCTCTGCGGTTCATAAAATGGCCGCATATTCCCCTTCTATCCACCAAACGGAAGCTGGACCAGTAACCAATGCACCAACACGAGATGCTGAAAGGCAACACCGACACCCTGCTTCTGGCCCTTCTCGTAGAGGAGCCGATGTACGGCTATCAGATCGTGAAGGAAGTCGACCAGAGAAGCAGCGGCTATTTCGCCTTCAAAGAGGGCACCCTTTACCCGGCCCTCCACCGTCTGGAGAAGGCCAAACTTATCCAGGGTAAATGGGAAGACACCCCCAACAATGTGCGCCGGCGGTACTACCTGATTACCGCCAAGGGACAAGAAGCCCTGGCCGACCGGCTGTCCGAATGGCAGCGGTTTGCCAACGCGATGAACTCCATAATGCTGCCGGGCATGCAGGCCGAGGCGTAGGCGGACCATATGCCCTTTGAGGTGACAAATTACCTCTACGCGCTGGCCCGCAGACTCCATCTCGACCCCGCCGAGAAGGACGAGATCATCATGGAGTTGGAGGCCCATCTTGAGGACAAGGCCGCCGAGCTGGAGTCCCAGGGAATGGACCGCGACTCAGCCATGTCCCGGGCCGTTGAAGAGATGGGCGCTCCCAACACCGTCGCCCGCGGCATGTACGAGGTGCACAGCCCGGGCGTGTGGCGGGACGTCTTGCTGGCCACCATCCCCCATTTCCTGCTGGCATCCCTCTTCGCGCTGCACCTGTGGAGCCAATATTTCCTGGTTTCTCTGCTGCTGATCGCAATAGCTTTCGTGACCTGGCGCAACTGGAAGGCGGGAAACCCCAGCAAATGGTCTTATTCCTGGATGGGATACACCCTGGCCGCCCCGGCCATCTCCTGGCTGTTGGCGCTCATCACCCTGGGTTACGGGGCGTGGACACTGGTAACCACCGGTCAATTGCCGTTCAGCACCATCCTATTCCTGCTGCTCATCGGGTATGTGCCATTCTCCATGTGGATCATGGCCAGCGTGATACACAAGATGCTGCAACGGGACTGGCTGTTGGCCTCCCTGACGGCCCTGCCATTCCCCTTCCTGACCTCTTGGGTGCTGTTCCTCAATTGGCAGGGCGGACTCTGGAGCGATCATTCGGAGCGGATGCAGGACTCCGACACCGCCAGGGCGTTGATCTTTTTGGCTATGGCTGTCACCACCGCCGTGTTCTTGAAGGTGGGCCCGCGTCTGCTCCGCATCGGACTGCTGACGGTGTCCACGTCCATATTGGTGGCTATCACGGCCGCCTCTCTCCCGGTCAGTCTGGGCGCTACGGCGGTGGTCTTGATGATTGTGGCTTCTCTGACCTTCCTGCTCAGTCCCGCTGTGCTGGAGTCGAAATTGGAGAGGCGGCGTCTGGCTGCCGAAGGTCAGGGCCCCGGTGATACGTTGGATGGGCAGATAGATTGGACGACCGACTGAACAAGGACATCGGCTCTCTTACCGAGGTGCTGGAACAGGACCTGCGCACTGCCCAACCGATCATGCCCAAACAGCCGCTGTTTGTCGCCATGTGCGGCCTGCCCGGCACCGGCAAGTCTTATTTCGCCGCCAAACTCTGCGAGCAGGTCCCCTTTCTGGTCATGGAGACCGACCGGCTCCGCAAGGTGCTGGTGCCCCAGCCCAAGTACACAACCGGCGAACACCGGCGGGTATTCAAGTCCTGTTACTGGCTGATCGAGGAGTATCTGTCCAATGGGTACAGCGTCCTGTTCGATGCCACTAATCTCAACGAAGAATTCCGCTCCTACCTTTATGACATATCCGCTTCAACCGGAGCGCCCTTGGCATTGGTCCATGTGACGGCGCCCAAGGAGACAGTCCGCCGCCGTTTGAAGCAGCGAAAAGCCGACCGGCACGCCAACACCTATTCCGACGCCGGCTGGTTGATCTACACCCGCATGGCACCGGTGGAAGAACCGATCAAAGGACACCACTATCTGGTGGACAGCTCAAAGGACATCACTCCCGTGGTGCAACAATTGGTCGAGTGGGCCAATTGGGCTGGGCAGCCGGACAACGAATCTGAAATAGGTGGATAACTTGACATGACCACAACTCGGAAGCCCAAGGCAGCCAAGTCCAAGACTGCTGCCAAAATCGCCAAGACTCTGGACATCAAGGTTGAGTCCGCCGATATCCTAGATGTGGAGACCCCGGCCGTGGTGGTCAATCTGTTCCGGGGCGTGAAGAAACCGGGCGGGGCCACCGGTGTCGTGGACAAGGCATTGGGCGGCCTGATCAGCGAGTTGATCGAAGAGGGAGAGATCAAGGGAGGCACCGGCGAGACCACTCTGATCCACACGCTGGGCAAGATCAAAGCCAGCCGAGTGCTGGTGGCCGGCCTGGGCCCCCAGGACAAATTTGACGCCCAGGTGGTGCGGCGGGTGTCGGCCGAGGTGGTCCGGTTCCTGCGCCGCAAGGGAGTCTCCCACGCCGTGACCATCGCCCATGGGGCGGGCATCGGAGGACTGGACCCGCAGCTATCCGGCCAGGCCATCGCTGAAGGGGCCCACCTGGGCCTCTACAGGTTCGGCAATTACCTGACCAAGGAGAACAACAACTCCACTGAGTTCGAGGAGTTGACGGTGGTGGAGTTGGACAAGGGTAGGGCCAAGGAGATCGGCGCCGGGGTTAAGCTGGGCACCTCCACAGCCACGTCTTCCATCATCGCCCGGGACATGGTCAACGAGCCGGCCAACCACATGACGCCGACAAGCATGGCCGAGGCGGCCCAAAAGGTGGCCAAAGACCAGGGCCTCAAGATTCAGGTACTGGATAACCCGGAGATGAAGAAGATGGGCATGGGGGCCTTCATGGGCGTTGCCCAGGGGACCGATGAACCGGCCAAGATGATAATCATCCGGTACGAAGGCGACCCCAAGAACCCGGAGAATAACCTGGGTCTCATCGGCAAGGGAATCACCTTCGACACCGGCGGAATCTCCCTGAAACCGCCCGGCGGCATGGAGGCCATGAAGGGCGATATGGCCGGCGGGGCATCGGTTATAGCGGCGATGCAGGTCATCGGCGAGATAAAGCCCAAGATAAACGTGTTGGCCGTGGTTGCCGCCACTGAGAACATGCCTGGGGCCTCCGCCCAACGCCCCGGCGATGTGGTGCGGGCCATGAATGGTAAGACCATTGAGGTGATCAACACCGACGCCGAAGGACGGTTGGTGCTGGCCGACGCCCTGTGCTACGCCCGGGAGCAGGGCATCACCAGGTTGGTGGACGTTGCCACTCTGACCGGGGCCATGGTGACCACTCTGGGCAAAGCCTGCACCGGAGTGATGGGCAACGACGACACCCTGGTGCGGCAGACCATCGACGCGGGGCACAAGACGGGCGAGAAGTTCTGGGAACTGCCCCTGTTCGACGAGTACAAAGACCTGATCAAGAGCGATGTTGCCGACATGAAGAATTCCGGCGGCAGACAGGCCGGCTCAATAACCGCCGCTATGCTCTTGGCTGAATTCGTGGAGGGAGCGGCATGGGTCCACTTGGATATCGCCGGCACCTCCACCTCAGACCGGCTGTCCGGCTACCTGGTGAAGGGGGCAACCGGGGTCCCGGTACGCACGTTGGCACAGCTGGCCGTCGATCTGGCCAATGAGGGCGTCCCCAAGAAATCCCGGAGCAAGGCAAAGGCCAAATAGAGGGGGAATTCACTCAGGTTAACCGGCCGTTGGTGTATAATTTCCGGCAATTACCAACTTGAACACAGAAAATGACGGAGGATGACTGAAATGCCAAGTATTGACTCCCTTGGACACGTTGGAATCTACGCGGAAGACCTGATGAAGATGCGGGACTTCTACACCCGGGTCATCGGCCTCACCATCTCCGATGAAGACCTGGAAGAAAGGGGCATGACCTTCATGACCGCCGATAAAGAGCGGGAGCACCACGAGTTTGTGCTGATGAAGGGCCGCGTCACCCGTGACGATGCCAAAGTCATCCAACAGATATCCTTCATCGTTCCCACCCTGGAAGACCTCCGTGAGTACCACGCCCGCCTGGAAGCGGAACCGGGTGTGGAGGTCGAGCGGATCGTCAGTCACGGCATCGCCTTCGGAATGTACTTCTTCGACCCCGAAGGGAACCGCATCGAGTTGTACGTAAGGACTCCTTACAAAGTACCGCAACCCCTGGGCGACCCCATCGACCTCTCCATGTCCAATGAGGAGTTGGAAGGCATCGCCATGGCCCGTATCCCTGCCGGTAACTAATCCCAACCGGAATACCTGATCGCACCGGCAAAAGGCCGATGGGCGCGCCCGCATCTATGAAAAGAGCAGGTCCGCCGTCGGCCTTTGCATTTTCCCGGCATCTGTGGATTCCATGAACAGTTCATCGTCATACGAAATTACAACCACCGGCGCGGCGTAGACCCATGAGCAGCGCTGAAGCCGGACGCTACGCCGACCTGCCCAAGAGGTACCACATCTTCAAGTGGCGGGTCCTGCTGGCCTTTGCCGGGTTCTATCTTTTCCTCTACATGGGCCGTTTCAACTTCTGGCCCGTGGCCCCCCTGGTCAAGGACGATCTGGGTCTCACCCACCTCGAGATAGGGGTGATCAACGCCATGCTCCTGTGGGGCTTTGGCCTGGGCGACCTGGTCCACGGCAGGTTGGGAGAGACCTACGGCCTGCGCCTGTGGGTCATGATCGGCGCTATCCTCACCACGGTTTTCAACTGGGTGACCAGCTTTGCCACTTCCGCCGTCACCATGGCCATCCCGTGGGGCATAGCCGGGTTTGTGAACGCTGCGTGCTGGGCGCCCGGTATCAGCATGATCTCCCAGTGGTGGCCCCGCCAAAACCGGGGTATGGCTATGGGCATCGTGGGCACGGCCGCCGGTGGGGCAATGGTGATGATGTGGTGGATATCCGGCTACGTGGGCGCCGAATGGGGCTGGCGGGCTTCGTTCCGGTATCCGCCTTTGATCATCGCCGCCCTGGGTATCATCTTCTACCTCATCGCCCGCGACCGTCCCTCGGATGTGGACCTCCCCGAATACGTGGAAGAGGACGCGGTGTCGGCCACTCCCGAATCCCTGGACCCAGAGCGGTACAAGGGCCTGGGCCCCTATAAAGAACTGCTCTCCAACCCTCGGTTCCTCTTGGCCAGTCACGTCAAAGGGTTGGAGAACGTGGTGCGCTATGGGCTTACCACCTGGGTGCCCATATACTATTTTGAAGAGGGCGGACTGTCCATCGAGTCCACGGTGCTGCTGACCATCCTGCTTCCCCTGGGGTACCTGATAGCCCCGCCGGTGGCGGGTATCTTCTCCGACCGCTATCTGGGCAGCCGCCGCCAGCCCATGGTGATCTTTTCCTGCGCCGCCAGCGCCGCGGTGTTGATAGGTATAGCGCTGGCCCCACCGGTGAATGTGACCCTTGGGGCGACGTTGCTGCTGATCGGCGGGCTGTCCATGGGGATGTCACCGATGTCCACGGTGGCCGTGGACATCGCCGGACGCCACATGTCGGGCACCTCCTCGGGTCTGCTGGACGCCCACGGTTACGCCTACGCCGGCGCCCAGGCCATCATCTTCAGCGTCGTGCTGGACATGGCCGGCAGCCCCTGGCCGGTGGTGTTCATCGCCATGGCCGCAACTCGGGTCGTCTGCGGGCTGATGATCTCCCGCGTCAAGGTCTAGCTCCTCTTTTCACCGGCATTCTCCGTCTTCCGCCAGCCTCGGTTGACATACCGTGGCCCAGTGCTAGAATTAGTTATCGCAAATAATTGCAATAACTTTTGGTCGCACAGCCCTTTACCGGTCTGCCCCAGATGATCAAACACGAAAAAGCCATCGAGACCCTGCGTCTCAAGGGCCACCGGCTGACTCCACAACGCCTCATAGTGCTTACGACCATCGCCTCGGGCGACGGACACATGGGCGTTGATGAGGTGTTCCAGGCGGCCAAGAAGGCCTACCCCTACATGGACATCGCCACCGTCTACCGGACGCTGCATCTGTTCAAGGGGTTGGGCGTAGTCACCGAGGTGGCCATCCGCGACCGGCTGCACTTTGAGCTCACCGACCCCAACGGGCACCACCATCATATGGTCTGCCGGTCCTGCAACGGCGCGTTCAACCTCAGCCCCCATTACCTGTCCGAGTTCCGCGAGACCCTGAATAAAGAATTTGGATTTGAGCCCGACCTGGAACACTTCGCCGTAAGCGGCGTTTGCGCCGGGTGCCAGAGGGCCGAGAAAGAGAAGTAACGAGATATGGAGCGTATATTCCCCGGCGTATCGATCTTGGCCGTCCTGCTGGTTGCGGTGTTGCTCGCCGCCTGCGGCGGTTCGTCAGACCAGCCCCAGGACGACAAGGACGACCAGCGGCTGCGGGTGGTGACCACCGTGTCGCCCATAACTAGCATCGTGGAGAACATCGGCGGTCTTCGCATCAAGCTGGAGGGTGTGGTGCCCGAAGGGGTAAATTCCCACACATTCGAGCCCAACCCGTCACTGGCCAAGTTGATGGCCGAGGCTGACCTGGTGGTACTGAACGGCCTGTTCCTCGAGGAACCCACCCTGGCCCTGGCCGAAGCCAACATCAAGGACTCGGCGGTGATCCTGTCCCTGGGAGACCAGGCGGTAACCAGGGAGAATTGGCAGTTCGACTTCAGCTTTCCCGAGGCGGCGGGCCATCCCAACCCCCACCTCTGGCCCGATCCCAACCTGGGGCTGCGTTACGCCGAGTTGGTCCACGACCAACTGGCGTTGATGGACCCGGACAACAGGGGGTACTACGAGGACAACCTGGAAGAGTTCCGCGGCCGGATAACGGCCATGGACGAAGCGATCAAGACGGCGGTGGTCACGGTCCCCGAGGAGAACCGCAAGCTGCTCACCTACCACGACTCCTGGGCATATTTCGCCCGGCAGTACGGGATGGAGGTCATCGGCGCGGTCCAGCCCTCCAACTTCTCCGAGCCCTCCGTCAGGGAGGTGGCCGGCCTGATTGACCAGGTGAAGGACCTGGACCTGCCCGCCGTGTTCGGTTCCGAGGTGTTCCCCAGCGATGTGCTGGAAGCCATTGCCAGTGAAGCGGGAGCGGATTTCATCGACGACCTGGCGGATGACGACCTGCCCGGCAAGCCTGGAGACGCGGGGCACTCCTACCTGGGCCTCTTGCGCCAGAACATGGAAATAATGATTCCGGCACTGGGCGGCGACGCCAGCGCCCTGGCCGACGTCGACGTGACGGATGTTTTTGAAGATACCAGCGAGGCCGTTTACCCACAGTAGGGCCGCTGGATAGATAGAAAAGGAATACGATGCTACACCCCCTGCCACATAGCCGGGCCCCCGGAGAGCCCATCGTAGAGATCAAGGACGTTACCTGTGGCTATGAGAAACAGCGCGTCCTTTCCGGCGTCAGCATGAAGATAATGCCGGGGGATTTCGTCGGCCTGCTTGGCCCCAGCGGCTCCGGTAAGACCACCCTCCTCCGCACCGTGCTGGGCGCGGTTGACCTGTACGAAGGAGAGGTGCTGGTCAACGGCGTTTCCACGGCCAAGAAACAACCCCGGGTTGGCTACGTGCCCCAGTTGGAGACCATCGACTGGAACTTCCCGGTGACGGTGCAGGAAGTGGTGATGATGGGGCGCACCATGGAGAACATGCTGTTCCCCTGGTACCGCAAAGAGGAGAAGGAACTGGCCAACCACATGATGGACCGGCTGGGCATATTGGGACTGGCGGAACGGCACATCCGCGAACTCTCCGGCGGCCAGCAGCAGCGGGTGTTCCTGGCCCGCGCCCTGGTCAGCAACCCGGAGCTCCTGCTATTGGACGAGCCGACCTCTGGCGTGGACATCAAGACCCGGGACGATGTGATGCACCTGCTCCACGACCTGAACCACCAGGGTGTCACCATCATCATCACGACCCACGAGATAAACGCCGTGGCCATCCACCTGCCCTGGGTTGTGTGCATGGCGGGGCGGATCTTGGCTGAGGGGCCGCCCTCGGACGTGATCACCACCGAAGTCCTGCGGATGACCTACGGCGCGGAAATGCCGGTCGTCCACTACAACGGGATGACCATCGTGGCGGAGAGCCCCCATTCCTATGGGACCAACGGCAAGGATACGGCTCCACCGGTGCATGTCCACCACCCCGGCGGCGACCCCGAAGACGAGGCCAGTCACGTGGAGGCGGCCAGGCACGAGCACGGTGACGGTTCGTCCCATGTTTGAGCCCTTCGAGTACCAGTTCTTCGTCCGTGGACTGCTGGCGGCAACTCTGGTGGGCGGCCTCTGCGGCATGATTGGCGTCTACATCGTCCTGAAGCGCATGGCCTACATCGGTCATGGTCTGTCCCATGCCGTTCTGGGCGGGGCCGTGGTCAGTTTCGTCATGTCCATCAATTTCCTGGTGGGGGCCACCATCTGGGGCTTCTTCTGCGCTCAGTTGATCACCCTTACTTCAAAGAAACAGAAGATAGCCGCCGACGCAGCCATCGGCGTCATCACCACCGCCAGCTTCGCTCTTGGCATCGCCCTGATCAGCCGGTACAAGAATTTCACCCGCGACTTTGAAGCCGCCCTCTTCGGCAATATCCTGGGCGTGAGCGGCGGCGACCTGCTGGCCATACTGGTGGTCACACTGGCGACCATTTTTGTGCTGTTCGTGGCCTACAAGCACTTCCTGTTCGCCACCTTCGACGGTGATGTGGCCAAGTTCTATGGTGTGCCCACCGGCTGGGTGGAGACGTTGTTCTCATTGGTCTTGGCGGGAACAATCGTGGTGTCCATGCAGGTATTGGGAGTTCTGCTGATCGCCGGCGCGACGGTGATACCGCCCATCGTGGCGCGGATGCTCTCCGACCGGTTCCAGACCGTGATATTGCTCTCCACAACCCTGGGTGCGGCCTGCGGGTTCGTGGGCATCTACGCCAGTTACTTCATCGACGTTTCCTCGGGCGCCTGCGTGGTACTGGTGGAGGCTTCGGTGTTCGCCCTGGTCATGGCCTACACTAACCTAAGGCCCCGTCGTATCCCAAGACCGGTGCAAAGCGTTCAGGCTGCGGGCGGGGCCCATCCGGCCCCCGGTGAAACCGACTGAGCATGGCTGAGAATACGACGATCGTCGAGGCGCTGCGGTGCAACTGGGAGATGGTGTCTGCGGCGGTGGCCGAGGTAGATGAGGATACCTTGAACACCCGACCCAACCCCGACTCCAACTCCATGAGTTGGCTCATCTTGCATATGACCAGGGTTACCGGTTCATCCATTACCGGATCGCCAGCACACCCCAGATATGGACCGTGGAGCCCTGGCACCGAAAGTTCGGAATGCCCGAAGACCCCCAGGAGTACGGCCTCGGTTGGACCAATGAGCAGGCCGCTCAGTGGCAGGCCCCATCCAAGGCGGTGCTCATGGAGTATTTCGACAAGGTGAACACCGACGCGGCCCAATATCTGTCCGCCATGACCGGCGCCGACCTGGAACGCGTCATCCCGTTTCCCGCGCCGCCGGACACCCTGACGGTGAGGGAAGCCTTGGGTAACTTGGTCTGGGACAACGTTGCCCACGGAGGCCAGGTAGCCTACCTGCGGGGTTTTTTCCGGGGCTCCGGATGGCACCGTTAGCAAAAGGATCAACCCGGCCAGACTACCCACGCGATAGCAGATAATGTGGGCACGGGGATATACTTAGAGGTGATAGTGAAAGGATCAAGTGATGTCAATTGAAACATTAGCCATACTCAGCCCCGGAGACATGGGGCACGCCATAGGCCGCCTGCTCCGAGAGAACGAACTGCTGGTCTTGACCTGTCTCATCGGCCGCAGCAGCCGTACCAGGGAACTGTCCGAGTCGGCAGGAATAATAGACGTGCCCGATATGAACGACCTGGTGGAGCAGTCCGACGTCGTGATGTCGGTGACTGTCTCCGAGGCCG
>PBMF01000050.1 GCA_002721995.1 Chloroflexota bacterium
GACCGGGGGATGGTCCGGTACATCGGCGTCAGCAATTTCTCGGTGTCCGAGCTGCGAGAAGCCATGCTCGGTATGAACAAATACCCCATCGTGTCCAACCAGGTGCTCTACAACCTGAAGAAACGCGATATTGAACGGGACCTCATCCCTTTCTGCGTTGATAACAACGTCACGGTGATCGCCTATACGCCCCTGGCCGACGGTTCGTTGGCGAGCAGGTCCCGGTTCCTGCCGGATATCGGCGGGGCGGTGCTGGAGGGCATAGCCGAGGAGGTGGGCAAGACGCCGGCCCAAGTCGCCCTCAACTGGTGTCTGTCCCGGCCGAATATGATTGTCATCCCCAAGAGCAGTAACGTAACCAGGACTGTCGAGAATTGTGAGGCCTCGGGCTGGTCGCTGTCCCACGAGCAGGTCGCCAGGCTGGACGAAACCTACAGCGATTGACCTCCTGACCGCTCAGCAGGCCCGTTATAGGTAAAACATGCAGGGTAATTTATAAATTGCCTGAAATTCATCACTAATTTACTATTATTTGGCGTATTTCCCCTTAACTTCCTCTTTTCTTGGAGCCTATCCTGACGTTGATGTTCTTTATCGGTTGACAAATCAACCCCACCTCTTTAGTTTGTAAGCGTCCACTCACTTACATAACCTGGCGGTACAACTGTGGTCAGGCAGAACTCGACAATCCGAAAACACCAGATCGTCGAAGCCGCGCGTGGCCTTATCACCGAAAAGGGCATGGACGCGGTCACGATAGACGCCATCGCCGACGCCGTGGGACTGAGTGAAGGCGCCATCTACCGGCACTTCTCCAGCAAACAGCAGATACTGCTGCTGCTCATTGATGAACTGGAGCACGACCTGCTCAGGTCCGTCGAAAAGGCCCAAGAGATAGAGCCCAACGCACTGCGGGTCTTGGAATGTATCTTGGAGACCCATCTTGCTGACGTGGAAGGGTCCAGAGGCGTCTCATTCGTGGTCGTCTCCGAAGCCATGAGTTTTGAGGGTATCGGCCTGGCCGACCGCGTCCGAGACATGCTGGAGCGGTATCTAAACGTGCTCCAAGGAGTGATGCGGCGGGGCGTCAGAGAAGGCACGTTCCACTCCGGTCTGGACATTGAAGCGGCGGCGCTGACATTCTTCGGGATGATACAAAGCACCGCCACCATTTGGGCGCTCAGCGGATATAGCTGGTCTCTTGACCGGTGGCGCTCACAGATTCTAGAGATTTACAAAAACGGGGTGGCAGCACCCCAGGAAGCACCAATCAGCTAACCTGCCACCCGGAACAGGTCTCCCGACAGGAGGAGAAGATCATGGCTATAGAGGCAAAGGACCACACCAACGGACTACACATGCCAGGCAATGGCGCTGGATCGGGGATTTCCGTCCAGTCCCTTTGGAAAGTTTTCGGCAAGAACGAAGACAGGGCCCTGGAAGAGCCCTACCGGAGCATGAGCCGCGCCGAAGTCCAGAAGGAAACGGGCCTGGTGGCCGCCCTGCGCGATGTTTCCTTCGAGGTGACCCCTGGCGAGACCTTCGTGGTTATGGGCCTGTCTGGCAGCGGCAAGTCCACCCTGGTGCGCTGCCTCATCAGCCTGATCAAGGCCACCTCCGGCGAGATTGTGGTCGACGGCGAAGACGTGACCAAGTTCGATTCCAAGGAGCTGCGCGAGTTCCGCCGCTCCAAGATGGCCATGGTGTTCCAGAACTTCGGCCTGCTGCCCCATAAGAACGTCCTGGACAACGCCGCCTACGGCCTGGAGGTCAAGGGCGTCGATAAGGACGAACGGTACACAATCGCCCAGGAGATGCTGGAGAAGGTCGGTCTGACCGGATGGGAGTACGCCAACCAGCGGGAGCTGAGCGGCGGCATGCAGCAGCGTGTCGGTCTGGCCCGCGCCCTGGCTATGGACCCTTCAATACTGCTCATGGACGAGCCTTTCAGCGGCCTGGACCCGCTGATCCGCCGCCAGATGCGGGTGGAGTTGGCCGACCTGCAAGCCGAGATCCAAAAGACCATCGTCTTCATCACCCACGACCTGGATGAGGCGATCACCATCGGAGACCGTATCGCAATCATGCGCGACGGCGAGATCATCCAGATGGGTTCACCCAGGGAAATCATCACAGAGCCGGCCGACGATTTTGTCCGGGAGTTCACCCAGGGCATTCCCAAGACCAAAGTCATGGAAATTGGCCACATCGTCAGCGATCCCGACGTGGTCTGTTTCGAGACCGAATCCCGGGAAACGCTGCTGGCCAAGATGAAAGACGCCCGGTCGGACTATGCCATCGGTCTTAGCCACGATGACAGCTTCATCGGCATGATCAGCCGGGAGCAGTTGGACGAGGACTCCGATGGTTTTCACGAGATGATCGACCCCAACATTTCACCAGTGCTGCCCAACCTGACACTGGAGGAGGCCTTGCCTCTTTTCAGCGACGATGACTATCCCCTAGCGGTGGTCGATGAAAGCAACAACTTCATCGGCGTAGCCACCCAGCGGGACCTGCTCAAGGTCGTCGCGTCAGACATGTAGCGCCGTCCTCCCCAACCGTTTCCCTTCCAAACTCCTTCTTCACCGTGAGGGCCCCGTGGGTACACTAATAAAACAGATAGCAAAGCTCATTTCCGGAAACGGCGGTGAGCTTCAAAGTGAAGCCGCCCAGAGGATTCGCAAGCTGAGCATCATCGCCGCCGTCATTGGCGTGGCATTGATCGCATCATTCATAATTCACGCGGCCGACGCCGAGAACGCCATGGAGTACCCGACCAACCTTGGACCGGAACTCAGCGGCGCCATCGACGACAGCATCGATTGGACCATCATTAACCTGGACTGGTTCTTCGACGCCATAAGCGACAACCTGAAGGTCGCACTGGGCAAGCTGCGCGATTTCCTGGTCTGGATTCCCTGGCCGGTAACTGTGGCGCTGATCTTCACACTGGGCTGGCGTGTGGCCAGCTTCCGGATCGGCCTGGCATCGGCCCTGGGCATGATGGCCATTGGGCTGGTCAACCTTTGGGAGCCGGCAATGGTCACCGTAGCCATCATGATAGTGGCTGTGTCCATAGCGATAATCCTGGGCGTTCCCATTGGGATACTCGCCGCCAGGAACAACCTGGTGGACACCATCACACGCCCCGTCCTTGACGCCATGCAGACCATGCCCAGTTTCGTTTATCTGGTGCCTGGCATCATGCTCTTTGGCCTGGGCAATGTGGCGGCGATCCTGGCCACGGTGCTCTACGCCATCCCGCCCTGCATCCGTCTGACCAACCTGGGCATCCGCCAGGTGGACCCCTCGGTTGTTGAAGCGGGCCGGTCCTTTGGGTCCAGCCCCCTGCAACTCCTGATAAAGGTGCAGATTCCCATGGCCATACCCACGATAATGGCCGGGATCAACCAGACGGTGATGATGGCCTTGGCCATGGCGACCATCGCAGCCATGGTCGGCGCGGGCGGCCTCGGCATCGAGGTGCTCCGGTCCATGGGCCAGCTGGAAGAGGGCAAAGCCTTCGTTGCCGGTGCCGCGATCGTAGTGATGGCGATCATCATCGACCGCATCTCCCAGGGATACATCCTCTCCCGGGACACCCGCCCGCCTGGCCTGTAGGCCAACGCGGTTCCCAGTATCCGCATCCAACCCAGGGTTATCAGGCAACTAAAAAGAGGCCCCGGTTTTCACCGGGGCCTCTTTGCTTTTACCGAATGTAGTTGTGGCAGATGGGCCTAGCTTTCTTCGGCCAGCGCCTCTTCCACCTTTTCCAGTACGTCCGCGGGGATCCAGGACTTCCAGGCGTCGTTGTTATTCAGGTACCAGACGCCGGTTGCCGAATAGGCCTCCTCGGAGGTGCCGTAGCTGTCCTTGTTCTCACCGTACCAGCCCTCGGCGGCCAGCTGGTTACCGGCAGACCAGTCCCAGTTCCGGAAGAAACTGATGAGCTCAGGGGCTTCATCCACCAGCGAGGTGTTCATGGCAATCATGATCTCGGCGGCGGGGAATGCGCAGCCGTGGACTGGATCGTTGTCCGGGCACTCGGAGGGGTCGGGCTCCTCCAGCATCCGGAAGTCCAGCTCATGGGCCAGCTTGGTCGGGCCCCAGTAGTAGAACAGAAGGGGCTCTTCAGTCTTGAAGGCGCCTTCGATGGCGGCGGACAGACCGCCGGCCGTGCCGGGATCCCTCATTTCCACGTGGTCGCCGAGACCATAGGCCTCAAGCTGCCCCTCGCCGACGGCCCGGCAGGACCAGGCCGCGATACAGCCGATCAGCACGGCCTTGCCGCCGCTATCAGCCTGGGTGAACAGGCTCTTATACTCGTCTTTCTTCAAGTCCTGCACCGAGACCAGGCCGGGGTTGGCGTCAGCCACGTAACCCGGGATTATGAATGTGCTCTGCCAGTTGTCTTCCAGGCTCTTGCCCACCGGAATGACCTCACCGGCTTTGACGGCTTCGTTCCACACCGCGTTCTGGTTGGGGAGCCAGATCTCCATGGTTATGTCGATGTCACCCTTGCGCAGGCCCTGGAACAGGGGCACCGTGGCGCCCTCGATCTGAGTGGTCGGGTAGCCGTAACCGTGCTCAACTATGTAGCGCGCGACGCCGTTTTGGACCAGCGCGCTGTCCCAGTTGAGACCACCGAATACCAGTTCCCTCTTGGCGCTGTCGCCATCGGAATCGTCGTCCCCGCCACACGCAGCTGCGATCAGCGAGAAGGCCAATACCAACAGAACAAGGAAACCAAATTTTGTGCTCAATCTACTTAGCATATGATATGTCCTATCTCCTTTTCGGACCTCAATCGATGGCCCGATCATCAGGCGTCTGCCACGATCAATGGTGCGGATTGGCCACGGCATAACCCTTAAATCTTCGGGAACAACCCTAGCGTAGATAGCCTTGAACGTCAAATTCACCGGGAGCTAAAAACCCGGATTCAGTTAGGTGGATTGCCGGCGGGACATGGCTAGCGCAGGCACGATCGCAGCTATTGAGATTACCGTTGCGGATAAGAAGAATTTGCGGAATAACTCAAGCCCCGCGTCGTTCAGGCCGGAGGTATACTCCGCGGCCCTCACCTCAGCCGCTCCGGCCGGCTCTCCTGGGAGGGGGAGGGGGAACTCCAGCCCCGCGGTAAGCCCCTGGAATTCACTGACGCCCCAGGCCGACAGGGCGGCGAGGCCCAGAGTCATTCCCATCATTCGCGAAACGACCACCAACGAAGCCGCGGTGCCTCGGTAGTCATCACCGGCAGACTCCAAGGCGTGGAATGTGATGGGGGCGATGACCAGCCCGAACCCAAAACCGGCGATCAGCAGGTGCACGGTAAGTTCAGGGTCACCAACCCCCAACTCCCAGCCGCTGGCCAGGAACATTCCCAGCCCAACCAGAGCCAACCCCGCCACCGTTAGAGGGCTGGACCCTAATCTGGTGACCAACAGCCCGCCGATGACGGCACCCACGGGGATGGCCCCAGTCAAGCGCAGGAGCCACAGCGCGCCTGTGAAAGGCGACTTTCCCATCACGGTATTGGCCATCAGCGGGACGGTGACCATGGCGATGATCAACGCCACACCCACCATGACCTGCGTCAGATTGGAGCTGAGAAACGCCCAGGAGCGGAACAGTAGCGGGCTCAACAGGGGCTGGAGCGTCCTTGCTTCCACGATGACCAACGCCGCCACCAGTCCCACCCCAGCGCCGGCAAGCAGGAAGGGATAGGGTGAATCAAGGGTGAACAGACTGCTGCGTGAAAGGGCTAACGACAAAACCAGAAGCGCTCCGACCAACAGCACACCCCCCATGTAATCCACCCTTGTTCCGGCGGCCGGCCGGTTGGGGAGCCACATGAGGGCCAGAAAGATAACAGCGGCTTGGGGCACATTCAGCCAGAATATCCACCGCCAACTGAGCATCTCAACAATGGCGCCACCGTAGGCCGGGCCCAACATGGAGCCGGCTTCGGCGGAGGCTCCCACGATGCCCAAAGCCAGCCCCCGCTGCCCCCGGGGGACCATGGTCATCGCCAACGCCATCCCGATGGGGACAGTCGCTCCGCCACCCACGGCCTGGATCACCCTGGCCCCCACCATCCACTCCAGATTGGCGGAGACAGCCACCAGGCAGGTCCCGGCGCAAAAGACCACCAACGATGCCTGATAGACCCTGGCATACCCGTAAACGTCGCCCACGCGTCCAATCAGCGGCATGGCAACGGTGTAGCCAAGCAGGTAGGCGGTGATTATCCAGGAAACACGGTCCAACTCGGCGATGGGAACTTTCAGGTCCAGCATCACGCTGGGCAGAGCGGTGACCACCACCGTCTGGTCCAGAGCGGTGCTAAAAGCGCCCAGACCAATTATCGCCAGAATGATGGGGGTGGGTACTGTCCCGTCTCTTTGCAACATTGGGCGGGCGCTATTCGGGCGGGTTCATGGTCACCGGCTGGTTGGTGTCGTTCAGGACCAACCGTCTGACGGTATCCGCGTCATCGGTGGGGACAACTCGGCCAATGATCTTCACCTGCCGCAATAGGCCTGCCGGGTCCAGCCATAGTTCCAGCGCCACGGGAAGCCCGGACCCGGCTCCAGGGATCAGTTCGGATAGGTCTTCCGATGATATATTTCCGCCCAGTCTGACCGTATCCACTCCTTGCAGCCGCTCCTGGCCCAGGCCCCGGTCCCCCTCAATGGCGTCCACTATGTCGGCCAGTGTCTGTCCCAGTCCGGAGAGGTTGAAGGGCATGGTATCGGCGGGCACCTCATTCCATCGCCGGCCGAAGAGCCCGGTCATATAGGTCTTGTTTTCGATTGTGATGATGCTGATCTCGATGTAGGTCTTGGGGGACACCGATTCAGCTTCCACGGTGACCCGGAAGCGATCTGGGATATCGACCTCGCCGTAGGCCTTGGTCATCAGCACGCCGGGCACCAGGACGGTAGTCCCCTGCAGGTGTTCCAGGGTAAACGAAGCTGACTCCAGGGCCATCAGCTGGTCAACGGCCTGGGGTATGGAGTATTCGACTTCCGCAGTGGGAGGCGCCTTATCCGAGCCGCAGGCCAACACCAGGGCCAGAACAGGGACCGCTGCTAGAACCAGCTTTCTTCCTAATTCCACGACCAGACCGCAAGAACGCCCGGGCCCAGGTCCCGTGGAGTGGGGTCTCCCTCTATGTCCAAGACGTAGATCCGGTCGCCGGTGGGTGTGAGGCCGTTGCTCCTTCTTGCCACTTCACCCTTTTGGCCAGCCATGACCAGGGATTTGCCGTCCGGAGACCAGGGCGAGTGGGAGTAGGCGTATTGGTCAAAGAAGCTGAAGAGGATGAACATCTGGCTGGAGGGCTGGAAACTGAACAACCGCTTGGCATCGGTGCCGGCCCCGGGGGAAACCACCCATTCCATCTCCTGGTTGGACGCGTTCACCTCGATCCAGGCGATATTTTCGCCGCAGGGGGACCAGAAAAATGCCAGTACCCCTTCAGTGGAGAGGGTGGTGCTCGGTCCGCCGTCTGCGGGTGTCAACACCAGCCGGTCCAGTATTGGCGACCTGGGGTTCTGTTGGTCCCCCACGGCCAACCGGGTACCGTCCGGAGACCAAGAGAAGGCGGCCAGTATGCCGGTATCCATCACCTTTCTTGACTGGGACAAATCATCTATGGGGGTTATGAAAAGTCCACTGCCCTCGGGAGTGTCAACCGCGTAGGCCAGGTCCCTGCCGTCGGGCGATATCGCCGGCGCCCGGAAACCGCCCGATGCACCCGCCACCTGCTGCGGCGCGCCGCCGGCCGCCGGTCGGGAGTAGGTCAGTTCCGCCCCCACGTGGCGGGCCATGGCAGAGGCATCTGGCGACCAGTGGTAGTAGAGAGGAGCGCCACGCTCCACCACATCGGGAGCCCGCCCTGGTGTGCCGTCCCAGACCAGAAGCGACAGACCATAGGGAGTAGACGCAAGAAAGGACAGGTTCCCGCCCGTAGGGGCCCAGTGGATATAGTGGGGTGTCCCGTCGGCTATCAGGCCAGCCTGTTGGTTCTTGTAGACCGTATGGCTGTTGCCGGACTGGGCATCCATCACCTGCAGAGTAATCTCAGCGCGGTTCTCCCTGACCGATACTCTTGAAGCGGCGATCTTGGTACCATCGGCCGACCAGGTGGGCCAAGCGTAGTATTCGTCCAGCCTCAGGGACTGGGCCTGGGCAGCACCCTCCGGCCCCTGCCCGACCTGACGCCCTCCAGTGAGCTGTATCTGATTGTTCCCATCTGGGCCTACGGTGAAAAGATCCCCTAGAGGGCTGACGTACGCTATCCGGTCCACCAAGTCTTCACCTGCCTCGGCGCTGGTCTCCAATATTGGCGCCGGCCCCTCAGAAGGGTTGTGTATGGAATCGGAGCATGCGGCGGCGCCCACCAAAATCACGGCCGCCAACATTGCTACGAGAACACCCACACGTTCCATTTGTCTCGACCGGCTACCCATCAAATGGCAGGTTCAGGATAACACCCTATCCAGCGGTGAACGAACCGTTATCAGTGGATAACTGGAAACATTTATCTGGTTGGGTATGGACAATCAACTGCCTCATTTTCCCGGCTTAATTCTTGCCCACAGATCTATTATTTCATCCCGCCGACCTAGCATATATATCAACTTAATCCCACGTGCTCTCCATGCTAAAATATTCCTAGTCAACAATCATCTAGTCACGCCCACAGATATTTATCCCCACCATCAACTCCCTTATTACTCTTATTATTCTTTTAACAAAAAATGATTGATACCGTTCGATTAAATATCAACTCCGGCAACGGTGGAAACGGGTGTAGCAGTTTCCTCAGGGAAAAGTATCGCCCCAAGGGTGGACCCAACGGGGGTGATGGCGGCGATGGAGGAAACGCTTATCTGGTAGGTGACTCTTCGCTGAACACCCTCTTGCATATCAAGTTCAACAGTACTGTGTATGTCGGATCTGGCGGGCATGGTAAGGGAAAGCACAAGCGGGGCGCCAATGGCGAAGATGGGGTGATTCCCGTGCCTATGGGGACGGTAGTGTACCGGATGTTGGATCACGGGGAAAAGGAATTTGTAGACGACATCAGGAACGATAGCCGTAGGTTGGTAGCCATCGGTGGAAAGGGTGGCTGGGGAAATAGTCGGTTCGCGACACCGACGAACCAGGAGCCGGTATTGGCCCAACGGGGAGAGAAGGGTGAAAAGGTTGTCTTGTTCCTCGAACTGAAGATGCTGGCGGATGTTGGCCTTCTGGCCAAACCGAACGCGGGAAAGTCAACTTTGATCTCCATGTGTTCAGCGGCTAAGGCCAAGGTCGCTGATTATCCATTCACCACTGTGGAACCGGTTTTGGGCGTGGTTAAGGTGGGGGAAAGCGATTTCGTGATGATGGAAGTCCCGGGTCTTTTGGAAGGGGCACACGAGGGGATTGGGCTGGGACACGAGTTCCTGCGGCATGCTGAAAGAGCGAGATTGTACGTCCATCTGTTGGACGGTCTTTCCGAAGACCCTGTGGATGATTACCGGATGATCAATGACGAGGTCATGCAGTTCAACCATGAAATGGCTGAGAAACCTCAACTGGTTGTCATAAACAAACTGGATGTCACTGAGGTGCGGGAACAGCAGGAAGACCTGAGGAGCCGGCTGCAGGAGGCCATGGGCGATAAGGGCGGCGCGGTGCAGTTCATTTCAGCGGCGACTGGGGAGGGAGTAGATGTGATGCTGGGCAGCGTGGTAAATGCCCTGGCGGAACTGCCCAAGGACGACCTAGAATACGCCCCCGTGCCTGAACCCATGCGCTCCAGGCCCCGCCGGTCGGCGGCCAGAGAATACGTCAGCCGGGAGAACGGGGTGTTCGTGGTCGAGTCGGAGGCTATGGAACGCTTGACCGCCATGGCCGACACCCGGGACCAGCGCGTACTCCTTCAACTGTGGCGTGAGATGCGCAAATCGGGACTGGCCGACAAGCTTATTGACGCCGGCATCGAAGCTGGTGATACCATCAGGTTCGGCAAGGTCGATCTAGAGTGGTTCTAGGGCCCCGTCAGCCATGAAGATTGGGATCCTGGGCGGGACCTTCGACCCCATCCACATGGGCCACCTGAGCATCGCCGACGCTGCCATGACCCAGGCAAGGCTCGACCGGGTGCTGTTCATCCCCGCCGGGCACCCCAGACTCAAGCAGTCTGAACCACAAGCGTCCATCGAACAGAGGCTTGAAATGGTGCGCCTGGCTACCGCGGACGAAACCAGGTATCAGGTCTCGGACATCGAGGCTAACCGGCCCGGCCCCACCTACAGCGTTGACACCCTGGAAGAACTTTCGGCTACACTGGGCGCGGGCACGGATCTGTTCTTCATCCTGGGCCTGGACGTACTCGGCCAGCTTGACCAATGGAAGGACCCGGAGCGTCTGTTGGGACTGTGCCGGTTGCTGGTGCTGGACCGTCCCGGAGAACAGGACTTCAGCTGGCCTGATTTCTACCGGCGGGTGCCCCAGGCAGAAGGAAGAGTCCAGGTGATCGACGCCCCATTGGTGGATGTCAGCGCCACAGAACTGCGCGGCCGGGCTGCAGCGGGAGAATCGCTGGCGGGGCAGACACCGGGCGCTGTGGCTGTCTACATCGGGCAGCAAAGCCTTTATCAACAGAAATCCTAAGGCACCAACGGGAAGGGAGGACGGCGAGTTGAGCGAAACAGTGGACCGGTTACTGGACCTGGCCCTGGAGCGGGGCGCGATCAAATACGGTGACTTTACCCTCACCTCAGGTAAAAAGAGCAGTTATTACTTCGACGGCCGGCTGTTGAGCCTGGACCCGGAGGGTTCGACCCTCATTGCCAAAGCCCTGCTCCCCCTGATCCAGCAGGCCGGGGCCGAGGCCATCGGCGGGACGACCCTGGGCGCCGACCCCATAGTGGCTTCTGTGGCGGTAATCAGCCACCTGGATGGGGGTTCGATACCGGCCTTCATTGTGCGCAAGGAGAGCAAAGGGCACGGCATGAAGCAGAATATCGAAGGGCCCCTTCCCCCGGGCAGCAAGGTGGCCATAGTCGATGATGTCTGTACCACCGGGGGCTCGTTGTTCCATGCCATCGAGGCTGCCGAGGAGGCCGGCTGTACCGTGGTCAAGGTGGTGTCGGTCCTGGATAGGAACGAGGGCGGCTCCGAGGAGATGCGCAAGAGGGGTTACGACTTCGCCGCGCTTCTGGCCGCCACGGCCGATGGCAAGATAGAATCCGCCTAGATTCTAGTCCTTGGCTGGGCCGAATGCTTGGGGTAGGCCCAAAATCTCCGCAGATGCCGTTTTAAGGCCATCGATCGCTAAAACAGCACCCAGGGTGGCTGCGGACGCTTTGACGTAGCCCAGGCCCTTTATAGCGCCACCATCATGCATTTGCGTCAGGGATGTGATCTCCCCAACCTTCACTCCGTCCAGCAATAGCTCTTGACCTGGGGAAACCTGGGCCTCGGCCTTGATGTCCAGGGACACCAGGTATTTCTGGACCTTCTTGTAGCTGTCCAGCCTGGCGATGACTTCCTGCCCTATGTAGCAGCCCTTGGCGAAGTCTATGGATCCGATGAGCCCGGCTTCCAGGGGGTTGTAGGGCTCGCCCAACTCAGGGCCGAACTCGGGCACTCCACATTCCACCCGGACCGCGTTCATGGCCTGCATGCCCACCGGGACGGCGCCCATGCCTGCCAGGTGCTGCCACAGGCCGCCGGCATCCTTTTGGGAAGTGATCAGCCAGTAGCGGGGTAGGGCGCCCAGCGCCTGCTCCACAGCCACCACGCTGAACTCCCCCAATTGGAGGGTCTGGACTGAGAGGGAGTCCGGACCTGCGGAAGGTGTCAGCCCCAGCAGCTTGCCGGCATCGGGGCCCACCAGGGCCAGCATGGCCGTCTCGGAGGACACGTCTTCCACCACCAGGTCTTCCATGATGGTGTACTTGTCCAGCCAGTCGATGACCGGCTGCTGTTGGCCAGGGCTGGTGAGCAGGAGCACGGAATCACCTTGATTGACCACGCCCAGCACGTCCACGATGCGGCCACGGTCGGTGGTCAAAACGGTCATCGCACCCTCGCCGGCGCCCAGGTGGTCGACCTTGTTGGTGGACATGCGGTTGAGCAGGTCCAAGCCGTCCTCGCCGGTTGTCTTCAGGCGGCCCATATAGCTGGCGTCATGGAGTCCCACCGCCTTGGTGGTGGCGTTGAATTCCTCGGGGAATCCGGCATAGACGGCGGGCGCCTGGTAGCCGTGCCGGTCTACGAAAACGGTGGCGCCGGATTGGGTGTGGGACTCTTTTATGGTCATGGGGATGCCCCCTTAACAAAATAGACGCCGCTGTTGCAGTCGCAAGGCGGCGTCTGAGTTTACCGTTGTTTGGCCGGGGCTAAACGCTGAACGACGTACCGCAGCCGCAGGCCTTCTTGGCATTGGGGTTCTCAAAGACGAAGCCCTTGCCGTTCAGACCGTCTGAGAAGTCCAACTCGGTGCCCACCAGGTAGATGTAGCTCTTCTTATCGACGATGACTTTGACGCCGTGCTGTTCAACCACCTTGTCGGTGTCGGTGAATTGGTTGGTAATCTTGAGGTCATAGGTCAGGCCAGAGCAGCCGCCGCCTTTGACCGCCACACGGAGGCCGACGTTCTCTTCGATACCGTCCTTCTCCGCGAAGTACTTGATCTTGTCGGCAGCTTTTTCCGAGATGGCCACCGTCAGTTCAACACCGTTTTGCGTTATGGGCATATCGTTCTCCCTTGGCGGTTAGCGGCGCCTTTCAGGGCTGAAATCAATTCTCGGCCAGATAAAAGGCCGTTGGAATTATTGTAGGTTGTGGGGTCGTGCTCAGTCAAGAATTTACGACTGATGGAAAGAGGTTCTCCGGCTAGCTCAGGAGGCTGTTCACTGAGTCTGTTCCCATCCACCGTTCCAGCAGCTCGGCGAAGTGGGCGGCTTTGACCGCGGTGCGGGCGTCGGCCTTGTCCAGAAGGCCGGACAGGGACTCGGCGGTGTCGTGGGTGTTGGTGCGCACCTGAATCAGAGGCACTTCGCGCTGCAGGGCCTCGGCCTTGATGTACTCGGTGGGTTCTCCGGGGCCGGTGAGGACCAGGCATCGGGTGCCGCCACCCATACAGGCCATCTGGATGTCGGGCCGCTCCACCCGAGTGATGACCGCCTGGTTGGCGTAGCGGCCGAAGTAGGTGGGGCCCTCGTCTAAGATGTTGCCGCCGATCATGACCCGCTCCACTGGGGCATCGGTGTTCACGGGGTCTAGCACCCACTGTCCGCCGATGTGCTCGGCCAGCTGTTCCACGGTCACGGAGAGCATACCCCGGCTTTCTGGGATCACGGCGACGGGCACGGACTGGCGGCCAATCTCATGGGCCAGTTGGTCGCGCCGGTGGATGGGGACGGCGTTGACGATGATGGCCGCCAGGTTATCCCCAGCGGCGCCGGTGGCTCCGGAGATGCCCGGAACTCCAGCGGGGCCGAACACAAATACGACCTTGGAGTTGGTGGTCAGGGGGCTGGCGGAGTCTGGACCTTCGACTATGACGACGTCGGCTTGGGACTCCAGGGCGGCGACCGCTTCCTGCACCTGGGCCTCGGAGGGGCTGGTCTGCGGGGCGGGAACGGCTGGGCCTTCGGTGATCAGCTGGGATACGTAGGCAACATCCGGGTCGGCTTCAGCCTGCGGGGAGGTTGGCTTGTAGTAGGCAGCTTTCTTACCGGCTGCCTGGGCCGTGACCAGCAACGCTGACGCCACACTTGTCCTGCCGCTTCCCGACTGGTTTCCGACTATCTGAATGACGGCCACATGGTCTCCTGAGGGCGTGGAATTACGTCCGCCAATTTTAGCATAGGCCTGGCGCTGCGAGGCTGAGCCCAGCCTATTCGTTTACCTCTTTGTTGCCCGTGTCTTCAGGGTCGAACTTGTCGGGGAAGGTGGTGGTGTCATCCCATTTGGCAAAGGTGAAGTCTGACCGGTGCAGACTGGCGTTGGTGAAGCTGGCCCCGCGCACATCGGTGGCGATCCACATGGAATCGCGGATCATTGCCAGGTTGAAGTCGGCCCCGTCCATGGTGGAGCGGCTGAGGTCGGCCCCGTTCATGCACGACGACTGGAACTTGGCGTCCTTCATCTCGGCGTTGCGCAGGTCGGCTTCAATCATGTTGGACTGGGTGAAGTCGGCTTCGGTGAGGTCGGCGCCGATGAGGTTGACCCGGTTCATGCGGCAGTGCTTGACCACGGCATTCTTCAAGATGGCGCCCTTCATGTCCGTCCAAAACAGGTTGGCGTTGGTGATGTCGGCCCCGGTTAGGTCGACACCGGCCATACCGGCCTGACCCATATCGGCTTCGGTCAGGTCCACGCCGGCCATGTTGGCGCCGGCCAAGTTGGCTTTGCTGAGACGGGCCTTGCTCAGGTTGGCCCCCTTGAGGTTGGCGTCCCTGATCTTGGTGCCGGCCAGGTTCACTCCGCTGAGGTCGGCGCCCTCCAGGTCAAGCTGCACTTCGGGGTTATTCTCCCGCCAGGAGTCCAGGGCGTCGGGCCCGCTGGAGGCTATTTTGACGTGTTCTTCGTTTGCCACTTTGTCTCTCTCCGGATTGGGGCTGAATGAAAGGGGTCTGCTCACAAAAACACAGCCTGAGTGGTGTTCTCAAGCTGTGTCGGTCTCGTCGAGGAGGCAGGTAGGCTGTGCTCTCTAGGCTTCTTCCAACTCGAAAAGTTTTTCCGCGATGGTCATCTTCAGTTCATTGACTTTGCTCAGATCGGGGAAGGCCCCGGCTTCCTTGCGGTCAAAGATCTTCTCGCCCTCCAAGAAAACCTCCAGGCGGCCTTTGTCCGAGGGGGTCATCTTGATCGCAACGTCGCCCGGCGCGTCCGAGCGGAAGAACTCTGTCGCCAGCCACGTGGCGACGGGGAAGTAGCCTCAAGCTACGCAGTAGACGATCTCAGCTTCAACTTTTCCGTGTTCAGAACCAGCCATCTTGTTCTCCCTTGGGCTCCCTAAGGTTTTTGCGCCGCTCTCGGTGCGGGGTTAGTCGATGACCACCGTGCCTAGGCCCACCGCCGTGCGGTCGCCGTCCTGGTTGTCGCAGAAGAGGTCCACCGACACTCTGGTCTTGCCATCTTCTTCTTCGGTGCCGCTGACATTGCCGGTGACGGTGATGGTGTCGCCGTCTTTGACGGGTTTTAAGAACTTGAGGTTGACGCTGCCGGTGTGGTTGAATACCTTAGCTCCGAAGAATTTGCGCATGATCTCGGCGGCGAAGGTCACTGACATGCGGCCCGACGCGATGGTGTAGGTCGTGCCCAGCCGCTTGGCCGCCAGCTCGGGGTTGTTGTGGATGTTTTCCTTCTGGAGAACACCGACGGACTCGAACTGGAGGATGGACTCCTCGGTGATCTTCTTGGTGACCGTGGGCAATTGTTGATTTGGCGCTATTTCTGTTCTGGATGCCATTTCTTCCCCAACTCGTCCGGTTTTTTCAGCTGATAGGTGCTGAGTTTCTCCAACAGACGGCCGTCCTCGTCGGTGGCGGTCGCCTCAATGACAATATAGGGCTTGTCGCGGCGCAGGTATTTGTCCGCTATGCGTCCGGTGACCAGTACCTTCTTGCCGACCACCGGCGGGTTGAAGAACTCAACCTGGTTGCCGGCGTTCACCGTGCCGATCTGGTCGTCGTAGACCATGGCGAAGGCGGTGGCGTCGTGTTTGACGCCCAGGGTGGGAAATGGGGCTTCCGGGTCGTCCACGGAGGCACGGAAGTTGTCCAGCATCTCCTGGGTCAACACGTACTCGTAAGAACCCAGTTCTTCCCCGATGACAACGTCGTCGTAGACAAATAATTTAAGCTCGGAATCCGCCATTTCCTGGCTCCTTGGAAGCATGATGGGTCCCAGAAAAGCATGTGTGGGCCGCGTGCCTCTACAATACTGAGTTTGCCAAGGGTAGTCAACGTGGCGGACTCTAGGGGCCGCGGCGTGGCCGAAGGCGCACGCATGGCCTATAATGGACACCAACGACCGACTAGGAGATTGAGGCGCAGCCAGCCGATATGGACCTGACCTTCGACCAGGGAGACCCCCAGAACCCCCGGGGACACGCCCTGCTTTACTTCCGTGTGGACACCGAGCCCGACAAAGTCTACGCCACCTACGTGGTGACGCTGCCGGTCAAGTCGGACCTGACCAAATACGTTCCCCCCTTCCTGGCTTCCCATCTGGGGAACATGCCCCTGACCGACCTGTCCGCCTTTGCCATGCCTCCGGTGCCGGAAGTTGTGGACTCGGTGGCCGAACTGGAACGCCTGAGCCGGGTACGGGGTGATGACCTGGTCTACGGCGGCAGCATGTTCTCCTTCGACCTGGCTCGGATGATGGAGACCGCCACCGAGGCAGTACAGGTCTATTCCAGCCTTTGTTCCGACGCCCTGGCCATGACGGGCACCCAGGTGGAAGGAGCGGCCGAGGCCCTGGGCGAAGAGTTGGGCCAGACCCTTTCATCCCCAGCCCCGGAGCCGGTCCCGGAGCCTGAACCCGAACCCGACGACTCCTACAACGTGAATGAAGTCCTCTACAGCTTCATGAGCGAGCCCGACAAGTTGAGTGAGCTGTCACGTCTATTGGGCAGGCTGCGGTTCGCGGTTGATGGAGAGGACAAAGCGGCGGCTGACGAGGTGGGTGAGGAGATCAATACCCTGGCCCGGCACCTCCCAGAGGAATTCAAGGTGGGTGATCTGCTGGACGCGGCCCGGGACAACTCGGATAAGAGCTCCCAGCTGGCCAAGCTGTACATCGACCGCTGTTTCCGGCTCTCCGCCGGTGACGGTGAAGCGGCCAAGGAACTGGAAAACCAGATCCACTTCCTTCACACCCAAGACTGATTCGGCGGGGATCCACCACCAGTCCCAACGGCCAACGGACTTTGGGCTGATAAAATGGCCTCGCGCCGTTCCACGGTTCCCCGTTATTCCTGCTCCAGATTCCTTTGGAGGGACTCCCAGGGTTGGCTTATCTCTCGCGCCTGCGCCTGACCAATTTCCGCAACCTGGCCAGTTTGGACCTCGGCCTGGCGCCGGGCGTAACGGTGTTTTACGGCCCCAACGCCCAGGGAAAGACCACCCTTCTCGAGTCGGTCTATCTCCTGTGCGTGGCCCGGTCTTTCCGGGCGGATAACGAGCGTGAAGTGGTTACCTTTGCCGCCGCCCAAGGGAATGAGCAGGCTTTGGTGGATGGCAGCGTGGAGAAGCAGGACCAGAGGCTCCGGGTAATCATCGGCTACCAGCCAACCCCGCGCACAAACCAGTCCCCGGAGGGCCCCGCCAACGGCCTGCCATATAACGTCCGCAAAGAGATCAGGGTCAACCGCCTGCGCCGCACTGCCGGTGAGCTCATCGGTCAGGTCAACGGGGTGTTATTCAGCGCGGCGGACATCGACCTGGTGCAGGGCCCGCCTTCGGGCCGGCGACGGTTTCTGGACGTGTTGCTTTCCCAGGCCGACACCCTCTACCTGAAGGGCCTCCAGCGCTATCAGAGGGTCGTTGTCCAGCGCAACCAACTGCTGCGGCTGCTCCGCGAGGGGAGGGCCGAACGGGATGAGCTGTCCTTCTGGGACGATGAGCTGGTGCGGGAGGGGGCATGGATAACACACCGGCGGCGGGAGGCCATGCACGAGTTGACTCTGGCCTGTGGGCGCCACCACCAGGAGCTCAGCGGCCCGGATGAGGAACTGGCCATCGAGTACCGTCCCAGCGTGCTCCCATCCGGCGGCGTGGCGGAAGTGGAGAACAATTTTCGGGAAGCGTTGGCCGCCGCGTCACACCGGGAGCGATATCGGCCCGTGACTGCGGTGGGACCCCACCGTGACGACTTTCATATGGTTGTGGACGGTGCGGATATGGCCACATTCGCGTCCCGGGGTCAGGCGCGCACCCTGGCATTGACTCTACGCCTGGCCGAAGCCGAATTCCTGGCCAGCGTCCGCGGCGAGGGCCCGGTGGTGCTCTTGGACGACGCCCTTTCGGAGATGGATAGCTCCCGCCGGCACCGCCTCCTGCAGAAGGCGACCCAGTACGAACAAACACTGATCACCACCACGGACCTGGAGCAGGTCAGGGACTTTTTCGGTGACGATGCTCGGTATTTCCACGTCTCCGAAGGGCAGATCTGGCCCTCGGATCAGCATGGTGACACGGGCGTCAACCCCGTCTCGTTCCAAGAAGGGCCGGAAGGGTCTGCCGAGACCCTCGACGAATCCCCGTGACGGGTGTATACATCATGGGCGGGCCTTTGAGAACGGCCGCAGGGAACAAGCGAAGGGTTGTGAATAGATGGCGGTGACCAAGGAAACACTGGACGAGATTGCCCTCTCCCAGGTCGAGTATGACCTGATACTGGAGAGGTTGGACCGGGAGCCCAACCCGGTGGAACTGGGCATGTTTGGCGCCCTCTGGAGCGAGCACTGCGGGTACAAACATTCACGCCCCCTCCTGCGCATGTTCAGTCAGGAGTCGTCCCGGGTCCTGTCCCAGACCGGCGCGGAGAACGCCGGGGCGGTGGACATCGGCGACGGTCTGGCCGTGGTTTTCAAAGTCGAGTCCCACAACCACCCCTCGGCCGTGGAACCCCTGCAGGGCGCAGCCACCGGAGTGGGCGGCATCGTGCGGGACATCCTGGCTATGGGCGCCCGGCCGATAGCCCTGCTGAACTCCCTGCGCTTCGGGCCCCTGGACGACCCCCAGAATGTGCACCTGTTTCATGGCGTGGTCGAGGGCATCTCCTGGTACGGCAACTGCATCGGAGTGCCCGATGTGGGCGGCGAAATCTGCTTCGACGACTCATATTCGGCCAATCCGTTGGTCAACGCCATGTGCGTTGGCCTGATAGAGGCGGATAAGATCGCCACCTCAGCCGCCAGCGCCGTTGACAGCGTGGTGCTGCTGGTGGGCGCGGGCACCGGCCGGGACGGTATCCACGGGGCCTCGGGCCTGGCCTCCCGCACCTTCGAGGAAGAGGTAGAACTCAGGCCCACTGTACAGGTGGGCAATCCCTTCCTGGAAAAAGTGCTCATCGAGGCGTGTTTGGAGGCCCTTAGCACAGGGCTGGTCCATGCCATCCAGGATCTGGGTGCCGCCGGACTTACCAGCGCGGCGATCGAGTCCGCCAACAGCGGCGGAAGGGGTATCCGCCTGGACCTCTCCCAGGTGCACCAGCGGGAAGACGGGATGAGCCCCTACGAGGTGATGCTCTCCGAGTCCCAAGAGCGGATGCTGCTGATGGTGGCGCCGGAGAACGTGGATGCCATTCGCGCCGTATTTGAAAAATGGGACGTCACCTGTAAAGACATTGGCAGGGTGGTCGCGGAACCAGTGGCCCAGATCGGCGACGGCTCCAATCTGGTGGTGGACCTGCCCATAAGCCCTCTGGCGGATGCCCCCCAGTACCGCTTGGAAGGGAAGCCCTCGGAAGAACACCTGGAACGCCTCAACTTTGAGTTGGACTCGGTGGAGCTGCCAGAAGCCGGAGCCCAGGAGGTCCTGCTTAAGCTCTTGTCCTCGCCCAACATCGCCAGCAAAGAGGGCGTCTACCGTCAGTATGACCACCAGGTACAGACCAACACTGTCGTGGGGCCGGGGAGCGACGCCGCCGTGCTGCGCGTTAAGGGCACCGGCAAGGCTATCGCGGTCTCGATTGATGGCAACGGGCGCCTCTGCCAGTTGGACCCCTACCAGGGCGGCATGATCGTGGTGGCCGAGGTCTGCCGCAACCTGACCTGCTCCGGAGCCCTGCCCCTGGCGATGACCGATTGCCTCAACTTCGGCAGTCCCGAGCGGCCGGACATCTACTACCAGCTTGAGGAGTGTATACGGGGCATGGCCGAGGCCTGCAAGGTCTTGGATGTACCGGTGGTCAGCGGCAACGTAAGCCTGTACAACGAGTCCCGGGGCCAGGCGATATTTCCCACTCCGGTGGTGGGAGGCCTGGGCCTGCTGGAAGATGCCGGTAAAGCGACGTGCTCCGCCTTTGCCGGTGAAGGCATGGTGGTGGCCCTGTTGGGCGCAGACACCAGCGAGGTTGAGCCATACGACCTGGCGGGCAGCGAATATTTGCAGCGCATTCACGGCCGGGTTGAGGGGAGCCCGAGGATCGACATTAACTTTGAAAAGCGGGTGCAGCAGGTCTGCCGCTGGGCGATAGAGCAGGGCCGGATAACCTCAGCCCATGACTGTTCCGAGGGCGGCTTGGCCGTGGCCTTGGCTGAGTGCTCCATCCAGGGAGCCATCGGCTTCACCGGCGAGTTACCGGTCCCGGAGCGCTGGGACGCAGCGCTGTTCGGGGAAAGGCAGTCCCGGATAGTGGTCAGCTTGCCCGAAGAACAATGGGCGGCCTTAGCCGGTCTGGCCTCTGGCCTGGGCGTCCCGGTCACCAGACTGGGATATACTGGAGGGGACCGGTTCAAGTTGAACGCCGACGTGGATATTACGGTCTCTGAGATAAGCAAAGTGTGGAACAACGGTCTGGAGGCAGCCGGTGGATAGCAGACCACTGCGGGTCCTCTTCCTAACCCCCTATTTCCGGCCCTATCTTGGGGGCATCGAACGGGCGATCGAGCAGCTATCGTTTCAGATGCAGCAGTCGGCGTCCATCGAGGCGGTTGGCGTCTTAACTACTAAGTACTCTTTCCCCAGACAGCCCCAGCCAACCTGGGAGGATGAGGAGACCACGTCCGAAGGCATCGCCATCTACCGGCTATCCGGCTTCCCCCGGCGTTCCTTGCCCTTCTACTCGGTGCCCCTGGTCTGGTTCTCGCCTCTCCAGGTGAAGCGGTACCTGGACGAGTTCCAGCCCGACGTGATCCATTTTGTGGGCGACGGTTGGTTCTGGGGGCACTTCTGGGCCTGGTTCTGGCGCCGGGACCGTGCCAGGTTCGTGTTCACGCCGTCCTACCACAAACTGCCGCCCAGCAAATGGTGGTTAAAGCCCATAAACGCCTTTCTGTGCCACGTCGCCGACCGGGTCGTGGCCCTGACCGGACGCGAGGCCGAAGACGTACACAAAGCTTACCTGGCGCCCAGAGAGAAGGTTGGTGTCATCGGCTGGGGCGCTAAAGCCAACGAAGAGGGCCATGTTATTGAGCATGTAGTCCGCAGCGAAGAGGACGGCAGACCCGTAACGGTCCTCTGTGTGGGGCGTTTGGGACACCACAAGGGCCAGCGCTGGCTGATGGAAACGTACCTTCAGGCCAAAGAAAGGTTCACCCGCCCGGTCCGCTTGGTGTTGGTGGGCCGCGATGAAGACGGCGCGGAAGAAGTTACCAGCTTCATCGCTAGGCACGGACTGGAAGCCGAGGTTATCACCACGGGCGAGGTCACAGACGACGAACTGGCGGAATGGTACGCCGAGGCCGATCTGTTCGCCCTGTTCTCCAACTACGAGGCATTCGGCCTGGTATTTGTCGAGGCCATGGCCCACGGGGCGCCCGTACTTACCCACGACGTGGGCGCCAACAGGGAAGTCCTGCGCCAAGGAGCTGTGGTCGTGCCCAGGTTCGACCGTGAAGCCGCCGTCAACGAGCTGACGCGCCTGGTGAATGATGAGACCGCCCGCCGGAGCCTGGGGGAAGAAGCCCAGGAGTACGCCCTTTCCGAATTCACCTGGCCGGTGGTGGCGGAGAAGTACCTGGAAGTCTACCAGTGCACTCCCACGGCAGCCTAACCGCAGACCAGGCAGATGGACCGCCAGGCGCTGGAAGAGGGCGCGCGTAAGATTCTGCTCACCAATCTGCGCCAGGGGGTTGCCGACTGGAACGGCCGGGAATACAGCTTTGTCTGCCCCTCGCTGACCGGCTATCCCTTCCAATGGTTCTGGGACTCCTGCTTCCACGCCATCGCCCTGCTCCACCTGGACCCGGACCAGGCCAAGGCCGAGTTGCGCACGCTGATGAGCGGCGCCCTGCCCAACGGCTTCATCCCCCACATCATCTTCTGGGAGATGGAGAAGCAGCCCGACTTCCTGAGCCGCAACATCGTGGGGCAGGTCGATCCCCATTACAGCTCCACCATGCAACCGCCCATCATCGCCTATGCGGTGGAGCGGGTTTACCAGGCCACGGGGGACGAAGCCTTCAAGAACGACGCCCTGCCGGTGCTGACCAACTACTACCGCTGGCTGAGGGGGGCCAGGGACCCCGACAACGACGGCCTCATCGCCGTGATCCAGCCCGAGGAAGCGGGCACGGACTGCTCCCCCAAATACGATGAGGCATTGGGGCTCACCGAGCTTTCCAACCAGGGTTTCATCGCGGCCCTGAAGAAGGTCTACGAGGCATATGAGCCCATGCGGGGCGACGACCACGCGATGCTCGCCGCCGACCTCTTCCACTTTGAAGATGTGCTGGTTAATTCCATCTACGCCTTTGGCATGCGCTCCCTGGCCAGGCTGCACGGCAGCGGCCCGGAGGCTGATGAGTTCAACCAGCAGGCGGACCGCACAACCAACGCCCTGCTGGAGAAATGCTGGGACGAGGATGCGGGCGCTTTCTTCGACATGTCGGGCGTGGCAGAGGAGCCGGTTAAAGTTGTGACTATCAGTTCCCTCATGCCGCTGGTCCTGCCCGACCTGCCCAGGAATAAGGTGGAGCGGTTGGTGGGCGACTGGGTCTCGTCCAGCGACCATTTCTGGACACCCTACCCCCTGCCTTCTGTTCCCGCTTCCTACCCCAAATTCATGCCTGGCAACCCCCGTGGCTTTATCTGGCGCGGTCCGTCTTGGATCAACACCAATTGGTTCCTTTCCCTCGCACTCCGGAATCACGGATATTCCGAGTTGGCGGATGCGATAGTAGCCAAGAGCCATGAGTGCATCGAGAGGTCGGGGTTCCGTGAGTATTATCACCCGTACACCGCCGAGGGACTGGGCGCCAGGGACTTCGGCTGGTCTACGCTGATTCTGGATATGTGAACGGGGCCCGGAGCTGAGGAAAAAGAAAAGCGCCTTCATCCGAAGGCGCTTTTTAGTTCTCTAGGCGGGAAGACGGTCTAGTCGCGTTGGCCCGGCCGTCCGCCCCGTGAGCGGGTCCCACCCGGCCGGGTGGTATTGGGCCGGAACAAGCGGGACATGAACCCGGACTCTGCCCGCGCTTCGGCGGCTTCCTTGCCAGACTCGTAGTCTTCTTCGTCGTAGTCGGTGAAATTCTCCTCCGGCGGTTGGGTGACTTCACCGAGTATGCCCTGAAATTCTGGCTGCTCTCCGGTTTCTTCGTCCGGCTGAGGCTCTTCAGCGGCGGTGATGGCGCTGTAGTTGTCTACCTGGCCTCCGTCTTCGTTGGCGAAGCCGTTGCCATTGGAGCTTTCCTCGCTTCCGCCGTCCCAGCGGGCGCCGATCACCTGTTGGACCAAGGGGTGTTCGTGGTTCAGGTTAAACGTGCGGCGGCGGCGGTTCTGGCCGGAGGTCTCGTCGCGCCAGCTGTGGTTGCCCTTCAGGAAGAACTCGCCCTCGCTCAGGCTGCGGAGCATCTTGCTCACATAGGTGCGGGAGCTGCTCTGCCCCCAGCGCTGGGTGATCTCTTCGTGCTCGGCGGCCAGGGCCTGAGACAGGGCGTCGCAGATCTCGGAGACCAGGAAGTTGAAGGCGACGTGGCTGACACCCTCCTGGTGTTCCAGGGTGTTGGCCATGATTATCAGGTCTGACACACGCTCGGCCAACTGGTTGTCGTCCGGTTCTCCGGGCAACCCCAGGTTGCTGATGGCATCCTGGATGGCCTGGGACAGTTCCGGGTTGTCGCCGAAGGGCGAGCTGGGCGTGCTCGAGGCCGTGGCGTATTCTTCCGACACAGAGGCCTCGCCGTAATCTCCGTTGGCAGCAGGCTCGAAGTCGGCTTCGTCGTAGGTGAAAACGGCGTCTTCACCGTCGGAGCTGTACGCGGGTTCAGGGTCAGCCTGAATGGGCTCCGGGTCAGGTGATTCGGGTTCCGGTTCCCTGGCGGGTTCCGCCTGTATTGAGCGGGGAAGCCTGCCTCGCCGCCGTCCCTGGCGGGAGCCGGAGGAGTTGGAGAATGTTGCTTCGGTGGCGCCTTCGGGTATGGCCTCGTCGGCCATGATCGCCCAGTCGACCAGACCGGCGGTGATGAGACGGATGTTTCCGTCCTGGGCCACCCTGGCCATCAGGCGCTTGAAGCCGGAATAGCCCAGCTTCTTCTCGTCAAAATCGGGGTAGCGGCGCATCAGGCGCTGCTTGATGGAGGTCAGCAGCGGGTTGCCGCCGGCCTTTCGTTCGTCGCGGATGATCTCTTCCACGGCCCGGATGATGTCCTGAAGGTCGCCCTTGCCGCCGGTAGCGGCGCTGGAGGGAACGGGCGCCGCAGTCGCGACCACGGCCTGTTCGGATTCTGGCGGATCGACATCCACATCGTAGAGCACCAGAGTGTCCACCTGGTCGGACAGGCGGCGGGAGGTGCTCCAGGACACGCCTACCACCATGACATGCTTGCCCATGGTGCGCAGTGCGTTGACCACGTGGATGAAGTCGGAGTCACCGGAGACCAGCACGAAGGTGCTGATGTTGGGGTAGGTGTGGGCAATCTCGATACAGTCGGCGGTCATCTTGACGTCGACGCTGTTTTTGATGCGCCCGGTGCGCACTCCGTTGGCGTTGTTGGCGCCCTGGGACGGAGCCCGGGTGGGCACGAACACCGGCTCGATGCCGGCGGCGTAGAGGGATGGCGGGTCGTTGATGAACTGGCTTGCGCCGCGAAGTTCAGGGGCCCTGGTAACCCAGTCCGCGTACGCCTTGGCGATGACTACGCGTCCGTGGTTGGTTACTTCTTCTTTGAGGGCGGAAACGTTGGGGGTGCGGTGGCCTACGGCCAGACTAATTTTGAAGTTTTCCCAGTCGATAAAGAGGGCGACGTCGCCGGGGGTTGAGCGGTCCTGCATGAAGTAAAACGTCCCGGTGGGCCTGTTGGAGGCTCACCTAATGTGTCTATATCAGTTTAAGGTGCGCCCCATGTGGAGTCAAGGAACAAGGCTCCGGCCCGAGGGATAAACGAGATTGACAAGCGGTCCCGTTTCCTAGAATCTACCAACCGGTAAAGGCATTGAAACCCCAGGAATCTCCAGAGGTGTTATCCATGGTTGACCGACCACCCAGGCTAGAAGGCAAAGTGGCAATCGTAACCGGCGCAGGCTCCAGCGGAGAGGGCGTCGGCAACGGAAAGGCAGCGTCCATTCTGTTCGCCAGAGAAGGGGCTAAGGTGCTCCTGGTGGACTTCCACGAGGACCGCGCCAAGGAGACCCAGCAGATCATCCAGGAGGAGGGCGGCATCGCCTCAACCCTCCAGGGCGATATGACCAAAATAGAAGACTGCAACCGCATGGCGGAAACCGCCATGGAGCGCTATGGCCGGGTGGACATCCTGGACAACAACGTGGGCATCTCCCAGCGGGGCACGGTTGTCGAGGTGAGCGAGGACGACTGGGACCGGGTCATGACCGTGAATATGAAGACCATCGTCCTGGCCAGCAAGGCCACGATCCCCCACATGATTGCCAGCGGGGGCGGCGGCGCCATTATTAACATCTCGTCCATCGCCGGTCTGCGCGCCCACAGCAGCACGCCCTACAGCGCCTCCAAGGCCGGCGTCATCGGCCTCACCTTCTCCATGGCCGCCGACCACGCCGCCGACAACATCCGTGTGAACGTGATTGCCCCAGGCCTGGTCTACACCCCCATGGTCGCGCCCCGCATGAACGACGACCTGCGCGAGTTCCGCTCCCAGGCCGCGCCACTCAAGTCAGAGGGCACCGGCTGGGACGTGGGCTACGCCGCGCTGTTCCTGGCCAGCGACGAAGCCCGGTGGATCACCGGCATCTGCCTACCCGTGGACGCCGGCCTGACATCGGTCCATCCCGGTACCTACACCCCCATGAACCAGCAGACAAGGTTCTGAACTGAAGCGGCCAGCCACGCCGTATCTGTCGTTCCGAGGCGTCAGCCGAGGAATCTCGTTGCTGCACCGCCAGCCTGAGCCCAAGTACGGGGCAAAACCCCGGGAGAGTAAGCATGCGACTACAAGGAAAAGTGGCCCTCATCAGCGGCGGCAGCCGGGGCATGGGAGCATTTGAGGCCGACCTGTTTTTGAAGGAAGGGGCAAAGGTGGTCGTCGGCGACGTGCGCGAGGATGAGGGCCGTAGCCTGGTACAAAGCATCGCCGGCGATGGCGGCGACGCGGTGTTCGTGCGCCTGGACGTGACCAGTGAAGAGGACTGGCAGGCGGCAGTAAATGAGGCCGTCTCCCGCTACGGCAAGCTGGATATCCTGGTGAACAATGCCGGGGTCAGTGCCCGCGGTTCCATCGAGGAGACCACCGTCGAAGACTGGGACCGGGTGATGAATATCAACGCCAAGGGCGTCTTCCTGGGCACGCGCTACGCCATTCCCGAGATGCGTAAAGCGGGCGGGGGCTCCATCATCAACATTTCCTCCCAATTGGGGCTGGTGGGCATGAAGGAAAGCGGCGCGCCGTACCAGTCGTCCAAGGGAGCGGTCAGGCTGTTCACCAAATCGGCGGCCATCCAGTACGCTTCAGAAGGCATCCGGGTGAACTCTGTGCACCCAGGCCCCATCGCCACGCCCATGACCGAGGCCCGGCGTTCCGACCCGGCAGTACGCGAGGTCATGCTCTCCCGCATACCTCTGGGCCGGTACGGCGAGTCTGAAGATGTAGCCTATGGAGTCCTCTATCTGGCCTCGGACGAGTCTTCCTTCGTGACCGGCAGCGAGTTGGTCATCGACGGCGGTTGGACGGCCCAGTAAGAGCAGCCAGCGCCTATCTGCTCACTCTGAGTGGTTTGTGGAACGCCATGCGCCTGCGTAGGGTCGGGTTTCCAACCCGCCCTGTTTCATGGCCAACCAGCCTCCACACAACGCAACCATGTTCGATCCGCTCATGTTGAGCTACGACCGAAGTCGAGAGTCTCGATAACATCGGACCTGTCCAACCACTGTTGCACCGCGCTTACCATCCCCACCAGGGGTATGGCTGACCTAGGTCCTTCGACAAGCTCAGGATGAGCGGGCCAAGGCACTGGGATAGGTGAGGTTCGTCTAAACCTAACCCAGCCCTACTGCCTCGACCAGGCGGTGGAACTCGGCCTTGGTCTCGTCTGTGATGTTGGGGCCGGGGTGGCGCACGACCGGGCACTCGATGAGTCCCCGGCTTTGTAGGGCGTATTTCCGCACTGAGACGCCGATGCCCTCCTGGAACTCGAATAACATCAGCGGCAGGCAGCGGTTGAACAGCTCCTCAGCCCGGGCGCGGTCACCCTCAGCCATGTGGCGGCAGATATCCACCAATACCTCAGGATAGGCGAAGCCGGTCATGGCGCCGGCCGAGCCCCTGGCCAGCTCCTCCAGCAAGAACACGCCGCCCAGCCCGCCGAAGATGGGCATATCGTCGCCCACCAATTTGCGTATCGCCGAGATCTTGGGCGGTGTGGGCGGGTCTTCCAGTTTCAGGTACTGGGCCGCGGGGATGCCGCTGGAGAGCCTGGCGATGAAATCGGGCGACATGTGCACGCCCGACGTGCTGGGGTAGTCCTGGACCACGATGGGGATGTCGATGGCGTCGGCCAGGCGGGCGTAGTGGTTGAATACCGCGTCGGGGTTGGGTTTGCCCATGGCCGGGGGAGACACCATCACCGCCGCCGCGCCCAGCTCTTCGGCCTCTTTGCTGTTCTGGATGGCGGCCGCCGTGCTGTTGGCGGTGGCGCCCACCGTGACCGGCAGCCCGTTGGCGTTCTGAATCACGGCCTCGGCCACCTGGTAGCGCTCCCGGTCTGTCAGACGGGCCGCCTCGCCGGTGACGCCCAGGCAGACCATGCCTTCGCAGCCTGAGGACAGGGCTTTATCCACGATCTTGGCCACTGACGCCGTGTCGATGCTTTCATCCTCGTGGAAGGGCGTGGCCAGCATCCAGTGGACTCCGGAGAATTTGTCTGCCATGGGAAACCTCCATGTGTTGTTGGCGGGAGTATTTTACACGTCTGCAAACGTGACTGGGCTCCCATCTGGACTTTGGTATTATACCTGCGGCCAAATGTGGACCCGCATTTGGCTATTCGTCTGTGGATTTTTGGGAGCCACATGAGGATTCACGAAAAAAGGAGAGTTGAAAAACGCGATGATTCAAAAGTACTCCCTCCCCACAGCTGGCAAATTTGCCCTGGTTCTGATGATCGGCCTGGCCATGTTGGCCTTTTGGGCCATTTTCGGGCCGGACAACGCCGCCGGTGCGTCCAGCGAGCCGCCGGGAAAGATCAACGGTAATGGGACGCCGTTGGTCCTGGCCAAGTTGAGCGACCTGGAAGCGGCGAACCAACAGCGGTTCTTGGACATGGAAACCAACAATCAGGCCCGGTGGGTCGCCATTGACGAGGCGAACCAGGACCGGTTCACTGCCATGAACGAGGACAATCAAGAACGGACGGATTTCCTCAGCGATCTGCTTGACCAGAGAAGCGAGGAGATTCAGGACCTGATCGGCGAAAGGTCGGACTCGCTAGACGACCAATTGGAGGCCCTAGACCAGTTCATATACGACACGCACCTGGTAGACGACCTGGACATGGAGATAACGGCCTGCGCCAACCTGGGAGTGGCCGGAGGCGCGAAGTTCGGCATCCAAGGCGAGACGATAGGCAAGGGCTTGGGACGCCTGGGCGCCCTGGTCTACGGCAACGGCGGCTCCGGACAGGGCGAGATGCTGGGCAAGATAGCCCCGGCGCTGGCGGCCGGCGGTGAAGTCGGAGTGGGCCTGGAGGCCTGCTTGAGCGGAGTCACGGTACGGTAGAGTGAGGGCGAAGGTGCAGCCGCGGCCCTTAGAGATGCGGTGGACGACCTTCGGACCCAACTTGGTCTTACGGAAGCCAACGCAGCCAACGCCCTAAACGACCTGAACGGGATAACCATCCCCACGGACCCGTTCGCCTTGTTCACACCCGGCGCGCTGCCCCTGGTGGACAGTCTGCCGCTACCGCCCCAGGTGGCAGCCATACTGGACGACCCGGGCTCGGTGGTGCCCAGCGACTTGGCGTCAGTGACGCCAAGCTGCGGGAACCTGCCGTCCAGCGCCCTTGGCGACCTGATAGGTGATGCCTGTGCGCAGATAGACGGCAACGCTGGCCTGGCAGCCCTGGACACCATCGACGAGACTTTGGCCGCGATCAGTCCCATAAGCGATGAGCTGGGTCTGGTGGTGGGCGGCATCAACTGGAACGTGGATGATGTGCAGTATGCCTTGGACAACATCGAGATCATCATGTTGTATCTCGAGACATGCACGGACGCCATGCCCGATGATGGTTCGGTAGGCCCTCAGGGCCTAACCGGTCCGACCGGCCCACGGGGCCCTGAAGGCCCGCGAGGTCCCAAAGGACCCCCGGCGCCGGCGCCTAGTTCGGGTGGAGGCGGTAGTGGGTTCTGATAACCGACTTACCGTGAAAGAGCGGCCTGAGTACTCAGGCCGCTCTTTTTAATTCGGCGGCGCTTGCTGTCTTTGCCCTGTTTTGGCCAAGCGGTTGTTTCGTTACCGCCTCAACCCTTGGGTGCTTTAAGGGGTCAGCA